>JEMX01000001.1:0-125 GCA_000585055.1 Candidatus Accumulibacter appositus
CAAGCCCTCAAGCTTGAGGCGCTGCGAGCCGAAGTGCAGAGAGGCATGGAAGGTGGCCCGGGAATTCCTGCCGGCCAGGTATTCGAGAACCTGCGGCGGCGGATCGACGAGATCGCCGCCGGTGA
>JEMX01000001.1:402-599 GCA_000585055.1 Candidatus Accumulibacter appositus
GCGCGCGTCCTGCACAGCGCTCGTGACGTAGGGGCAGCGTTTCAGGAGTGACATTACGGCGTCCGGAATTACCTGAACGCGACACGGCTCCCCGACTGATTCCACCGCAGCCGTTGGCACGGCCGGCAACGAGGCGCCCTGCTGGAACCCAACACGTGGGCATTTGCTGGCGAAGGAATCGGCGGCCCACTGTGGAC
>JEMX01000001.1:623-1357 GCA_000585055.1 Candidatus Accumulibacter appositus
GACACGTGCCTTCCTTGCCAGCCGTTTGACTGGCACGCCACGGCCACCGATATTTTGCGGGTCGCACGGGCCTTCGCGCAGCATCGAGGGCGTGAAGACACCGGCACCCGGAGTGCCACCTCAGCCAGCGCCCCCTGCATCGGCGGATCAGACCCCGCGACCGCGCGAGATCACGCAGTTTTTCGGCAAGCTCACTCATGCCGGAGGTATGTTCCACAACATCGGTAATTGTCAATATGTACTGAAAGCAAGGAACACTCACCTTGCCGAAAAACGTACCGAGAGCTTGCTGCGTGAGCATGAAAGCCGCTTTCGCTCCTGCAGCTGGCGTCAAAGCCGGGCATCGCCCCCCTGTAGGAGCCCGATTCATCGGGCGATGCCCCATCACCCGACCACCCTTGCCTCTCAGCCGATCTCGCAGGCTTCTTCGAAACGCAATCGCAAACCCCGAGATTGCAAAAGAAAATTGGCCTGGTAGCGGCCATACGCGAAAAACTCGGCGTTGAGCTTGACAACCGCGCCCCTGAATTGCTTTGCTTGCAATGACGGCTGCACCGCCACACACCCCACGCAATCAATGCGAGGAGCGTGGCGACGCGACACCTGTCGCTTGCCCCCGTTGGCCGGTCAAATTCCCCCACGTTTGGTCACTTCAAAATCCCCCACCCTGAGGGTCGCGTGACGGAGCAATAGAGCGCCGTTTTTGTCGCTTTCGGAGCACCCCGGGCAGGACG
>JEMX01000001.1:1400-15267 GCA_000585055.1 Candidatus Accumulibacter appositus
GGGGAGTCTGGAGTGAACGTCTTGAAGCCACATCTGCAAACCACCGTCTTCACGCTGCTGGCCGCAGGAAAGAGTCAGCGCGAAATTGCCCGCATCACCGAAATCGATCGCAAGACGATCCGCAGTCTGGCGCGGCGTTTTGCGAGCGAAGGGGCAAATTCCCCCGGGGTGGCAAATTCCCCCGGGGTGGCCACCGGCCCTCCCGGTCAAATTCCCCCACCCCGGCCACCGGCGCCGAGCCGGCCATCGACTTCCGCCTGTGAGCCGCACCGCGCCTTCATCGAGGCGCAGTTACAGCTTCGCCGCAACTTCACGGCGATCTACCAGGACCTCGTCGATCAGTTCGGCTTTTCGGCCAGCTACAACAGCGTCAAGCGCTTTCCCGGGACGCTGATCGCACCCGCGCCGGCGCAGTTTGACCGACTGGAATTCGCCGCCGGCGAAGAGGCGCAGGTCGACTATGGCGAAGGGGCGATGACGCTTTACCCGGGCACCGAGCGCTATCGTCGGCCGCGTTTGTTTGTCATGACCCTGCGCTATTCCCGGCGCAGCTTTCGACGGGTGGTCTGGAAGTCCAGCCAGGAAGCCTGGGCCAGGCTGCACGAGCAGGCCTGGCGCTATTTCGGCGGCAGCAGCCAGTACGTGGTCCTCGACAACCTGAAGGAAGGGGTCATCAAGCCCGACCTGTACGAGCCGCAGCTCAACCCGGTCTATGCAGCCGTGCTCACGCATTACGGCGTCGTGGCCGACCCCGCGCGGGTCCGGGATCCGAATCGCAAAGGCAGCGTCGAGAACGCCATTCAGCATACTCAGAGTACGGCGCTCAAGGGGCGACGCTTCGCCTCGATCGAGGAGCAGAACGTGTTCCTCGAACAGTGGGAGACGCGCTGGGCGGCGCAACGCATTCACGGCAGTGCCAAACGTCAGGTCGAGGCGATGTTCCAGGAGGAACGCCCGCTGCTCAAGGCTTTGCCGTTGCAGGGGTTCGCCTATTTCACCGAGTCGCTACGTACGGTCTGCGACGACAGCTGTGTACGCGTCGACCACAGCAGCTATGCCGCCCGTCCGGCGCATATCGGCAGCCGCGTGCTGGTCCGCCTGTTCGAGCAGCACCTCGAGATTCGCGACTTCCAGTCGCAGGCCTTGCTGCGCACCCAACCTCGGGCGGCGCAGCCGGGCAGCGTGATCTTGCCCGACGAGGAGCGTCCCTTCAATCCGTCGCGGGAAACCCGTCGCATCTTGAGCGAGGCCAAGGCCATCGGCCCGGCCGCCGAGCAGTTGTGCCAGTGCCTCTTTGATCAAGAGGGGCGCGTCGGTCAGCGCCGCCTGTGGGGCATCGTCAGCCTGGTCAAGCGCTACCCCCGCACGCTGATCGACCGTGCCTGCGCGATGGCCCTGCACGACGGTGTGCGCAGCTATCAACAGATCCCCGCTGGCGCGGGGGAAACCTTCCCGGAGCAGTCCATCAAATGCCGTTTGAGGGCCTATCCCCGCTGGCGCGGGGGAAACGTAGCCGCCGCCTTCGGGAGCAAAGAAGACGATGGCCTATCCCCGCTGGCGCGGGGGAAACGTGAATGTCGGCGACGCGAGGTCTGCTTTGAGGGGCCTATCCCCGCTGGCGCGGGGGAAACTGGCGCGACCCGGCAGTAACTTGGAGGTCTGCGGGCCTATCCCCGCTGGCGCGGGGGAAACCTAAAATTCACCTCCCCGAGCACTGCCGGCGTGGGCCTATCCCCGCTGGCGCGGGGGAAACAGCGGAAACGTCACCCCGTCCCCCTTGGCACAGGGCCTATCCCCGCTGGCGCGGGGGAAACGAAGCCTTCGCGCAGCGCGTCGATTGACTCAACGGCCTATCCCCGCTGGCGCGGGGGAAACTCTAACGTGCAGTTCATTTGTTTTCTCCTTGTGGGCCTATCCCCGCTGGCGCGGGGGAAACCACTGCTCGGACCAACCAAGTCGGTAAGTCTGGGGCCTATCCCCGCTGGCGCGGGGGAAACAGTCATTTCTGCCGCCTTTGCGGCAATCATCGGGGCCTATCCCCGCTGGCGCGGGGGAAACCGGGGGCCGCGTGCGGGCGAGCATGCACCCTGGGGCCTATCCCCGCTGGCGCGGGGGAAACTGCTTGTCGCGCAGGCCGACATCCGCGCTGCAGGGCCTATCCCCGCTGGCGCGGGGGAAACGATCATCCTCAGGCGTGTGGAATACATAGTGTGGGCCTATCCCCGCTGGCGCGGGGGAAACAGAGCCTTGATAGCTTCCATATTCAAAGGCAAGGGCCTATCCCCGCTGGCGCGGGGGAAACCGAGTCGGTATCGCCGCAGGGGTTCAACATGAGGGCCTATCCCCGCTGGCGCGGGGGAAACGCGCTGGATGCCGCCAAAACACGGGGACCGAAGGGCCTATCCCCGCTGGCGCGGGGGAAACCGCTACTGCCGCTATGTCGACGACTTCGTGCTGGGCCTATCCCCGCTGGCGCGGGGGAAACACCAACCCGACGGCGACGCCGGCAGCTTTCGTGGGCCTATCCCCGCTGGCGCGGGGGAAACGTGGCGGTGTTTTGACTGGCCTGGCCCGTAAGGGGCCTATCCCCGCTGGCGCGGGGGAAACGACCGCGAATGATTAACGTCTAATCGCGGACTGGGCCTATCCCCGCTGGCGCGGGGGAAACCTTTGTCAGCGCGATACCCAACTCGGTTGCAAGGGCCTATCCCCGCTGGCGCGGGGGAAACATATTCCGCACATGTGCGGGTTTTGCACTCTATGGCCTATCCCCGCTGGCGCGGGGGAAACCCTCTAGTTGAGGCGAAGGCAAGCGAGCATCCGGGCCTATCCCCGCTGGCGCGGGGGAAACACCCTTGGCGCAGCTTATAGCGCGTGCTAGTGGGGCCTATCCCCGCTGGCGCGGGGGAAACTCCGCCAAAGCTAGCGGAATTGATTATCCAACGGGCCTATCCCCGCTGGCGCGGGGGAAACGGGCGAGCCTTGTGCTGTGCGCGTTTCGTTCGGGGCCTATCCCCGCTGGCGCGGGGGAAACTGCTGCGAGGCGAATGCAGTAAATGGCATGGTGGGCCTATCCCCGCTGGCGCGGGGGAAACAAGCCGGGCGATGATGTGTCCGTCGTGGTGCAGGGCCTATCCCCGCTGGCGCGGGGGAAACGGTCAGCGTATTAGCAATGGCGCTGGTCTTTGGGGCCTATCCCCGCTGGCGCGGGGGAAACCTTGCTGATTGGCGCGCACAGATCAATGAGCAGGGCCTATCCCCGCTGGCGCGGGGGAAACATCGGCCTGACTGACTTCTAAGCGTTTCGCGAGGGCCTATCCCCGCTGGCGCGGGGGAAACTCGATTTCAAGCCAGGAGCGGCCGCATCCGATGGGCCTATCCCCGCTGGCGCGGGGGAAACATTGCGGATTCAAGCGCGAGCGCAAATCATCAGGGCCTATCCCCGCTGGCGCGGGGGAAACCCAGATCGGTAACTCCGGTCGGCTTAGGAGGAGGGCCTATCCCCGCTGGCGCGGGGGAAACTCTAGTAGATAGCCCTATGATCCAAAAGAGAAAACGTTAATATTGATTCATATTTTTAAAGAGCGATTTATACCATACGTTTGACCAACCACAGGCCGTCAACCTCCACCAACTCCCTTGGCGGCTCCCCAAGTGTCGCGATGCCGACACCGCCGGTTTCATTCAGATCACGCCATACAACGACTACGCTGCCTTGGGGCTCTGCCGAATGCCAGGCTGACAGAGTACCCCAGACCCGTTCCCTGACTGCCGGGCTCATACGCGGCGAGATGTAGACGGTTGGTGCGACCTCCAGCATCACCGACGCCAGGAAGCCTCGGTATCGATAGGTCACATCACGCGTCACTATGACTACCAGCGCCATCGTTTTCCTCCGTCCGTAGTACGAGCTTGATCTTGTCGATCATGCTGGCAATGACATCCTGCTTGCGAAACACGGTGGACGCCTCCCGGCGGACAAGGCGGTCGATAGTCGTTTCGTCGCCATTGATGGACTTCTTCGCCGCCGGGAAGGCGATCTGAAGAGTGATCGTGTCCCGAAAAAGATCGGCGATATCGAGCACAAATGCCTGCCCTGAATCCTCATGAATGAAACCGAGTTGCGGAATCGCCGCCAATGCCTGCACGGCGATGGCGGCTGCTCCCTGCACCGCGGTTGCCGCATGATTGATGCCTTGATTTGCCATGTCTGCTGCACCCGGGTTGTTGCGATCGTAGTGCCTGCCTTCCCAGGGTATGCCATATTTCTCCGCCATCAGCCGATAGATCGCTTTGACTCTTGCGCCTTCGATCCCTCGCAATGTGTCCAGCTCACGGTGCGGTAGAACCTCGCCCAAGCGCAGCGCATACATCTGCCGGGCAACGCTGATGCGTCGCCGCGGACTTCCCCATAACTCAGCTTGGCGCCTGGCGACATCCGAGCGATCCGGCAACAATGGCGGCGCGGTGTAGGTTCGGACGCCATCCTGTCCCACTGCGGCCATCAGGGTTCCATGGCGGGCGAGCAAGCGAAGCGCATCGTGGGTGACGCTGCTGCCTGGCCCGAGCAGAATCATCGATACGGCTTGATGCGGCACCTGCAGAATGTGAGGGGTGAGCGAGTCCTTGCCGGCGAGAAAATGCAGGCAACCATCGATAACACACAGTTCGCCGCGTTCGAGCCAGATCAGACCGTGGCGGTCGGTATGCAGAATACGTGCCGTTTCCAGCCCGAGGCGTCCCTTCAGCATGACCCCGCGGGCCTGAGCAACAACATACCGAAACCGAAAGCCCGGTGCCTCCCTATGCCTCTCGCCAACAAGCGGTTGAAGCCCGGCGGGTCTCCCACCAGTAATTGACCCTTGAAGACGACATCCGGTCCGGCGTTGTTGGTTGTCTTCCGCCGGCCATTGTCGCCGCTCCCCGCTTTACGCAGGACGCGAGTGAGCCGGAAGGAATCGAGGTGCGCTTCGGCAATTCGCGCCGCACCATCGACATCAAACTGCTTCGCCAGCCAGTCGGCGTAGATCGCGGTACGCTGAGCACTGCTGCCATTGCCGGCGATTTGCCCGGCGTCAACCGCGCCCTCCACAGCATGCAGAAAAGCATCCATCTCTCGGCCATCCTTGCTGCGCACTACAGGACGAACCCGCACCTCGAAACCTAGACGCTGCCCTTTCTGCCAGGCGCTGGGAAATGCGCGAGCATCCAGATTATCCAGCCCAAGCGCCCGGGCCACGTCCGGCGGAGCGAGGCTGGCATTCAGGCGCAGCATTTCCAGGTCGGCCGACGTGTAAGCCAGCAGACCTTGGCGCCCGCCCAGATAATGGAACGGCTTCGGGGCCAATTCGCCAAAGGTTTCACTAAGCAAGGCATGCAAGGCGTAGCCGTAATCGCCATCCGGCG
This sequence comes from Candidatus Accumulibacter appositus, assembly GCA_000585055.1. Lineage (GTDB taxonomy): Bacteria > Pseudomonadota > Gammaproteobacteria > Burkholderiales > Rhodocyclaceae > Accumulibacter > Accumulibacter appositus. The sequence goes on from JEMX01000001.1 coordinate 6,807, forward strand.
ATAGCAGTCTATGGCGAGTCGCCCAAGGGGCCAATACAGTGGGATCGGGCTGCAGCCGCAATAGCTGAAAGCTCATGTTGGTGATCCCGGCAGGGGAAAGTGGCCTTCGCGCACAGGCCGCCAACCGCCGTGGACGCCGCTCTTCCAGTTGCGCTCGTCGCACAGATCCAGCGAACGATCGCCGGCGAGGATGCCCTCGCCTTCCGGCCACTGCACGCGCAGGTGCCTGGCCTTGTCGGGCAGGTGCGCCGTTTGCAGCGCAGCGAGCACGTTCTCGGCTTCGTGCCAGCCAGCGAAGACGCGCCGACTGGGCAGACAGGTCTTGCGGCCAATGAACAGCGGGCGTGCCGGATGATCGAGGGCCTGAGCCAGCTCATCCAGCGTCGGGGATTCGGCAGCAGGCTCAAGCCGCAAGGCAACGAGGACATTCAGACTGGCGTGATAGTCGCGGTAACGCAGATGCGGCGACTTGTAGGAATCTGCCCCTCCGCGACGTTCCTCGGCAATTCCCGAGGTCGTCCAACCCTTGTCATCCTTGCTTAGTTGCGCGGTCTGGAAATCGGTTAGCCGCTGCACTTGGTTGTCCAGCCGCGCCCCAACCAACAAGCGGACCTGCAAACGATCATGCAATTCGCTCTCTTCCCGCCGGTAGCCCAGGGCGTTTGCCAACAGGCCCGTGACCATGGACAGCGCGGGAAAGTCGCGAATCACGCCGTAGTTGTCGATGGCCTCGCCGCCAAAGGCCATTAATGGTGCCTCCAGCCGCATCAAGAGATGGCGAGCCATTTCAGCACGTTCCTTGTTCGATGATTTCCTTTGCCCAATCCGCCAGACGGCCCAGGTTCAACCGCTCGGCGCCAGGCACTTCTACCTCCTGGTCAACGGCGAGGAAATGGCGAGAAAGGGGCGCACCATAGGCGTCGTCCATGGCGGCGATTTCCTTGGTCAGTCGATTTACAGCCCGCTGGCGAATCGTGCCCTCCTTTCCATCCAACGGCAGTGCATCATGGAAGGCCCCGGCCAGGCTGCGCGGTTGCCAATCGCCTGCTTCAACGAGCATGAACTTGGCCCAGTCGAAAGGCGCGGTGGAACCGCGTTTGGCGCCTGGGCTGACGGTGGCGACCAGATGCAACAAATGCTGTACGACCCGCCCAGCCAGCACGCGACGCTCGGCTGGGGTGCCGGATGCGAAGCAATCCTTGAAGTCCTCGCCCTCCAGGTTCTGAACAAGCTGCGGCACATCGACTACGACATAGCCGTAGTAAAGGCCGGAGGCGAGTTCGGTGTCGAAGATGCCAGCTGACCCCAGTTCCCCTGCATCCTGCAGCAGATCGTCCACCACCGTGAAATAGTCGTTTTCCACCTGAGCCTGGTGAACGGTGAATGCATGCGCCACGTAAACGGCGGCCTCGCGGCTGGTCAATACGTCCGAGGTCACCATGCGACCAAACAGGGCGGATTCGAGACCACTGCCGTGCTTGAGGGCCTCGATATTTTTCTTTTCATCTTTGCCTCTCAGCCATAGGGCGATTGATGCCTTGAGCGCTTTTTCATCTACGTCACCACTCGCCAGTTCCGCGCACCGTTTGACCAGATAGTCGATCTCAGGCTTTCCGAGCAAGACCGCCTGGCCTGTTTTCAAAGCGTCTTCCCCCTTCTTTTCTTTGCCACCCTTGTCCAGCAAACCAGCATCCCGCATGGCTTCTGCTGCGGCCTGAGCCATAGCCTCCGAAACTCCGCTTTCCTGAAGCCGTTTGCTGATCAATTCGAGTGTGCCACGCGAGCGAATCGCCATGGGCACGTCCAGGCAAGACAGAGCGAACTGGTCTTCCACTACCCGCCAGTGCCGCTTCAGGCACTGCGAAGAGATCCGGGTACGGACGGCGTTGCCCAATGGCAATTGTTTGGCAAGTCCTGCATCGTCACGATTGAGCAGTGCGGCCGGGTACGTGTGCAAGGTGTGAATCTGAATGAAACGCGGAATGGGCATGGTCAGGCTCCAGTGAGGGAATCAGTGTTTGGGTTTCTTGGCTTCGGCAGAGAAGAAACTGCCGGCAATTCGCAGGCGTATGGCTTCGGCAGCTTGCTCATCGCGGCCCTGGTTGAGGATCAGGCCACCGAGATCAAACCAGTTGGGTGCCTGCCCCTCCTTGCTGGCCAGCAGTCGCAGCAAACGCGGAACGAGTTGCCTGAAAGCATCGCCACGTGCCGTCAACAACTTGGTGACTCTCGACTCCGAGACCCCCGCCGCACTGAGTTGCTGCCCAAGACGTCGACTGCTATCGTGGCCGGCCAATGCCATTCCGTGGGCAATCATCGCCCAACGCCGCCACCTATCAGCTTGCCAGCTTTCCGGCGCAAGGTCGGCATAGACCAGAGCTCGGGATAGCGCGGCAATTTGATGCGGACGAAACTCGCAGTCCGGGTCGAGGCGTGCCAAGGCGGCGTGCTCGCCGTTGTCCAAACCATGCGCATCGCCATTGAAGCGGGCGGCCTGGGTAATGATTCTCGCCAGCCTGGAAATCGGACTCTCCTGCTTGCGTGATAGGTCTTCAGCAGGCGGAGGCCGGCCCGGCGCATCGGCGTCATGGGTGCTCATGAAAGTTCCTTCTCAATGGATCGTTGGCGAAGGTGGTTGGCCAAATCTGGCAGCGTCTTGGGGTTTCGCAAACCACTGTGGAATCGGGACAAGGCGGCGGCCTGGGCACGGTAGCGTTGCTCGCCGCACTGTGGTCCGGCGGTGAATGCGTGTTTCAGGATGGCTTCGGCAACATCGGCCATCGACGACAGCCATTTCAAGCGCTGCTCGTCCGGTTGGTTGGATTCGATTTCTTCGTTCAAAGCGATGAAGAAACGCGCGTCTTCGGATTGCTCAAAGGGCTTACTGAAGTCGCTGGCCTTGTTCTTTGCGCTATCCGAGAACTTGTCTTTGGCAGAGCCCTTGTCAAACAATGCCGCAAGGGCAGTCCAGAGCACGGATCGTACTTGGCTGATGGCACTCACGCGCTCCGATGCCACCTTTGCCAAAAGGTCGGTGTGCTGCTGCAACATGAACCGGCAGACTTTGGGTGAGATTGGTACACGCCGTTCGTGGTAGCCCTCTGTCTTTCCTTGCCCCCTGGTGACACCTTGAGTCAGCACGACAAGGCCGTGTGCTCCGTCGTCAGCGCTGATAATCTGCGCAACCGGGCGGTAAAACTTGTTGCCGAAAAGCAACTCAGCAGCAAGTCGATAGTGGAACCCTTCAGCGTTTATGGTAAGGGCTTTCTCGGCGGCTATATCAATTGGCATCCACGGGTCGCCTGTCAGCCCGTTGCGGCTTTTGGCGTCAATCCGGGCAACTTTGCTTCCGGTGGCGATGGCATACGCGGCAGGAATTTCTACGCCAGATACCAGACGGATTCGGCGACAGATTTCTATGTACCAGGGATCCAACGCGCAAAAAGGTAGGCTAGCTTCACCATCCCAAGGTTGCAGCCACACGAGGCTAAGGCCTCCGACGGCTTTCAGCCCTTGCTGGTCAACGATCGCCTCCCGATTAGTCAGGAGGGCTCTGACATCTCGTGCCCAACGCTGGCCCCAATGCCCTTTGGGCACCACACCGATCGCCGGGCGGCTAGCAAATCCGCCATTCATGCGCGAGATGCCGTAGTTTCCCGCGCCCAGAAAGCCTTCTTGCGTCTGGATGCTGATCAAGGCCATTACCCAGTCGTCCGGTTCAGCATGACGCATTCGAGCGGACTTCAGATCGTGGTTCTTCGAGGTCACCAGCATGTCCAGTTCGTCAGCAGCGCGAAGAGTGTTTTTCCAGTCGTCGATTTTCCCTCCCGGCACCGGCGCCTGCATGAACGCCGGTCGGTCGTGCGGTGCAATCAGGCACCAGGCCGCACCATCCGGGTGTTCGGGCGTGAGATCCAGGAGAGCCTGTTTCCAGGTCGCCTCGCTATCGAAAAGCTCGCTTTGGCCGGCACGATGCAGGGCGATCGCCGCCAGTTGCACGAGAAAGGCATGCCACGGGTGCCGTTGATGAGGGCGTAAAGCGGGGAAGTCTCTAACCGCGTCGTGCCCCAGCGCAACGAACAAGCCGGGCAAGCTAAAGGATCGGGGCTGGCCGTCAGCAACCAGCCGGGTTCGGATCAGGGGCTCATCGAGCAGGTTGTAGAGCAGCGTCACGGCGAATCTCCGGCAACGGGTTATTGGTTCTTGAGACCTTCCAGCCCCAGGCGGCTATAGCGAAAGAGTGCTTCGCCCAAGCGAAAACTGGTGCAGTCTTCCTGGTACCTGACAGCGGTGGGTTCCGCATCGGGTGACAGGTCTTTGGGCAGCAGGTGGTATCGGATGGGAAGGGTCTTGAGCGGTTCGCCAAAGGGGCCGGGTTGTTCTGGGTCAAAGTGCACCACTCTGTCCTGCGCACCGAGCCGAGTGCCAACTTGAACGCCACTAGGAAATTCCTCTTGGCCAAACTCTCGTTCCACGTCCAGCGCATGCAGGTGACCGATGGTTTTTTCCGCGCTGACATCTCCTTCGAGCTTTGCGGCCAGGCTTTGCCACGCCTCACCGAGTTCGGTCTGCAAGGCTTCAAGCCGCGCTGGATGCGTCGCCGCTTCGACGAGGAAGCGGTTGTCGTCGGGGATGTTCACTTCCGACTTTTCGGCCAGCAGTCGGCGGGTAGCTTCGAGGATGCGCAGGTCATCATAGACACCGCCACCATTCCGGAAGCGTCCGAGCCCGTTCTTCACGTGGGTCAACAGTGGCGTCAAGTCATTCCCAAGCGGCGTCAGGACCAAGACCTGAGCGATCCGGTAAGGCTCGGGACGCTCGTTGGCGTGGCGATGTAGACGACCGATGCGCTGCAGCAGGACGTCCATCGGGCACAGGTCGGTGATCAGGAAATCCGCGTCGATATCGAGGCTCTGTTCGAGCGTCTGGGTGCCAACGACGATCAAGGCGCCGCTTGACCGCTTTTTGCCCAAGCATCCTTCGATGGCGGCATCGAGCAGCGGCCTGTCCTGGCGGCTGAAACGGCTGTGATGTAGCGTAACCACGCCCTTCACCTGGAACAGCCACGCCCGGTCGGGCACCCTGGCTTCGAGCGCCGCGAGGGTGGCTACGGCGGCGGGTACGGTGTTGCGAACGATCAGCACCTTGGCCCCCTGAGCGGCAGCCGACAGCGCCAGTTCGGCAATTTGCTCGGGGGAATCGATGATGTCGCTCGTGCTCCAGTGCACACGCTTGGACTGGCCCGTGCCCGCTACCGCGCGCAGGCTCCATTGGTCGGAAATCGCAGGATAGGGCACCTGACAGGCAAGGTCGAAGGGTACCGCTGCGAGCAGCGAAGAGGCCCGGCGTTCCCGGGTGAGCGCGAGATAGCGGCTGCGAGCGCTGGAGCCCAGCGTCGCGGAGAGCAATACGGCATGCCCGCCGCAGTTCAGGTGCGCCTTGAGCAACTGTTCGAGCAGGACCGTCATGTAGGCATCGGAAGCGTGCACTTCGTCGACCACCAGCAGGCTGCGAGCCAGGGTAGCGTGGCGCAGGTGGGCATGGGCCACTTGCAGGGCGCCGAGCAATGCCTGATCGATGGTGCCGACCGCGACCGGCGCGGCGAGAAAACGCTTGGCGCTTTCGCCCGCCCAGCGTTGCGGGGCCGCCTGATCATTAAGATCATCGCTCCACAGAACCTTGAAATCGGGCAGCGCCTTGGCTTCTTCGCCATCGGCGGCAACGTAGCCCGGCAGGGCGCGCAGGGCCATGGGCGGATTTTCCGGCCACAGGCGCTTCAGAGTATCCTGCACCCGTTTGTATAGCTGGCTCGCGGCGACTCGCGTTGGCAGGGCAAAGTAGAGGCTATCGACCTCTCCTGCGCGGAAAAGCTGCAAATAACGCCAGAGAGCCGCCTCGGTCTTGCCGCTGCCGGTTTCCGATTCAAGGATCACCAGCGGCCCGAGGCTGTCGTCGGCCATGGCGGCTTGAATGGGGTGTGGTGGGAATCCGCCAAAGGTGCTGGCAAAGCCCGGCGTGGTCGCGATGAGTCGGTCGCGCCAGTCTTCCGCGTCCAGGCCGAGGGTGGTAATGGCCTCATCAGCGAGTTCAGGAGCCCTTGCCGCCCTAGCCTCCCCGGGATCAGAAAACTTGAAGAAGCGGGTGTCCGAGCCCAGCCAGTCAGCCAGTTGAACGAGACCGGCGAACAGATGACCAAATGCTGGTTTTTCCGGCAAGCAGTCACCGCCAGGCTGGAAGGCCAGAGGATAGAGAGTCAAGCCGCAGTCGGCTATGGTTTTCAACACCGCCGCAGGATCGTATGCTCCGGCCTGCGTTTTCCAGATGGTCACGCCGCCGCCGGTACAGTCCTTTATCGGTCGCCCGTGATGACTGATGCTGGCACTCAGCAATGAATCACAGGCCGCGCCCCAGGTACAGATTTGCTCGATCAGCGGCTCTAACGCTGCGGCAGCTGTCGGTACTTCGAAGAGTTTGCATGTCTCGCGGCCGTGCCCGGCAACGATCCTCACCGGCCAGGCAGCCGGTATCCCGTTCTTCCAGCGCTTGGCCTGAAATCCGCTATTTGCCTTGCCAATGTCGTGCAGAAAAGCCAGCACGCTGAGGCGTGCAATATCCTGCTCGGTGGGCTGGCGTCCTGAAGTCTTTTCCATGGCGCGCCGAATCGAACGACAGTGCGCCAAACGTTGAAAGCAAGCCGCCACGTCGATCATGTGATCGATCAGCGAATGCCAGCGAACCGCACTTCCATCCGCCCCGTGTTCGAGCTTCCCGAATGCGTCAGTATGTTTCAAAGCATGCTCCGCACTCATATGCTCTTATCCTCGGCACAGTCTAGCGCGCTCAATTGTAGTCGAGGCGCGAGAAGTTTTTTTCACTTCCATTCTCACAGAGTGGCTTAAGGCGTTTTGTGTGAAACGGGCACCCTTGGGGCAGATGCATCCGCCGAACTCTTCGGGCGCCCGCCCGTTTCCACGCCCCAAGTGCGGAAAAGCGTGGCTACCGTAGATGACTTTGGATGGCTTCCTGTAGCGCGAAGGCGCTACGGTCGCTTCTTGCTTATGAAACGACTGGAGTCGAACATGCCCACGACGACGATCCGTTTGCCGGAAGACCTCAAAATTCGCGTTGCCGAGGCCGCCAGACGTGCCGGTACCACCACCCATGCTTTCATCCTCGCCGCGATCGCGGAGAAGGCGGAGCAGGAAGAGCGGCACGGGGATTTCGATCAGCTTGCAGAGGATCGCTATGCCCGAATCGCCGCCTCTGGAGAAACGATTTCCTGGCAGGAAACGCGCGCCTTTCTTGAAGAACGCCTTGCCGGCAAGGCGGTGCCCGCACCGACACCACGGCAGCGCCTGCGCTGAGAATGTCGCGCATCGAATTGGCACCGGAGGTCGGTAACGATCTTGATCGCCGCCTGGATCACCTCGCCAGGTATGAGATCGAGGATCCTGCGTCACGCATACGGGAGATCGTCGAAGCGATCAACGTACTGGAGTCCAACCCGCTGATCGGCAGACCGGCACCGTCGCCCCGCACACCGTCACTGCGAGGAGCGTAGCGACGCGGCAGTCCAGCAAATCGGCTGGCGTGCGACCACTTCCCGCGACAGGGCTGGAAACCGCAGCGGAAGCCATGCCGATGGCCACCTCGAGCGCCTTGGCACGCCCTGGATTGCTTCGCTGCGCTCGCAATGACGGCGGCGCGGCAGCCCAGGCCACTCGTTCGCCCACCCGACACCGTCGCCCGCACACCGTCCCCCGCACGCCGCCGCACCGCACGCTGTCACTGCGAGGAGCGTAGCGACGCGGCAGTCCAGCGAACTGGCTGGCCCGCGAGCACTTCCCGCGATAGGGCGGGGAACCGCAGCGGAAGCCACGCCGATGGCCACCTCGAGCGCCTTGCCACGCCCTGGATTGCTTCGCTGCGCTCGCAATGACGGCGGCGCGGCAGTCCGGCAAGCCGGCTGGCCGGCGGCCACTTCCCGCGACACGGCTGGAAACCGCAGCGGAAACCATGCCGATGGCCACCTCACGCGCCTTGCCACGCCCTGGATTGCTTCGCTGCGCTCGCAATGACGACGGCGCGGCAGCCCAAGGCACTCGTTCGCCCACCCGACACGGTCGCCCTGCACGCCGTCACTGCGAGGAGCGTAGCGACGCGGCAGTCCGGCAAGCCGGCTGGCCGGCGGCCACTTCCCGCGACACGGGGCGGCCACTTCCCGCGACACGGCTGGAAACCGCAGCGGAAACCATGCCGATGGCCACCTCAGGCGCCTTGCCTCGCCCTGGATTGCTTCGCTACGCTCGCAATGACGGCGACGCGGCAGTCGAGCGATCCGGCTGGCCCGCGGCCACTTTCCGCGATAGGGCGGGGATGCGCAGCGGAAGCCATGCCACTGGCCACCTCGAGCGCCTTGCCTCGCCCTGGATTGCTGCGCTGCGCGCGCAATGACGGCGCG
>JEMX01000001.1:15526-15653 GCA_000585055.1 Candidatus Accumulibacter appositus
ACCCATATCGACTACGACAACCGCTTGCCGCGCGGGCGCAGTTACGTCAACAAGGGGGCGGTCAGGAACCTGACGGTGAGCGGCGGCACGATCGCGGCGAGCGTCAAGGGTTCGCGCGTGCGGCCGT
>JEMX01000002.1:0-88575 GCA_000585055.1 Candidatus Accumulibacter appositus
TGCTGATCGCCGTTGGATCGGCGAGCAACAAGGCCCCCTGGCCGAGGTAGTTGAGGTAAAGCAGCGGAAAAACGCAGGCGAACCATGCCCATTTGATCGAGCGGCGACCGAAGTGACCCATATCGGCGTAGAGTGCTTCGCCGCCGGTGATCGCCAGCACCACCGAGCCCAGCGCCAAGAAGGCCATTCCCTGGTGGTCGAAGATGAAAACCAGCGCGTACCAGGGATTGATAGCCACGAGAACGTACGGATGCTCGATCACGTTCCACAAGCCGAGCGCGAGCGTGGCGAACCAGAACATCATCAGCGGGCCGAACAAGGCGGCAACGGCAGCCGTTCCGTGTCGCTGGACGGCAAACAGCACCACCGGCAAACAGCACCACCAGAATGCCGACGGTGACGGGCAGCACGTAGGGCTTGAGCAGCGGCGTCACGACTTCAAGCCCCTCGACGGCCGAGAGCACTGACATCGCCGGGGTGATCACGGCGTCGCCGTAAAAAAGCGCGGCACCGAAAATGCCCAGCGCCGACAAGGCCCACAATATGCGGGGCGAGGCATTGGCGGTACGCAGGGCGAGGGCGGTGAGGGCCATGATGCCACCCTCGCCCTTGTTGTCGGCGCGCATGATGAACAGCACGTACTTGAGGGAGACGGTGATCGTCAGCGCCCAGAAAACCAGTGACAAGATTCCCAGGACGGTGTCGGTGTCGATCGGCAGCGGATGGTGACCGCCGAAGACCTCCTTCATGGTGTACAGTGGGCTGGTGCCGATGTCGCCAAAGACGACGCCCATCGCCGCCAAAGCGGTCGCTGCCAAACCCGGACTCGCGCCCTCTTCTGCATTCTCGGTGCTCATTTCCCCTCCGTGAAGTCTGCTCGCAATGCGATTGCCCGGCTCTTCCTCGCCCTGGCGGCGGGTCGGGCAGGCTGATGCAGCCTGTCACGGCTCAGCGTTGGGAAGTCTCCCCCAGAAGTTCTCGTCGCCCCCTGCAGGGAGGCGACGAAGGCGCGATTCTAGGGCGAATTCAAGGCGACAACAACTGCCAAAAAGGGCCCTTTGTCAGCAACGAAGGAAGCGCTGGCGCTGGCGCGATTTCATCCTGTTTCGATTGAGGAAAAAAGCTTCGGCAAGGGTGCATCCCGTCCGCGCGGCAGTGCTAAACTCGCGCGCTCTGCAGTACGTCATTCACATCGGCGAGGTAGGACTTTGAGCGACGAAAACAAGCGGCTGGCGCCCGATGCGCTGCAAAGAGGCCTCGCCGACGTACATCTCAGCGAGGTGCGTTCATTGCTCTCGCTGCAAAAGCGCGTCGAGGAACTCGTCGAGCCCCTGTTGCGCGACCAGGACACGCCCTCACTCGACGAAGCCAGTGCCGAAATCCAGCAACGCTATCGCCGCGAACTGCGCCAGAAGCTCAGGCTGATGCCGCCGAAAGAAGTCGCCTATATTCTCGAATCGCTGGAAGCGAACGAGCGCCTGATCGTCTGGGAAGAAGTCAAGGAAGGCGCCGATCCGATCCTGGCCATACTTTCCGACGACGTCCTCGAAGAGCTGATCGACGACAGCCACTACCGCAACGAGAAGACAGCGGTCACCGCTTTCGAACTGGTCGACGGCCACCTGCGCCAGCTCACCATCACCCGCCCCGAGGAGCTGCAGGGCCTGAACCCGATCTGGGTCGACCTGATCGCGCCGACGAAGAAGATCCGCGGCTGGATTGGCCGCCGCTTTGACGTCGACCTGCCCGATCCCGGCAGCCTGACCGACCTGGAAGCCAGCGCCCGTTTCTACGTCGACGAAGAGGGACATACGCACCTGCATTCGGACTTCTTGCTCGACACCAAGGAAGAATCGCGCAACGTCCCGGTGGCGCTGATCCTGCAGAACGACATCCTGTTCACCATCCGCACCGAGGAACTGCCGGTGTTCCGCCTGCAGCGCGCACGCGCACGCACGCGCCCCGGCTACGTGACCGACGGCAAGGATGTTCTGCTCGACCTCTATGCGGCAGACGTCGAGTACTCGGCAAATGCTCTCGAGGATGTATATGCCGAACTGGAGCGGGTCGGCAGGCAGGTGCTGCGTTCACACATCACCGACCAGGAAGCCACCGAGATCCTGGCGGCAGTTTCCGAAGCCGAGGATCTCAACGGGCGCACCCGACGCAACGTGCTCGATACCCGCCGCGCGCTGTCGTTTCTGCTGCGCGGCAGGTTCCTTTCCGAAGCACAACTGGCCGACGGACGCGAAATCCTGCGCGACATCGAGTCGCTCGATGGGCACACCGCTTTCCTGTTCAACAAGCTCAACTTCCTGATGGACGCCACCGACAGCGCGATCAACATCAACCAGAACAAGGACATCAAGCGACTGACGATTCTCAGCGTCATCTTCATGCCGATCAACGTCCTGGCCGGCATGGGTGGGATGTCGGAATTCACCATGATCACCGAGGGCATTCCCTGGCAGGTCGCCTACTCGGCCCTGGTCGTCGGCATGGTGATCATCGGCAGCGGCATGTATTTCGGCCTGAAGTATTTCGAAAAGCGCAGAATCAAGAGCAACCGCGCCGCCAACCGCAGGACCGCCTGAACGAGGCAGCCCTGCGCGGCACCGCCCGCCGCTGACGCTTACCGCGCGCTGGCAGGCTTTTGCCAGTCTCTTACCAAGCCTTGAAGAGCGCTTCGGCCGCAGCGACGGTCGCTGCAATATCGGCCTCTCCATGTGCTGCCGAAACGAAACCGGCTTCGTAAGCTGCGGGAGCGAAATAGTGGCCAGCGTCAAGCATGCCGTGGAAGAAGCGGTTGAAGGCCTGCACATCGCAGCTCATTACTTCGGCGTAGGTCTGCGGACACTCGGGACGGAAGTAGAGCCCGAACATGCCCCCCACTGCCTGCGCCGAAAAGGGGACACCGTTCTTCTCGGCTGCAGCCCGCAAGCCATCGGTCAGCTGTCGGGTGCGCTGCGTCAACTGCTCGTAGAAACCAGCCGCGCGGACGCACTTCAGAGTCGCCAGACCTGCCGCCACGGCCACCGGGTTGCCGGACAGCGTGCCGGCCTGGTACACCGGACCGAGGGGCGCCACCTGGCTCATGATCTCCCGGCGACCGCCGAAAGCACCCACCGGCAAACCGCCGCCAATCACCTTGCCAAGCGTGGTCAGATCCGGCGTAATCCCGTAGAGGCCCTGCGCGCAGCCGGCGCCAACCCGGAAACCGGTCATCACTTCGTCGAAAATCAACACCGCGCCGTGCTCGCTGCATAGTCTGCGCATCGCCTGCAGGAATTCCGGTCGCGGCATCACCAGATTCATGTTGCCGGCGACCGGTTCGACGATCAGCGCGGCGATTGACGCCCCGTGCTCGGCGAAAGCCGCTTCCAGCCCGGCAGTGTCGTTGTAGTCGAGAACCAGGGTGTGCTGGGCAAGGTCAGCGGGTACGCCCGCCGAACTCGGGTTGCCGAGCGTCAGCATCCCCGAACCGGCCTTGACCAGCAGACTGTCCGAATGGCCGTGGTAGCAGCCTTCGAACTTGATCAGCAGGTCACGCCCGGTGTAGCCGCGTGCCAGGCGGATGGCGCTCATCGTCGCCTCGGTCCCGGAACTGACCAGACGCACCAATTCCAGCGAAGGCAGCGATTCGCAAAGCAGATCGGCCATATCGACCTCGCTTTCGGTGGGTGCGCCGAAGGACAAGCCCCTGTGCGTCGCTTCCTGAACCGCCGCCAGTACGCCCGGATGCGCGTGCCCGAGAATCAACGGCCCCCAGGAGCCGACATAATCGACGTAGCGCTTGCCGTCGGCATCGGTGACATGGGCGCCGGCACCGGACACAAAGAAGCGCGGTGTGCCACCGACCGAACGAAAGGCACGCACCGGTGAGTTGACGCCGCCGGGGATGTGCTTCTGGGCACGCTCAAAAAGTTGTTGATTTTGGGAGATCAAGCGCATTTTCCTCGAAAAGTAGTTGGTAGGCAGCGGCGCGCGAGGCCACGTCAGGCGCCTCGAAGAGGTCGCTGATCACCGCCAGCAGGTCGGCGCCGGCGGCCAGCAGCGGGGCAGCATTTTCGACGGTAATGCCACCGATGGCACAGGCCGGCAGCTGCAATTCGGCGCGACAACGGGTGATCAGTGACGGCGAAGCACGCACCGCCAGGGGTTTGGTGGACGACGGGTGCATGGCGCCAAAGGCCAGGTAGTCGGCACCGGCCGCCGCCGCAGCGCGGGCACGTTCGAAGTCGTCGTAGCACGAAGCGCCAAGCAGAAGAGAGCTGCCAAGGGCCGCGCGCGCGGCCGACAACTGACCGTCAGCGGCGCCCAGGTGCAGGCCATCGGCGCCCACTGCCAGCGCCAATGGCAAATCGTCGTTGATCAGCAGGCGGGCACCGAACTGCCGGCACAGCGCCAGCAAGGCGCGCGCGATCTCCGCCCGGCGGGCAGGGTCACCGCCCTTGTCACGATACTGGACAAAGGCCGCGCCGCCCTGCAAGGCCGCCTGCACGCGCTGGATGAGGACGGTCGCGGCCAGGCAATCAGGGGTGATCGCGTAGAGACCGCGCAGCGGCTGCCGAGGCGCCTGGTTGCCCTCGGCCATGGGCGGGGGAATGCCTTCAGACAACCAGACCTCCGCTGCTGACGCGCGTCCGAAAGAAGCGATCCGGCAGGTGCTGGCCCATGCCGGCGCGGAAACCGGCAGCCAGTGCGTGCCAGGTGAACTCCTGCGCCGCCTGTACTGCCTCGCTGACCGGCAGGCCCCTGGCGAGATGCGCGGCGATCGCCGAGGCCAGCGTACACCCCGAGCCGTGATAGCTGCCTGGCAGGCGGTCCCAGACGTCGCTGCGCAGCAGGCCCCGCTCGCGTCCATAGAGGCTATTGACAACCCGCGGCGTATTTTCATGGGTGCCGGTCAACAACACATACTGACAACCGAAGGAAAGCAGGCGCTGCGCGCAGTCATCAAGGGCCAGGGGCCCATCTGCGTCGTTAGCGTCATGCGCCTCGTCCGCAAGGCGGCGGGCTTCCAGGGAGTTCGGCGTCAGGATCGTGGTCAACGGCAGCAAGACCTCGCGCAGCGTGCCGATCATTTCCTCATCGGCCAATTCGTCGCCTCGCCCGGAAGCCAGTACCGGGTCGAGGACCACCGGCAGCAGCGGGTAATCGGCGAGAATTTCGGCGATGATCAGCATATTTTCGGCGCTGCCCAGGAGGCCGATCTTGAAGGCCGCCACCGGCATGTCCTCAAGCAGGGTCCGCGCCTGATCCTCGACCCAGTCGGCATCGACGGCGAGAATGCTGGCGACGCCGACCGAATCCTGAACGGTCAGCGCCGTCGTCACCGACAAGGCGTGGCAGCCGAGCGCCGAGGCAGTCATCAGGTCGGCCTGCAGGCCAGCGCCGCCGGAGGGGTCGCTAGCAGCGAAGCTCAGCACCATCGGTGGCGGCATTTGCACGAAATGGGGGTTCATCGATAAGCGGCCACGGTCAGCGAAGATTTTCTGTGAAAAAGAAAGTCTTGGCAGCAAGAGAGGGGTTTGGCTAGAATCTAGCGGTTTTTCGCCGATTCTAACCGAAAACTGACGGTAGCCATGAACACAGCAAACGACCAGCACTACCTCACCTGGATGTGCCTCACCTGCGGCTTCATTTATGACGAAGCGGCCGGGCTGCCAGACGAAGGCCTCGCCCCCGGTACCCGCTGGCAGGACGTTCCCATCAACTGGACCTGTCCGGAATGCGGTGCGCGCAAGGAAGATTTCGAAATGGTCGAGATTTGAAGACAATGCGTTATAGTAATGACAGCAGGAGACGGCGTCGGAACAGCGATGTCCTCAAGATAAAAACCTGACGCACCCTGGAGGAGACAATTGGCTGAAGCGGCAAGCCTGCGCGGCGTCAAGGTCATGGTTATTGACGACAGCAATACCATTCGCCGCAGCGCGGAAATCTTCCTTGTCCAGGCCGGTTGCCAGGTGCTCCTGGCCGAGGATGGCTTCGATGCCTTGGCAAAGATCGCAGATCATCAGCCGGCGGTCATTTTCTGTGACATCGTAATGCCGCGACTCGACGGCTACCAGACCTGTGCACTGATCAAGAAGAACCAGCGTTTCCGCTCCACGCCAGTGATCATGCTGTCGTCAAAAGACGGCTTGTTCGACCGTGCGCGTGGCCGCATGGTCGGCTCGGACCAGTACCTGACCAAGCCGTTCACCAAAGACAGCCTCCTGCAAACGGTCGCCACTTTTGCACCGCCGTCAGCCTGAGGGAACTCACCGCCATGACCATCAAGAAAATTCTCGTCGTTGACGATTCCCCCACCGAACGCCATGTCATGAAAGCACTATTGACCAGCAGCGGCTATGAGGTCATTACCGCCGACAGCGGCGAGGAGGGAATCGCCAAGGCCAAGAGCGAATTGCCAGACCTGATCCTGATGGACGTGGTCATGCCCGGCCTGAATGGCTACCAGGCAACCCGCACCTTGACGCGTGACGAAGCGACTCGCAACATTCCGGTCATCGTGTGCACCACCAAGGGGCAGGAAACCGACAAGATCTGGGGTTTGCGCCAGGGCGCGCAGGATTACCTCGTCAAACCCGTCAACGGCCCGGAACTGCTGGCCAAGATTGCGGCACTCTGAGCGCCGGCAAGCGCATGACCAAGAAGATCAGCCTGCACGATTTCCAGTCTTACCTGGCGGCACGGCTCGCCGGCATGGGCAATCAGAGTTCGGCCGGCTTGTTGGGCATCCAGGCGGGTTCCGATTACTGGCTCCTGGATCTGGCTGACTCGGGCGAGATCGTCCCGCTGACGCCGCTGACCAGCGTTCCTTTGACCCAGCCGTGGTTCGCCGGGGTGGCCAATATCCGCGGCAACCTGTACTCGGTGGTCGATCTGTCGGCCTTTCTCGGCAAGGAGGCGACGCCGCAGAATGCGAGCTCGCGCCTGTTGCTGATCGGCACCCGCCACGGCAGCAACGCCGCCTTGCTGGTCACGCGCATGATTGGTTTACGCAACGTAGAAGCCTTGCACCTCGAAGCTTCCGATCCGGCAGCACCGGCCTGGGCGCATGAGTCATACAGCGACAACGAGGGGCGGCGCTGGAAGAAACTCAAGGTGCGTGAACTGCTGGCCGACGAGGCGTTCATGGACATTGGCGTGTGAGCTGCTTTCTCGGGCAAACGCCGCGGCCAGCCGCGGTCACGCCGTAGCCAGGTAGGCACGCAGTCACGCAGTCACCGTGTAACCGGAGAAGTAGATATGACGTCGAAGTCCAAACTGCCGAGTTTCTTGTCCATGACCACGGACGCGGCAGGCGAGACCCTGGTGGATCGTACGGTGATGGATGCAGACCAGCCGACGAGCGGTGAAGGGAGAGCCCCGTTTTCGCTGCCTGTGCTCGGCCGCTACCCGGTTGCCAAACAGCTGCAAATTCTTGGCGGCACTCTGCTGCTGCTGATGCTGATCATTGCCATCGTGGTTTATCGTGACGACCGGCAGTCGACCTACGGCACGGCCTACATTGCCGCCGCCGGCGACATGGGAATGCTCTCGCAGCGACTGGCCAAGGCTTCCAGCCTGGCTTTGCTCGGCGATGCGGCGGCCTTCAAGCAGCTCAGGGATTCGCGCGACAGTTTCGTAACCAGCCTCGACCGGCTGATCAATGGGGGCGAACTGGGCGCCACCCTGGTGCCCGCTTCGCCGAGCAGCGTACATCCGCAGTTGCTGGTCCTGACCGAAGCCTGGGAGAAGACCGACAAGAACGCCGGGCGCCTGCTGGAGATGGAGAAAAACCTGATCTCGCTCGGCAAGGATGTGGCCTCGATCAACGACAAGAACCCGCAACTACTCGACCGCTCGGAGCAGATCGCCGCACTCAAGCTGCAGAGCAGTGCCGGCATCCGTGACATAGCGGCCGCCAACCAGCTGGTGATGCTCACCCAGCGCATCGCCAAGAACGCCAATTCGCTGCTCGTCGGCGACGCCATCGACTCGGAAATCGCCTTTCTCCTGGGCAAGGACACGAACACCTTTCGTGAGCTGATCAATGCCTTGAGCAAAGGCAGCGAGACGCTGCGCATCACTGCCACCACGGACCCGGATACCAGGCAGAAGCTCAACGAACTCGACACCAGTTTCAGCGAATACGGGACCGCCGTTGGCGGCATCCTCGGCAACCTGCAGCGACTGGTGATCGCCAAACAGGCCGGTTCGCAGATCTTTCGTGACAGCGAAGAGTTGCTGCGAGCCACCGAACAGCTGGCCCAGGCCTACCAGGCCAAAGTCATGGAGCGCACCGGCTACGGCTTCGCTCTCGCGGGCCTGATCGTGCTGGCCATCAGCCTGCTGCTGTTGCTGGCCAAAACCTATCTTGCGGAGAGCAAGCGTCAGGCGGAGACCGCCGAACGCAGCCGCCGGGAAACGGAGCTGGTCAACCGGCAGAATCAGGGCGCCATCCTGCGCCTGATGAACGAGCTCGGCGACCTCGCCGACGGTGATCTGACAGTCACGGCGACTGTTTCCGAGGACATCACCGGCGCCATCGCCGACTCGATAAACTACACCATCGAAGAACTGCGGGTGCTCGTCGGTCGCATCAACGACGCGGCCAGTCGCGTCACTGAAGCCACCGGCATGGCGCAACAGACTTCCGTCGAGTTGCTCGCCGCGGCCGAACAGCAGACCACCGAGATCAAGTCGGCCGGTCAGTCGGTACTCAACATGTCAACCTCGATGACCAACGTTTCCGGCGACGCCAAGCAGTCGGCCACCGTCGCCCGGCAGTCCTTGGCAGCGGCCGCCAAAGGCACCAAGGCGGTCGAGGACTCGATCAAGGGAATGAACAAGATTCGCGACCAGATTCAGGAAACCTCGAAACGGATCAAGCGTCTCGGCGAGTCTTCTCAGGAAATCGGTGAAATCGTCGAGTTGATCTCCGACATCACCGAGCAAACCAACGTCCTGGCCCTCAACGCCGCTATCCAGGCCGCCTCCGCCGGTGAAGCCGGGCGCGGCTTCACGGTCGTTGCCGAGGAGGTGCAACGCCTGGCCGAACGTTCGGGCGAGGCGACCAAGCAGATCGGCGCAATCGTCAGGACCATTCAGACCGACACCCAGGACACGGTCTCGGCGATGGAGGAATCGACCCGCGGCGTGGTCGACGGCGCGCGACTGTCCGATGCCGCAGGTCAGGCGCTGGCCGAAATCGGCGAGGTTTCGCGAAAACTTACCGCCTTGATCGAAACCATCGCTGGCGCCACCCGTCAGCAATCCGAATTGGCCACCAAGGTGGCGCGAAAAATGCAGGACATCCTGCTGGTTACCGGGCAAACGACGGCCGGCACGCAGAAGACCGCGACGGCAATTGGCGAGCTTGCCGGTCTGGCTACGGAGCTGAAAGGCTCGGTCGCCGGTTTCAAAGTCAGTTGAGCGCCCGCGGCAATAGACTGGAGTGGAGAACCCTTCCCGGATGAATGCCCAGACGGACTTCGATATCGGCCCGCTGACCTGGGTCAAGAGCGAGATCGACCTCGCGCTGGAGCGTGCCGACAAGGCGCTGCTGGAAGTGGCGGCAAGTGTGGCCGTCGACAGCGCCGATCTCGGCCAGATCAGATTCTGTCGTACCCACCTGCACCAGGTGCAAGGCGCGCTGACCATCGTCGGTCTCGACGGCGTCACCCAATTTACCGAAGCGCTGGAGTCCTTGCTCGAGGCCGTCGAGCACCAGGAGCAGCCGTGCAACGCGACGCTCGTCGAGCTGGCACAGCGCACCATTGCCAGCCTTCATCACTACCTTGATGACCTGATCGGCGGCCAGCCCAATCAGCCCCTGCGACTACTGCCCATTTATCGAGAACTACAGGCAAGGCGTGGGCAGGAACGCGTCCTGGCCACCGATCTTTTCTTCCCTGACCTGCGCGTCCGCCCGCCCCGTCGTGCAGGCGCTTCCCCAAGAATTGGCGACGGCGAGTTTCGGCGTCGCCTGCGGCAGCAGCGCGCTCACTTCCAGCGCGGCTTGTTGTCCTGGTTGCGTGCGCCGCAAAGCGGTGCCGGAGTGCCGGAAATGCTCGACGCCGTCAAACGCATCGAGGCGCTCCAGGAGCTGCCTTCGGCACGCGCCTTCTGGTGGGTGGCCACCGCCTTCCTGAGCGCACTGGCCGAACGGGCGCTGCCGCCGGATGCCGACGCTAGGCAGCTGTGCTCACGCATCGACCTGCAGATTCGCCGACTCCTCGAAGGCTCGAGCAATGTCGCCGAACGCCTGATGCGCGACGCTCTGTATCTGGTGGCCAACGCTGACAGCAGGCATCGTGCCGTCGAGCGCGTAAAGAGCGCCTACCACCTGGCCGCCCTGCTGCCCGGCGCAGCACCCGAAACGGCGATCGCCGAGGAGTCTGTGCGTCGTCGCTTGCGTGAAGCGATCGCCAGCACGGAGGAATCCTGGAACAAGTTCTGTGCCGGCAGCACGCAGGCGCTACCGACTTTCGGCAGCAGCAGCACGGCGCTGGCAGCGGTGGTCGAAGACCTTGGCCAGGCCGACTTCCGGCGCCTGGTTCAGGCCATCGGAGAGGTGGCCGAGTTCTTGCTGAAGGCACCGGCCAAGCACAGCGAAGTGCTGGCCATGGAAACGGCCACGGCGATCCTCCTGGCGCTGAATGCGCAGGGAAATATCCAGTATCTGGACAGCAGCTTCACCCACCAGGTCGATGTAATGGTCGATCGGATTCATGCCTGTCTTGCCGGCAGGCCGCTGTCACCGGAGTCCGAACTGCCGTCGCTCGACGAGATGTCACGCCAGGCGCAGGAAAAGCTGCTGATCAGTCAGGTTGCCAGAGAGATCCAGAACAACCTGACGCACGTCGAACAGGTACTCGACGGCTTCTTCCGGGACGTCGACAAGGGCGCCGATCTGGAAGCGCTGGAAACCCCGATGCGACAGGTCATCGGTGCGCTGACCATGATGCGCCACGAGCCGGCGGTTGCGGTTCTGAAGAAATGCGCCGCCGACATCAAGGCTTACTCGGCAGCAGATTATGTGCCGCTGGAGACCGACTTCGAGCAACTTGCCGAGAAACTATCGCTGGTTGGTTTCTTCGTCGACGCCCTGCAACACGGGGCGACAGACTTCGACGCCTTCGTCAGGAAGATGGAGTCCAGCGCCGGCCGTGAAGCGCTCGCCGAGGAACCCACAGCGACCGTCGAAAAGGAACTCGAACAGCAAAAACTCGAAGCGCACGCCTTGCTGCAGGCGCTCCGGGAACAGCCGGACGATGCGCAGCTGCGTCAGCAAGTCGGCAAACATCTGGCGGCACTGCAAAAAGACAGCGACCTGGTGGGCGACAAGCAAGTCGGACCACAGCTCAAACAACTGCTGTCCGTACTCGCCGCCGGCGGCGACGCCGGCGCGCAGATCGAAGCGACGATGGCCGCGCTCAAGCCGCAAACCGCCGAGACGCCACAGCCCTCCGCTGAAACGATCCAACTCTCGCAGGCCAGCAGCGAAGAGGTCGATGCCGAGATCCTGGAAATCTTCCTCGCCGAGGCGGGAGAAGTCCTGGCGAGCATCGACCACAACTTCCAGCTGCTGAAGACGCAACCGCAAGAGACCGAGTTGCTGACCGCCATTCGCCGTTCGGTGCATACCCTCAAGGGCAGTGGTCGCATGGTCGGGCTCAGCGATTTCGGTGAAGCAGCGTGGTCGGTCGAACAGGTTCTCAACCTGTGGCTGCGCCAGGAGAACGAAGTCACGCCGGCGATCATCGACCTACTCGGCCGGGCCTACAGCATCTTCGTCACCTGGGTTGAACAGCTGAAAACCGGCCAGGCTCAGGCACCAGATGCCACGGAAATGATGGCCCTGGCCGCGTCGCTGTTGCGCGCCAGCGAGGAAGGCGGCGGCGTCGAAACACCCGCGCCGGAAGCGCCGTCTGAGCCGGAGGTCAGCGCCGCAGCGGCGCTGCCGACAGCAGCTGAGACGGTCGCTGAAAACGCCGTCGATAGGCGCAGCCGACGCCAGCGACTGACGATCACCTCGGCGCTCGCCGAAATCTTCAACGAAGAGGCAAAAACTCACCTGGCAACGCTGCAGCATGAGTTCTCGGTGCTCGAAAGCGACCCCCTGGCGCCCACCACGCACGAAATGTACCGTGCCGCCCATACGTTGGCCGGCATCGCCGGTACGGTCGGCATCGAAGCGGTGAATCGCCTGAGCATGGCTCTCGAACACGCCGTGTCGCGACGCAACCAGGCGGCCAATCCCGACAGTGTCGAAGCGCTGGAAGCCATCCGTCAGGCAATTGCCGGACTGGCCTTGATGCTCACCGACATCGTCGGCCTGCACGAGCCCGAAGCGGCGCCGGTGCTGATCGATACGCTCGAAGCGCTGTACCTGGAGCTGTCCGTCGAAAGGCAGGCGGAGCTCGCCGAACAGGATGGCAAGGAACGCGACCAAGGCGACGGAGATAGCGTTGACAGCGGCGACAGCGGCGACAGCGAAACGACTGATGCCGAGCAAGGGGAGATCCACGAGCTGGCGTCAGCAACGATCGGCAAGCAGCTGACGCCGATCACGACAGTGCAGCCGCCTGCGCCGGCGCTGAACGACAGCGCGCTGGCGGTCCCGGAAATGCAGGACGAGCTCGACGAACAGCTCCTGCCGCTGTTTCTGGAAGAGGCCCTCGATCTCACCCAGAGCATTGCCACGCAATTGCGCGCCTGGCGCAGCAAGCCTTCCGACAGCGACGTCCTGCGCCGCCTGGCGCGTCTCTTCCATACCCTCAAGGGTAGCGCCCGCATGGCCGGCGCAATGAACCTTGGCGAGCTGACACACGCCATTGAAACGCGCATGGCGGAAGCGCAGCAGGCGGACAATTCGCCAATCGAACTGATCGACGACATCGACAACGCCTTCGACGTCATCGTCCAGATTGTCGAACGGCTGCAACGCGGCGAGCTTGGCGACGCCCCGGTCGACGTACCCGACGAGGCCATCGCACAGGACTCCTCCGCCGCCGCAGAGACCGGCATGCCGGCCGACCAGGGAGCACCTGCGGGACCGCCCGAGCAGCAGGAAGGCGAAAGCGATGGCGGCGAACAACGTGCCTTGCTGCGCGTGCGCGCCGACCTCATCGACCGCCTGGTCAATGAAGCCGGTGAACTATCGATTGCGCGTTCCCGGATCGAAGGCGAAATGCGGGCCATCAAGGGATCCCTGCTCGACCTTACCGAAAACGTCATCCGGCTGCGCCGACAATTGCGCGATATCGAACTGCAGGCCGAATTGCAGATGCAGTCACGCACGGCGCTGGCCGATGAACGCCGCCCGATTGATTTCGACCCGCTCGAATTTGACCGTTTCACGCGTTTTCAGGAACTGACGCGGATGATGGCCGAATCGGTCAACGACGTCGCCACCGTGCAGCAGAACCTGTTGAAGAACCTTGACGACGCCAACGCGGCGATCCTCGCGCAATCGCGTTTGAACCGCGAACTTCAGCAAGAGCTGATGTCGGTGCGCATGGTGCCGTTCAGCAGCATTGCCGATCGTCTGTACCGTATCGTTCGCCAGGCCGGCAAGGAACTCGGCAAGCGGGCCAATCTCGAAATCAGCGGTGGCCAGCTGCAGCTTGATCGCATGGTCCTCGACAAGATGCTGGCGCCGCTCGAACACATGCTGCGCAACGCCATTGCGCACGGCCTGGAGAATTCAGCGCAGCGCTTGGCCAAGGGAAAGCCGGAAATCGGCGAACTGTCGCTGAAGCTGACGCAGGAAGGTAACGAGGTCATTGTCGCCTTTACCGACGACGGCGCCGGACTCGACCTGCAGCGCTTGCGCGAGCGCGGTCTGGCCGCCGGCCTGCTCAACGAGGAGCAAGCCAAGGACGAAGCGCTGGTCGTGGAGATGATCTTTGCGCCGGGAATTTCGACGGCCAGCGGTGTCTCGCGCCTGGCCGGGCGCGGCATCGGCATGGATGTCCTGAAGAGCGCCGTGGTCAGCCTGGGCGGCCGTATTGAAGTCCTGTCCACGCCCGACCAGGGGACCACCTTCCGCCTTTACCTGCCGCTAACCCTGGCGGTCACCAAGGCCTTGCTGGTGCGCTCCGGCCATCGCGAGTACGCTATTCCGGCGGCAATGATCGAGCAGGTGCTGGATCTCAAGGAAAAGGGGTTGACGCGTATTCGTGAGGCCAATGCCGCGCTGTGGACCGGTAATCCCTATCCCTTCCACTACCTGCCCCACCTCCTCGGCGAGCCGCGAGCGCTGCCGGAAAGGCACAGCCAGTACTGGGTCCTGCTGCTGCGCAGCGGCAGCCGCAGAGTGGCGCTGCAGGTCGATGAAGTGCTGGGCAATCAGGAAGTCGTGGTCAAGAACATCGGGCCGCAGCTGGCACGGGTCATCGGCGTGGCGGGAGCGACGGTGCTCGGCAATGGCCAGGTGCTGTTGATCCTGAACCCTGTTGCGCTGGCCAGTCGCCCGCGCACGGTAATCCCGGTGTCGCCGGTACCGACGCTACGCCAGGCGGCAGGCGCCGAAAGCGTCGCCGCCACCCTGCCGACGGTGATGATCGTCGACGACTCGCTGACCGTGCGCAAGATCACCAGCCGCCTGCTGGCCCGTGAAGGCTACCAGGTAATGACCGCCAAGGATGGCATGGATGCCCTGGAACAGCTGGTGGCTATCATCCCTGACGTGCTGCTGGTGGACATCGAGATGCCGCGCATGGACGGCTTCGAGTTCACCCGCAACCTGCGTGCCGACGAGCGCTTGCGAGGCGTCCCGATTGTCATGATCACCTCACGGACGGCCGAAAAGCACCGTCAATACGCCTTCGAGCTCGGTGTCAATCACTACCTGGGCAAGCCCTACCAGGAAGAGGAATTGCTCCGCCTGGTGGCCACACACGTCAAGGAACAGCGGGGCTCTTGAGGCCCTTGACCAGCGCGTAGCGCTGCAGGGTCGACTGCCTGGCCTGCTGATGGTCGACCAGTGGTGCCGGCGTATCGCGTCCGACATGCACGCCGCAGGCGTCCTGCTCAGCCGGACTCATCCGCCACGGCGCGTGGATGAAGCGGTCGGGGACGGCCGCCAGTTCCGGCAGATAGCGGCGAATGAACTTGCCGGCGGGGTCAAAGCGCTCCGACTGCAGCAGGGGATTGAAAATGCGGAAATAGGGCTGCGCGTCGCAGCCACTCGAGGCCGCCCATTGCCAACCGCCGTTGTTGGCGGCGAGATCGAAATCATTCAAGCAGGCAGCAAAATAGGCCTCGCCGCGCCGCCAGTCGATGCCCAGATCCTTGCATAGAAATGAAGCAGTCAGCATGCGCAGGCGATTGTGCATGTAGCCCGTGCCATTGAGCTGGCGCATCGCGGCGTCGACCAGCGGATAGCCGGTACGGCCCGCGCACCAGGCGGCAAAAGCCTGCTCGGCGCACACCCCCTGCTCCCAGGCGATGGCGTCGTAAGCCGGTTTGAAGGCGCACTCGGCAACCTGCGGGAAGCGATCGAGAATCATGAAGTAGAAGTCGCGCCAGATGAGTTCGGAAAGCCAGGTCGCAGCGCCCTCATTGCCTGAGCGCAGGGCCCCCGCGGCGATCGCCTCGGCGACCAGCTCGCGAATGGAGACGGTTCCGAAGCGCAGGTGGACCGAGAGGTAGGAGACGCCTTTCAGTGCCGGAAAATCGCGCTGCTGCTGATAGCGGGAAATCCGCCCGCGGAAATCAGTCAGCAATTGCCGTGCGCCCGACATCCCCGGAACGAAGCCCAGCGCGCGCAGGTCGGTCGCGGCAAAGCCGAGCTCTGCCAGCTCCGGAAGGCGTCGCTCACCCTGTGCGCCCGGCGGCATGGCCAGCATCCCGACCCCTCCTTCGCTGGACTGCAGATCGTCCTCGGTCAAGCGCTTCAACCAGGCCTTCTTGTAGGGGGTGAACACCGTGAACGGCCGCCCGGACTGGGTCAGCACTTCGTCGCCGTCGAGAACCGCCTGGTCCTTGAAAGACTCGAAGGCGATACCGCCGGCCTTCAAGGCCATACTGACCGCGGCATCGCGGCGCTTGGCTTGCGGTTCGTAATCGCGGTTGGCAAACACCGCCGCGACGCCCAGCTCGCTGGCCAATCGCGGGATTTCCTCGGCGGCACGGCCATGGCACAGCAGCAGGCCGCCGCCACGCTGGCGCAGGGCGGCGTCCAGCTCGAGCAGCGATTCACGAATGAAGTCGACGCGTCGGTCGACGCGCTTGGCCAGCGGATCGAGAATTTCGCGGTCGAAGAGAAACGCGCAATAGACGCGCTTTCCCCGCCGCAACGCTTCGCTAAGCGCAACGTGATCGATGTCACGCAGATCGCGCCTGAACCAGACCAGAATTGAGTTGAGCATGGATTACCTTTGTGTCCGCCGCCGGCGCCGATTAGAATGAGACCATGAAAAGCATCAACCTCACTGACCATTTTCTCATTGCCATGCCGGCCATGGCAGATCCGTATTTCGCCAGGACATTGGTCTATGTTGCCGAACACAACGAGCGTGGCGCGCTGGGGGTGATCGTCAATCGACCCATTGACATGAGCCTGGGAACTCTGCTCGGCAAGATCGACGTCCCGCTCGAGGCCGAAGGCTTCGCCAATCTGCCGGTTCTTTTCGGCGGGCCGGTGCAGACCGATCGCGGCTTCGTCCTGCACCGACCGATCGGCCAGTGGCAATCGACATTGGTGATCAACGACCACGTCGGCCTGACAAGTTCGCGCGACATCCTGCAATCAGTGGCCGAGAAAGGCCAACCGCAGGACTTGATGGTCACCCTCGGCTACTCGGGCTGGTCTGCTGGCCAACTCGAACACGAACTGGCTCAGAACGCATGGTTGACCGTCGCCGCCGAGCTGCCGATTCTCTTCGAGCTGCCCTACGAGGAACGCCTTGCCTCGGCACTGGACCTGTTGGGGGTCAGCCTGACCAACCTTGCCGACCAAGTCGGTCATGCCTGAGGCGAACGGCCAGGCAATCGGCGCCGTGCTCGCTTTCGACTTTGGTGAAAAACGGATCGGCGTCGCCACTGGCGAGTGGCAAGTGCGACAAGCGCATCCACTGACCGTCATTCGCGGCGAAGCCAATGCCACGCGCTTTGCCGCCATCGCCGCACTGATCGACGAATGGCAGCCGAGCACCTTGGTCGTCGGACGGCCCTTGTCGCTCGACGGCAAGGCACACGCCATGACCGCTCGCTGCGAGCGTTTCGCCAATCAGCTACGCGGCCGCTTCGGGCTCAAGGTCGACTATGCCGAGGAACGACTTTCGTCGGTCGCCGCCCAGGAGCGCCTGCGTTCGGCCGGCCACGACTCCCGCAAGGCCGGAAAGCATCTCGATGCCGTCGCCGCACAACTCATCCTGCAGGACTATTTTGACCGCCCCGGCGACAGCGGCGCAAGCCCCTGATCCCGCTCTCCAGCCCCCCAGCGGCGCGCTTTGCCGCTATTTCCAGCCCCTTTCACCAGCCCCTGACGAGCAACCGATGCCAGCCATTCAACTCCCTGACGCCGACGCACAATGCCGCGAACTTGCTGAACTGATCCGCCCCCGGCTGCGACCGGACACGGTCCTGGTAGGCATTCACAGCGGTGGCGTCTGGGTTGCCCGACGGCTGCGCGATCTGCTCGAACTGAACAACGAGATCGGCCTGATCGATGTCTCCTTCTACCGTGACGATTACAGCGAGAAAGGGCTGCATCCACGCGTTCGGCCGACGTCGATTCCGTTTGATGTCGAAGGCCGGCCGCTGATCCTGGTCGACGACGTGCTGTATACCGGACGCACGACACGCGCGGCAATCAACGAGCTCTTCGACTATGGCCGACCGGCGAGCGTACAGCTTGCCGTTCTCGCCGACCGCGGCCAGCGTCAGTTGCCGATCTGCGCCGACTTCTGCACCTGGCATGTCGATCTCGACCCGACCCAGGAACTGGTGCTCTCTGCGGATGCCGATGCTCGCCTGCAATGGAGTGTCGCCGGCAATGCATAATCCACAACTCAATGCCGATGGCGAACTGACCCACCTGCTGTCGATCGAGGGCTTGCCGCGCGAACTGATTCACCAGATCCTCGATACCGCGTCGAGCTTCCTCGAAGTATCCGACCGCGACGTCAAGAAAGTCCCCTTGTTGCGTGGCAAGAGCGTGTTCAACGTCTTCTTCGAAAATTCCACGCGCACGCGGACCACTTTCGAGATTGCCGCCAAGCGCCTCTCCGCAGACGTCATCAACCTCGACGTGACGCGCTCATCGACCGCCAAGGGCGAAACCCTGCTCGATACCGTCGACAACCTGATCGCCATGCACGCCGACATGTTCGTCGTCCGGCACGCGGCCAGCGGTGCGCCGCACCTGATCACCGAGCATTTGCGCCGCGTCGGACGGAACGACGTGCATGTCGTCAATGCCGGCGACGGACGGCACGCGCACCCGACGCAGGGCCTGCTCGACATGTACACCATCCGCCACTACAAGAAGGAATTCAGCAATCTGGTGGTCGCGGTCGTCGGCGATATCCTGCACTCGCGCGTGGCGCGCTCGGACATCAACGCACTGACTACGCTGGGCGCCGCCGAAGTACGCGCCGTCGGCCCGCAGACACTGCTACCGACAGCCATCGAAAGAATGGGCGTACGCGTCTGCCATAACCTGCACGAAGGGGTCCGCGATTGTGATGTCATAATCATGCTACGTCTGCAAAACGAACGCATGAATGGCGCGCTGCTGCCTTCGGCCCGCGAATACTTCAGCTGTTACGGACTGACGCCGGCGATGCTCGCGCTGGCCAAACCGGACGCCATCGTGATGCATCCAGGGCCGATGAATCGTGGCGTGGAAATCGACTCCGACGTCGCCGACGGACCGCAGGCGGTGATCCTGCCGCAGGTGACCTTCGGAATCGCCGTGCGCATGGCGGTAATGAGCATTCTGGCAGGGAACTGAACGATGAACAGGCAACACCTCCACATCCGCAATGCGCGGCTGATCGATCCCAGGAACCACCTTGATGAGCCGCTCGACCTGTTCGTCGCCGATGGACGAATTGCCGCTATCGGTGAGCCACCGGCCGGCTTCTCGGCCGACCGCAGCATCGACGCCAGCGGATTGATCGCCTGCCCCGGTCTGGTCGATCTGTCGACCCGACTGGGCGCCATCGAACCCGAGCTTGCCGCCGCCGTCGCTGGCGGCGTCACCTCGCTGGCCTGCCCGCCGGATACCAAACCGCCGCTCGACGAGCCGGGGCTTGTCGAACGTCTGGTGCGGCGCAGCGAAACCATCGGTCTGGCACGCGTCTATCCGATCGGCGCCCTGACGCACGCCTTGGCAGGCCAGCGGCTCGCAGAGATGAACGGTCTCACGCGTGCCGGCTGCATTGGCTTCTCGCAGGCCAACCAGCCAATTGACACGCAGTTGCTGCTGCGTGCCATGCAGTATGCGGCGACTTTTTCGTACGCGCTGCGCCTGCGACCACAAGACCAGTTTCTTGCCCGCGACGGTGTTGCCCACGATGGCGAAGTCGCGTCACGCCTGGGGCTGACCGGGGTTCCGGTGTCGGCGGAAACGGTGGCCATCGCCACAGCCCTGCAACTGGCTTCCGAAACGGGCGTCCGCCTGCACCTTTCGCGGCTGTCCTCGGCTGCCGGGGTGGCGCTGGTGCGCGCCGCGAAACATGCGCGGATGCCGGTCAGCTGCGACGTCTCGATCCACCACCTGCACCTTTCGGAAATGGACATCGGCTATTTCGACAGCAACGCTCGCTTCGACCCGCCGCTGCGTGCCCAGAGCGATCGCGACGCGCTCCGTGCCGCCGTTCGCGAGGGCGTCGCGGCGATCTGTTCGGACCACACCCCGGTCGATGCAGATGGCAAGCAACTGCCGTTCGCCGAGGCGGTCCCCGGGGCTATCGGCCTGGAGCTCTTGCTGCCGCTGACCCTGCTCTGGGCGCAACAGGTGCAATTGCCCTTGGCCGACGCGCTGGCCCGCATCACCTGCGATGCAGCAGAAATTCTCGGCATCGATGCCGGCTCGCTGAGCATCGGCAGTCGTGCCGACATCTGCGTCTTCGACCCTGACGAAGCCTGGCGGCTGACCCCCGATGCCCTGCGCAGCCAAGGCAAGAATACCCCTTTTCTGGGTTACGAAATGAGCGGCAGGGTGCGCATGACGCTGGTCGGCGGACGCATCGTCTACGAGGCTTGAGCGCCGCTCACTGTCCGAGGAGGCGGCGCAAGGCATCCGCCGAGACGCCGCGCAACGTCAACACCTTGCGCCGGGATTTGTGACCGCTCTTCAGCTCGACCAGTGACCTGGCCAAGCCCAGCCGTTGCGCGAAGAAGTCGAGCAGCGCGGCGTTTGCGCGACCATCGATCGCCGGCGCCGCCAAACGGACTTTCAGCGCGTCGCCGTGCAGGCCGACCACTTCACTGCGCTTCGCTGCCGGCTGCACATGCACGCACAGGGTGAGTGCAGCGCCGCTTTCACGCAGCCAATCGGCCACCGTCAGAGGAACATCAGCACCAGCTGAGCCAGGACGATGGCCACCAATGGCGACAGGTCGATGGCGCCGATGCGTGGAACGACACGCTGAATGGGACCCAAAAAAGGCCGGGTCAGCTGCCCGACGGGCTGACTCAGCGGCGAGTACGGGCTGACCCACGACAACACGGCCTGTATCACCAGGGCGCCAATCAGCAGATAGATACTCATGCGCAGGGTCGCCAGCACACCCTGCCAGAGCAGGACGAGCAACAGATCCAGTGGCGACCAGGCTGCGCTACTACCCTGCAGTGAAACCACGGCAGCGGCGAATACGACCTGCAGAAAATACGCCGGCAGCAGGCTCGCCAGATCGAGCCCCCACAGGCCCGGCAGGGCTTTGCGTAGCGGCTTGACCAGCCAGTTGGTCAGGTCGACCGCAAAAGTGCCCACCTGATTGTTGAACGACACCCGGAAAGCCTGCATGTAGAAGCGCAGCAGCAGCGCAAAGCTCAGCAGCCCGGTGACCACCTGTAACAGAAACAAACCCGCCTGCCCCGCCATCAACTATCCTTTCCGAGCAGTTCGCCCAGTTCACGACTGCGTGCGTTGGCCGCCAGCACGCCAGCGATGAAGCCTTCCCTGACGCCGCGGTCGTCCATCATTTGCAGGGCTGCTTCGGTCGTTCCTCCTTTCGAGGTGACCCGCTCACGCAGCACGGCAGCAGCTTCATCCGATTGGACCGCCAGCTTGGCCGCACCGAGGACCGTTTCGATGGCCAGCTGGCGTGCCTGGATTGGCGTCAGACCAAGCTCTGTCGCCGCCTGCTGCAAGGTCTCGATGAACAGGAAGACGTACGCCGGGCCGCTGCCAGAGACGGCAGTCACGGCGTCCATTCGCGCCTCATCGGCAACCCACAGCGTACTTCCGACCGCCTGCAGGATACGTTCGGCCCCCAGCCGCTCGGCCATCGATACCGCCGGCAGCGCGCACAGACCGGTGATGCCGGCACCGATTAGCGCCGGGGTATTGGGCATCGCGCGCACAATCTTGCCGTAGCCGCCGAGCCAGCGCGCGATGTCTGCCAGGCGCAGGCCAGCAGCAATACTGATCACCAATTGCTGCTTGAGGCGCTTGGGGAGCGACGCGCAGGCATCGTGCATCTGCTGCGGCTTCACCGATAGCAGCAGCGCATCGCAGTCGAGGGCAGCGACGGTCGGCGACTCGTAACACCGTATACCGTACATCAGTCGCAGCTTGGCGCGCCCCTGCGCACCGACCTCGATCACGGCGATATCGGCGGCCGAGAATCCGGTTTTGATCAGGCCGCCAATCAGGGCGCTGGCCATATTGCCGCCACCCAGGAATGTTATTTTCATGCTTTGTGTCTCTCACCAAAAATCGCGGTACCCACGCGCACCAGGGTTGCGCCCTCGGCGATCGCTGCTTCGAGATCGTGCGACATGCCCATCGAAAGGGTATCCAGCGCCAGCCCGCCGGCTTGCAGTTGTTCGGAAAGCTGGCGCAGCAGGCGGAACGGGCGTCGTTGTTCCAGAAAACCGTCACTGCGCGCCGGAACGGTCATCAGCCCACGCAAGCGCAGGTTTGGCAGCAGCGCAACGGCCTGCGCCAACGCCGACGCTGCCGCAGGGCAAACGCCACCCTTGCTGGCCTCACCGCTGACGTTCACCTGAACACAGACCGATAGCGGCGGTAGCGACGCAGGTCGTTGTT
Source organism: Candidatus Accumulibacter appositus (assembly GCA_000585055.1). Classification (GTDB taxonomy): domain Bacteria; phylum Pseudomonadota; class Gammaproteobacteria; order Burkholderiales; family Rhodocyclaceae; genus Accumulibacter; species Accumulibacter appositus. The sequence continues at coordinate 22,226 of JEMX01000002.1, forward strand.
CGGAAAGCCGTTCGGCAATGCGCAAGCGATCTACAGAATGCACCCAGTCGAAATTCTCGGCAAGTAAACGGGTCTTGTTGCTCTGCACGCTACCGATAAAATGCCAGTCAAGACCCAAGGCGTGTAGCTCACTTGCCTTATCGAGGCCTTCCTGGACGAAGCTCTCGCCGAAAGCCGTCTGCCCGGCAAGCGCCGCCTCGCGAACGCACGCCGCGGGCCATGTCTTGCTGACCGCGACCAGGCGAACCTCAGCGGGGTCACGTCCGTACTGCCGCGCCGCGCTGGCGATTCGCGCGAGAACGGCTTGCAGCTTGGCGGAGAGTAAGGTCATAATCAGGCGTTACGCAGGTTGCCCCGAGTATAGCACCGCACCCTGCCCACCGCCCGAGGACCGAACCGGATGGACATCACTGAACTACTGGCCTTCAGCGTCAAGAACAAGGCTTCCGACCTCCACCTGTCATCGGGCCTGCCGCCAATGATCCGCGTCCACGGCGATGTGCGCCGCATCAACCTGCCAGCGATGGAGCACAAGGACGTGCACGCCAGGGTGTACGACATCATGAGCGACGGCCAGCGCAAACAGTACGAAGACACGCTGGAATGCGACTTTTCCTTCGAAATTCCCAATCTGGCGCGTTTTCGAGTCAACGCCTTCGTTCAGAATCGCGGCGCCAGCGCCGTCTTCCGGACCATTCCGTCGAAAGTGCTGACCCTTGAAGAACTCAATTGTCCGAAGATATTCCAAAGCATTGCCGAGTTTCCGCGCGGCATCGTGCTGGTCACCGGCCCCACCGGCTCTGGAAAATCGACCACCCTGGCGGCCATGGTCAATCACGTCAATGAGAACAGCTACGGTCACATCCTGACCGTCGAAGATCCGATCGAGTTCGTTCACCAATCGAAGAAGTGCCTGATCAACCAGCGCGAAGTCGGACCGCATACGCTGTCGTTTCAGAATGCGTTGCGCTCGGCCCTCCGTGAGGACCCGGACGTCATTTTGGTTGGCGAGATGCGCGATCTGGAAACCATCCGTCTGGCACTCTCCGGAGCCGAAACCGGACACCTGGTATTCGCCACCCTGCATACCTCCAGCGCGGCCAAGACCATCGACCGGATTGTCGACGTCTTCCCGGCTGCCGAAAAGGAGATGGTTCGCTCGATGCTTTCCGAGTCGCTACGTGCGGTGATTTCGCAAACCCTGCTGAAGAGCAAGGATGGCCAGGGGCGGGTCGCTGCGCACGAGATCATGCTCGGCACGCCGGCCATCCGCAACCTGATCCGCGAGAACAAGGTCGCCCAGATGTACTCCGCTCTGCAGACCGGGCAGCAGCATGGCATGCAGACCCTTGACCAAAATCTGGTCGAACTTGTGCGGCGCAATATCGTGTCCGCAGCGGAAGCCAAGAGCAAGGCCGCCAACAAGGACACCTTCCCAAGCGCCTAAGCCCGCTTCGCGAGCAGGAGAATAAGCATGGAGCACGATCAAGCGCTGAAGTTCATGCACGAACTGTTGCGGCTGATGACCCAGAAGAATGGTTCCGACCTGTTCATCACCGCTCATTTCCCGCCGGCCATCAAGATTGACGGCAAGGTGATGCCGGTATCCAACCAGCCGCTACTGCCGCAGCACTCTGCCGAGCTTGCACGCTCGATCATGAACGACCGTCAGGCGACCGAGTTCGAAGAAAAGAAGGAATGCAACTTCGCTATTTCACCGTCGGGCATTGGTCGCTTTCGCGTCAATGCGCTGGTGCAACAGGGGCGCGTCGCGGTGGTCTGCCGGACGATCAATCTGGTGGTGCCGACGCTCGACGAACTGACCTTGCCAGCAGTCCTGAAGGACATCTCGCTGACCAGCCGCGGGCTAGTCATCTTCGTCGGCGGCACCGGCACCGGCAAGACGACCTCACTGGCTGCCCTGCTTGATCACCGCAACCGCAATAGCTATGGCCATATCATTACCATAGAAGACCCCATCGAGTTTGTGCACGAGCACAAGAAGTGCATCGTCACGCAACGCGAAATCGGCGTCGACACCGACTCCTGGGAAGTGGCGCTGAAGAACACCCTGCGGCAGGCGCCGAACGTGATCATGATGGGCGAGATCCGAGACCGGGCGACCATGGACTACGCCGTTGCTTTTGCTGAAACCGGGCACCTGTGCCTGGCCACGCTGCACGCCAACAGCAGCAATCAGGCGCTCGACCGGATCATCAACTTTTTCCCGGAAGAGCGCCGCCACCAGTTGTTGATGGACCTTTCCCTGAACCTGCGTGCACTGATCTCGCAGCGCCTGCTGCCGAAGAAGGACGGCAGGGGACGAGTACCAGCGATCGAGGTGCTGCTCAACTCGCCGCTGATCTCCGACCTGATTTTCAAGGGACATGTGCACGAGATCAAGGAGGTCATGAAGCGCTCGCGCGAACTGGGCATGCAAACCTTCGATCAGGCGCTGTTCGATCTCTACGAAGCGGGCCAAATCAACTATCAGGACGCCTTGCGCAACGCGGACTCGCTCAACGATCTACGCCTGCAGATCAAGCTGCACGGCAAGGAGTCGCAAGACCGCGACCTCACCGCCGGCATCGGCCACCTGGACATCGTCTAACGGTCATGACATGTCGAGACTCCCCGGATCATGGAAGTCATGACCGTTTCCCCCTCTGTCCTTGCCGTGGGTTCCGGCTTGCACGCCGGAATCGTTCGCCGGGCAGGGAGCATGCTCCCTGAATTCCCCGCCTCACCCCGCGAGGGGAGAAGGGAGCGGCGTGAGTCGCTTGCGCGACTTTCACAATAAGCTGGCGGACTGCGTACGCAACCAATCCGCTATGCGGATTTCACCCCCGCCTTTCCGCGGTTGCTACCGGCGACCATTTTGAATTCGTACAGGCGGCAATCGAGCGCGCCGTTGAACAGCGGCGTCTTCTTGCTGGGAGTCAGGCGCATCATCTTCGGCAAACGCGTGTCGGCGCTAATCAGGTAACAGGTCCAGCCGGCGAAGCCTTGCTTCAGCGTCTGGCCCAGCAAGGGGTAAAAGGCTGCCAGCTCGTCATCGCTGGAGACGCGCTCGCCGTAAGGCGGGTTGCTGACCATGATCCCGCTGCCAGCCGGGGCCTCGACGTCGAGCAAATCTCCCGAACGCAGACTGACCGCAGGCAGCAGCCCGGCACGGTCGAGATTGGCCAGAGCCGCACGCACCGCCACCGGCGAAATGTCGCTGCCAAATATTCCGGCATTGGCGAGCGGTTTTTCGCTCGCACGCGCCGCGTCGTACAGCGTCTTCCAGGCGAGAGAATCGAATTGGCGCAGCTGTTGGAAAGCAAAATCCCGCCTGGCGCCCGGCGCCACGCCCAGCGCTATCTGGGCAGCCTCAATTAGAAAAGTGCCACTGCCACACATCGGATCGAGCAGCGGCACACCCGGCTGCCAGCCACTGAGACGCAAGATACCGGCAGCGAGGTTTTCGCGCAGCGGCGCTTCGACAGTCTTCTGGCGAAAACCACGCTGATAGAGGGGCGCACCGGAGGTATCCAGATACAGCGTACACTCGTCGCTGCTGATGAAGCCCTGGATACGCACGTCCGGTTGCCGCGTATCGACGCTTGGGCGACGGCCGAACTCGCGGCGGAAGCGATCACAGACTGCGTCCTTGATACGCAGGGTGACGAAATCGATGCTTTTCAGGGGGCTTTTCACCGCATTGACGTCGACCCGAATCGTCTGCTCGGGAAGGAAGCACTGTGGCCAGGCCGTATCAAGCGCCAACTGGTAGATATCTTCCTCCTTCGTATAGCGGCCGTGCGCCATCCGGCACAGGATGCGGGTGGCAATCCGCGAATGGAGATTGGCCCGGTAGCAGACCGGCCAGTCGGCGACGAAGTGCACCCCACCGGAGATCTGCTTCAGATCACGCGCGCCAGCCGCTGTCAGATCCTCGGCGAGCAGGGTCTCGAGACCACGCGGACAGCTGGCAAAAAAAGTTTCCACGATTGTCTCCAACTAGAAAGGTTTCAGGACGGCGAGGTAAATTGCCGCCAGCAGCAACAGCACCGGCACTTCGTTGAACCAGCGGAACCAGACATCACTACGCTTGATGCGACCATCCTTGAAGCCTTGCAACAGGCGACCGCAGTAAGCGTGATAGGCAATCAGCAACACTACCAGCCCGGTCTTGGCGTGCAGCCAGCCACCCGAAAAACCGTAGCCGAACCACAACCAGAGACCCAGAGCAACGGCTAGAATGCCGATCGGCGTCATGAAGCGATAGAGCTTTTCAGCCATCATCAACAGGCGCTTGCGTTCGGCCTCACTATCGGGCTCGACCATCGCCAGGTTGACGAAAATGCGCGGCAGGTAAAAAAGACCGGCGAACCAGCTGACCACCAACCACAGATGCAAGACCTTGCTTACGAGCACTGACTTTTCCTTTCCTCAGTATGAAGTTCGCGTACGCGACTCACGAATCAACTTGCTTCCGTCGCGGGAGAAGCGCCCGGGGTGAGGCGGGGAATTCAGGGCGTATGCTCCCTGCCCGGTGAACAATTCCGGCGTGCAAGCGGCAATACGCACTGCAAGCGAGAGGGGGCCGGCCATGCCTCTCATGATCGGGTATCTTTCTCTACGTCATCACTGTTGGCGGCCGCGGCCACGCCATCCTCGACGCGCGGATAGTGCAGCCTGACGCGGAGTTCTTTTTTTATCCGCTGGTTCTGCAAGCGGCGGGACTCACTCATGAACGACCACTGCAGCGGCGACAGCTGTTGTCGTGCCTCGGCACAAGGCAGACGAGGCACCCTTGGCAAACCGAAATGATCGGCAACGAGATCAAAATAGTCGCCCATTCTGATCTCCGAATCATCCGTCGCGTTGTAGGCGCGGTTGCTGCGGCCATAGCGCAGCGCAGCACAGGTCATCTGCGCCAGATCATCGGCATGAATGTGGTTGGTATACACATCGTCGGCCTGGCGCAGCGCCGCCACTCCGCGCCGCAGGCGTTCGAGCGGCAGACGGTCAGCGGCATAGATCCCGGGCGCCCGCAGAATGCTGACCACGACACCACGCCGACCGAAGTCTCGCAACTGGCGCTCGGCGTCAACGCGGCGGTGAGCACGGGCAGAGCCTGGACAGGTGGCGCGGGTCTCGTCCACGCGGTCGCCGGCACAGTCACCATAGACCCCCGAGGTACTTATATACACGATGCGCTGTGGTAGACTCACCCCTCGTGCTAAGGCGGCAAGCAGCCAGCGGGTGCGAGTGTCGCGCCGATCACCTGCTTCACCGGATGGCCTTAGCGTAGCCGGCGGCGCCAGGTGGACGATGATCTCGGCGAGGCCGGCAATACGGTGCAGGCTGGCGGGTCGATCAAGATCGGCGAGCAGTGGTTTGGCGCCCTTATCGCGCCAGAAAGCGAGTTGCTCCGGGTCGCGAACCAGGGCGAAAACGCGGTAGTGGCCAAGCAGCCGGGGCAGGAGACGGCGGGCGACATCTCCACAACCGACGATCAATAGTTTTTGCACCGCGCAATTTTACCGGATTCGCACAGCAGCGGAGAGGCAATGGGTTTTCAGGTCAGTGTTCAGCCAAGCCAGCACAGTTTCCAGGCACACCCAGAGGAGACGATTCTCGATGCCGCACTGAGGCACGGATTATGCCTTCCCTACGGCTGTCGCGATGGCGTTTGTGGCGCCTGCCGGGGCAAGGTGCTGAGTGGGCAGGTGGCACATGGCAAGGCAACGCTCGATGCCCTTAGTGAAGCCGATCGTCGTACCGGCGATACCCTCTTCTGCTGCGCCATGGCGCGCAGTGACCTGGTCATCGAAAGCAGGGAGGTAGATTCCGTCGCCGACATTCCGGTCAGAACCCTGCCCGCACGCGTACACAGTCTGACACGAGCCGCCCCGGACGTAATGATCGTCGAGCTCAAACTTCCGGCCAGCGAGCGTCTGCAGTTTCGCGCCGGACAATACGTGGACATCCTGCTCAGGGACGGCAGGCGGCGGGCGTTTTCCATTGCCAACTCGCCACACGAAGACGCTTTCCTGCAATTGCATGTCCGCCATATACCCGGCGGACAGTTCACCGATCACGTTTTCAACACCCTGAAGGAGCGCGATCTGCTGCGCTTGCGTGGACCACAGGGCAGCTTCTTCCTGCGCTCCGACTCGCACAAGCCGATTCTCCTGGTCGCCGGCGGTACCGGCTTTGCACCGATCAAGGCTGTCGTTCAACAGGCGATTGCGGAAAATTGCGAGCGTCCGATGGTCGTCTATTGGGGTGGCCGGCAGCTCGCCGATCTTTACCTCCTGCAGCTCGCCCAAGAGTGGCCAGCGCAGCATGCGCAGTTGCGCTTCATCCCGGTGCTCTCCGACGCGCCCGCGGAGCAGCCCTGGAACGGCCGCCGCGGCCTCGTCCACCGGGCGGCGATGGCAGACCATCCCGACCTATCTGGCTATCAAGCCTACGTTTGCGGCTCACCGGCGATGGTCGCCGCCGCCAGGCATGATTTCCTGACGCTTTGCCACTTGCCAGCTGAGGAGTTCTTCGCCGACTCTTTCGACTTTGCGTCCGATACCCTGGCGGCCATCGACATCCTACCTCCTACGGACCGAAAGGTCGGCCAATATGAATAATGTCTTCATGTCCCGGCAACCGCTGCTCAATCGTCAGAGCAGAATCATCGCCAATCGTTTGACACTCCACCTCGGCAAGCACGAGAACATGCAGGATGCCGCGAATGCGCTTGGCGCCCTGGACGACATCTGGACGCGTAGCGAAAAACCGGTGTTCATCAGCTGCGGAGCCAACAAATGCGACGCCGGCTTGCTGGACTGGTCGGCACCCGATAACGCGGCCATCGAACTGCCCGCCGCAGCATTGCTCGGCGCCGAAGGACCCGATCTGGTTGCTGCCCTGCAAACTTGGCAACCGACCGCCTGTCTGCTTTTTGATGCCCAGGCCACGAAGGCGCTATCGGTCGACGTGCCGTTTCGCTTCATCGCTTTTGACACCACAAAGTTTACGCTAGCGCAGCTGAAACTGCTGGCCGCGCGCACCCGGAGCTACGGCATGGGAATCGCGTTAAATGTCCAGACCAGTGAGGATTTCCGGGCATGTATGGATGGCGGCATGACCGCTGCCGCTGGCTGGTTCTTCACCGCGCCGAGTAGCCAGCCGGCCAAATCGCTCAATCCGGCGCAGACGAACATCGTGCGGGTGCTCAATCTGGTACGCCAGAACGGCGAGATTCGGGATATCGAGGCCGCGCTCAAGCTGGATGTGGCGATGTCGTACAAGCTACTGCGCTACATCAACTCCGCCGGTTTTGGCCTATCCTGCGAAATCCAGTCCTTCCGTCACGCCGTCAACATGCTCGGCTATGACAAGCTCAATCGCTGGTTGTCACTGTTGCTGGCGACAGCCAGCAAGGACCCGATGGCCCCGGCGCTCATGTACACCGCCCTCCAGCGCGGCCGGCTGATGGAGTTGCTGGCGGCCGAACTGGTCGACAAGGCGGAGCACGACAACCTCTTCATTACCGGGGCTTTCTCGCTGCTCGACGTCTTGCTCGGCGTTGGCATGGAGCAGGCGCTCGATGCCATGCGCCTACCTGATGCCATCTGCGATGCGCTGCTGGGAAATGGCGGGCGCTATCAGCCCTTCCTCGAACTGGCGCTGTCCAGCGAAGGCACTCAAGGCGAGCTGATCGCCCAACAGGCGGCGATGCTCGGCCTGACGGCAGACCAGTTCAATCGCGCGCAGCTGCAGGCACAGGCATTCGCCGAGGCGATGGAGTTCTAGGGTTTTCAGACCTACGCGACGATCGTTGGCAGTCAGCTATCGCCCCGCGAGGGCTGCGCCACGACTCACTCGCCGAGGTAGGCGGCACGTACCTTGGGGTCGGCGAGCAGCTTCTTCGACTCGTCGGTGACGGTGATTTCGCCGCTCTCCATGACGTAACCACGCTGACTGACCTCCAGTGCCAGCTTGGCGTTCTGCTCGACGAGCAGAATGGTCATACCTTCCAGAGACACCGTACGAATGACCTCGAAAATTTTCTGCACCATGATCGGGGCGAGACCCATCGAAGGCTCATCGAGCAGCATCAGCCTGGGTTTGCTCATCAGCGCACGGCCGATGGCCAGCATCTGCTGCTCGCCACCGGAAAGGGTGCCGGCGGTCTGCTGGGCGCGCTCCTTGAGGCGCGGGAAGTGCCCCAGAACATGTTCGAGATCACGTTCGATCTCGGCCTTGTCGTTGCGCGCATAGGCGCCCATACGCAAGTTTTCGAGACTGCTCATGCGCGGAAAGACGCCGCGACCTTCGGGCACCAGGGCGATCCCTTCGCCAACCAGCCGATAGGGCGGTAGCGAGACGAGTTCCTTGCCGCGATAGCGGACACTGCCGCCCGCCGGTTCGAGCAATCGTGCCAGGGCACGCAGGGTACTGCTCTTGCCGGCGCCATTGGCACCGATCAGAGCCACCATCTCGCCCTCATTGACGTGAAACGTGATGCCGCGAACGGCCTGGATCCCACCGTAGGAAACGCGCAAACCGGTAACTTCAAGCATTGTTTTTCTGTTCCTTCAGGCGATCGAACCACCGAGGTAGGCCTCGATGACGCGAGGATCCTTCTGCACCACCGCCGGCACGTCCTCGCAGATCTTTTCGCCGTAGTCGAGTACTGCCACCCGCCCGCACAAACCCATCACCAGCTTGACGTCATGCTCGATCAGCAGCACCGTGACGCCATCCCGGCAAATGCCTTCGACAAGGATCCGCAGAGCTTCGGTTTCGGTGCCGTTCATTCCTGCGGCGGGCTCGTCGAGCGCCAGCAGCTTGGGTTCCGTGGCCAGGGCACGGGCAATCTCGAGCCGGCGCTGGTCGCCGTAGGAAAGGTTCTTGGCAAGATCGTGCGCCCGTTCGTGAATACCGACGTAGTGCAAGAGCTCCTCGGCGCGACGCGTGATCGCAGCCTCCTCGGTCATCGTCGACCGATTACGAGTGATCGCACCGAGCACTCCAGCATGGGTACGCAGATGCCGTCCGACCATCACGTTCTCGATCGCCGACATGTTTCCGAACAGGCGAATGTTCTGAAAGGTCCGGGCAATCCCGACTTCGGCCGCTTTGTGCGGCGCGTCGGCGGCCAGCTTTACGCCGTCGAAGACGAAATGGCCGCTTTCGTTCTTGTAGAGACCGGTCAGGCAGTTGAAAAAAGTCGTCTTGCCGGCCCCGTTGGGGCCGATCAGGCCGTAGATCTCGCCTCGCCGAATGGTCAACGAAACATCATGCAGAGCCTTGACGCCACCGAAATGCTTGGCAACATCATGAGCTTCGAGAAGAATCTGGTGTTCGCCCATGGTCAATTCGCGCTCTCGGCAAGTTCGCGACGGCGCTGTGGCGAAGGCCACAAACCGGCCGGCCGAAAGCGCATCACGAGCACCATCGACAGGCCGAAAATGAGCATTCGCAAGCTCTCGGGATCGATGATCATGCGCCCGAAGACGGCCTGCTGCAAAGGCTCGATACCATAGCGCAGGACTTCCGGAAGGGCGGTCAGCAGAATCGCACCGAGGATAACGCCCGGGATATGCCCCATGCCACCAAGAACGACCATCGCCAGGATGGTGATCGACTCCATCAGCGAGAAGCTCTCGGGGCTGACAAAGCCCTGCATCGCCGAAAAGACGCCGCCAGCGATGCCGCCGAACGACGCTCCCATGGCGAACGCCAGCAGCTTGATGTTGCGGGTGTTGATCCCGCAAGCCTTGGCGGCCACCTCATCCTCGCGTATTGCCTGCCAGGCACGACCGACACGAGAATTCTGCAAACGGATATTGACGATGATCACCATGATCGCCAGCGCCACCAGCAGAAAGTAATACTTCTGCGGCCCGGAGATGGCCACTCCCAGAACTGTCGTGGTGTCGGCAAACGAAAAATCACCGATCCTGATCGGGTCGATCAGGGTAATCCCTTGCGCGCCGTTGGTGACGTTGATTGGCGCATTCAGATTGTTCAGAAAGATGCGGATGATTTCCCCAAAGCCGAGCGTCACGATCGCCAGGTAGTCGCCCCGCAGCTTCAGCGTCGGCGCACCGAGTAGCATCCCGAAGATACAAGCGATTCCGGCACCCACCGGCAGTATGACCCAGAATGGCAGGTGCAAACCGAAGTGTGGCGACGCTAGCAAGGCATAGACGTAGGCGCCGACCGCATAAAAAGCAACATAGCCCAAGTCTAGCAGGCCGGCGTAGCCGACGACGATATTGAGTCCCAGCGCCAGAAAGACATAGAGAATCGCGAAGTTGGCGATGCGTACCCATGCCTGTCCACCCAGGGCGGCGACGAAAGGCACGGCCAACAGGACGACGCCAATGAGCACCACGGCCATCCAGTGCCGCTGCCAGGGAACAGATGTCTTGACTTGGTCGTTCATGCGCGATCTCCCGTGCGCTCGCCAAAGAGACCCGAAGGGCGAAACATCAGGACCACGATCAGGACGATGAAGGCGAAGATATCCTGGTAGTGGCTGCCAAGGAAGTCACCGGTCAGCTGACCGATGTAGCCCGCGCCAAGCGCCTCGATGACGCCGAGCAGAATACCCCCGGCCATGGCCCCGGCGAGGTTGCCGATGCCGCCCAGAACAGCCGCCGTAAAGGCCTTCAGACCGAGCATGAAGCCCATCTGATAATGCGCGATCTCGTAATACGAACCGACCATACAGCCGGCGACCGCACCCAGCGCCGAACCGATGACGAAGGCCATGGCGATGACGCGATTGATATCGACGCCCATCAGCGACGCGACCTGCGGATTCTGCGCCGTGGCGCGCATGGCCATGCCAAGGCGGGTGCGGTGAACAAGGTAAATCAGCCCGGACATCACCAACGCGGCGAGGGTGACGATTGCCACCTGCACGTTGGTGAAGGTCGCCCCACCGACGGTGAAGATGTGCTTTTCGATCATCGGCGGAAAAGTGATGTAGTTGCGGCCCCAGATGATCATGGCCACGTTCTGCAGGACCATCGACATGCCGATGGCGGTGATCAGTGGCGTCAGCCGCGGCGCACCGCGCAGCGGGCGATAGGCGACTCGTTCCAGGGACCAGCCGAGCGCCATGCACACCAGCACCGAAATCAGCAGGCCAATGCCGAGGATCATTAGCGGCGGCATGCCGGAACCGGCGAGCGAAACTATGACCGTGAAAGCGACCATCGTCCCGATCATCACCACCTCGCCGTGGGCGAAGTTGATCAGGCCGATGATGCCGTAGACCATCGTGTAACCGAGAGCGACAAGCGCGTAGACCGCGCCGAGAGTAAGGCCGTTGATCAGCTGCTGAAGGAGAGTGTCCATGGTCGAGCTTTCCGCAACAAGGTGCGTGTGGCGAACCGCAGGTTCCGACTCATGGCGCCAGGAATCGGGCGTGCGGGCGCAAGGCCCGGCTCATGCTGAGCGGATGCAGGTAAGCGCGGGGACGGCAGCAGAGCTGTCGTCCCCGAGGTGCCGGTTGCCGGTTTACTGCTTGGCTTCCGTAGCCGGAGCAGCCGCAGGTGCAGCGGCAGGCATGGCGCCGCCTTCACTCTTCAGAGTGACTAGCTTGCCATCCTTGATCTCGAAAACGGTAATTGCGCCGTTCTTGATATCGCCTTTTTCGTCGAACTCGACTTTGCCAGTCACCCCGTCGTACGAGGTCTTGCCGACTTCCGGCAGATACTTCACGGGATCGACAGAATTGGCGCGTTTCATGGCGTCAATCAGGACCATCACGGCGTCGTAGCTGTATGGCGAATAGATCTGGATCTGACCATACTTGCTGGTGAAGTCGGCGAGGAATTTCTGACCATTCGGAAGCTTGTCGGCTGGCAGGCCGGCCTGCGTACAAATGACGCCTTCGGACGCATCTCCGGCGAGCTTGATCAGTTCCGGCGAGCAACCACCGTCGCCAGTGGTGAACTGTGCGGTAATGCCCAGTTCCTTCATCTGCTTAAGCATCGGACCACCGACCGCGTCCATGCCGCCGAGGAAGATCACGTCGGGGTTGGTGGCCTTGATCTTGGTCAGGATGGCCTTGAAGTCGATGGCCTTGTCGTTGGTGAACTCGCGGGCGACCACTGTCGCGCCATTGGCCTTGGCCGCTTTTTCGACCTCGTCCGCCAAGCCTTGGCCGTACGCCGTACGGTCGTCAATGATGGCGATGGTCTTGGCGCCCATATCCTTGGCCGCGTAGGTACCGACCACCGAGCCCTGCTGAATGTCGTTGGCCATCACCCGGAAGGCTGTATTGAAGCCTTGCTGGGTGTACTTCGGATTGGTCGCCGACGGCGAGATCTGTGGCAGGCCAGCCTGGTTATAGATTGAAGAAGCGGGGATGGTAGTACCCGAATTCAAGTGACCAACAACGCCAGCGACCTTGGCGTCAACCAGCTTCTGCGCAACGACCGTACCAGTTTTCGGGTCGGCCTGATCATCCTCACCGAGGAGTTCGAACTTGACCAGCTTGCCGTCGATGGTGATCTTCTGCGCATTGGCGTCGTCGACCGCCAAACGAGCTCCGTTCTCGTTGTCCTTGCCGAGGTGAGCGATCGGACCGGTCAGTGGCGCGACGTGGCCAATCTTGACAATCACTTCCGCCGGCGCCGGCGCAGCCGCTGCTGCTGCGGGCGCAGCTGCCTGAGGCTCTTCCTTCTTACCGCAGCCAATCAGCGCTACAGACGCCGCCAAAGCGATAAGTACACCGGGCATACGTAGGTGGTTCATAAGTGTCATCTCCGATATTGTGTTTTTAATGGGGTAGCGAACGGGCGATTGTCCAAGCACATCAGGAGCTTGTCAACATGCATATTGCGGTCGAGATGCATATCAGCTGCTTGGCGGCCGCCGAAAAAGAAAACCGGCGCTTGGCCGGTTTTTCTTCATGTCGCGATCACTTCAAGCTGAGGATCCACTTGGCCAGCGTGTTGGCCTCTTCGGGCGTCACCTTGTTCGGCGGCATCGGTACCGGACCCCAGTTACCCTTGCCACCCTTGATGATCTTCTCGGCGAGCATCGCCTCATCCTTGGCCGTGTACTTGTTGGCCACGTCCTTGTACGACGGACCGACGACCTTCTTGTCGACCTGATGGCAGGTCAGGCAATTCTTGGACTTGGCCAGGGCCGCTGCGTCTTCAGCCTGGACGACTCCGGCAGACATCACGCCGGCAGCAGCCAGCAGGCTCAGGTAGATCGCTTTCATACTCTCACTCCGTTCAGAAAAATGGTTTGGTACGGCGCGATATTATTTCAGTTTGGCCCGCTTGCAAAGCCTGTTGATTCGCGTTACCCGTGCGGCAAACGTTAGCGCTAGTAACGCTTCGGCAACACGGATCGTTGACAGCAGCCCGCCCAAACGTTGGCATTGAGCGCCCCGATTAGCGCCTCTTGAGCTGCTCCAGGTCGCGCACCGCACCGGTCGCCGCCGAGGTCGCCATCAGCGCATAGGCCTGCAAGGCCTTGGAAACCATCCGCTGGCGCGGAGCAGTCGGCTGCCAGGCCGCCTCGCCGCGACCATCCATTGCGCCGCGGCGCCTGGCCATTTCAGCATCCCCTATGGCCAGATGAATGCGCCGACCAGGGATGTCGATTTCGATCAGGTCACCCTCTTCGACGAGCCCGATCGCGCCGCCTTCAGCGGCCTCCGGCGATGCGTGCCCGATCGATAGACCTGAAGTCCCACCGGAAAAGCGGCCGTCGGTAAGCAGTGCGCAGGCTTTTCCCAGCCCCTTGGATTTCAGGTAGGAAGTCGGATAGAGCATTTCCTGCATGCCGGGACCGCCCTTCGGCCCTTCGTAACGGATAACCACCACCTCACCCGCCTTGACCCGGTCGCCAAGAATCGCCTGCACGGCGTCGTCCTGACTTTCGAACACCCGCGCCTTGCCGGTGAATACCCAGATGCTTTCGTCGACGCCTGCGGTTTTCACGATACAACCGTCGCTCGCCAGATTGCCATACAGTACGGCCAGACCACCATCCTGCGAATAGGCATGCTCACGGTTGCGAATGCAACCGTGGCTGCGATCCACATCGAGCTCCGGATAGCGCCTGCTCTGCGAGAACGCGGTCTGTGTGGGGATGCCGCCGGGCGCCGCGCGGAAAAACTCGAGCAGCGCCGGATCCTGGTTGCGAATCACGTCCCAGCGGTCGATCGCCTCGCCGAGCGTGCTGGCGTGCACCGTCGGCTGCTGGCGATGGATCAGGCCTGCGCGGTCGAGTTCGCCGAGAATGGCGAAGATTCCGCCGGCACGGTGCACATCCTCGATATGGAAATCGGGCGTCGCCGGCGCCACCTTGGCCAGGCACGGCACCTTGCGCGAGATGCGGTCGATGTCGTCCATGGTGAAATTCACACCGCCCTCCTGCGCCGCCGCCAGAATATGCAGCACGGTGTTGGTCGAGCCACCCATCGACACGTCGAGCGTCATCGCATTCTCGAAGGCTTCGAAGCTTCCTATCGCGCGCGGCAATACGGAAGCATCGTCACGCTCATAGTAGCGGCGACACAATTCGACGATCTGCCGGCCCGCCTCCAGAAAAAGCCCCTTACGATCGGCGTGCGTGGCGAGAACGGTACCATTGCCGGGGAGTGAAAAGCCGAGCGCCTCGGTCAGGCAGTTCATCGAGTTGGCGGTAAACATCCCCGAACACGAACCGCAGGTCGGACAGGCCGAGCGCTCGAAGGCGTCGACTTCGTCGTCCGAACAATTACTGTCGCCGCCCTTGACCATGGCATCAACCAGGTCGATGGCAATCACCTTGCCGCCCCAATCGACCTTGCCCGCTTCCATCGGGCCACCGGAGACGAAGATGGTCGGGATGTTCACCCGCATCGCTGCCATCAGCATCCCTGGAGTGATCTTGTCGCAGTTCGAGATGCAGACCATGGCGTCGGCGCAGTGGCCATTGACCATATACTCGACCGAGTCGGCAATCAAGTCGCGCGAGGGCAGCGAATAGAGCATGCCGTCGTGGCCCATGGCGATGCCGTCGTCGATGGCAATGGTGTTGAATTCCTTGGCGATTCCACCGGCGGCCTCGATCTCGCGCGCCACCAGCTGCCCCATGTCCTTGAGGTGCACGTGACCCGGGACGAACTGGGTAAAGGAATTGACGACGGCGATGATCGGCTTGCCGAAGTCGCCATCCTTCATGCCTGTTGCGCGCCACAGGGCGCGGGCACCAGCCATGTTGCGACCGTGGGTCGAGGTGCGGGAACGATAGTCAGGCATTGCCAATCTCCAATCCGGAACGCGCCCGAGGGTGGCGCGATATAATCCGAATTCTATCCGAAAGCCTCCGAGTCCTCGCACCGTGTTGACCCATCCCCAGTTCGACCCCATAGCGCTTTCGCTCGGCCCGCTGAAAGTGCACTGGTACGGGCTGATGTACCTGGCCGCCTTCCTGCAGTTCTGGTGGCTTGGTCGGCACCGCATCCTGACCCGTCCGCAGCTCTCGGCCAGCGGCTGGACAGTGCGCCAGCTCGATGACCTGCTCTTCTACGGCGTTCTCGGCGTCATCATCGGCGGCCGCCTGGGCGAGATCCTCTTTTATCAGCCCGGCTACTACCTGCAACATCCGCTGGAAATTCTCGCCGTCTGGCGGGGTGGCATGTCGTTTCATGGCGGCTTCCTCGGCGTTCTCGTGGCGATGGCCTTGTACGCCCGCAAGGTCGGCAAGACCTGGTTCGAGATCACCGATTTCATTGCTCCGCTGGTGCCGCTCGGCCTTGCCGCCGGGCGCATCGGCAATTTCATCAACGGCGAGCTGTGGGGCCGGGTGGCCGACCCCGCGCTGCCGTGGGCGATGGTCTTTCCCTGGGTGGATGACTTGCCGCGCCACCCCTCGCAGCTTTACCAGGCGGGCCTCGAAGGGCTGGCCCTGTTCGTTCTGCTCTGGCTGTACTCGGCGCGCGCACGACCGCGCGGTGCGGTTTCGGGTGTTTTCCTCATTGGCTACGGCAGCCTGCGCTGGCTCGCCGAGTATTTCCGATCCCCTGATGATGGTATCCTTGGACTCTCGTTTGGCGTCAGCATGGGGCAATGGTTGTCGCTACCGATGATTCTGTGTGGTCTGCTATTGGTCGTTCTCGCCCATCGCCAACGCAGCTGACTTGGACGCACCGCTTAACACGGGACGGAGGAGATAGGAATGTCGGAGGGCTTCGTTGTCCGGGGACTGCGCCGGGTGCGCAAACTGCTTGAGAGTCCCGGCCCACTCGAACTGGAGGGCAAACACCTCGGGCGTGTTCGTGACCTGCTGCGGGAATGCGCCAGCGGCGTCGGCGGGGAGGTCTCGGTCCGCCAACGCGCAGCCCTGCTGGCCGAAACCTACCAGCACCTCAATGACGACGGGCGCACCACCTTCCTGAGCAGCATCGCCAATGACTTCGGTCCCGACCCGAAATGGGTTGCCAAGGCCCACGCCGACTATCAGGCTGCGATCGGTACCGACCAGCAGTGGACGGCCGAATCGGCCCTGCGTAACGCCATGCGCTCGTCACGCTTGCGCATCCTCACGCAATTCAACGCCCTGCCGCAGGGCGTCAAGTTCCTGGTTGATCTACGCGCCGATCTGCTGCGCCTGCTGGACAAGGATCCCGCCCTGCGCTCGCTCGACCGTGAGCTCGAATCACGCCTTAGCGCCTGGTTCGACGTCGGCTTCCTCGAACTGCAGCGCATCACCTGGAACTCGCCGGCCGCACTGCTGGAGAAGCTTATCGAGTACGAAGCGGTGCACGAAATCCGCTCTTGGAGCGACCTGAAGAATCGGCTCGATTCAGATCGCCGCTGTTACGCGTTCTTTCATCCGCGCATGCCCATGGAGCCGCTGATCTTTGTCGAGGTCGCCTTGACCGAGCATCTCGCAGACAACGTGCAGGCCCTTCTCGACGAGCATGCACCGGTATTCGATGCGCAGCGCGCCAATACCGCGATCTTCTATTCGATCTCTAACACCCAACCGGGTCTGCGCGGGGTCTCATTCGGCAATTTCCTGCTCAAGCGGGTGGTCGACGACCTGAAGCGCGATTACCCGCGCCTGACCAACTTTGCAACGCTTTCGCCGCTGCCCACCTTTCGACGCTGGGCCGAGAACCAGCCGGAAGCCTGGGCGAAGGCATTTTCCGACGCTGACCTGGCCAAGATCACACGACGACTGCCGTCAGAGATGGCGCCAATTACCAGCGCCAGCGAGCTTGCACCACTGCTTTCGGCACCAAACTGGGCCGCTGACGACCGACTGTCGAGCAGCCTGCAGAATGGCTTGACACGGCTCGCCGCACGCTACCTACTATTGGCCCGCAAGGACGACCAACCGTTCGACCCGGTCGCCCGCTTTCACCTCGGCAATGGCGCACGCATCGAACGCCTCAACTATCTGGCCGACACCTCGTCGCGTGGCAACCAGCAGTCGTACGGACTGATGGTGAATTATGTCTACGACCCTGATACCATCGAAGAGAATGTCGAAGCGTTTTCCCGCGGTGGCGAGATTGCAGCAGCCACCGCCATACGTCGTTCTGCTCGCGACTGAGGTCGCGCAGCGAGCGCTTTTTCCCTTTAGCCACAGAGAAAGAACCCCCTATGAGCCAACGTCCCTTCAAAGTCCTCGGTATCCAGCAAATCGCCATTGGCGCCCCTGACAAGATGAAACTGCGCAAGCTATGGATCGACATGCTTGGCCTGGAAATCACCGGCAATTTCGTCAGCGAGCGCGAGAACGTCGATGAAGACATCGCCGCGATCGGCTCCGGCCCGTTCAAGGTCGAAGTCGATCTGATGCAACCGGTCGACCCGGAGAAAAAGCCGGCTGTGCATGTCACGCCGCTCAACCACATCGGCCTGTGGATCGACGACCTGCCGAAGGCGGTCGAATGGCTTTCGGCCAATGGCGTGCGCTTCGCGCCGGGCGGAATCCGCAAGGGCGCTGCCGGCTTTGACATCACCTTCATGCATCCGAAAGCCAATGATGAATTCCCGATCGGCGGCGAAGGCGTCCTGATTGAGATGGTCCAGGCCCCCCCCGCAGTCATCGAAGCATTCGCCAAGCTGGCATCCTGAGCGCCAGGCATCGCCTGGAGCCGGTTGTCCGGCAGTTTGATCGCCGACACCGGCCACGCACACGGGCTTTCGCTCAGAGTAAGCAAGCCTGAGCGGAACGCCGGCCTGCTCCCCCGCTACCAAAAAAGCCTCTACGAGCGCCAGCCCAGCTGGCGCTTTTTTTCCCCCCCGCGGTCGACCACAGCAGCACGGCAGCGATTCGGCCCGCGCGGGAAGGCAGGCCATCGGCCGCTGCGCAGCCCCGTCCGAAGCATTTTCGCCATCAGGAAGGTGTCGGCGACTATGGGCGCCAAACTTTTTTGTAGTTCCGAAATCAAATTGCACGTTTCGTGCACCACAATGTTCATTTCCGCAGCAAAATGAATGATAATTGCCGACCGCGGCCGTTCAGGCGCAACAAGGAAACGAAGCATGCCAGCAATTCAAGATCGCATTGGATTGTCCAATCTCCCAAACCGCGAGAACGCCGCCGTCGCTTGGCCCCGCAGCCTCGCCCCAGAGACGGCGCGCGCTACGCGACGAGTGCTGCCAGCATCCCGCGCTGCGTCCAGGGAGCCTTGAGCTGCTCGGGACAATTGTGGGGGGCGCAATGGCGTCCGCATGCGCTGCCGTCCGCGGTGTTCAGCTTGATCTGGCGTTGTCGGCAAGGGAAGAAAACCTCCCCATCAACTGCAACGCCCTTGCCAGGACACGCTTTCATCCGCAATCCGCTTTTTAGCCACACCAAGGAGGCATCAATGAGTGAAGTCAATACCGAGCAAGCAGAGGTCGTACCCACAAACGAGCAAGCCACAAGCGAAGGCGTAACCGTGGACCAGGCCGCGCCTCCGGCCAAAACCACCGCCAAGGCTGCCGCAGCGAAGCCGGCTGCGAAAGCGGCCGCAGAAGAACCGAAGAAGGCGCCGGCAAAGGCAAAGGAGGAGAAGGCCGTGAAGACAGCAAAAACGAAGCCTGCAGCACAGAAGGCAACAGCTGCCACGGCGGCGGCCAAGGACGTGGAAAGCGTTAAGAGCTCGCGCAAGACGCCGCTGAAGACGAAGACCTACGAGAAAGCGCTGGCCAAGCTGCAGGTCGAACTCGTCAAGCTGCAGGAATGGATCAAGTTCAAGAAGCTGAAAGTCGTCGTCATCTTCGAGGGACGCGACGCGGCCGGCAAGGGCGGAACGATCAAGCGTATCACCGAAAGCCTCAGCCCGCGGGTCACCCGGGTCGCCGCCCTACCGGCGCCCACCGACCGCGAAACCGGCCAGTGGTATTTCCAGCGCTACGTGCAGCACCTTCCCGCCGGTGGCGAAATGGTGCTCTTCGATCGCAGCTGGTATAACCGAGCCGGCGTCGAGCGGGTGATGGGCTTTTGCACCGACGAGGAATACCGCGAGTTTCTGCGCAGTTGCCCGGAATTCGAGCGCATGCTCGTGCGCAGCGGCATCATCCTCATCAAGTACTGGTTCTCGGTCAGCAACGAGGAGCAGGAGCGCCGCTTTCAGAAGCGCATCTTCCATCCGGAAAAACACTGGAAGCTCAGCCCGATGGACCTGCAATCGCGCGCCCGCTGGGTCGAATATTCGCGAGCCAAGGACAACATGTTCGCGCACACCGACATCAAGCAGGCGCCATGGTATGTGGTCGACGGCGACGACAAGAAGCGCGCCCGGCTGAACGTGATCACCCACCTGCTGAACATGATCGACTACGAGGACCTGACACCCGAACCCATCGTCCTGCCGCCCCGGCAGGAGGAAATCGGCTACGTACGGCCGCCGATGTCCGATCAAACGTTCATTCCGGAAGTGTACTGAGGTAGTGAGGTACTGAGCGACTGCCGGCTGGCGTCCTGACGAAGCCGATCACGGTCGCCTGGCGCGACGGCTATGCCGCTGCCTGAGCATCGCCGGCCACGCAAAACAAACCCCGCCGTCGCGGGGTTTGTTTTTTCACGCCGATCGTGGCCCCGTGCCAGTGGCAAGCAAGGCCGCAGATCCGGCGGCGAGGAATCTACTTGTAATAGCCGACAGCACAGACCTGATCGCCAACCTTGGTCACGTACGCCACCTTGTTCACCGGATCGGTCTGGCCGGGACGCGGCCACATGTACGAAACCTCGACAATCACGCCATCCTTGGCGGCAGCGTAGACCTCGACGCCAAGTGGCTTGCCGGCCTTGTCCTTGAGATCCTTCAGGCTCTTGCCGACGAGTGACGGATGGGCGGTGAAGTTGCCATCAGGACCGCCGCAGTAGGGGTAGAGGTCGCGGTCCTTGAAGCCGCCTTCGCCCTTGCTGAACATTGCCAGCGCCTGCGCCTTATCGGCGTTCACGGCGGCGACCGCTTTCTGGAGCATGGCCTTGGCTTCTGCCGGTGTACCGTACTCGCCAGCCCAAGCGCTACCTGCTGCGAGTACCGCGAATGCGGAACCTATGGCTAATTGACGTAGCATCGAAGCTCTCCTTTAGAAATTAAGGGATAACGACAAGCAACTGCGACAACCCTGCAACTGAGGAAGAACACCCCTCGATGAATATGGTAACTTAAAAGCAGCCCGAGATGACTGGCGTCGTGAGGCAAGCCCTGTGCTGTGCCACCGCCCGGGCCCGAACAATCGACCTCGCCGGCTTGCACATTGGTGCAGCGACTGCCTATCATCAACGGCTGATCGTCCCGGGAAACCAGTGCAAGAATGCCATTACACATCGAAACGCCGCTGCTCGAGTCGCGGCCGCTGAGCCACGCGGCCGAGTGTTCCGTCTGGCTCAAACTGGAGGCGCTGCAGGTCCCTGGATCGTTCAAGATTCGCGGCATCGGCGCGGCCTGCGAGGAGTACAGCCGGCGTGGCGCGCGCCGCTTCGTTTCCTCCTCCGGTGGCAATGCCGGGCTGGCGGTTGCCTATGCGGGCCGCCGGCTGTCGACCCCGGTCACCGTCGTTGTGCCGGAAACCACTTCCGCAAGAGCCCGGGAGCTATTGCACCAGGAAGAGGCCGAGATCGTCGTCCATGGCGCTTCCTGGCACGAAGCCAACCTCCTGGCGTTGTCGATGATCGAGGAAGCGGACGCCTTTCTCCACCCCTTCGACGACCCTCTGCTGTGGTATGGCCATGCGACCATGATCGACGAACTCGCCCGCTCGGCGATGACTCCGGATGCCGTAGTCTTGTCGGTCGGTGGTGGCGGCCTGCTTTGCGGCGTCATCGAAGGACTGCGCCGGAACGGTCTCGGGCAGGTGCCGGTGATCGCCGTCGAGACGGCCGGCGCGGCATCGTTTAATCGCTCACTGCTGGCAGGTCACCCGGTCGAACTCGATACCATCAGCAGCATCGCCACTTCTCTTGGCGCCAAACGCGTATGTGAGCGCGCATTTCAATGGTCGGCAGCACATTCGATTCGCAGCGTCGTCGTTTCCGACTGCAGCGCACTCAGCGCCTGCGAGCGCTTTCTGGCCGATCACCGACTGCTTGTCGAACCCGCCTGTGGAGCCAGCCTGTCGCTGGCATACGACGAGTCAGCGGCGCTCGCAGGCTTTTCCCGAGTCCTGTTCATTGTCTGCGGCGGCGCCACGGCGACCATCGATCAGATTCGCGAATGGTCAGCAAGCGCAGCAATAAGCCAGGAAGCCCTATAATCGCGCGCCGACCCCGTCTGGGCATCGCCGCCCTTGGCCTGCCCAGCCAACACCCCGCCTCACCTCATGCAAAGAAGGTCAAACCATGAATTCTCCGGATTCAACCCGCACCGAAACCGACAAGGACCTTCCCCTGCGCGAGGACATCCGGCTGCTCGGCCGGATTCTCGGCGACACCGTCAGTCAGCAGGAGGGTAGCGAAGTCTTCGACGTCGTCGAGCGTATCCGCCAGAATTCGGTGCGCTTCGATCGCGATCTCGACGAAGCGGCGCGCGCCGAGCTGGAGAAGATCCTCGCCGAGCTGCCGCGGGACACGATGTTGGCCGTCATCCGCTCCTTCACCTACTTCCTGCATCTCGCCAATATTGCCGAGGACGAGCACCATGTCCGTCGCCGTCGGGCGCACGAGATGATCGGCTCGCCGGCACGCGACGGTAGCCTTGAACGGGCCTTGGCGCGGCTGCAAGCCGCTGGCGTCAACGGCGAAGGCCTGCGCGCCTGCCTCGAACAGGCGCTGATCTCGCCGGTGCTGACCGCGCATCCGACCGAGGTCAGCCGCAAGAGCATTCTCTTCTGCCAACACGAGGTCCGGGGCTTGCTCGACGAGCGCGACCGGCTGCGCCTGACGCCGGGCGAACTCGCCAACAACGAAGTCGCACTGCGCCGTTCCGTACTGACCCTGTGGCGGACGCGCATGGTACGTTCGACGCGCCTGGCGGTAATCGATGAGGTCAAGAACGGCATCAGCTACTTCGACGAAACCTTCTTCGTCGAGCTGCCGCGCCTCTATTGCCAATTTGAGGACCAGCTCAGGCAGGCCTTCCCCGACCAGAACTGGACGCTGCCCAGCTTCTTCCGCGTCGGCTCGTGGATCGGTGGCGATCGCGATGGCAACCCCTTCGTCACCGCCGAAGTGCTGCGTGAAAGCGTGCGCCGACAGTCGATCGCCGCATTCGACTTCTATCTTGGCGAGATCCACGCACTCGGTCGCGAACTACCGCTGTCGCACACCCTGGTCGAGGTCTCGGAGGCCCTCGAAGCACTCGCCGAAGCGTCGCCGGACGCCGCGCCGCAGCGCCTCGACGAGCCTTACCGACGGGCACTAACCGGCATCTACGCGCGTCTGGCCGCGACCTCCAGCGCGCTCGACCAGCACGAATCGCCGGAGCACGCCGTCGGCGTCGCCGAAGCCTACGCTGCCCCCGAAGAAATCGTTGCCGATCTGCAGGTGCTGGTCGATTCGCTGCTCGCCAACGGCGCCGAGCTGATCGCCGCCGGCCGCCTGCGCAGCCTGGTCCGCGCCATCGACGTCTTCGGCTTTCACCTCGCGCCGATCGATCTGCGCCAGAATTCCGAGGTGCACGCGCGCACCGTCGGCGAACTGCTGGCGCGCGCCCAGCGTTGCGCCAAGACCTCCGCATGCGGCGATTACGCCAGCCTCGACGAGGCGGCACGAATCGCCTTGCTGAGCGAGGAAATCGCCAGTCCGCGACCACTGTACTCGCCCTACATCGACTACTCGCCCGAAACCCTGGGCGAACTGGCGATTTTCTTCGCCGCCCGCGAGCTGCGCCAGCGCTACGGTGCCGCCACCTTGCCGAACTGCATCATCTCGAAAACCGACGGCGTCTCGGATCTCCTCGAAGTGGCACTGCTGCTCAAGGAAGCCGGCCTGCTGGTGCCCGGAGAGAAACCGCAACTGGCACTGAACATCATCCCCCTCTTCGAAACCATCGACGACCTGCAGCGTGCCCCGGCCGTGATGCAACAGCTCTTTGCCCTGCCCGCCTACCGGGCGCTGGTTGCCGCGCGCGGCGACGATCACGAGGTCATGCTCGGCTATTCGGACAGCAACAAGGACGGCGGCTTCCTGACCTCCGGCTGGGAACTGTACAAGGCCGAAATCGGCCTGACCAAGACTTTCGCCGAGCACGGCATCCGCCTGCGCCTCTTCCACGGCCGCGGCGGCAGCGTCGGTCGTGGCGGTGGACCGAGCTACGACGCCATCCTGGCGCAACCGCCGGGCGCCGTCGCCGGCCAGATCCGGATCACCGAGCAAGGCGAAGTGATCGCCTCGAAGTACGCCAACCCGGAAGTCGGCCGCCGCAACCTCGAAATACTCGCCGCCGCGACGCTCGAAGAAACGCTGCTCGGAATCGACCGCGACGATCTACCGACCGCCGATTTTCACCAAGCGATGGAGGAACTGTCGACGCTGGCTTTCCAGGCCTACCGCCAACTGGTTTACGAGACGCCCGGCTTCACCCGCTACTTCCGTGAATCGACGCCGATCCTCGAAATCGCGACGCTGAACATCGGCAGCCGGCCAGCCGCACGCACCGCCTCTGACCGCATCGAAGACCTGCGCGCGATCCCCTGGGTTTTCTCCTGGGCGCAGTGCCGACTGATGCTGCCGGGCTGGTACGGTTTCGGCAGCGCCGTCAAGCATTTGCGCGCGCAGCAGCCCGACGCTCTGCCGCTGCTACAGGAGATGTACCGCCATTGGCCCTTCTTCCGCACCTTGCTGTCGAACATGGACATGGTCCTCGCCAAGTCCGACCTGGCAATCGCCTCGCGCTACGCCGAACTGGTCAGCGATGCAAAATTGCGGAACAGCATCTTCACGCGCATCAGCGAGGAATGGCATGCCACACGCGAAGCATTGCTGGCGATCAGCGGCCAGGAAGAACTGCTCGCCGACAATCCACTGCTGCAGCGCTCGATGCGCAACCGCTTTCCCTACATCGACCTGCTCAACCACCTGCAAGTCGAACTGCTGCACCGTCTGCGTGCCGGTGACGAGGACGTCCGCCTCAAGCGCGGCAGCCTGATCACCATCAACGGTATCGCCGCCGGGCTGCGCAACAGCGGCTGAACAAGCGACAAAGGGGGCGGCGTCAGGCCGCCCTCCCTCTCCTCGCTACAGGGCAAGTCGCGCGGCTTCTTCAACGCCGGTTCTTTACCTGTCTTTGCAAACCGCGACGGCAGTTAACCCGCCAATGGCGATAATGTCCGCCTGATCTTCAAGAACGCCATTAATCGCCGAGCCACCGATCTGCCCGGCCTGCCGCCGTTGCGCCAGAGTCCGAAGCAAGCGGCAGGAACCTTCGCCGCGGCAGTCGGACTCGGCCAGACATGCGGACACGCCCGCCCAACGCCCGTCTCACTGAAACCCGATGCCCTCCTCTTTCCCGCCCTCTCCCCCCAGAATTCGCCTGGCCACCGTCCTGAGCGCCACAGTGCTCGTGCTCGGCGCCGCCTTCGCTGCCTTTTATTTCGCCTCCGGCCGCGCCAACAGCGCCGGCAGCGGCGAGGCCAAAGCGGCCATCGCGACGCCTGCTGCGAAACGTGCCGCGCTGGCGGTACGCACCATACAACCGCAAGAGGTGAACTGGCCGCAGCAGATCAACGTCAGTGGCGGTATCTTTCCCTGGCAGGAAGCAATCATCGCCGCGGAGACCAGCGGCTTGCGCGTAGTCAAGGTCGCCGAGGACGTGGGCAGCATCGTCCGCCGTGGTCAATTGCTCGCCGAGCTCTCGCGCGACAGCGTCGAAGCCAGCCTCGCCCAGCAGGAAGCAAACCTTGCCAAAGCCAGGGCCGCCGTCGCCGAAGCCAAGGCCAACGGCGATCGCGCACGCCGGGTCAAGGGCAGCGGCGCGATGTCGGAGCAGCAGATCAACCAGTACCTGAGCGCCGAAGAGAGCGCCAAAGCGTCCGTCGCCGCCGCCGCGGCAGCGCTGAAGAGCGAACGCGTCCGGCTCGATCAGACGCGCATCGTCGCCCCTGACGACGGGGTGATCAGTAGCCGCAGCGCCACGCTGGGCAGCGTCGTACAAGCCGGCAACGAGCTGTTCCGCATGCTGCGAGGCAATCGGCTCGAGTGGCGTGCCGAGGTTTCGGCCGAGCAACTGGCACGACTTGCGCCCGGGCAAACGGCCCAACTGCGCCTGGCCGATGGTTCGCAGATCGAGGGCAGCGTGCGCATGCTGGCCCCGACGCTCGACCCCGCCACCCGCAAGGCGCTGGTCTACATCGACCTGCCGGCCGACAGTGCTGCACGCGCCGGCATGTTTGCCAGCGGCGAGATTCTCACCGGCAGCGCAACGGCAAGCGCGCTGCCGTCATCAACGGTGATCCTGCGCGACGGTCACAGCTACGTTTTCCAGGTCGACGCGCAGGACATCGTGCGCCAGATCAAGGTCGACACCGGCCGCCGCCAGGACGGCCAGGTCGAAATCCTCAACCCGCTGCCGACTGACGCGCGCATCGTCGCCAGTGGTGGCGCTTTCCTCAACGATGGCGATACGGTGCGCGTCGAAGCGGCACCCGTCATGGCGGTGGGCGCAGCGGCGCAAACCGCCGCGCCGGCAGAGGCGGCGAAATGAACTTCTCCGCCTGGTCGATCCGCAACCCGGTTCCGGCGCTGCTGCTCTTTGGGCTACTGACTTTCCTCGGCATCAGCAGCTTCCGCTCGCTGGGCATCCAGAACTTCCCCGATATCGAACTGCCGACGATCACCATCGCTGCCACCTACGAAGGCGTCGCGCCGGCGCAGATGGAAACCGAGGTGGCGCGCAAGATCGAGGATCAGGTGGCCTCGCTCGGCGGTATCGAACACATCACCACGACGCTCACCGACGGCTCGGCATCGATCAAGGTTGCTTTCAACATCGACAAGAACGCCGAAGTGGCGCTCAACGAGGTGCGCAACGCGATCGATAGCGTGCGCGCCGACCTGCCAGCAGCGATGCGCGACCCGGTGGTCTCCAAGGTCACCACCTCGGGTAGCGCCATCCTGACCTACGCCGTGCGCTCGGAGCGGTTCGACGAAGAGGCGCTTTCGTGGTTCGTCGACAACGACGTCGCCAAGGCGATGCTGGCCGTCAAGGGCGTCGGCAAGGTCGCACGCATCGGCGGCGTCGACCGCGAAGTGCAGGTCGACCTGGACACCGCCCGCCTGGCCGCACTGGGCGTCACCGCCGGCGAGGTCTCGAACCTGCTGCGGCAAGTGCAGCAGGACGCCTCCGGCGGCCGCGGCGACATCGGCAGCGGAATCCAGTCGGTACGCACCCTGGCCGCGGTCGGCACCGTCGCCGACATCGCGGCGCTCGAGATTCCGCTCGCCGGCGGGCGCAGCGCCCGCCTCGGCGACGTGGCCAGGGTCCGCGACGGCGTCGCCGAGCGCAGCAGCATCACCCTGCTTGACGGCCAGCCGGTGGTCAGCTTCGAAGTCACGCGCATCCGGGGCGCCAGCGAAGTCGCCGTCGCCGAAGGCGTACGGCAAGCGGTGGTCAAGCTGCAGGCGAAAAACCCGCAAGTGCTGATAGAGGAGGCCTTCAACACCGTCGCCCCAGTACAGGACAACTTCGACGGCTCGATGGAATTGCTCTACGAAGGCGCCTTCCTGGCCATCCTGGTGGTCTGGTGGTTCCTGCGCGACTGGCGTGCGACGCTGGTTTCGGCGGCGGCACTGCCACTGTCGATCATCCCCACCTTCGCCGCCATGTACTTCTTCGACTTCAGCCTCAATACGCTGACCCTGCTGGCCCTGGCCCTGGTCGTCGGCATCCTGGTGGACGACGCGATCGTCGAAATCGAGAACATCGTCCGGCATTTGCACATGGGCAAGACACCGATCGAGGCTGCCACAGAGGCGGCCGACGAGATCGGTCTGGCGGTGATCGCCACCACCTTCACCCTGGTCGCGGTCTTCCTGCCCACCGCTTTCATGGGCGGCGTGCCGGGGAAATTCTTCAAGCAGTTCGGGATAACCGCGGCCGTCTCGGTGCTCGCCTCGCTGCTCGTCGCGCGCCTGTTGACGCCGATGATGGCCGCCTACTTTCTCAAGCCGCACGGCGCGCAGCCTACCGACAGCCGACTGATGAGCCGTTTTCTCGCCGCCGCCAGTTGGTGCCTCACGCATCGCAAGACGACGGCGCTGGCCGCAATCCTGTTTTTCGTCGGCTCGCTGGCGCTGCTGCCGCTGCTGCCGACCGGCTTCGTCCCCGCCGCGGACCGCGCCCAGACCAAGGTGAGCATCGAACTACAACCGGGGAGCACCCTCAACGAGACCCTGGCCATTGCCGCCCAGGCGCGCCGCCTGCTCGAGGAAATGCCCGAAGTGACGGGCGTGTTCAGCGCCGTCGGCCGCAGTTCGGGCGGCAATGACGGACCGTTCTCGGGCAGCGCCAGCAGCGATGTGCGCAAGGCGACGCTGACCGTCAGCCTGATTTCCCGCCACGAGCGCGCCAAGCAAAGCGCCGTCGAAGCCGAGATTCGCAAGCGCATGGCCGTCCTCCCCGGTGCCCGCGTATCGGTCGGCGCCGGCCAGACCGGTGAAAACCTGAAGCTGGTTCTCGCTGGCGAGGATCCGGAAGCCCTGCGCCTGGCCAGCCAGGCCGTCACCACCGAGTTGCGCACGCTCAAGGGCATCGGCAACGTCACCTCCGGCGCCAGCCTGCAGCGTCCCGAGATCCACATCACGCCCGATTTCGCCCGTGCCGCCGACCTCGGTGTCACCGCCGCCGCCATGGCCAGCGGCATCCGCATCGCGACCACCGGCGATTACGATGCCAACCTTCCCAAGCTCAACCTCGCGCAGCGTCAGATCCCGATCCGCGTCCGCCTCGACGAGGCCCTGCGCCATGACCTCGACGCCGTACGCCAGTTGCGCGTACCGGCCAACACGGGTGCCGTACCGCTGGAAGTGGTCGCCGACATCCGCCTGGGCAGCGGCCCGGCACAGATCGACCGCCTCGACCGCCAGCGTAACGTGACCATCGACGTCGAACTCGGCAACCGCGACCTCGGCGCGGTCGTCGCCGAAGCCAACAAGTTGCCGGCGCTGAAAGGCCTGCCGCCGGGAATCAGCCGCCCGCCGTCGGGCGACGCCGAGCGCATGGCCGAGTTCTTTGGCAGCTTCGGTTCGGCGATGCTGATTGGCGGGCTGCTGACTTCTACAGTGCTCAGTTTGCTGGTAATTCCGGTGGTGTTTACCTATGTGGAGGATCTGCTGCTGTTGCTGAAGCGGCTTGCCGGGTGCTTGCATCGGGCGAATCATGGGGTGGCCACGGCGGGGTCGTGAAGGGCTGCGAGGCAAAAGGAAAGATCTGACCCCATGCGCGGAATTTTGCGCCACATGGAAAGCATGGCATACTGCGTCGCAAATGTAATGCAAGAGGGCGTCATATGAAAACAGCGACAATTCCATCTCTGCGCGTCGATCCCAAGCTCCGCCAATCGGCCGAGAGCGTGCTGTATGAAGGCGAAAGCCTATCGGGCTTTGTCGAACAGGCCATTCGCACCACCATTGAACATCGGCAAGCCCAGCGCGAATTCATCGCACGCGGCCTGGCTGCGCGCGACACGGCTCAGCGCACGGGCGTCTACATCGAAGCGGTTGCCGTCGTGAATCGGCTCGAAGCCATGCTGGATCAAGCCAAATCCGGTACCAAACCCTCTCGGTGAATTACCGCGTACGCTTTACGGCAGAGGCAGAAGCCGACCTGCTCAGGCTTTACGACTTTATCCTCGATCGCGATGCTGCCGACTGGTCGGTCGCTGACCGGGCTCTCGAAGCCATCAAGGCGGGTATTCGCACCCTTGAGCTGATGCCGTTTAACTGCCGCAAGGCGGAGGGCGGTTCGCCTTTTCTGCGTGAGTTGCTCATTCCGTTTGGCGCAGCCGGATATGTGGCGTTGTTCGAGATCGACAACGCAGAAACCATTACCGTACTTGCACTCCGACACCAGCGCGAGAGCGACTACCACTAGCGAATCGGTGCTGGCGGGACGGCGCTGCCAGTCCGGGCGGGAATTGGCCGACGCCGAGCGTGTCGTCGCCCGCCACCTTGAGGAGCTCGTCGATGCCTGTCACAAACACTTTTGCGGTTGAAATCACGCACGTTTCGAAAAACGGTTTTTGGCTGCTGCTCGGGGATGAGAAGCTTTTGTTGCCGTTCTTCGAGTTCCCCTGGTTCCGGCAGGCCACCATCGAGCAACACGACCACCGTCTTTCGGCGCATTAGCAGAAGCTTGCGACTGTTGCCCTCGCAGGAATGCTGAGGCGCTTCTACCCGAACGCCCCAGGGATTTTGGCGGCATCGGGGTCCAGCGAGGACTTCACAAGTCCAATATGTGCCCCCCTAGCCAAACGCTTCAGTATCTGACCGCCGACCCCTTCCAGGACGCCTCCCGCGGTCGCGCCCGGGCCATGGCCTGTGCCGCTGAACACCAGCCGTCGCAGCCATTGCGCCCCGGGCGCCCGCGCAGCAGATTCAGGAGGCCCTTGCACCTGGCGTAGAAACGGAAGAAGCGCAGCACGAACGCTTTCTCGGCCACAGTCGGCGGATGGGCGCAGCACACCAGTTTGTCGTCGACCATGCCGCGGTCGGTCTGCGTGATCGCACCCCAAGCTTTGACCCGTATGCGCGTACCGACGGGCAGACGCGGCCCGAGTACCAGCGCATCCAGGAGATCGCCTTCCAGCCCCAGGTAGTTCGGCACCGAGCCGTAATTGAAGGGACAGGGAAAAGGCGAAACGAAATCGATGCGACCGATGGAGCCGCGCTTGAGAAAACTGCCGCGCGGCACTTCGATTACCACGTCAAGTTCCAGTTCCGGGGACTCGCTGGCCACGGCGCCGGACGGCGCTGATGGTGTCGTCGCATTGCTCATCGGGCCATCGTAACCCAACCCGCACTGGCGTGCTCCAGGAAAGCGACGAGCTGGCGGCAGAGCAGCACGCGCTGCTAGAATGGGTACCCGAAAGATTTCCAATACGCTCTGCTGCACCTCTTCGTCACTTCTTCGGATTCTGCGCAGTTTTCTCCGGCCTCGCTGATGCATCGCTACGTCTACGCCCTGCTGGCACTGCTCAGCGCCGCCTGGGTCAGCAGCCAACCGCTGGCCGCCCTGTTCAGCCCTTCCCCCGACCGCCCATGGGCCATATACCTGGCGCTGCTTTACGGCAGCGGCTATTTGTCGGCGACGATGATGTCGGCGGCCATGCTGTTGGCACTGCGCGGACCGCGGCTGGAATCGCTGTTCGGAGGTCTCGACCAGTTGTACCGGGTACACCGACAGGTGGCGCTGCTGGCTGTCGGCCTGGGTGCTGCTCACTACGCGATCAAACTCGGCAGCAAGGCCCTGCGCCGTGCCGGCCTGCTCGACAAGCCTGAAGATGCCAGAAGCCTGTCGGTGAAGCTGTTCGATTCCTGGCACTCGATCGCCAAGGACTTCGGCGAATGGGGTCTATATCTGGCGCTCGCACTGGTCGCAGTGGCTCTCCTGCGACGCATTCCCTACCGGCACTTTGCGCGCCTCCACCGGCTGATGCCATTGGTTTTCCTGCTGGTCGCGGTGCACTCGGTGGTGTTCATGCCGGCCCCGTACTGGACCGGCGTCGCCGGCCCTCTGGCCGCGCTGCTGATGACCGGCGGCGCAGTCGCCGCCCTTCTCTCGGTCGCCGGATGGATCGGTACACGCCGCCGCACCCGCGGCGAGATCAGCGAAGTCCACCCGATCGGCCTGGGTGTACTCGAAGTGCGTGCGCGACTATCCGAGGACTGGAAGGGTCACCAGAGCGGCCAGTTCGCGCTGGTGACTTTCGACACCCGCGAAGGCGCGCACCCGTTCACCATCGCCTCGGGATGGCAGGGTGACGGCCACGTACGCTTTGCCATCAAGAGCCTCGGCGACTACACGCGCACACTGCCGAGCCGACTGCGGGTCGGCGACCCGATCATCGTCGAAGGCCCCTACGGCTGCTTCGATTTTGTCCCCGAACAGACGCGGCAGATCTGGATCGCCGGCGGCATCGGCCTGACCCCCTTTGTCGCCCGCCTCGAAACACTCGCCGCAGAGAACACCGGCCATCCGCCAGTGGACCTGTTCTACAGCACCCGCCAGGCCGATCCAGAGATTGTCGCGCGCCTGAACGCCATCGCCGACGCCGCAAAAGTCCGCCTGCATGTCCTCGACAGCAGTCGTGGCGAGAGCTTGAGCGTCGAGCGCCTGATCGCCGAAGTACCGGCCTGGGCCGACGCCAGCATCTGGTTCTGCGGTCCGACGGGCTTCGGCCACGCCATGCGTGACGGATTGACCGCTCGCGGCCTTGCCCCCCGCGCTTTCCACCAGGAAGCCTTCGAATTTCGCTGAATCCCCGGCCTCCGTCCGCACCCTGGCAGCCTTCGTGCCTACAATGTCCGCCGCAGCGACCCGCGGCAGCAAGATCGACGCCATCAGGAGCCTTCGTGTTGCCCGTGGCGCCGACCTCAAGGGCGCCAAGGAAATCGTCGAGGAATACCTGGAAAGAAGCGCGCAGGTAAAGAGCCGTATGGCCACCGCAAGCAAGGGTGGCGCGGGGAGCGGCATTTGACGTTGCGCCGTCGATCTGGAGGCCATTACGGCGTGACGGAGGCTTATCCGTGAAAAGGGCCCTATCGCGGCGTGGCGCAAGCTGCACCCGATCGAGCGCGAGCGCCGACACACGCCGGCGCGCAGGTCTTCGTCTCTTCCCCCCCCTCCGCCGTCTGCTCGGCCGGTCGAAGTGTCGGACGGCCAGAGCCTCAGAACTCGAAAATCTGGTTGTTCTGCAGCCTCGCTGGCCTGAATTCGCCGGCGCAGGCCTCGATTTCAGCCATGGTCAATTCGGCCTGGCCGGGCTTGAGATGGCTGATATGGATCTCGGGCTTGATCGTCAGTTTGCGCAACTCGCTGGCGAGCAGACTCGGACAGAGGTGTTTGGAAACCTCGGCCAGCCGCTGTTCACGATTTGCGAAAGCTGTTTCGATCAACAGATAGCGCAAGTTGGCAATGCGGTTAACCACCGGCCAGAAAGCGTCATTGACCGTCGTATCGCCGGTAAACACCAGGCTGCCCGACCCCGAGTCAAGCTGATAGCCGACCGCGGGAACGGTATGCTCGGCGGGCAGCGCAGTAATCGTTCGCTCGCCGATGCGGACCGAACGCCCGAGATCGAGCGTCTGGTATTGCATGACTGCGTGCTCACGACTCGGGATAACGCTGAAATCAGGCCAGATGGCCCAGTTGAAAATGTGCTTGGCTATGATCGCCAGGGTGGCCGCCGTCGCATAGACCAGCAGCGGTTTCTCGCGCAAATCGCTGACCGAATCGATCAGCAGGGGCAGCGAGGCGATGTGATCGAGATGCGAGTGGGTCAGAAAGACATGATCGATGCGGGCCAGTTGCGCACGCGAGAGGTCCGCGACACCGGTTCCTGCATCGACGAGGATGTCGTCGTCGACCAGTATTGACGTGGTCCGCAAGTGGCCCCCGCCAATTCCGCCGCTACAGCCCAGAATCCTGACTCTCATTTTCGCTCCGCTGCAACCCTCCGTTCTCGGTTTCCGCCGCATGCCGCCGCAGCGGCACCGTCTGGCGCGCCACTCAGGCAGGAAACGGTCGCCCGTCAGGCCTTGATGAAAAACTCCATTTTCACGCCGGCAATGGCGATCACATCATGGTCCTCCAGACGATGCGCCTGTGCGTCGAGCGTCTTGCCGTTCACGGTCGGGAAGCTGGCACCCTCGACATGGGTCAGGAAGTAACCATGCGGCCGCCTGGCAATCACCGCCACCTGCAAGCCAGGCTTGCCAAGCGTGGTCAGGGTCTTGGTCAGCAGCAGTTCTCGGCCAGCGTTGGCGCCGCTGAGCAACTGGATCGCCGCCGCAGGCGAGGCGGCGGTGGCCGTTGCGGCGACAGGCCTCTGCCCTGCTGTAGCAACCATCGGATCGCCGAGCGTGGCCACATCGGGCAGCGGCCCCGACTGAAACAGCATGCTTTTGTCGTAGTCCGGCGTTTCGCCCGGCGCCACCGACACGGCCAGGTATTTCATCTTGTACTTGCCCAGCTCGATGACATCGCCGTCTTTGAGGAAATGCTTCTTGACCG
Organism: Candidatus Accumulibacter appositus; assembly: GCA_000585055.1. Classification (GTDB taxonomy): domain Bacteria; phylum Pseudomonadota; class Gammaproteobacteria; order Burkholderiales; family Rhodocyclaceae; genus Accumulibacter; species Accumulibacter appositus. Next base: position 55,854 of record JEMX01000002.1, read on the forward strand.
ATTGTCCATTGACCAATGTGCCGTTGGTACTGTTCAGGTCCTCAAGGAAAGAGTCATTGAGGATGGTCACCACCGCTGCATGTTCACCGCTGATCGCCATGTTGTCGATCTGGATGTCGTTGTGCGCCTTGCGACCAATACTCATGCGTTCCTTGAGCAACGGGATTTCCTTGAGTACCAGACCATCCATGCTGAGTATGAGCTTTGCCATCGCCTATTTCGTCCTTATTTAAACCACGACCAGAGCTTCGACCAACGCCCCGGGGCTGCCGGAAACTCGCGCAAGACCTTGACCACCACGACCGAGATATTGTCGTCCCCGCCGTTGTCGTTAGCTAGCTGGATCAACTGCTTCGCAGCGCGTTCAAGATTGGCGCCGCACGTCTCCAGCAAGTGCTTCACCTCACCCTCTTCAAGCATGTCGTAGAGGCCGTCCGAACACAGCAGGTAAACATCACCCCGGCGAACGGAATGCGTATGCACCTCGGCCTCGACCTGCGGATCGACCCCGACGGCACGGGTCACCAGATTGCGGTTGACCGAGTAGCGTGCTTCTTCAGCCGAGATTTCCCCACGGTCGAGTTGTTCCTGCAGAAATGAGTGGTCGTGCGTCAGGGCGACGAACTCCTCACCACGCAAACGATACAGGCGCGAATCCCCAATATGCGCGACCACCAGGCGGTCGTCGCAAAAGACAGCGGCAACGAGGGTGGTACCCATGCCGCCAAAGCGCGACTGATCCTCAGCGGCGCGATAGATTGCCGAATTGACCACGGCGACTTGCTCACGCAGCGCTCGCTGCGCAAACAATTGTCCGGTGGCGCTGTCGGCGGTATGCGCTGCGCAGGCCTTGAATGCTCGTTGCAGGCCGCTCGACAGGAGTACCGTCGCCATGCTGCTGGCGACTTCTCCGGCCTGGTAGCCACCCATGCCGTCGGCCAGAATCGCCAGGCCCCGATCAGCGTTGGCAAATACCGAATCCTCGTTCTGGCCCCGCACCAGTCCGGGGTCGGTACGCATCACCATTTCCAGCGCGCCCAAAAGACTGTTCGTCACGTCTTCTCCCCATAACTGCTGCTCGGCAAGCCAAAGCGGCTACACCTCACTCTGGCTCGTGCGGCGCAAAAACCTCCAAACCCTCAGTAGCTTCCGCCCGCAGACATTGTGCCAACACTAGCTGCCATAAGGCAATTCAAGACCCAAGCCACGCTCACGTGCCAGCGCATCGAGGCGGACGGCGAGCGCCAAATCCTGAACAGCCATGCCCTGTGATTCGAAGAGCGTGATCTCGTCAGCCGCCGAACGTCCCGCATGCCGGCCACAGATCACGTCGCCGAGTTCGACCAGGGAGCGTACCTGCAGGCGCCCTTTTTCGAACAATGGCAAGAGGTCACCCGCTTCACAAAGCGCCGTCTGCACGCTGTCAACGAAGATCGCGGAGCAGCGCTTGAGAGCGTCTTCGCCGATTTCGCGGCGGATCAGCGAATTCGAGCCCGCGCCATTGATGTGCGTGCCGGGCGATAGCCACTCGGCGTCGAACAGCGGCGTCGATGCGGTGGTGACCGTACTGACGATATCGCTGCCACGCACCACCTCTTCTGGTGACACAGCAGCGACCACTTCAATACCGAGACGCTTTGTCATGCGCGTGCAAAACGCCGCCAGACGGTCGGCACGACGCGCATGCACCTTCACCAGCCGCAACGGTCGCACCGCCGCAATGGCTTCAATATGTCCCTCGGCCTGCCAGCCGGCACCAAAGACACCCGCCACCTGCGCATCGGCTCTGGCCAGCCAGCGTGTGGCGACGCCGGAAGCGGCACCGGTACGCATCATCCCCAGGCGGTCGGCCTCGATCACCGCCCGCAGGCGGCCCGTCGAAGCCTGGAACAGGTGCACCAGAAAGCGCACGCCCGAGCGATTGCTGGTGTAGGCCTTGTAGCCAATGGCATCGAGCTGCGGCAGGGCACCCTGCAGGATATGCAGCGTCGTCTGCGGCAGGCGTGTCCGCTGCCGCGGCACATCACAGGCTGCAGTGGTCGAAAGCTGGCGATGCGCGGCCTCGACCGCCTCCAGTGCCAGCGGCATGGTCAACAACTGCTCAACGTCTTTTTCAGTCAGGAAAAGAGCCATTTCATTCTCGCATCCGTAAGATTCGCAAGGCACGGAATTTGCCGATGTGCGGCCCTGCCCTGCCAGTACGACAGCCGCAGAAAGCCTGCATCGCCGATTCTACCGGGAAATCGCCTGCACCAATAAGCAGCGGGCAGCCGGCAAGAAAAAAGGCAGACCGCAGTCTGCCTTTTTTGCGTGGACTTCAGTCAGGCGGCTGCGTCTAGATCAGCTTCTTGATCAGCTTGCCCATTTCCGACGGGTCGCGCGTCACCGTGAAGCCGCACTCCTCCATGATCGCGAGCTTGGCGTCAGCGGTATCGGCACCGCCCGAGATCAGGGCACCAGCGTGGCCCATACGCTTGCCAGCCGGAGCAGTCACGCCGGCGATGAAGCCAACGATTGGCTTCTTCATGTTCGCCTTGCACCACATCGCGGCATCGGCTTCGTCGGGACCGCCGATTTCACCGATCATGATCACCGCATCGGTATCCGGATCGTCGTTGAACAGACGCATGATGTCGATGTGCTTGAGACCGTTGATCGGATCGCCACCGGTACCAACAGCAGTCGACTGACCAAGACCGATTTCGGTCAGCTGGCCAACCGCTTCGTAGGTCAAGGTGCCCGAACGCGAAACAACGCCGATGCGGCCATGGCGATGAATGTGACCGGGCATGATACCGATCTTGACTTCGTCCGGAGTGATCAAGCCAGGGCAGTTCGGGCCAAGCAGCAGGGTCTTCTTGCCGCCGGCCGCTTCGCGCTTCTTCATGCGGTTGCGAACGACCAGCATGTCGCGAACCGGGATGCCTTCGGTAATGCAGACCACCAGATCGAGGTCGGCTTCAACGGCTTCCCAGATCGCGGCGGCCGCACCCGGCGGCGGTACGTAGATCACCGAAACCGTAGCGCCGGTCTCGGCAGCCGCATCTTTGACCGAGCCGAAGATGGGGATACCCAGCAGGCTCTCACCGGCTTTCTTCGGATTGACGCCGGCGACGAAGCAATTCTTGCCGTTGGCGTATTCCTGGCACTTCTCGGTGTGGAACTGCCCGGTCTTGCCGGTCATGCCCTGGGTGATGATTTTGGTGTCTTTGTTGATCAGAATCGACATGTTGGCTCCTTACTTGACCGCAGCAACGATCTTGGTGGCGGCGTCAGCCATAGAATCCGCAGTGATGATCGGCAGACCGGAATCGCTCAGGATTTTCTTGCCGATATCTTCGTTGGTACCCTTCATGCGGACCACCAGCGGGACGGAGAGATGCGTTTCACGGGCCGCAGCCACGACGCCGGTGGCAATCGTGTCGCAGCGCATGATGCCACCGAAGATGTTAACCAGAATGCCCTTGACCTTGGGATTCTTGAGCATGATCTGAAAGGCCGAGGTGACCTTGTCGGTGGTTGCGCCACCACCGACATCCAGAAAGTTGGCCGGCTCGGCACCGAAATACTTGATGGTGTCCATGGTCGCCATGGCCAGACCAGCACCGTTCACCAGGCAGCCGATGTTGCCATCGAGCGAAATGTAGGAAAGATCGTGCTTGGAAGCCTCGAGCTCGTCAGGATCCTCCTCGTCGAGGTCGCGGAAAGCCATGATCTCGGGCTGCCGATAGAGGGCATTGGAATCGAAGTTGAACTTGGCATCGATGGCCTTGATGTTGCCATTGCCTTCGAGAATCAGCGGATTGATTTCGGCCAGCGAGGCGTCGGTTTCCATGTAGCACTTGAAGAGACCCTGCAGCGCGGCGACAGCGCTGTCGATCGACGCCGCGGGAACGCCGATGCCGGTGGCCAACTCAGCCGCCTGCTTGGCGCTCAAACCTTCCTCGGGATCAACGAAGACCTTGAGGATTTTCTCGGGGGTATCGTGGGCGACCTTCTCGATATCCATGCCACCTTCGGAAGAGGCCATCATGGCCACCGTCTGCGTGGTGCGATCGGTCAGCGCGGCAACGTAGTATTCCTTGCGGATGTCGGCGCCTTCTTCGATCAGCAGGCGGCGGACTTTCTGGCCGACCGGACCAGTCTGGTGAGTCACCAGCTGCATGCCGAGAATCTGGCCGGCAAACTCGCGGACTTCGTCCAGCGACTTGGCGACCTTCACACCACCGCCTTTGCCACGACCGCCCGCGTGAATCTGGGCTTTGACGACCCACAGATTGCCTCCCAGGGATTCGGCTGCCTTGACCGCTTCATCGACGGATTGGCAGAAGACCCCACGCGGAACGGCAACGCCGAATTTCTTCAGGAGCTGCTTACCCTGATATTCGTGAATTTTCATGCGCTTTCCTTGCTTGAGTTAAGGTTGCGAAGTGTAACCAGTGTAACGGGTGTAACGAATGCAACGAACCGCAGGCAGAGTCTCCTACCCGGGCTTCTGGCCACGGTAGCAGCGCGGGTAATAGCGCAGAACCGCGTCCGAATGCGACTCCAGCGCGTGACAACGGTCAAGCTGATAGAACTTACGCCCGCTATCGTCGTTGTCGCGCACATCACTGGCGAAGGTCTGCAGCGCGGCGGTCGGCAGGAAGCTCGCCAGCTCGCCGAGATGCGAGCACCCACGCGTGCTGCGGAACAAATTCTTGACTGCCGTCCGAGAGCCGTGAAAGAGATCGAGGCCGATCAGCTGCAAGTAATCCGGAGCAATCCGATCGCCATTTCCGACATCCGACATCGCATCGGCACAAGCCGCCGCCTCCAGGACATTCATCCGAGCATCACCGGTCACCCGCAGCGACAAGTCGTGCGCAGCTTCGCCCCGCTTGCGCAGGCACGACGACAGAGGACAGTCGCGACCCTTGACGTCCACCAGGCGCGCCGCGATATCCCGGCAGCCATCCCTACCCTTTTCGCCGTCGAGCTGAACGCTGCGGACGTGCATACAGGTGCGTTTGGCAGTGGGTGCAGGCAGCGGCATCAAGGATCCTGAGGGGATTTGCGAGCCCATCGAGGCCTCGCAGCTGGCAAGCAATTCTACACCAAAACCCGGCCCGGAGTCTCGACGCAATTCATAATTATGGCCGCCAAAAGGGCGCAGCAACCCGGCTGCCCGGCACTAGACGCACACGTACAGGCGCTCCCACTAGGCGAAAAGGGAGCGCCTGTCGCAGTCACGTCAGGAGGCCAGCAGACGCCTAGCTTCTGCCAGACCAGCCGAGAGCATGGCCAGATCCTGCGGCACGTTGCTCTTCAGTTCATCGATCACCGCAGCGGCCGGGTCGGTAGGCGGTAAGGAGCCGCTCAACACCTGCTGCAAGAGCTGCTGACGAAGGCCAGTCAACTCTGCCGAGAGTTGCGCGCGTGCCCGTGCCTGCCAGCGGTTGCCGGCCGGCAGGCGGTTGATCGCCGCGCCAAGCCAGTCCAGATCAAGCTGCTCGGCCAGTTCGCCGAGGGCGCCGGCAACCTCGCTCAACGGGAAGGCGCAGGCACGCGCAAGGTTCACCAACTCGAACGCCGCAACGATCTGCGCACGCGCTTCGAGCAGCTGTGTAAGCCCCTGCGCCCCGCTCCCGCCGGCCCGCAGACGGTCCATGCAGTCGCCCACCGCCGGCCGGTACTCGGCGACCATTTCGCCGATCGAAGCGCCGCCGACATGCCGTGCCACCAGCAGCCGCGTCGCCGCCCCGATCATCGTCCGCAGCTCGACCATCAGCGCCATCTGCGCCGCCGCGTCGATCGCCAGATCGAGAGACTCGACGTCGCGCCACAGGGCTTCGGCATCGAGCACGCTGCTGGCGGCATACCAGGCGCCGGCAACCTGCGCCGGAGAAGCGCCGGTCTCGTCGCTGACTTCCATGACGAAGATCGTCCCCATTCGGTTTACCAGACGATTGACCAGTTGGGTGGTAATGATGTCGCGCTTCAAGGGGTGCGCCGGCAGCAAATCACGGCACTGCCCGAGCACCGCGGCCGGAAAGTAGTTCACCAGCAACTCGTAGACATCTTCGCTGTCGGGCAACTCGGAAGCCAGAATGGCTTCCTTCAGCGTGATCTTGGCATAGGCCAGGAGAACCGAGAGTTCCGGCGCACTGAGCCCTCGTCCTTGCTGCGCACGTTCGGCCAGACGCTTGTCGTCAGGCAGCGCTTCGATGGCGCGGCGCAAAGCGCCTTTGGCTTCCAGCGTGCGGATGAAACGTCCATGCGCCTCGATCAGTTCGGCCCCCGCCGCCGCTTCAAGGGCAATCGCCTGCGTTTGCTGATAATTGTCGGCCAGCACCAGACGCCCGACCTCGTCGGTCATCGAAGCGAGCAGGGCGTCGCGCTGCTTGCCGGTGACGTCACCACGGCTGATCAGCCCGGCGAGCAGGATTTTGATGTTGACCTCGTGGTCGGAGCAGTCCACTCCCGCCGAGTTGTCGATGGCATCGGTAAATATCCGGCCGCCATGCAGGGCGAACTCGATGCGGCCTGGCTGGGTTAGCCCGAGGTTGCCGCCTTCACCAATGACCCGTGCCTGAAGTTGGCTGGCATCGACTCGCAAGACATCGTTACCGCGATCATTGGCTTCCTGATGACTTTCGCTACTGGCCTTGACGTAGGTCCCGATACCGCCGTTGTAAAGCAGATCGACCGGCGCCTGCAGGATGATCTTGATCAACTCGTGCGGCGGCAACTGAAGCGCTGCAGTACCCAACCACGCACGCACCTCGGGCGACAGCGGAATGGCCTTGGCGCTACGCGACCAGATCCCGCCACCCGTAGAAATCAGCGCCGGGTCGTAGTCCGCCCACGACGAACGCGGTAAGGCGAACAGGCGTTGCCGCTCGGCGTAGCTGCGCGCCGGGTCCGGGTTCGGATCGAGAAACAGGTGGCGATGGTCGAAAGCGGCGATCAGCTTGATTTGTGACGAGAGCAACATGCCATTGCCAAAGACGTCCCCGGACATGTCGCCGATACCCACGACCGTGAATGGCTGCGTTTGCGTATCCAGTCCCAGCTCCCGGAAGTGCCGCTTGACCGCCTCCCAGGCGCCACGTGCGGTAATGCCCATTTTCTTGTGGTCGTAACCCACCGAACCACCGGAGGCGAAGGCATCGCCGAGCCAGAAGCCGTACTCGATGGCGATGCCATTGGCAATGTCCGAGAAGGTCGCCGTCCCCTTGTCGGCGGCGACCACGAGGTAGGCATCGTCACCGTCACGACGGCGCACGCCACGCGGCGGAACGACCTGGCCATCGACCAGGTTGTCGGTCAGATCGAGCAAACCGCGGATGAAGGTCGAATAGCAGGCAATCCCTTCGGCCTGGAAAGCTTCCCGGTCGGACGCTGCTGGCGGCCGCTTGCAAACGAAGCCGCCTTTCGAACCCAAGGGAACGATCACCGCATTCTTCACCATCTGGGCCTTGACCAGACCGAGCACCTCGGTACGGAAATCCTCCATCCGGTCCGACCAGCGCAAGCCGCCACGCGCCACCCGTGCACCGCGCAGGTGCACCCCTTCGACACGATCGCTATAGACGAAGATCTCGTAGAGCGGCGCCGGCTCCGGCAGAAATGGAATATCGCGCGACGAAAGCTTCAATGACAGGTAGTCGCGCGCCTTTCCGTCAATGGCCGATTGGTAGGCGTTGGTCCGCAGGGTAGCTTCGATGACCGTCTGCATGGCCGCCAGAATGCGGTCGTCGTTGGGATTGCTGACCTGCAGCAAGGCCGCGCTCAGTTCCTCGGAAATGGCTTTCGCACGCGCGTCGTCGGCGGCTGGCGAGAACAGCGCTTCGAAGAGGTCGACCAGACCACGGGTAATGCTGAAATGGGTCGCCAGACATTGCTCGATGTACGCCTGACTGAAGGGCAAACCGGCCTGCCGCAGGTAACGGCGGTAAGCACGCAGAATGCCGATCTGCCGACCGTTGAGGCCCGCGAGCAGGACCAGTCGGTTGAAGCCGTCGTTCTCGGCCTCGTCGCGGAGCAGGCTTTCGAGCAGTTCCACGAAGGCTCGCCGTGTGCGATCGTCGTTGAGAGCCGCCGGGTCGGGTAGCTGGACGGCGAAATCGGCGACGTGCAGATCACTCTGTGGCAAGTTGAACGGTTGCTCCGAAAGCACCGTCAGCCCCAGATTTTCGAGAATCGGCAGAATCGCCGACAGCGGTCGCGGGCGGCCGCGGCGGAACAGCTTCACGTGCTGGTGCGAGCCGTCGTCGCCTTGCGCGGCGCTGAGCTTCACTTCGACCCGACCACTGCTCTCAGCCGCCTCCAGACGTTCTAGGTCGGAGACTGCCGAAGCGGGCGTGACGCGCTCCTGATAGAACTGCGGCAACTCGGCCGCATAGCGGCGCAAGAGGGCATTGCCACGCTCCTCGCCATAATGCCCGATGAGATTGTGCTTGAGCTCGTCGGCCCAGCCACGAACGATGCGCGCAACCTGTCTCTCGATCGCCTCGGCATCGTAGTCGTAGGTGGTGCCAACCGGGGTGTGGACGATGAAATGGATGCGCGCCAGCCGCGATTCGCCGAGCATGATAAAGAAATCGACGCTCTCGGCAAGCAAGGTTTCCTTCAGCAGCGCCGAAATCCGCTTGCGCAAGCGGGTGTCGAAATGGTCGCGCGGCATGTACACCATCACCGAAACGTAGCGTCCCCAGGCATCGTTACGCATAAAGACGCGCACCTGCTCACGTTCGTGCAGGGACACGATGCCGTTCGCAGCAGCCATCAGGTCGCCTTGCGCGATCTCGATCAACTCATCGCGTGGATAGGTTTCGAGGACATTGAGCAGGGTCTTTTCGCGATGACTGCGCGGAACAAAGCCGATCGCTTCCCTGACCGCAGCAATCTTGCGCCGCAGAATCGGAATGTCGGTTGCCGCCACGTGATAGACATGCGCGGTGTACAGACCGACCAGGGCGCGCAAGCCGATGAGCTGGCCGGCAGCGTCATAACGCTTGACGCCAATGAAGTCGAGGTATGCCGCACGGTGAACAGTCGAACGGGCGTCGGTCTTGACCAGAATCAGCGGCGAGGGATCGCTGGCAAGGGCAGCGACGGCTCCCTGAAATCCCGCCAGGCAATGGCCAAAACCTGGGTGATCGGTGTGACGGAGGATACCAAGTCCGCTGTCGGCGACACGCTCGAGTGTGCCGCTTTCCGGTCTGACCAGGTAGTCGGCATAACCGAGAAAGACGAAATTGTTGACCCCGATCCAGCGCAGATAGGCCCCCGCTTCATCACACTCGGGACCCGCAACGGTGACCATCTCGTCGTAGGCTTGCTGCATGCAACTTTGTATGGCAGCAACATCTTCGACGGCAGCACGCACATCGAGGAGAACGCTGGCAATCTCCTGACGCAGTTGTTCGAGCAGCACGGCATCGCCGACACGGTCAATCTCCAGGTGAACCCACGACTCGGGCTGGCTGCCGGCCGCTCCGCGCGGCAGCGTGTGTTGCAGCTGACCCTCGGCATTTCTTTCGGTGGCCAGCAGAGGATGCAGCAGGCGATGAATGACCAGACCATGACGGTACACCACCATGGTGATCGAATCGACCAGGAAGGGCATATCGTCGGTCACCACATCGATCACCGTGTGCGGCGAATGCCAGCCGTGCCGGTCAAAATCCGGCGTATACAGAGCGACAGCCGCTTTTCCCGGCGGTCGCGCTTCGCCCAGGCGAAAATGCTGCACGGCCGCACCGAGAAGCTCTTCCGGACTGGCGTCACTGGCGTCGCTCAGCTCGCCATCACCGAAGTAGCATTCGAGGTACTCGTCGATGCGCGCGGGCAGATTCTGTTGCTCGGCGATCTCGCGCAGGTTTCGCCGCAGATTGAGTGTGGATTCATTGGTCAATGCCATTGCCGCTCTCCTATTTTCTTTATTGATCTAACAGTCATGAAACCTGGAAACACCCCAAGTCATGTAAGTCATGGCCGTTTCCCTCTTCACTTGCAGTGCGCGTTCCGGGTTGGACGCCGGAATCGTTCGCCGGGCAGGGAGCCTGCTTCCCAAATTCCCCGCCTCACCTCCGACCCTTCTCCCGCGCAGGGAGATGCGTCCTGAGTCGCTTGCGCGACGTTGTCACCAATGCTACTCGGCTCGCCTTGACCGGTCTTCTGCCAAAACAGGCGACGCCTGCACTGCACGTCAGGCCGCGCTCTCCTCGCTCTCCTGCGACGCGGCTAACACTGCTCCCGTAGGCAACAGCCGACAATCCATTGGGGAGACATCCAGGCACCAGACTAGGGCATTGTGCTGCGATCGGGCAAGCCCCCCTCCTCGGCGCTGAAGCAAACGCCAGGGAAATCTCCGGGCTCTAGAATCGAGGCTCGGAGCCCATTGGCGCTGACTCCTAATCTGACAGCTGGCTCGACAGGTCCTGGCTGCGCGACCGAGGTCGCGAAGGCGGAATGCCGCTTGTCGCGTACCCGCGGACAAGGAGATGGTGTCGCTTGCTGGCATGGGGTGTAGAAAAAAGCGCCGATCGCAGACACGGCGAGTCGACGCTTCGGTCAGGCGCGGCAGAGTGACCAGTCGCTGGCCACCCCGCCCACAGCGATGAGCAGAATCAGCGTATCAGCGATCAGTACTCCCAGAAAATGCGCTGCAGTTCCTTGCTATCCTGCGTCTGGGTCAAGGCCACCGAGGCGAGAATCTTTGCCTTCTGCGGATTGAGGTCGTGCGCAACGACCCAGTCGTACTTGTCGTCGGGTTGTTCGGCGTTGCGCAACACGAAGCCCCCCGCATTGACATGCGACGAACGGATGATCTGCAGGCCCTGCCCACGCAGCTCCTGCAGCGCCGGTACAACGGCCTTGGCGACCGAGCCATTGCCGGTCCCGGCATGGATGATCGCCTTGGCCCCCTTCTCAGCCAAGGCGCGGTAGGCAGTATCCGACACATTACCCGCGCCATAGGCAATACCCACCGACGGCAGCGAGTCGATCTTCTCGATATCGAACTCCGAATTTATGGTGTGCCGCTTGACCGGCAGGCGAAACCAGTAGTTCTTGCCTTCGACGACCATGCCCAGGGGACCCCACGGGCTCTTGAATGCCTCCGTCTTGAGATTGACGACCTTGGCGACATCGCGGCCGCTATTGATCTCGTCGTTCATGGTCACCAGCACGCCCTTGCCGCGCGCATCCTTGCTGGCTGCCACGCTGACCGCGTTGAACAGATTCAAGTTACCATCGGCCGACATGGCGGTACCCGGTCGCATCGAGCCGACCAGAACGATGGGCTTCTCGGTGTGCACCACCAACGTCAGAAAGTAGGCGGTTTCTTCGAGGGTATCGGTACCGTGCGTAATCACCACCCCATCGACGTCCGCCTGCTTGACCAGCGCTGCGACGCGTTTGCCGAGAGTCAACAGATGGTCGTTGGTGAAGCTCTCCGAAGCAATTTGGAACACCTGCTCGCCGCGCACATTGGCAATCGTCTGCAATTGCGGAATGGCGGCGATGAGCTTGTCCACCGGCACCTTTGCGGCCTGATAGGTGGCGCTGTTGGTGACATCGGCACCGGCGCCGGCGATGGTGCCGCCCGTGGCGAGAATGACGATGTTCGGCTTATCGGCCGCCAGCGACGCGGCACTGAGAACGAGCAGCGAAGCGAGAGTTACCACCCAGCGGGTGAGTGCTTTGTTGAACATGAGCTTCTCCTTGCGTTGCGATTGCGATTCCGGAGACCGTGCGGCCCCCGGTTGATGCGCCCTTACTCGACCGCCTTGTCGTTCGGCGACTTGTACATCGCCTTGACCGCGGCCGAGAGCGGGAAATTGAGATTCAAGCCCTTTGGCGGAATTGGCTGCTGGAACCACTTGTCGTAGATCTTCGTGGCCTCACCCGACTTCATCAGTTTGGCCAGCGCCGCATCGACGACTTTCTTGAACGCCGGGTCACCCTTGCGCATCATGCAGGCATAGGCCTCGCGCGACTGCGGCGTGCCTACCACGACCCAGTCATCGGGGCGCTTGGCTTTGGCCATTTCACCATAAAGCAGCGCGTCGTCCATCATGAAGGCGATCGCACGCCCGGTTTGCAGGGTCAGAAAGGCCTCGTTATGGTCCTTGGCGCTGGTGATGCTCATATTCATCTTCTTTTCTTTGTTCATCTCCTTCAGCAGGCGCTCGGAAGTGGTTCCGGCGGTGGTCACCACATTCCTGCCGGCCAGATCGGCGAAATCCTTGATCGGCGAGTCGGCCTTGGTCAACAAGCGGGTCTCGACGATGAAGATGCTGTTGGAGAAACTGACTTGCTTCTGGCGCTCGGTGTTGTTGGTCGTCGACCCGCATTCCAGGTCAACCGACCCGTTCTCGATCAACTCAAGGCGATTTGACGACGCGATCGGCACCAGCTTCACCGCCAGCGTCTCCATTTTTAGATCCGTCTTGATCGCCTCAACCACCGCGAGCATCAAATCCTGTGAATAGCCGATGACCTGCCGCTTTTCGTCGTAGTAGGAGAAAGGAATCGACGACTCGCGATGTCCCACCGTGATCATGCCGGTATCTTTGACCTTCTTCAGCGTGCCGGTCAGTTCCTTTGCCACAACTGGCGTCGCTAGAAGTGCGCCGGCCAGGGTTGCAGCGAAAAAAAAGCGCCTTGTATGGCTAATCACTTCCTTGCCTCCTTCGTCTTTTATGGGAATTACAATCGTTCGGGCCCACGCCCGACGAAGCATTGTGGCACGCCTGCGATCCGGATCCAAGAAATGATCAAGTCATTAAAACAGCGCAGAGCGCTGCTCGGCAAAGCAAGAAAAGGTCACCAGCAGCGGATCCCCGGAAGCCATCAGAACTAACAAGCGTTATTCGACAAGCAAGACACCGTACAATTCCACCGACCCCTTGCGAGGAGCAAAGAAAACCACCGATGAAGCCCGCCACGATCCGCTATAGCATCCGCCCCAGCCATCCGGAGGCGCACCTCTTCGAAGTCCAGTGCACCGTTCCCGCCGCCGATGTGGCCGGGCAGCGCTTTGCCCTACCCGCCTGGATTCCCGGCAGCTACCTGATTCGTGACTTCGCGCGCCACATTGTCTCGATCCGCGCCGAGGCCGCCGGCAAACCGGTACGCCTCGACAAGATCGACAAGCACACCTGGCAGGCCACGCCGACGGGCAAAACACCGGCCGCGCTGACGATCACCTGCGAGGTCTACGCCTGGGACCTTTCGGTGCGCGGCGCGCACCTCGACCAGACACACGCTTTCTTCAACGGCAGCAGCGTTTTTCTGCGCGCCCTTGGTCAGGAGCACCTGCCCTGTCTGGTCGATATCCGGCGACCGCTCGGCAAGCCCTATCGCGACTGGCAAGTGGCCACCGCTCTGGCGCCTGCCGAGGGCGAGAAAGGCGCTGCCGACCGGCACGGCTTCGGCGTCTACCGGGCGGCCAGCTACGCCGAGTTGATCGATCATCCGGTGGAGATGGGCAGCTTCGCGCTGGCCGCTTTCAGCGCTTGCGGAGTACCCCACGAGGTGGTCATCAGCGGCCGCCACGACTGCGACCTGGCACGGCTCAGCGCGGATCTAAAACGGCTCTGTGAATGGCAGATCCGCTTCTTCGGCGAGCCCGCACCGATGCCCTACTACCTGTTTCTGGTGACCGCCGTCGGTGACGGCTACGGGGGTCTCGAACACCGCGCCTCGACAGCGCTGCTCTGCGCCCGTGACGATCTACCTTACCGGGACATGAAAGGCATGCACGAGCGCTACCGCACTTTCCTGGGGCTGTGCAGCCACGAGTACTTTCACAGCTGGAACATCAAGCGCATCCGTCCGACTGCCTTCACCGCCTGCACACTCGACGCCGAGAACTACACCACCCTGCTGTGGGCCTTCGAAGGCTTCACCTCCTATTATGACGATCTGGCGCTGCTGCGCTGCGGTTTGATCGAGCTGGAGGACTGGCTGGAATTGGTCGCGCGAACGATGGACAAGGTGCAGCGCGACCCGGGCCGCAAGCGACAGACCCTGGCCGAATCGAGTTTCGACGCCTGGACCAAGTACTACCGACCCGACGAGAACACGCCGAACACGGTGGTCAGCTACTACGCCAAGGGCGCTTTGGTCGCCCTGGCTCTGGATCTCACGCTACGTGCCGGCACCGAGAACCGGGTTTCCCTCGACGACGTCATGCGCACACTCTGGCTACGCTATGGCGAACGTGCTGGGCATGACGGCGTCGGCGTCGGCGACGACGACATCCGCTTGCTCGCCGAAGAGTTGTCCGGCCTCGAGCTGACACATTTCTTTGCCACCGCAATACACGGCACGAGCGAGCTCGCGCTGGCGCCGCTACTGAAGCCGTTCGGCATCCGCTTGCAACGCGACAAGGCGCCGACGGCGCCAACGCTCGGCGTAAAGACCCGCACTGACGGCTCCGAAGTCCGCCTGGCGACGGTGTACGAAGGGGGGCCCGCGCAAACGGCCGGCCTTGCGGCTGGTGACCTGTTGGTCGCCATCGACGGCCTACGGATTACGCCCGATTCCCTCGAACGCCTGTTGCGGCGGCGGCAAGCCGGCGAAAGCATCCACGTACACGCTTTCCGACGCGACGAACTGATGGACTTCTCTCTACGCCTTGGATCGCCGGCCAGCGACAAGCACAAGCTGCTTGTGAAAGAAAAGCGCAATGCGCTGCGTGAGGGCTGGCTAACGGTCATGACACAGTCGAGACGCCCCAGCTCATGAAAGCCACGCCCGTCCCCCGTCACTCGCCGCGCGCATTCCGGCTTGCACGCCGGAACCGTGCGCATTGCTTTTGCCCCCGACAGCCCCGATGAGCCAACTCAGCGACCTCCGAAAAAGCTACGAACGTGCCCAACTCAGCGAGGAGGCGTCGCACGCAGATCCCGGCGAGCAGTTTTCGCAGTGGCTCGCCGAAGCCATTGCTGCGCAAGTACCTGAGCCGAACGCCATGACGCTGGCCACGGTCGATAGCGACATGCGCCCGTCCACCCGGGTCGTGCTGATCAAGGGTTTCGATGCCTTGGGCATCACCTGGTTCACCAATTACGAAAGCCGCAAAGGCCGCGAGCTGTCCACCAATCCCTGGGCCGCACTGCAGTTCCACTGGGTAGAACTGGAACGGGTCGTACGCATCGAAGGTCGGGTCGACAAAGTGGCCGAAGCCGAAAGCGACGCCTACTTCGCCAGCCGCCCGCTGGATTCCAGAATCGGCGCTTGGGCCAGCCCGCAAAGCCAGGTCATTTCCAGCCGTGCCCTACTGGTCGCCAACGCCGCCCGCTATGGCAGCCGCTTCCTGCTCCACCCGCCACGCCCGCCGCACTGGGGCGGCTATCGCCTGCAGCCGGACCGCTGGGAGTTCTGGCAAGGGCGCAAGAGCCGTTTGCACGACCGCTTGCGCTACCGACTCAACGGCGATGGGCAATGGATTCGCGAGCGACTCGCACCGTGAACCGCTGCCGCACAGAAACCCCCAGCCCGGCGCGCTAATCCGCGCGCGGCGCGACCTGCACCCAGGGGCCGGGGCACTGCATCACGGCCGGGAAATAGCCCGCGTTTTCTCGGCAGTAGTACCAGTAACCAGGTTCCAACACTTCGCCGTCGCCGTACTCGCGCGCTGCGCTGGCCTCGCCTCGCTCCACGTACACCACCGGCGGCGGCACGGCAACCACCGGCGGGTAGATCGGTTGTGGATAGTAGACCGGAGGACCCCACGCCCCCCCCCAGCCAAAGGGGCCGCCAAAATAAACGCCTACGCTCGGCCCCCCGTAGCCCCATCGCGGCCCGTAATAGCCTCCGCGTGGCCCGCCGTAGCCTCGCCGGGGTCCGTACCCCCCACCGACGACCACGGCACCAGAGACCGGATAGAAACCAGTGCCACGCGCACCGCGATCGGCGAAGACGGAATTCGGTTGAACAAAGAGCAGCAGAAGCAGCACTGCGCTAAAGCGTTTCATGGAAACCTCTCCACGGTGATGTTTTTCCAGGGTGCTGGCCAGCGCTCGCAGAATTGCGCGGCAAGCAAATGGCAGCACCCCGGGAAAAAGCGCCGCCTGACGCCTGGCGATGATTGCATACTAACGCAGCTGCCGCGACTACGCTGACACGCCCGAGCGACTGATCACGCCTTGCCAGACCACCGGCCGCAAGGCGAACGCATGGGCCATGGCTCCGGGGCCGCTTGGCAGCGAGGCCCGCTCGACTCGCTCAGGCTCAGCTCGCGGGTCCATCGTCCGACGCAGCCAGCACGGCTTCGACGATGGCCTGCGACGCTGTACACCGCCACTTGATTTCCAGGTCATAGAGACGAAAGCCGTACTGGCGCAGAGGATCCTCGGCATACGCCGGACGCGGATCCTGCGCCAGCACCTCGTACAACAGGGGCACCAGATCGGGCCAGCGGCGCTCGTGGGCAGCCACCTGGGCCGCCGCCTGGGCGCTGAATTCGACGGCCAGTTGCGGCGGCGGACCGGCGACGAAGCCGGCACGTGCGGCCGCTTGGCTCTCGGCAAAGGGAATGTATGGCTTGATATCCAGAACCGGAGTGCCGTCGAGCAGATCGACGCCGCCGAAAGTAAGCAACACGCCGTCGCGGGTATCGACCGCCAGCAACTCGACCAGCGACAGCCCCAGGGGGTTGGGGCGAAAAGGACTGCGACTGGCGAAAACGCCGACCCGCGCATTGCCGCCAAGGCGTGGCGGACGAACCGTAGGGCTCCACTGACCGGTGCTACGGTGGAACACGAAACTCAGCCAGACGTGCGAGAACGCCTCCAGCCCGCGCACCGCTTCCGCTCGATCATACGGGCGCAGCAAGCGCAACTGGCCGCGCGCATGGGGCGCCAGCTGTGCCTGCCGTGGAATGCCGAAGCGATCGCGAAACGGCGTCGCCAGAAATCCGATGGGAGAAAAGCGAAACTCAGGCAACGCACGGCTCCGCACCGGTCCTGCTAGCGCACAGCAAACGCGCGACGCGCGCCTGGCACGCGCTGGCGCTGGTCACCAGCGACTAGCCGTCGACCAGTGCCAGGGCGTGCCGGGCCATGGCCTGCACGACGCTCTCGGCTTCGCCAATGGCCGCGCCCAATTCGAAAAGCGCCTGTGGATGGCAACGCCGCAACTCGTCGAGCAGCAAGGGCAGGTCGCGTTTCAGATGTCCGCCGCGGGCGATGAACATCGGCAGCACGACGATCCGTTCGAAGCCCTCAGCGAGGAGCGACTCGGCACAGGCGCGCAACTCGGGCTTCATGAACTCGAGGAAGGCCAGTTCCACACGCCGGTCGGGTGCCTGTTCGTGCAGGCACGCACAGACGCGGCGCATTGGCTCGGCCCACTCGGGATCACGTGCGCCATGGGCAAAAAGGATCAGAGCGGTCTTGGGCATAGATTGTCTCGAAGGCGTCGCGAACTTTGCTCGCGATCAGTGGATACCAGCCAGGGCGGCAATTTCGCGAGCGTGATCGACGACATGATCGGCACCCCAGTCCTCAATCGGCTTGCCGTCACCTAGATAGCCGTAGCGCACGGCCACGGTGAGCATGCCCGCGGCACGGCCGGCCTGAATGTCGCGCAGATCGTCGCCAACGTAGAGGCAGGTCTCGGGACGTCTGGCAAGCAGGGCGGACGCCAGCCGCATCGGCTGCGCTGCCGGCTTCGCACGGCGCGCCGAATCACCGCTGACGACGCAGGCCGCGCGCTTGGCGCAGCCAAGCCTGGCCAGGAGCGGCAGGGTAAAGCGCTGCGCCTTGTTGGTGACGATTCCCCACGGCCAACAGCGCCCCTCAAGCGCCTCGAGGAGTGGCTCAATACCTGGAAAGAGCGTCGTTTCGACACAGATGTCCTGACTGTAGTAGTGCAGGAAACGATCGTAGAATTCTGCGTAGCGGAGATCACTCGGCAACATTTCGAGCCCGCCCTTGAGCATCCCGCGTACGCCCTGCGAGGTCAAAGGGCGGAGCTGCTCTGCTGGCACCGACGGCAGGCCCAGGTCGGCGCGCAAACGGTTGAGGGCAGCGGCCAGGTCGGGGGCGGTATCGGCAAAGGTGCCGTCAAGATCGAAGAGTAGCGCTTCAAGCATTCTTCACGCCGTGCAGGAGGTAGTTCACGTCCGTATCGCGGCCCAGCGCGTAGTGCTTGGTGAACGGATTGTAGGTCATCCCGCGCAGCTCATCCGGATCAATACCAACGTTTCTCAGCCAGCGCGAGAGTTCTGAAGGTTTGATGAATCTCGCATAGTCGTGGGTACCCTTGGGCAACATCCGCAGAACATACTCGGCGCCAACAACCGCAAGCAGGTACGCTTTCGGATTGCGGTTGATGGTCGAGAAAAAAACGTGCCCGCCGGGTTTCACCAGAGCCGCGCAAGCGGCGACGGTACTGGCCGGATCAGGAACATGCTCGAGCATTTCCATACAGGTGACGACGTCGAAACTGCCGCCCTGCTCGACAGCCAGATCTTCGGCCGAAATCTGCCGATAGTCGACCTGCCGACCGCTTTCCAGCAAATGCAGTCGGGCCACGCTCAGCGCCTTGTCGGAAAGGTCGATGCCAGTCACCGTCGCACCCTTCTCGCACATCCCTTCGGAAAGCAGGCCACCGCCGCAACCGACGTCGAGCACGCTCTTGCCGGCGAGTTGGCAATGAGCGTCGATCCACTCCAGGCGCAAGGGGTTGATGTCGTGCAAAGGCTTGAAATCGCTGTTCGGGTCCCACCAGCGATGGGCCAGCTGGCTGAATTTTTCGAGTTCGTTCTGGTCGGCGTTGATCATCATCAAGCGGTTTCCGTGACAATTGTGAGCCACCTTTGTGGCACCTAATAGCGAGTGCGCCCTGCCGGGCGCACCAAAGAAAAAGCCCTGCCAAAGCAGGGCTTTTCCGATAACACAGGCGGATTACTTGGTGCCGATGAGTTCGATATCGACACGACGGTCAGGCTGCAGACAGGCGATGACCTTGGCGCTCTTGGCACCCGGACACTGACCAGGCTGGGTAACCGGCTGCTTCTCGCCCTTGCCTTCGGTGTAGACGCGGTTGGCTTCGACACCCTTGCTGACCAAATAGCTCTTGACCGACGCGGCACGCCGCTCGGACAGCTTCTGGTTGTAGGCGTCTGAGCCGATACGGTCGGTGTGACCGACGGCGATGATCACTTCCAGCTTGATCTGCTTGGACATGGCGACGACTTCGTCGAGCTTGGCCTTGCCAGCCGGGCGCAGCGTGGCCTTGTTGAAGTCGAACAGGGCGTCGGCGGCGACCGTGACCTTGTCACCGGACGGCTTGGCCATCGGGGCTTTGGCCATTGGCGGCTCGCAGACTTCCTTCGGCAGCAGGTCCTTGTCGCAGGTGCAACCAGCCGGGTCCTTGGCAGCGCCCGCGGGAGTCCAGAATCCGGTCCGCCAGCATAGGCCGGCGCCGCTCATCGCGACTTCACCGCGGGAGTCGATCACATACACACGATCCAGGGGAATCGAAGTCTGTGCTTGAGCCAGCGAGGCGCCGAAGCCGAGAGTGGCGGCAGCGAACGCGGCCACGATGGTGCTTGTTGTTGCAATTCTTTTCATCTAGGTTTCCCTCGTTAATTGAAGGCTGCGGAGCCGGTCCGCATGGCCTGTTATGCCTCGTTGTTCACCGAACTCGTCACGGACGGATTTTATTTTGCCACAAGAGCGCCAGCTTTATCAATCCAGTTTCGTTGCTTTCAACCAGTTGCCCGTGCTCGACGCGAATCCGACCAGCAACCCACACCGCAGAAACATGCTCTCGGCCTACGGCATAGGTGAGGTGTGAAACGGGCTCATAGCAAGGCGCAAGTACGACGTCGTCGACAGCGACGGCGCACAGATCGGCCGCCTTGCCAGGCATGATCGAGCCGATCTCTGCGTCGAGAGCCAAGGCTCTGGCGCCAGCGAGCGTCGCCATGTGCAGCACCTGATGGGCATTCAAGGCGTCGGCGCGACTGCTCTGCCCCTTGGCGAGCAATGCGGCCAGCCGCATCTCTTGTAAGAGGTCGAGGCGGTTGTTGCTGGCCGCACCGTCGGTTCCCAGACCCACGTTAACCCCCCTGGCCACCAGTGCGCTGACCGGAGCAATGCCGCTGGCAAGTTTGAGGTTGGAGCTGGGGCAGTGTGCAAGCGAGCACCCGTGCTGGGCGAGCAGTTCGATTTCGTGCGCATCAAGGTGCACCCCGTGCACCGCGATCAATGCCGGACTCAGCAATCCCAGGCGATGGAGGCGCTCGATCGGGCGCATTCCGAAGCGCTGCAGGCTTTCGTCGATTTCCTGGACAGTTTCATGCAGATGCAAGTGTATCGGCAGCTCGATCTGTTCAGCAAGGGTCAGGACCTTGGCAAACCCGGCGTCGCTGACGGTGTATGGCGCATGTGGCGCCAGACAGAAGGACAGCAGCGGCTCTTCCAGGCGTTGGTCGCGGGCGGCAAGGCCCTTGGCCAGATAGTCGTCAGTGTCGGTCGCATAGCGACTCGGAAAGTCGACCGTGATCAGCCCGATTGCGGCGCGAATCCCCAGAGCCATCGCCGCGTCCGCCGCAGCGCCAGGGAAAAAGTACATATCGTTGAAACAGGTAATCCCGCCGCGCAGCATTTCGGCACAAGCCAGGCGCGTCCCGTCATAGACGAACTGCTCCGAGACATGCTGCGCCTCGGCCGGCCAGATGTGGTGCTGCAGCCACTCCATGAGCGGCAGATCGTCGGCCAGACCGCGCAGCAGGCTCATCGCCGCGTGCGTATGTAGATTGACCAGTCCCGGAATCAGCACGTGCTGTTCCAGCCGCTTGTGGCTCCTGGCCGAAAAGCGAGCCGCAGCCTCGTTCTGAGGAAGGACGGCGACGATGCGGCCATCGTCGACCGCCACGGCGTGGTTTTCGAGAACCACGTCAGCGGGCTCAACCGGAACTATCCAGCGCGCCTCGATGAGCAGATCGACAACTTCCATGGGCAGGATCCCTGCGCAAACGGCATCGTAGAAGCTGAAAAAAAACCCCGCCGGAGCGGGGTTTTCTTATGCCTTGCCTGAATTACTTGGTGCCGATGAGTTCGATATCGACACGACGGTCAGGCTGCAGACAGGCGATGACCTTGGCGCTCTTGGCACCCGGGCACTGACCAGGCTGGGTAACCGGCTGCTTCTCGCCCTTGCCTTCGGTGTAGACGCGATTGGCTTCGACACCCTTGCTGACCAGATAGCTCTTGACCGACGCGGCACGCCGCTCGGACAGCTTCTGGTTGTAGGCGTCTGAGCCGATACGGTCGGTGTGACCGACGGCGATGATCACTTCCAGCTTGATCTGCTTGGACATGGCGACGACTTCGTCGAGCTTCGCCTTGCCAGCCGGACGCAGCGTGGCCTTGTTGAAGTCGAACAGGGCGTCGGCGGCGACGGTGACCTTGTCACCGGACGGCTTGGCCATCGGGGCTTTGGCCATTGGCGGCTCGCAGACTTCCTTCGGCAGTAGGTCCTTGTCGCAGGTGCAGCCAGCCGGATCCTTGGCAGCCGCTGCAGGCGTCCAGAATCCCGTCCGCCAGCAGAGGCCGGCACCGCTCATCGCGACTTCACCGCGCGAGTCGATCACATAAACGCGATCGGCCGCCGTTTGTGCTTGTGCGACGCCAACTGCAGCAAAAAGGCCGATTGAGGCCAACAGGGTAGTAATGATTTTCGATTTCAAGATATTCCTCCTCGATTAATCTTTGTTAGGTCCGAATGCGTGTCACGCGATGCGATTTTTGCGCAGTCGGCGGATTTAAGCATACAAACTTCGGCGGCTTCAAGCATTGGTTTGGCATTGTGTTGCTTTTATACAACGATTGGCCCCTGGCGACGCGCCTTTGCGCGCGTTGCCAGGCCGTCCAACGCGCCAACTCAAGCCCTGCGGACGAGGCGTCCGCTGCCTCGCAGCGGCCTCCCAGCGGCCTCCACGCCGTCTGCCGAGGGCCTTCGCCAGGTGCTTGCTGGAGCCGCTGTGAACGCGCTAGGCAGCACCTCGCAAGCTCGGGACATGCGACAATTACCCAACGCGCAACGGTCGCGGAAGTCAGCACCTCCGAGGCGGGCTCTGGCGGTCCAGAGCGGACACGGCAAGGGAGAGCAAGATGCAATCAGGCAGCCTGGACTCGATCGCTTCCATGGTCCGCGCGGCGAAGGAAATCGTCGTCTTCTCGGGCGCCGGTCTTTCCGCCGATAGTGGCATTCCAACTTTCCGCGATGGCGCGACCGGACTCTGGAACAAGGTCGATCCTGACGAGGTTGCCAGTATCGAGGGCTTCCTGCGCAATCCTGCACGCGTATGGAGCTGGCTGCTGCAGTTGAAGAAACTGGTCGACGAACGGCAGCCGAATGCCGGCCACCAAGCCCTCGCCCGACTGCAGGCAAGCTGTCGGGGCAAGCAGCTGACGGTCATCACCCAGAACATCGATGGCTACCATAGCCGTGCTGGAAACGCGCCGGTCCTCGAGGTACACGGCACCATCCACCGCCTCCGCTGCCAGCAGCGATGCGGTTTCTCGGCCAACTGGGAGGAAAGCGCGGTCGAGCCTTATCCCTGCCCGCGCTGCGGCGCGCCGGTGCGGCCGGATCTGGTCCTGTTTGGAGAAATGCTCGATGAGGAGGTCTTTGCTGCCGCCGAAATGCGCAGCCTGACGGCCGATCTCTTCTTTTGCGTCGGCACCTCGTTCACCGTCCAACCGGCAGCGCTGCTGCCGGTGTGGGCCAAACGTGCCGGGGTGCCGGTGGTGGAAATCAATCCACACCCGACGTCGCTCTCGGCGGTCGCCGATTACTCGATTCGCAGCGGTGCGTCGGAGTTCTTCACGGCCTTGGGCGCGCAGATCGAGGCGCAGCAAGGCTGAAGCCTGCGACCGATCGCAAGCCGCTGGGTGAGTCGCGGCCCAACGGCGGCCAAGAGCGGCCTTTCCTCGCCCGCTGTTGTGGGCAACGGCCTCACTTTCAGCATCGTGTCGACAGGCAGTGCTGCGCCGCCCAGGGCAGCGCTGCAGCGCTGGCAATACGCGCGCAGCGGCTGAGGCTCTCGATTTCCTTCGCCGAGATCTCGGGATCTCCTTCTGTTGATAGTGCGCTCATCTTAAGGGCGATCTATCTACCGGCGGGGAACACCATGCCGCCATCGCAAACAAGAAAATCGATACGATCATCTGCCAACGCCCGCAGAGCCTCCTCCGGGGTGTTGATGATCGGTTCTTCGTGCGCATTGAAGCTCGTGTTGACCAGCGTCGGCAAGCCGGTAATTCGTTTGAAGGCATCAAGAATGTCGTAGTACAAGGGATTGCTCGCGCGCTCGATGATTTGCGGGCGTGCAGTGCCGTCGACATGCACGACGGCCGGGATCCTCGCCAACCACTCCGGCTTGACGCGGGTGGTAATGGTCATGAAACGACAGGCATAGCGGTTGCGCGCATCGACCTCGTACAGGCGCTCGGCATCGACATCGAGCACATAGGGCGCAAACGGCATGAACTCGGTGCGTTGCAGGCGCTTGTTGACGCTGTCGTTGACTTCACGCCGTGCCGGGCTGGCGAGAATCGAGCGTGCGCCGAGAGCGCGCGGCCCCATTTCCATGGCCCCCCAGAAGATCGCCCCGATGTGGTTGTCGGCCAGCAGCTGGGCGGTCTTTTCGACATGCTCGCCACTCCGCTCGACACGAAAACGCAGACGCTCCGCGGTACTCAGCAGGTCTTCGCCGCTGTAGGGACGACCGTAGTAGAGGTGACGCAGGCGATCGCGGGTCAAGCGCGCCATGCCCTGGCTGGCGATCCAGTAGTCGACACAGGCGCCGACCGGCAGACCTTCGTCGCCCATCGCCGGGAAGATGAACACTTCCTCAATTCCCGGCAGTGCAGCGACCAGCTGATTCAGGCGCACGTTGGCGAACACTCCGCCACTCATGGCGATGAATTTGGCCGGGTGTTTCTTGAGCAGGGCTTGCAGCCAGGCGACGACCACCTGCTCGGTGGCGATCTGGATCGAGGCCGCAATATCCTCTTTCGCAAGGCCCTGGAAAAACTCCAGCAATATCCGGTGCAGCGCCTTGCTGTCGGGCAGTTCGCCATGAATATGGCCGTTCTCGTCGACCGGGAACAGAGCGGCAATCCGCGCGGCAACTGCCGGCTGCCCGAAGGCGGCGAGACCGGTCAGCTTGCCTTCATGGCGATTGGGGGTGAACCCGCAAGCAGAGGTGGCGAAGGCATAGGCCAGACCGATCGACGCGCCGCCGTTCTGTGGATGGCCAAGCAGGGTTTCCTCACCACCCCAGATCTCGTGCAGCTGCTGCCCGGCATACAGGTAGGCCGAATAATAGGCGCCATCGCCGCCGCCATCACAACTGACGAGAAGGACATCGTCCCGCCAGTCGCAGTAGCGCAGTGAGGACAGCACGTGCGCACGATGGTGGTTGCAGAACTGCAGCGCGACGTCGGAGCGCAAGCCCATGTGGCGGCGTAGCTTCGGCAAATCGAGGAAAGCGCCGGCATCGAGATTCCGGCGACGGTTCATCAGACTGCCCAGGGAGCGATCACGACGCTGACCCAACAATTTGCGGCGTACATCCCTGATCGGCACGGCGCCGATCCGAAAGCACGACACCGGAAACTTCATGCGCGTAAACGCCACCGCATCGACCTGCAAACGATCGATGCCGGCAATGCGCAGGACTTCGTCGATCGACTGCAGATCAAAAAAACCACCATCGTTCTTGACCCGATTCAGCCGCTCTTCCTTGCAGAAAGCCAGGAGCTGATCATCGGCAAACAGGCAGGCACCTGCGTCGTGTCCGGTGTGAATCCCCAAGATGTACATATCAGGCGCCGATCCCTTGTCCCTCTGTCCAGACTTGCCGACGAGATCCGCGAGCAAGCGAGGCGTGTGCCGCAGTGCAGCAGGAAAGCTGCGGATGATAGCTTGGCACCACCGCTGCTCGCAAGCAGAATGCGGTCAGCCTGCGCACCGGCAACTCGTCGCCGGTTGCGGCGCCCCGCGCCCGGATCGTCAACAGCGGCGACAAGGCCACGCCCGCAGCGTTACAGCGTGTTTTGGCGCAAGGTCACTTCTCCAGCGCCACATCAATGAAGGTCGCATTTTCCCTGACGTAAAACGGCCGATAATGATTGTCATCGCTGTAAATCGGCTTGCCGTCGGCGGTGACCACCGGGCATTGCTTATTGACGCAAAGATATTCCACAGGATCAATGAGCTGCGCTCCGGTGGCGAGCACCGCTCCTGCCAGGCGAAGACGAAGTGCATCCTGATCCTTGTCAAGCGTCACCTGTTTCTGAAATGGCTTGACCGCCACGCCCGTCAGTCGGCTACCGGCAAAGAAATGGCGCGGCTCGAATTGCCAGCCGCGGGGATTGTCGAGAAGCACATACACCGGCTTGTGCGGCACGATCGAGGCGATGAAGCGCTGCAGATTCTTCAGCTCGAAATCGAGATCGAGCTTTTCCGAAGCTTGCGGGCTGGATTGCAGGAAATAGAGATTCCAGGCGGCGGCGATAAATACGGCATCGATTTCCGGGCGGAGAACGAGTTCTGCAAGCTGGCCCCTGAAAACCTTGCAGCGCTGACGATGATGAGGGTTGGTCTGCGCGCTCCCGGGAACAGGGGCACAGCCAGGATCGGTCAGGAACAAGGCAGAACTGTACTTTTCCGGATTGCTCTTCAGCAGTTGCACTACTCTGGGCGCGTATTGTTCAAGATGCGAATCACCAATGAACAGCACGGTCCTTTCAGCCGCCGTTATCGAGCTGACTTCAGCTCCCGCAAAATTCGTCTTCGCGAGGCCTTCGGAATAGTTCCTGTCGTGCAGCGCTTCGAGGATGGCGCCAATGTCCTGGCTATTGTTCCTTGGCGAAATCAACCCGGAGTAGGCCAGCAAACCCAGCCCAGCGAGCGCCAGCATGGCCCCGACCAAGGCCATGGCCATGCGCCTGCCGGCGGCTCTGATCCGCTTCTCGACAAAACGATAGCTCAGGTAGGCGAGCAGGAAACTGGCAATCACCAGCGCCCACCGCACCCCAGCGGGAGGCGTCTTGCCGTGTGCGATCCAGGCAAACGACAGCAGCAGCCAATGCCACAGGTACAGCGGATAGCTGATCAGCCCGATCCCGACCATCAAGCGACTGCTCAGGAACTTCCGGTTCACCGAGGCGCTGCTGCCGGCGGCAATGATCAGGCAAGTGCCAATGGTCGGCAGCAGCGCCCACCAGCCTGGAAACGCGGCTTTCTTGTTCAGCAGCCCCAAGGCAAGGGCGATCATCACCAAGCCGACAGCCGCTTGCCAGTTGGCATTGATGCGCAAGCGGTTCGGCGAATGCAAGGCCAGATAGGCCAGTATGCCGCCGGCCATCAACTGCCAAAAACGCGACCACGGCGAATAGAAGGCGGCGACAGGATCGGACTGGATGGTCAGAACATTGGCGGCGAAGGAAGCAATGGCGATGACCAGGGTGATGGCCAGAAAATTGTATTTTCTCTTCCATACCAACACCATCAGCAGGGGCCAGAAAATGTAGAACTGCTCTTCAATTCCCAGCGACCACAAATGCAGGAAGGGTTTGGCGGTGGCGTCACTGTCGAAATAACCGGCCTCGCTCCAGAGAAGCAGATTCGAAACAAAACCGGCGCCGGCAGCGACATGCAGGCCCAATTGCTGCAACTCATCGACAAACAGCAAGAACCAGCCGAGCAGCAGGCCGGTCGCCAGAACGATTGCCAATGCCGGGAAAATCCTGCGCACCCTGCGCGCATAGAATTCGCCAAGACTGAAGCTGTCGTTCTCGAGATTGCCGAATACGATGGTGCTGATCAGGTAGCCGGAAACAACGAAGAAGATATCGACGCCGATAAAGCCACCCGGGAGAGTGCGCGGAAAGGCGTGGAAAACAAGCACCAGCAGGACGCCCAGCGCACGCAAACCATCGATATCGGAACGATAGGCGGGATGCGCAAGCGACCGCGCTGGCGTGGCCGCCAGAGTTCTCACCGCTTCCGGTGCATGCGCTGGCGAGCTTGCTGCAGGATCTCTCATCGGCAATCGATCAGGGCAGCGGTGGTGATCGGCGCTGGTCGCGCTTGCCGCAGCGGCGAATCCTCGCCGAGGAGATTCGGCGACCCCGGCTCAGCCGCGGCTTGTGCAAGACAGCGGACAAAGCGCCTGCGCCAGCGGCACCCCTGGTCGGTCAGCGCACGCCAGGACCGATCGCGGCACTGCGAGCTGCCGCCAGCGCGTCGTCCAGCGGCTTGGCGCCCACCCACAAGCACGGCCAGGCGCCAGAAAGCCTAGCCGAAGTGGCAGACGTAGTGAAAGACGTCTTCGCAGACGATGTCGAACGACGAATCGCCGGGCACGGCGAAGGACTGGCCGGCGGCGTAGGTTTTCCACTGGTGCTTGCCGTTGAGGCGAACGCGACACGAACCGCCAACGCATTCCATGACTTCCGGAGCGCTGGTGGTAAAGGTCAGTGACGAGGGCAGGATAACGCCAAGCGTCTTGCGGCTGCCATCGGCCAGGAGCACGGTATGGCTGATGCACTTGCCGTCGAAATAGATGTTGGCCTGCTTGACCACGCTGACCTTGTCGAACTGCGAGCTGTTCATAATCCCCAGACTTTCTCCATGACCGTCTTGGCAATGAAGCCAAGCATCCCGAAGGACAGGACGAAGAACAGGATGATCGTTCCTGTTCTTCCGGCTTTCGCTTTCCACGCAATCTCGCCGATGATGAACAACATGAAGAGCATGAAGGCACCGATCCCGAAGGTCATGCCAAAATCCGCTATCTGCTCTTCCGTCAGCCCAAACATGGCGGGCTCATCTCCAGATTAATGTGGGCGTTGCGCCAGTTTTGCCGCGATACGCATGCGCAGGGCATTGAGTTTGATGAAACCACCGGCGTCCTTCTGGTCGTAGGCGCCGGCATCGTCCTCGAAGGTGGCGATGGTCGAATCGAACAGCGAGTTGCTTTTCGAATCGCGACCGACGACGATCACATTGCCCTTGTAGAGCTTGACCCGGACCCAGCCATTGACCGGCTGCTGGGTGTGGTCGATCAGCGTCTGCAAGGCGAGCCGCTCCGGGCTCCACCAGTAGCCGTTGTAAATCAGGCTGGCGTAGCGCGCCATCAGGTCGTCCTTGAGATGGGCGACTTCGCGATCCATGGTGATCGACTCGATGGCTCGGTGCGCCGGCAGCAGGATGGTGCCGCCGGGCGTCTCGTAGCAACCCCGCGACTTCATGCCGACGTAGCGGTTCTCGACCAGGTCGATGCGACCGATACCGTGTTTGCCGGCCAATTGATTGAGCAGCGCCAGCAATTCGTGGGCCGGCATGCGCGTGCCGTTGATGGCCACCAGGTCGCCCTTCTCGAATTCGAGATCGAGGTACTCGGCCGCGTCGGGCGCCGCCTCCGGCGACACCGTCCAGCGCCACATCGACTCCTCGGCTTCGGCAGCCGGGTCTTCCAGATGGCGGCCTTCGTAGCTGATGTGCAACAGGTTGGCGTCCATCGAATACGGCGAGCCACCCTGGCGGTGCTTCATCTCCACTGGAATGCCATGTTTTTCGGCGTAGGCGAGCAGCTTCTCGCGCGACAGCAGGTCCCACTCGCGCCATGGCGCGATGATCCGGATATCCGGCTTCAGTGCATAGGCGCCAAGTTCAAAGCGCACCTGGTCGTTGCCCTTGCCGGTGGCCCCGTGCACCACGGCGTCTGAGCCGGTCAGCTCGACGATCTCGATCATCCGCTTGGCGATCAGGGGCCGCGCAATCGAGGTGCCGAGCAGGTATTCGCCTTCGTAGACGGTATTTGCGCGAAACATCGGGAAGACGAAGTCGCGCACGAACTCTTCGCGCAGGTCGTCGATGTAGATGTTCTCCGGCTTGATGCCGAACTGCAGTGCTTTCGGCCGCGCCGCCTCGAGCTCGTCGCCCTGGCCGACATCGGCGGTAAAGGTCACCACCTCGCATTGGTAGGTATCCTGCAACCACTTCAGGATCACCGAAGTATCGAGACCGCCGGAATAGGCCAGTACCGCTTTCTTGACGTCACTCATGAGATTTCCCTGCTGATCTTGCTGATTGTTCTGGTTCTGCTGAGGATGCTGATCGTGTTGATTCAGCTATTTGGATGCTGCCGCCTCGACCCGGCCCAGGAGCAGGTACTCGAGGAGCGCTTTCTGGGTATGCATGCGGTTCTCGGCCTCGTCCCAGACGACGCTCTGCGCGCCGTCGATGACCGCCGCTTCGACTTCCTCGCCGCGATGCACCGGCAGGCAGTGCATGAACAGCGATTCGGGACCGGCCGCACGCATCATGTCAAGGTCGACCTGCCAGTCGGCAAAGTCCCGCCGACGCTCGTCGTTCTCGGCTTCGAAGCCCATCGAGGTCCACACGTCGGTGGTCACCAGGTCGGCACCGCGCGCGGCCTCCATCGGATCGGCGTAGCTCTCGAAGTGATCGGTGCCATACAGCCCGGCGCGTGCCGGCTCGACCTCGTAGCCCGGCGGGGTCGACACATGGACGTTGAAATCGAGCACTTCGGCGGCCTGCAGCCAGGTATTGCAGACGTTGTTCGAATCGCCGATCCAGGCCACCGTCTTGCCCTGAATCGGACCACGATGCTCGATGAAAGTGAAGATGTCGGCGACGATCTGGCAGGGGTGATACTCGTTGGTCAGGCCATTGATCACCGGCACCCGCGAATTGGCGGCAAAGCGCTCGATCATCGCCTGCTCGAAAGTGCGGATCATGACCACGTCGCTCATCCGCGAAATCACCTGCGCCGCGTCCTCGACCGATTCGCCGCGCTGCAGTTGCGAATCGCGGCTGTGCAGTTGCGAATCGCGGCTGTTCAGGTAGATCGCCGAACCGCCGAGTTGCTGCATGCCGGCTTCGAACGACAGACGGGTACGTGTGCTGGCCTTCTCGAAAATCATCACCAGGGTACGGTCGCTGAGCGGCCAGTATTTCCGGTAGGCCTTGAACTGCCCCTTGATCCAGCGCGAGCGCTCGAAGAGATGGTCGTACTCCGCACGCGTGAAGTCCTTGAACTGCAGAAAATGTTTGACGCTGTCCATCACAGATCTCTATCAGGTGGCGAGAAACTCGCCAATCAGCCCACCCAGGCGGCTTATTAGTTCGCGCGCCTCGTCGGCACTGAAGTTCAGTGGCGGCAGCAGGCGCACAACCTTGTCGGCGGTGACGTTGATCAGCAGCCCGACCTCGAGGGCGCGGGTCACCAGCTCGCCGCAGGGACGATCGAGTTCGATGCCGATCATCAGGCCCTGGCCACGGATCTCGACCACGCCGTGGCAATCCGCCAGCGCCTGCGCCAGGCCCTCACGGATCAGCCGACCGATGGCCACCGCGTTGTCGATCAGGCCGTTCTCTTCGATCACCGCGATGGTCGTCCATGCAGCGGTCGACGCCAACTGGTTGCCGCCGAAGGTCGAGCCATGCTTGCCCGGCTTGAACAGGCCCGTTGCCTTGCCAAGCGTCAGGCAGGCGCCGATCGGCACGCCGCCGCCGAGGCCCTTGGCCAGGGTCACCACATCCGGACGGATACCCGCGTGCTGAAAGCCGAACCAGGTGCCGGTGCGACCGGTGCCGCACTGTACCTCGTCGCAGATCAGCAGCCAGTCGTACTCGTCACAGAGCGACCGCAAACCACGCTGGAAATCGACATCGGCAATGTTGATGCCACCCTCGCCCTGGACGATTTCGAGCATCACCGCGACGACGTTGTGATTGGCTTTGGCCACCGCCCGAATCGCTTCGAGGTCGTTATAGGGAACACGCACGAAGCCCGAAACCAGCGGTTCGAAGCCGGCCTGTGCCTTGCGGTTTCCAGTCGCCGAAAGCGTCGCCATGGTGCGACCGTGGAAGGCATTCTCCATGACCACGATCGCCGGCCGCTCGACATCTCGCTTGTGGCCGTAATAGCGCGCCAGCTTGATCGCCGCTTCGTTGGCTTCGCAACCCGAGTTGCAGAAGAAGACCTCGTCCATCTCCGCCAGCGCCGCCAGCTTGTCGGCCAGCTGTTCCTGCTGCGGAATGTGGTAGAGGTTCGACGAGTGCAGCATGCGCCCGGCCTGGGCAGCAATCGCCGCGACCAGCGCCGGGTGGTTATGCCCCAGCGTCGACACGGCAATTCCCGACAGTGCGTCGAGATAGCACTTGCCGTCGGTATCGGTCACCCAGCTGCCATCGCCATGGCTGAAGGCGATGGGCAAGCGAGCGTAAGTATTCATCAGGTGCGACATGGATCACCCATTGCAAAGCACTTGAAACTGAAACGGCGGCTCGCGCCGCCGAATAACGAGATACGGTTCAGGACCGAAATCGGTCCGTTCCGGCGTGCCTTGACAGGGGTTTGCACGCCGTACCACAAGGGGAGGATTTTACGGGAAAAAGACGCTTCTGTGTAGAAAAGGCGAGCGTTTTGAGGAGTGTGCACCGGGATGCTACGACGGAGAGGTGGGAAACAGAGGCGGCTGACGCGGCAGTGGCGACTTCGAGCGTGCCGGCTAGCTTTCCCTTGCGTATTTATATCCAAACCAGTATTTTTAGTCGATGAAGCCACTCCGATTTCTTGGCGATTCGCTCAAGTGCTTGCGGGACTTCCCCGAGGACGCCAGGCACGATGCGGGTTACCAACTCGACAAAGTCCAGCGCGGCGAGCAAGCCGACGATTTCAAGCCCATGCCGTCGATCGGTAGGGGTGTCGAGGAAATCCGCGTCTGGGACGACAGCGGCAGCTACCGCGTGATCTACACGGCCAGGCTGGCAGACGCGGTGGTCGTGCTGCACGCATTCCAGAAGAAAACGCAGGCAACGGCCAAGCGCGATGTCGAGCTTGCCAGGCGACGATTCGGCGAATTGACACGAGGAGCCCCATGAACAAAACCGATAGTTTCAGCAGCGTGTGGGATGCCATTGCAGACACACCGGAACAGGCGGCCAACCTGCGGGCGCGCGCCGAACTGATGCGGCAGATTGCGGCAATCATCAAGGACAACGACTGGAAACAGGCCGATGCCGCCAGCCATTGCGGAGTCACCCAGCCACGCATCAATGACCTCTTGCGCGGCCGCGTCTCACGCTTCTCACTCGATGCGCTGGTGAACATCGCCACTGCGCTTGGCCGGCGCGTGCACATGGAGCTGGAAGTGGAAGTGGTGTAGTCAGAGAGCTGTGCAACCGGCCAGCGCCCTTTGCACGATCCCAAGATCAAAGCGCGCTTGATTCCGCAGGCGACAGCAACATCCGTACGGCGCTCTCTCTTCCGGCGATCACCACCAAAAACGTCCGGCCAAGCTCTGTAGGAGCCCGATTCATCGGGCGATGTTTCGCGCAGCGAAACCCTTGTCATGGCCGGATGCGCGTGTTCCCCACCGCCTGCAACACCACATTAGGACCGCAGGAGGAAGCGAAACCCCGTGAACTGATTCGAATCGCCGGGCGCGACGGCGAGGCGGTCGGCGGCGCGCACGTCCCTGGCGCTGCTGCCCCAGGAGCCGCCGCGCTGCGCGCGCAGTGCGGCGTTGGCTTCGGCCGAGGCGCTCGTTGGCAAGCCGTCGACGTCGTAGCCGTCGGCGCAGCACTCCCAGACGTTGCCGTGCATTTCGTGCAGACCCCAGGCGTTGGCGGGTAGGCTTTTCACCGCCAGCGGCATCGCCGGCTC
>JEMX01000002.1:88673-88926 GCA_000585055.1 Candidatus Accumulibacter appositus
GTACCGGCGCGGCAGGCGTACTCCCACTCGGCTTCGCTCGGCAGCTCGGGCGGCACGCCCTGACTGAAACGCTGCAGCCGCGCGAGGAATCCGCTGGAAGGCAAGGCGATGTCGTTCCAGCCGACCTGTTCGACCGGGTGTTGCGGACTGCCGGGATGCTCTGAGTTGGCTTCGCTGAAGCGGCTCGTATTGCTGCCGCCCATCACCGCCAGCCACAGCGCCTGCGTGCAGGCGGTGTCGGCAAGCCAGAAAC
>JEMX01000002.1:88989-89227 GCA_000585055.1 Candidatus Accumulibacter appositus
ATTGGCGTCTCGACCTGCCGTTCCGGCTGGCGCTCGTCGCCCATCTGGAAGCTGCCGGCTTCGACCCAGCGCAGGCGCTGAACGACGTCGGCGACCGCCAGGTCGGCCCACAGTCCGCAGCGGTCATCGCCCCAGGCGCTCGCCCAGCGCGGCGGGAAGCTGGCGGGGCCGCGCTGTCGCCAGTCTTCCGGGCGGGCGGCGCTCATCGCTTGCCGCGCCGGGGCTTGGCGCGCTTGTC
>JEMX01000003.1 GCA_000585055.1 Candidatus Accumulibacter appositus
CCGATCGCCGTCGCCGGGTCTACGCGCAGCGCGGCACGGATGGCGACGATGCTCGCCAGCGCGCAAATCGCCAGCACCAGCAGCGCACCGCGCACGGCATCCCCGGGGAGCAGCAGGACGTACTTGGGGAAGATCGGTGCCCACAGCGTCGTCGCAGTCTTGCCGACGATGAAGCCGATCGCACCCAGGCCAAGCGCCTGCTGCAGGATCATCGCGGAGATGGTCCGGTTGCGCGCGCCGATCAGCTTGAGCACGGCGATCTCGCGTACCTTGTTCAGGGTCATGGTGTAGATGATGAAGGCGACGATGGCCGCACTGACGATGGCCAGGATGACCAGGAACATGAAGATCTGTTTTGCCGACGTGGCGATCAGCTTGGCAACGAGGATTTCGTCCATATCGGCGCGGGTATACGCTTCCAGGTGCTTCCAACGCCTGATTTCGCTGGCCACGACCGCTTCGTCGGCGTGCCGCGCGAGCCGCAGCAGGACCACATTCACTGTCCGGCTGTTGGCTTGGCTGGCCTGCACCGCCTCGAGCAATCCCGGCACAGCAGGGCGGTTGAACGCCGGATTGGCTGCGATGCGCGCGCGCTCGTTGAGCAGCGCGTCGTTGTCCTTGAGGAACTGCACTTCCTGCGCATCGCGCAGCGGGACGAAGACCATCGGGTCGCCGCCCGACGACACCATGCGGCGGGTCAGCCCGACCACGGTGTACTCATGACGCCGGATGCGAATGCGTTCGCCGAGGCTGAAGCCGCTCTTGATATCGGCGATCGCCTCGTAGCGCGAACGCGTGACTGGACGCCCAGCAACGAGGTAGCCAGGCTCGCCGAGGTGCCCTGGCTGGAAGCCGACAAGCATCACGCGTACGTTGCCGCCCTGGTGTTCGATCTGCATCGTCAGATAGGTGACGTTGCCGGCTTCGACCACCCCCTTGACGCCGAGCAAGGCGCGATAGGCGTCGTCGCGCACATTCGACGGCTCGGCGTAGGGGCCAAGTGTGTCGCGCTGCACGACCCAGAGATCGGCACCACCATTGCCCAGCAAGACGCGTCCGTCATCGACCAGTCCGCGATAGATCCCGGCCATCGACAGCGTGACGCCGATCAGCAAGCCGAGCCCGAGGCCGGTGAAGACGAACTTGCCCCAGCCGTTGAGGATGTCGCGACCGGCAAGATTGATCACCGCCTGGCACCGACGATGGCGGCGACGACCCTGACTTTCGCGTCGGGCTGCAATGCCTGCTCGCTGTGTACGACAACTTCGTCGCCTGCTGCCAGACCAGCAAGAATCTGGCTGCGGCCATCCAGGGTGGAGATGCCGACCTCGACCGGATGAAACGCGACGCGCCCGTCCTTGATGCGCCACACGCCGTCCTGTCGGTCCACACGCTTCACCGCTGCCGCCGGCAACCAGGGTGCATCGGGCAGTTCAGCGGTGCCGATGGTCACCTCGACCAGCTCTCCGATCGAGAGTGCATCGGGAATCGCCGCGAAGGCGACATTGACGATCCGCTCTTCGGCGACCGAATCGCTTAGCCAATCGACGCGCTGGACTTCGCCCGGGTAGACACGCTTGGCATCCGAGCGCAGCACGATCTCGGCTGACTGTCCGACGCGCACGCCGCCGGCCTGGCCCTGGTCGATGCGCGCCCTGACCCACAGGCTCGCCGGGTTAATGACCTGCAGCACGGCCTGCCCGGCAACGATCGTCGATCCCGGTTCGAACAGTCGCGCACTGACGATGCCATCGACGGGACTCGCCAGCAGTGCCTGCGCGCGCAGCTTGCCGACACCGGCAACATCGGCCAGCGCGCGCATCGGCCAGCGCGCGTTCGTGATCGCGCCGCGCCGCCGCCAGTTGGGCGGCCGTGGCGTCCACTACCGCCGTCGCGGCATTGGCTTCTTGCTGCTTGGCGTCAGCAGCCTCCTGGCTGAAGAAACCGCGTGCGCGTAGTTCGGCGGAACGACGCGCGCTGGTGACCGCGACCAGCGCACGGCTCTGCGCCGCGACCAGCTCAGCTTGCGCCGCGCGGACAGCGCTTGCGGCACGTTGTGCGACGAGTCGGCCGCTCGCGACGCGATCGTCGAGGTCAAACGGATCGAGTTCGGCAAGTAGTTGCCCGGCCGTGACGGCATCGCCCTGGTCGACCAGCACGCGCGCCACGCGGCTGGCCGTCGTCGGACCCAGTGCATAGCTGCGGCGAGCCTCGACTGTGCCGATGCCGAAGGTGCTCTCCAGCAGCGGCCCCAGCTGCACCTTGGCCAAAGTCACCCTGGTCGGCGCCAGCGGTCCCTGGCTGGTCGCCAGCCAGCCGAGCAACAGTACACTGGCGACGGCGACTGTGCTCAATACCGCCTTGCGGGAAGAGCGCACGTTCATGCTTCTTGTGGTCCGCGATAGCCGTGCACGAGCAGCGGGAACATCTGCTGCGCACGCGCCATCATTGCGTCCTCGT
Source organism: Candidatus Accumulibacter appositus (assembly GCA_000585055.1). Lineage (GTDB taxonomy): Bacteria > Pseudomonadota > Gammaproteobacteria > Burkholderiales > Rhodocyclaceae > Accumulibacter > Accumulibacter appositus. The sequence goes on from JEMX01000003.1 coordinate 2,461, forward strand.
TGCCTGCGAGCGCTGACTCGATGACCAGGCCCTGCACCGCGCCGATGAACAGCACCGGCGCCAGCGCGGTATCCAGCGTGGCGGGAAGCTCACCGGCTGTCCTGGCCTCGGTGAACAGTGCGGTCAGCCGCTCGCGGTAGCCAGCGATCATCGCCTGGACCTCGGCGCGCACCGGCGAATCCCCGGGATATTGCAGCTCGTGGAACAGTACGCGGGGAACGCCGGGGTTGGTCGCGATGAAGGCCACGTGCGCGAAGAACGCGGCCTCGATCTTTGCCAGCGGCGACTGGCGCTGCGCCACAGCGGTCGCCAAAAGCGTGCCAAGCGATTCCCGGACCCAGGCAAAGACCGCCATCCAGATTGCCTCCTTGTGCGGGAAGTGACGGAAGATTGCCCCCTGCGTGACGCCGATCCGGTCGGCGATGGCCTGCGTGGTGATCGCATCCGGCCCGCGCTCGCGGGCCAGCGCAAGTACCGCAGCGACGATCTCGCGCTGTCGTTCGTCGCTGCTCAGACGTTGGCGAGAAGCCTTGTGGACGCTGCCCTGAATATCCATGATGGTGGTCAGCTTGCATTTCTGTAAGTAAGCAGTTACTATTATAAGCGTGTAGTGTCCGTTTGGCAAGCGCGACTGTCCCGAGGAGAACGAACTCATGAATTTCCCG
>JEMX01000004.1:0-26438 GCA_000585055.1 Candidatus Accumulibacter appositus
GCCTGACGCTTGGCGCCGTCTATGGCCTGATCGCCATCGGTTACACGATGGTCTACGGCATCATCGGGATGATCAACTTTGCGCACGGCGACATCTACATGGTCAGCGCTTTCATCGCCGTCACCGTGTTCACCCTGCTGGCTTCGTTCGCCATCAGCTCGGTGCCCCTGGCGCTGGTGCTGGTGCTGATCATCGCTGTCCTGTTCACCTCGGTCTATGGCTGGGCGGTCGAGCGCATCGCCTACCGGCCGCTGCGCGGGGCGACGCGGCTGGCGCCGCTGATCTCGGCGATCGGCATGTCGATCTTCCTGCAGAACATGGTGCAGCTGACCCAGGGCGCGCGCGTCAAGCCGATCCCGCCGGTACTCGTCGGCGGCATCGATTTGATGAGCATCGACGGCTTCACCGTCCGCCTGGCGTACACACAGATTCTCATCGTCATCGTCACCGTCGCGCTGATGGCCGCCTTCACTTACCTGATCACGCGAACCTCATTCGGACGACAGCAACGATCCTGCGAGCAGGACCGGACCATGACCGCCCTGCTCGGGATCAACGTCGACCGCACCATTTCGCTGACTTTCATGCTCGGTGCGGCGTTGGCTGCGGTCGCCGGCGTGATGGTCACCGTCTATTACGGGGTGGTCGACTTCTTCATCGGCTTCGTCGCCGGCATCAAGGCCTTCACGGCGGCCGTTCTCGGCGGCATCGGCTCGCTGCCGGGGGCGATGCTTGGCGGCCTGCTGATCGGTCTGATCGAAGCTTTCTGGGCCGCCTATCTGTCTGCGGAATACAAGGACGTGGCGACTTTCAGCATCCTGATCCTGGTGCTGATGTTCCGCCCTTCCGGCCTGCTCGGCCGTCCTGAAGTGGAGAAAGTCTGATGGCTACCTTTGTCCTCGCCCCGCACAGCCTTTCGCCCGCGACGCGTCTCAAGGACGCCGCCGCGGTCGCCTTCATTGCCCTGCTGCTGGGCATTCCGATGATCGGTCTGACCACCGTCGATAGCGGAGGCGCACTGCAGATCGCCACTCGCTGGCCGACCCTGCTGATCTTCGTCGGCATCGCTTTCGCCGGCCGGCTGGTTCTGCGTTATGGCATTGACCAGTTCAAGGCGCACCAGCTGACGCGGGAGCGCTCCAGCGCAGCCACGGCCGCGGCAGCGCTGGCCGACAGCAGCGGACGCACCGCCAAGCCGGCGCTCACCTGGGTCGCCTGGGCGGCGCTCGGCGTGGCGCTGACGCTGCCGATTTTCTTTGCCGACAACCGCTACGTTGTCGACACGGCGACCACCGTGCTGATCTACGTCATGCTCGGCTGGGGCCTGAATGTCGTCGTTGGCCTGGCTGGCCTGCTCGACCTTGGTTACGTCGCCTTCTACGCCGTCGGAGCCTACACCTACGCCATCCTCGGAACGCAATTCGGCTGGGGCTTCTGGGAGGCACTGCCGGTGGCCGGCGCCATGGCTGCCCTTTTCGGAGTCCTGCTCGGCTGGCCGACGCTGCGCCTGCGTGGCGACTATCTGGCCATCGTGACCCTCGGCTTCGGCGAGATCATCCGCGTCATTCTGGTGAACTGGACCGAGCTCTCCGGCGGCCCGAACGGCATTGCGTCGATTCCGCGTCCGACGTTTTTCGGCCTTGAGCTCAAGCCGCCCGGCGACGATCCGACTTTTTCCTCGTTTTTCGGGATCGAGTATTCGCCAATCCATCGCCTGATCTTTCTCTATTACCTGATCCTGGCCCTGGCCTTGCTTACCAACCTCTTCGTTTCGCGCATGCGCAAACTGCCGATCGGGCGTGCCTGGGAAGCGATCCGCGAAGACGAGATCGCCTGCAAGGCGATGGGCATCAACGCCCGCAACGTCAAGCTCTCGGCCTTTGCCATCGGGGCCATGCTCGGTGGTTTTGCCGGCGTATTCTTCGCCGCCAGAATGGGCTTCATCTCGCCGGAATCCTTCACCTTCAGCGAATCGGCGATCATCCTGGCGATCGTCGTTCTCGGCGGCATGGGTAGTCAGCTGGGCGTCGTTCTGGCCTCGCTGGTGCTGGTCCTGCTGCCCGAGCTGGGGCGTGATTTCGCCGAATACCGGATGCTGCTCTTCGGTGCGGCGATGGTCCTGATCATGGTCTGGAAACCGGGCGGCATCCTCTCCCACCGCGAACCGACCCTGCGTTACACCGCCGACGGGGATGGAAAATGAGCGCCACCACCGCTCCCCTGCTCAGCGTCGAGCGCCTGACCATGCGCTTCGGCGGTCTGCTGGCCATCGACGACATGTCGCTTAATGTCGCCGCACGCCAGATCACCGGCGTCATCGGGCCGAACGGTGCCGGCAAGACGACCTTCTTCAACTGCCTGACCGGCTTCTACAAGCCGACCGAAGGCAGTGTTCGCCTGAACCACCCCAAGCGCGGTTTGATGCGCCTCGAAGCGCTGCCCAGCCATCAGGTGGCGCACAAGGCGCAGGTGGTGCGCACCTTTCAGAACATCCGTCTGTTCCCGAAGATGACCGTCCTCGAGAACTTGATGGTGGCCCAGCACAACGCCTTGCAGCATGCGTCGGGCTTTTCCCTGGCCGGACTCTTCGGCCTCGCCGGCTATCGGCGCGCCGAAGCGGCGGCGATGGACAAGGCCATCGGCTGGCTGAAGCGGCTGGATCTGATCGACAAGGCCAACACCGCCGCTGGCGACCTGCCCCACGGCATGCAGCGGCGCATCGAGATCGCCCGCGCGCTGTGTGTCGACCCGCTGCTGCTCTGCCTCGACGAGCCGGCCGCCGGCCTCAATCCGCGCGAATCGGCCGAACTCAACGAGCTCCTCAAGCACCTGGCAGGTGACGAAGGCATAGCCATCCTGCTCATCGAGCACGATATGAGCGTGGTGATGAACGTCTCGGACCATATCTGCGTCCTCAACTACGGACGCAAGATTGCCGAAGGCACGCCGACACACATCCAGCAAGACCCGAACGTCATCAAGGCCTACCTGGGTGAGGACGACGCCGACGAACAACTGCACGCGGAGGCCAGCTCATGATGCTGCAACTGTCGGGTGTCCATGCCCACTATGGAAGCATTCACGCCCTGCACGGCGTCGATGTGGCGGTGCAGGTCGGCGAGGTGGTGACCCTGATCGGCGCCAACGGCGCCGGAAAATCGACACTGATGATGTCCATCTTCGGCCAGCCGCGCGCTTCGGCCGGGCGCATCGTCTTCGATGGTGAAGACATCACCGCCCTGCCGACCCATGACATTGCCCGCCGCGGCATCGCCCTGGTTCCCGAAGGGCGGCGTATCTTCCCGCGCATGACCGTTCTTGAAAACCTGCAAATGGGCGCCGTTCTCGGCGAAGAGAGCAACTTCGCGGTCGACCTCAAGCGCATGTACACCCTCTTCCCGATTCTCGAAGAACGCTGCACGCAGAGCGCCGGCACGCTTTCCGGCGGCGAACAGCAGATGCTGGCCATCGCTCGCGCGCTGATGAGCCGGCCGCAACTGCTGCTCCTCGACGAACCGTCGCTGGGCCTCGCGCCGCTGTACATCAAGAAGATCTTCCAGATCATTCGCGAGCTCAACCGCGAACACGGGATGACCATCCTGCTCGTCGAGCAGAACGCGCACCACGCCCTGCGCGTGGCGCATCGCGGCTACGTGCTGCAGCATGGCCAGATCATTCTCTCGGGAACCGGCAGCGAACTGCTGGCCAGTCCCGAAGTGCGTGCCGCCTATCTCGAGGGTGCGCAAACGGAGACTGCGGCCTAGCCGGAGGAAAGGCGGGCCGTGGAAGAACGCGTGCAGGAGAGCGAGGCGCCGCCGCGCTGGCTGCCCTTCGTGGTCCTCGGCATCGGGCTACTGGCGATTTCCTTCGGCGCCATTCTGGCGCGCCTGGCGCAGGGCTACGGCCTGCCGTCGCTGACCATCGCCACCCTGCGCCTGGGATTGGCGGCGCTGATCATCACGCCGCTTGCCCTCTGGCAGTCGGGCCATGTGCTGCGCGCCCTGAGCCTGCGCCAGGGCCTGCTGACCTGCGGCGCCGGTTTCTTCCTGGCGCTGCACTTCGCCACCTGGATCACTTCGCTCGAATACACCTCGGTGGCCAGCAGCACGGCGCTGGTGACCACCAATCTGCTGTGGGTCGGCATCGCGTCGTATTTTCTCTTTGCGGAAAAGCCGAGCGCCGTGATGATCGTCGGCATCGTCATCTCGCTTTCCGGCAGCCTGCTGATCTTCTGGAGCGACAGCCAGAGCAGTGAGGCCGGCAGTGACCCACTGCTCGGCAACTTCCTGGCCATCGTCGGCAGCTGGTGCTTCTCCGCCTACCTGCTGATCGGGCGGCGCCTGCGCGCCAATCTGCCGCTACCGGCCTACGTCTGGCTGGCCTACGGCAGTGCCTCACTATTTCTGCTCTGCGCCTGCCAGTTGAGCGGCACGCCGCTCGGCGGCTACGCCGGCGCCGCCTACCTGATCGCGCTGGGCATGGCCCTCGGACCGCAGTTGCTCGGGCACACTTCGTACAACTGGTCGCTAAAACACGTCTCGGCGACCTTCATCGCCGTGGTGACACTCGGCGAACCGGTCGGCAGCGCGGCGCTGGCCTGGATGTTTTTCGGAGAATCGTTCGCGCTGTTGCAGGGAGTTGGCTTTGTGCTGCTGCTCTTCGGCATCTATCTGGCAGCACGCGGGGAAGGACGCTGAACCAATCATCGAGGTCGCGCGGCTTCGGCAGCGCCGGCCATCGCCCGATTCATGGGGCGATAACGAGGCTCCTGGAATAGCAAAACACACTTCTTCCCGGAGGCACCAATGATCGCATTGCCGGAGTAATGGCAACCCGATCATGGCGGGCGCAGAAATCAGGCCAGCTTGCGGCGACGCGCCGCTGCCAAAGCGGCGAGGCCGAGGCCGAACAGGCCGAGGGAAAGCGGCTCGGGAACCAAATTAGCCTTGTAGTCATAGAAAAGGGACACGGTTCCACTCGCGAAACCGTTGTTACCCGTAAATACGGAGCGCGGCACCGAACCACCCTGATTACCTTTGCCGCTGAACGTAACGGCCACCGCGTCCATGCCACCGATATAGGGCGCCAAGGTAATCGGGTCGCTGTTGTCGATCCAGTCCATGCCAGAAATCGGGGCGTCTACGACGCTGCCGACGGTGGTCGGACCACCAACGGGAACGCTACCCGCGAAGCCGGGCGTCACCAGATGCGCACTTGCAGAAAGGCCGAGCGGTGATGACACGGTGATGTCCCAAACGGCGGAAAGAGCAATCGGGTTACCAACCATTGCCGAACCCGAGGTGAAGTTGAACACGGTGTTGTTCAGAGTTGCAAAGCCATCGAACAGCCAATGGACGCTCATCAGCATCCCCAGGCTCTCATCGAAGCCATCGAAGAGCACTTGAGAGGATACGTTCGAACCGCTAAGCGAGAAGCTCTTGACTTGCGTCGGGGTGACCAGATTGCCGGCCGAAGCCGGTGCAGCAGCCATCACGGCAAACGCCAGGAGTCCTGACGCGATCAGAGTTTTCTTCATTATCATCACCTCTGTTTTTAAAAAGTATCTAGAGTCCAAACAACTTCTTGCCTGATTTTCGCTACCGGAACGGCAAGACTTGACTTGTCAGAGCGACATTCACCTCTCTTGACAACATCAGAGCAACATCCATGCCGGAGTTGTTTTTATATTGCAAAACAGCTACTTGAACGTTTCTCCGAGTTTCTTTCAGCGGCAACTGTAAAAAACCGCGACACCACTGCAGACGCTGGCGTGCCCGATCCGGTGGCGGGGTCACCCGACAGTTCGATAAATAGAACAAGCAGAAGAATAAACCAAGGTGATGAGCGAACTACGGATTTTTGACTATTCCTCTGAGGTTTCTCGACCGCTTTGCCCCGGCGGTTGTCGCCGCGCCCTACGCACGTCGGCTACCGAGGAGGCCTCAGGCCGCGACGTCCCCAGGCACCGGCTTGGCGTTTCTTGCGGGCCACCTTCTCAAGCACCCGCCAGGAAGACGTCGAAATCGGCGGCCGGCAGCGGCCGGCTGAAGAGGTAGCCCTGATAGGCGTGGCAGCCTTGCGCCGCCAAAGCTTCGCGCTGCGCGGCGGTTTCGACACCCTCGGCGATCACCGCGAGGCCAAGCGTGCTGGCCAGTGCAATGATCGTGCGCGCGATCACTTCGTCATTGGGATCGGTGAGCAAATCCTGCACAAAGGACTGGTCGATCTTCAACTGATCGAGCGGCAGGCGCTTCAGATACGACAGCGACGAGTAGCCGGTGCCGAAATCGTCCAGCGAGAAGCCGACGCCGCTGCTCTTCAGGGTGCCCATCTTGGCAATCGTTTCCTGAACGTTGTCGAGCAACATGCTCTCGGTCAGTTCGAGCTTCAGCTGCCGTGGATTGGCGCCGCTGCCGCCCAGGACGGCCAGGACCTGATCGACGAAGTTTGGCTGCCGGAACTGCCGGGCGCTGACATTGACCGAAAGTGTGAACCGCTCTCTGCCCGGCTGTGCTGCCCAGATGGCCAACTGTGCACAGGCGGTTTCCAGCACCCACAGCCCCAGCGGCAGGATCAGTCCGGTTTCCTCGGCGAGAGGAATGAACTCGGCCGGTGACACGAATCCACGCTGCGGATGTTTCCAGCGAACCAGCGCTTCGGCCCCGATCACGGCGCTGGCCGCATCCACCTGCGGCTGGTAGAAAAGGAGCAACTGCTGCCTTTTCAGCGCTTCCCGCAAGTCCTTCTCGAGACTGGCGCGCTCGCTCACCACCGCCTGCATTTGCGGATCGAAGAAACGCAAGGTATTGCGGCCCGTGGCCTTGGCTTCGTACATGGCCAGATCGGCGCGCTTCATCAGTTCGTCGATGCCGTCGTGGCCACCCCCAAACAGGGTGATGCCGACGCTTGGCGTGTTGTGGTACTCGCGGCCGTCCAGATCGTAGGGACGGTTGAGCGCGGCGAGGATCTTCTCGCCGATAGTGCGGCTCTGGCCAGCGGCTTCCTGCGGCCGTTGGCCAAGATCCTCGAGCATCACGACAAACTCGTCACCGCCGAGGCGGGCAACGGTATCGCGTTCCCGAATGCAGGCCGCCAGCCGCTTGCCGACCTGCTGCAGCAGGCAGTCGCCCATGTCGTGTCCGAGGGTGTCGTTGAGGGTTTTGAAGTTGTCGAGGTCGATGAACAGCAGTGCGCCATGGCGGCCCCTGCGTGCGCTCGCCGCCAGCGCCTGGCGCAGTCGGTCGTGCAGCAGACGACGGTTGGGCAGGCCGGTCAGGGCGTCGTAGAAGGCGAGATGCCGAATTTCTTCCTGGGCTGCTTTGCGCGTGGTGATATCGGTCAGCGTCGACACATAATTGGTCACTATGCCGTCGCTGTCCCTGACCGCGGAAATGGTCAGCAATTCGGGGTAGATCTCGCCATTCTTGCGCCGATTCCAGATCTCCCCCTGCCAGCTCCCGGTCCGCTCGAGTGTTTCGCGCATCGCCGAATAGAAGCTGGCATCGTGGCGACCGGAACTGAGCAGCTTCGGGGTGCGTGCGACGCAATCGTCAGAGGTGTAGCCGGTGATCTCGGTGAACGCCTGATTGACACGCAAAATGACGCCTTTGGCATCGGTAATGAACATCCCCTGTTGTGACTCGAAGGCCGTTGCGGCAATCCGCTCCTGCTGTTCGGCCTGCTTCTTGTCGGTCACGTCATGCGACACAACGATCACCCGACTGACCTGACCCCTCTCGTCGATGATCACCTTTCCCGCCGACGCCATCTGCCGAACGCTACCGTCGGAGCGTACCAAACGGTACTGCAGCTCCTGACCAAGGCCGGTTTTCGCCGTCTGCGTGAACGCTTCGATGACCCGTTGGCGATCATCCGGATGGACATCGGCAAAGGAATCGCTGCCCGGCAAATGCCTGGTGCCGCCAAAGAACTGCCGATAGGACGGACTGTTGTAGAGCCGCCGTCCTTCGAGGTCGAGGACGGCGATGTGCTCGCCAATGCTCTCCGAAATCAGTCGGAAGAACTCGCGCTGTTCCCGCAGGCTGGCTTCCAGTTGCTTGCGCTCGGTGATGTCCTGCGTCGTGCCCACACTGCGCAGTGGTTTGCCGCTGTCGTCGAACGCCACCTCTGCGTGCTGCGCAATCCAGCGCTCCGAGCCGTTAACTTGAACGCGCAGTTCGACGGCGAAGGCTTCTCCCGCCAACGCCATAGCGCTGGCCTGCTGCCAGGTCTGACGATCATCGGGATGCAGCAGCTCGGTGACGGTTGCAATGCTGCCCGTCGTGCCTTCGGGAAGCGCGAAGATGCGGCAGGTCTCGGCAGACATGCGGAGTCGACCGCTTGCCAGGTCGAGGACCCAGCTGCCCACCCTGGCGACGGCCTGAGCGCGCTGGAGCTCGGCTTCGCTGGCCTGCAAATCGGCGCTACGCTGCGCGAGATCGCTGCCCAGGCGGCGCACCTCATCGATGCGCTGCCGGTACGAGCGGGTCAGGAAGATGATCAACAGCATGGCGACGACGACGCAGGTGAGCTGCACCAGACCATAGAGCATGCTCGGCGTCGGCGGTTGTGGCGGCAGCAGTGCCGAGAGTTCTGCCGCCACAAAGGCAATGAGGGCGGCCACCGTCAGCGCAGCCAGGAAGACCGCCGTGCGCGTGCCCAGCAGCCAGCCGCCCATCAGAATCAATACCGGGTAGGCGATGATCAACAGCGCTCGGACACCCCCGAAGAACGGCGACAGGAAGGTCACCGCCAACCACAGGCCCCAGACCAATGCCGCCAGCGCCGCGCGCACCCTGCCGCTGTTGAGCAGCCACAAGGCGGTCGTTGCCAGCAATACGATGGCGGCCGGTCCGCTGGCCCGCCTGGGCTGATCCGGGATGACCAGCAACATGGTCAGTAGAATGCAGGCCGCCGCCACAAGAATGGCCCAGGCGGTGTACTTGAGGAAGCTCAGCGAAGGGAGCCAGCTCTGCGCTTGCTCATCATCTTGTTCGAGCAGGCGCGAGAACCACCCGCCGACGACGGGCGGGCAGTCGCCATGGCGCGAAGATTTCCCTTCGTCCATCGTGCCGTCCTGCACCGTCTTGCCGTCCTCGAAAGATGGACGCAGCCCTTCCTCGTCGTTTGCCGAGGCCTTCCGGCGCTTATCCGGGTGTCCAGACCGCTGCTGCGTATCTCGCAAGCTAAGCCCTTGTCGTTTCGGTGAGTTCGCGGAAGAAACGGTAGCAGCCACGACCCGCTTTCTTGGCGTGGTACATCGCCGTGTCGGCATTCTTTAACAGCCGATTGACGTCATCGCCGTGCTCCGGATAAACGGCGATGCCGATGCTCGTCGAGATCTCGATGCGGTGCGGACCGATAACGAAGGGGCGCTTGACTGCGGTGAGGATTTTTCGCGCCACGACCGCAGCATCGGCTGCCTTTTCGATCTGCGCCAGCAGAATCACGAATTCATCGCCGCCGAGGCGCGCGACGGTATCGGAATCCCTCGGTGCGCAGCCGCGCAGACGCAGCGCAACCTCCTTGAGCAACAGGTCGCCGATATCATGACCAAGGGTATCGTTGACCGGTTTGAAATCGTCCAGATCGAGGAACATCACGGCCAGCGTTCCCTGCTCCCTGCGCACCTGCGCCAGCGACTGGAACAAGCGGTCGCTGAGCAGCATGCGATTGGGCAGATCGGTGAGCTGGTCGTGGTGAGCAAGGTGCTGGACGCGCTCATCGGTTGCCTTGCGTGCGGAGATGTCCTGCATGACGGCGACAAAGTGGTGGATATGTCCGTCGCTGCCGGTCACTGGCGAAATGGTCAGCGCGGCATCGAAAAAGCTCCCGTTCTTGCGCCGGTTGACCAGCTCGCCGGTCCATACCTTCCCGGTCAGAATCGTTTGCCACATCCCCTGGTAGAAGCGCCCGTCCTGCTTGCCCGAGTTGAGCACCTCGCCGGGATCGCGACCGACGACTTCCGACATCGCGTAGCCGGTGATCTCCGCAAATGCCGGATTAGCCCACTCGATCGTCGACGTCACGTCGGTGATCACGATGCCGCTAGCCACCGCGTTGAGGGCGGCGTCGAACAGGCGCAGGCGCGTTTCGAGCTTCTGGCGGACCAGCGCGTGCCGTATCGCCCGTCCCAGCGCGTCCTGCTGGAACAACTGCCCCTTGCCCAAATAGTCCTGCGCACCTGCGTGCAGTGCGGCCTCGGCGAGTTGATGATCATCCTGGCCGGTGAGGACGATGATCGGCACGCTAGGCACCATCGCACGCATCGCTTCGACGGTGGCAATTCCGGATGAATCGGGTAACGACAAATCAAGCAGAATAACGTCGGGTTTTCTGGCTGTGGCAGCCATTCCGTCCGCCAGGGTCGCCGCCCAGATCACGGGATCGTCTTCGCCGATGCTGCGCAGGCCGGCCAGGCGAACATTGGTTCGGATCAGGCCGAGATCGCCGGGATCGTCTTCGATCACCAGAATCGAGATCTGCCGTCGGGTGGGCTTCTTCATGCGCTACTCTCCGTCTCGCCTTCGCTGACCAGCGGGCCAACGCATACATTCTGCCAAGTAAGCCGGCTGGCGCAATCTGCGTGGCTTTCGAGGACGATTATCAGGCCACCGCTGCAGTTTTGGGAACAATAGCCGCAATTCCCTCTTTCGGGCATCATCGAACTCATGCGCATCATCTGTTCGATGTTCATGATCGGGGTGCTGGTCGCGAGAGAGTCACTGCTTCCTTGCTCATCGATTCTCGGGCAACCTCACCAGTGAGAGCCAATACTGGCTCAGTTGACGAATTTCGACGACGAACTCGCCGATATCCAGCGGCTTGGTGATGTAGCCGGCGGCGCCAAGGCGGTAGCTGTCGCGAACGTCGCGGTCGACTTCCGAGGTACTCAGGACGACGACCGGGATGTCACACAGGGCAGGATCGCTCTTGATCGCGGCAAGAAATTCGCGGCCGTTCATGCGTGGCATGTTCAGATCGAGCAGGATCAGGTCCGGCCGTACGGCCGTGGCAAAACGCCGCCCCTCCCGACGCAGGTACTCAAGCGCTTCACGACCATCGAGAACGTGCTGCAGCTCGGTGGCGATGCGGTTTTCGCGCAAGGCCAGGCTGACCAGGTGCGCATCAGCCGGCTCATCCTCGGCGAGCAGAATCACAAAGGGAAAGCTGTTTTCTTGCTTGCTCGTCATTTCGCTCTGGCCGCTTGGCAAAGGTCGTCTCGGCCGTGCCGAGCGGGCTCCGTCTGGCCGGCGGCCGGTAATTCAATAAGCACGCGGCAGCCACCACCCGGCGCCTCATCGAGCCAGACGCGACCGGCGACGCTTTCGGCAATACGTCGCAAGATGGCCAGACCGATCCCGGTCCCCCTGCCGGTCGACGACAGTCGCTCAAAGACATTGAAAACACGCTCACGATAGATCTCTTCGATACCTGGCCCATTGTCGCTGATCCGGTAGCGCACCACGCGACCCAACTGTTCGCCGGCAATATCGATGCGCAGCGGCTGTTCGCCGTGAGCATGCAGCAAGGCGTTATCGAGAGCGATTCGGAAGAGCTCCAGCAAACGTGGTGGGTCGATCATCGCCGCGGGCAGCGTTCCCAGCACGGTGACGCTGGCTTTGGCATCGGCGAGTCGGTCGGTGAGTGACGCCAGCAGCGATTGCAGCGCCAGCTCGACGTCGCAGGGGGCGATCGTGCCACGTGCCTGATCGGCGGCCAGATAGCGTTCGACGTCGCGCAGCAGATCCTGCAGTCGCCGCGCCTGCTGGCCGATGAAATCAAGTGACAGGCGCACTTCATCGTCGTCAAGCCGTCCCGTGAGTTGGCCGTTCAGACGGCTGGCGTAGCTGGCGACCAGGCGCGCCGGCTCGCGCAGGTGATGGGCGACGACCTCGGCAAAGCGCTGTAGATCGGCGGTTCGCTGTCCAACTCGCTGCTCCAGGGTTCGCTCATGAGCCCTCGTCCGGCCAAACAGTCGCGCCTGCAATGCGGCCTGCCAGGCGAGCAGAGCGCTGAAGAGCAGCCCCAGTGCGGCCTTCCAGTAGAGCCCTGGGAGATCGTTCCAGCCCGCCTCTGGAGCGAGTCGCAGCGTCCATGTGGCGTTCGGCAGCTGCAGTACGCGCTCCACTGGCTTGAACAGCTGCGCCCCGGACGACGCGGCGATCACCTGCTTCTGATCGCTACCGGGAGGCGTGCACGACAGTTCGTAGGCGTAGCCTTGCTCCACCAGTTCGGCCAGCCTGGCCGGGGCGAGCGCTTCCGGAAAGGCGATCAGGACGATCGCCAGCCCCCAGAACGTGCGCTGACCCTGGCCATCGTCGAGAAACACGGGCAGACGCCCCGCCGCCCCCAGACCGCCCTGAAGCAGTTGAAAAGGACCGGCGAGCACCAACTGTTCCCGGTCAGCGCTCAGCCGCGCGGCCCTGGCTCGCTGCGGATCGTTCAACAGATCGTGGCCGATCGCCTCCTCGTTACCTTGCAGCGGCACCACCTGGCGGACGATTCCGCCAGGAGCGAGTTGCAGTGCGGCAGCTCCCGGGTAGTAGCGCAGCAGCTGTCCAGCGGCCTCTTCAAAGTGCGGAATGCGGCCATTGCCCTGTTGCAGCATGGCGGCCAAGGCGTAGGTCGCGGAAAGCACGCGATCGAAGCTGCTGTGCATGGCGTAGGCGCGCTCTGCCACGAGATTGCTCGCTACTTCACGCGCGTCGCGCAGGCGGACCTTCTCGTAACGCCAGATTAGGCCTGTCGCTAGGCTAAGGGCAGCAACAAAGACGATCGCTGCCACCCAAGCTGGCCGGAAAAGTACTCCGCTCCGATCCGGCGCCGCCTGATCAGTGGTTTGAAAAACTGCCGCGTGCAGCTCTGCAGGCTTCATTCGTCCTCCGCCGCCAGCGGCAAGGACACGCAGAAGCGACTCCCCTGCCCGTCTCCGGCCGATTCGGCCCAGATGCGTCCGCCATGATGCTCGGCAATCTTCCGACACAGCGCCAGACCCACGCCGCTGCCTTCGTAGTTGGCACGGCTCTGCAAGCGTTGGAATACCTGAAACAGACGGCCGAGCTGCCCAGGGTGAATGCCGACCCCATTGTCGGCAACGCTCAGACACCAGTGACCGCGCGCCACCCGGCTGGCCACCCGGATCTCCGGGCGCCGCCCGGCGAGGCGGAATTTGGCTGCGTTGGCGATCAGGTTCTGCAGCAGACGCAGGATCTCATCGGGACGCACCCGGGCGCGTGGCCAATGGCCGCGGACACTGATCTTCGCCTGCGCCTCGGCGATCGCCGGCTGCAGGAAAAGCAGGGCTTCGTCGACAATGGCCCGGGTTTCCAGCCACGCCGGCGGTTCACCCAGGCGACCGACGCGTGAGTATTCGAGCAGTGCAACCAGCATGCGATCGAGGCGGCTGGCACCGTCGATGGCAAACTTGAACTGCTCGCGCTGCTCGCTGCCGAGTTGCTCGGCAAGACTGATCTCGAGCAACTGTAGGTAACTGGCGACCATTCGCAAAGGCTGACGCAGATCGTGCGAAATGGCGTAGCTGAACTGTTCGAGTTCGGCATTCGAGCGCTTCAACTCCTCCTCCGCCTGCTTGCGCTCGGTAATGTCCTGCGTGGTTCCGAGGCAGCGCAATGGCCTACCGTCGGCGGCGCGAGTGAGATCCGCCTGCTGGCGAACATGGCGAACCGTCTCGCCGACCAAGATTCGGTGTTCGTGCTGGAAGACCGTGCCCTCGGCCATCGTCGCCCGCCATACTTCCTCGACCGCGCAGCGGTCGTCCGGGTAGACGCGCGCCAGATAGCTCTGATAGCTCCCCCGCGTCCCAGCGGGCAGGCCAAAGATGCGGCAGGTTTCTGCCGACAGGCGCATTTCGTCGCAGTCCAGCTCATACGTCCAGCTGCCGACATGGGCAACCGACTGCGCGCGAATCAAGTTGCCCTCGCTCTCGCGCTGAACCGCCAGGGTCTCGTCCAGCTCGCGCATCAAGCGATGCGCGCGGATCGCGGAGTGTACGGCAACGAAGATCCGCTCGGCGCTCAGTTCCGACTTGAGCAGGTAGCCATCGATCTGGTAGTCGCTGACCACCTGTCGTTGCGGCGCGTAGCCCGGCTGCCCAGTGATCAGAACGATCTGCACACTCCGCCGGGCCAACTCGTCGCGGATGTAACGTACCAGGTCGAGACCCGCGCGGTCGGTTTCCATGACCACGTCGAGCAGGATCAGGGCGATGTCCGGATCCGCAGCCAGCGCCAGCCTGGCTTGTTCCGCCGATAGCGCATCGAGCAGCCGCAGCCCACGTCCGTCGATGCGTACGTCGTGCAAGGCCAGGTGGAGAACGGTATGCACGTCGGGCTCGTCGTCGACCAGCAGCACTTTCCAGGGGTCGCCGGCGGGCGCCAGGTCGACCGACGGTGCGGCGGACAGGCCGGCAAGCAAATTGCCATCGTCGATCATTTCGAGCATTACGCAAGCTCCTGTGCAAAATCGGCCCGCAGGCTGGGCGCCTGGTACGCCGCCGCCCAGGCAATGCCAATCAACCGAGGCAGCGCGAAGCGAGGGTCGCTTGATCGAGTTTGCCGCGCACCACGCGCGCCAGCCAAGGCACATAACAGACGATAACGACACTGGCGCAGATTTCTTTAATGTGAAAGTCGCGGATGCGACCCACGAAGCTCCCTTGTCCGCGCAACGGCAGGTACGGACAGGGCTTGTGCGCAGCTCCCTAGACTCCCGCGTAGGGCGCTCGCCTGCTGCTCGGAAAAAGACACTCTGTTACAATCTCGCTCTTGTTCAACGCCGGCTGCCAGTGCTTGGCCAAGCCCGTGTTCAGCGGATTCTTTCTCCCGGATAGAGGCAATCATGGAAGCCACAGCAAAACCCAAGAACCCCAATTTTTCGTCGGGACCGTGCAGCAAGCGCCCCGCTTATGACGTCAATGCCCTGCAACTCGACACCCTTGGCCGCTCGCACCGCTCGGCGCTTGGCAAGAAGACCCTGGCGTTGGCGTGCTCGGAGACGGCGCGTATCCTCGGCCTGCCCGAGGGCTACCGTGTCGGCGTCGTACCCGGATCGGATACCGGCGCCGTCGAAATGGCGATGTGGTCACTGCTTGGCGCACGTGGTGTCGACGTCCTGGCCTGGGAGTCTTTCGGCTCGGGTTGGGTCACCGACATCGTCAAACAACTGAAGCTTGCCAATGTCAACACCCGCAAGGCGGACTACGGCGATATCGTCGACCTCACGCAGGTCGATTTCGCCAACGACGTGGTGTTTACCTGGAACGGCACGACCTCGGGTGTCAAGGTGCCAAACGGCGACTGGATCCCGGCTGATCGCGCGGGCCTGACGATCTGCGACGCGACCTCGGCCGTCTTTGCCATGGACCTGCCGTGGGACAAGCTCGACGTGGTGACCTTCTCCTGGCAGAAAGTGCTCGGCGGTGAAGGCGCGCACGGCATGCTGATCCTGAGCCCGCGCGCCGTCGCCCGTCTCGAATCGTACAGCCCGCCGTGGCCGATGCCCAAGGTCTTCCGCCTGACCTCCGGCGGCAAACTCATTGAAGGTATCTTTCGCGGCGAGACGATCAACACCCCGTCGATGCTGTGTGTCGCCGATTACCTCGACGCCTTGCAGTGGATCGAAAGCATCGGTGGCGTCAAGGGAGCGATTGCGCGCAGCGAAGCCAATCTCGCCGTGATCGCCGAATTCGTCGCCGCCAATGACTGGATTTCCTTCCTCGCCAAGGATCCGGCGACGCGCTCCAACACCAGCGTCTGCCTGAGTCTCGAACTCGACGCCGAGCGCGTCAAGAAACTGGTCAAGCTGCTCGACAGCGAAGGCGTCGCTTTTGATATCGGCTCGTACAAGGATGCACCGGCAGGAATCCGTATCTGGTGTGGGACCACCGTCGAGACCACCGATCTGCAGGCGCTGATGCCGTGGCTGGCCTGGGCCTACGCGCAGGTCACGGCCTGAATCGCCGCATAGCGCGCAATCACACCACCCAACCTCCACTTTCGAGCGACACGTCCATGTACAAGGTCAGAACCTACAACAAGATCGCGCTCAGCGGTCTCGATCGTTTCCCGCGTCAGTCGTATGAAGTCGGCAGCGATATCGCGCACCCCGACGCCTTCCTCCTGCGCAGCCAGAAACTGCAAGGTATCGAAGTGCCGCAGTCGCTGCTGGCGGTGGCGCGTGCCGGCGCGGGAGTGAACAATGTGCCGGTCGCCGAATACGGCAAGCTCGGCATCGTCGTTTTCAACACCCCGGGCGCCAATGCCAATGCGGTCAAGGAACTGGTCATGGCCGGCATGCTACTGAGCTCGCGTGGCATCGTTGCCAGCATGAACTTCGTTCAATCGCTCAGTGATCTCAAGGATCCGGCGGAAATGTCGCCGCGCGTGGAAAAGGAAAAATCGCGCTTTGCCGGTAACGAGCTCAAAGGCAAGACCCTGGGCATCGTCGGCCTTGGGGCAATCGGCTCGATGGTTGCCGAAATGGCCCTGGCGATGGGCATGAAAGTGGTCGGCTTCGACCCGGTACTGTCGATCGACGCCGCCTGGCGTCTTTCCAACGAAGTCAGCCGCATGGAGAACCTGCAGTCTCTGCTGGCGCGTTCCGACTACGTCTCGATGCACGTGCCGGCCGTCGATGGGACCCGGCACATGATCAGCAGCGATACCCTGGCAGTGATCAAGCCCGGCGCCGTCCTGCTCAACTTCGCGCGTGACACCATCGTCGACGCAGCCGCGGTTTTGGAAAGCATTGCCGCCGGCAAGCTCGGCAAGTATGTTTGTGATTTCCCGGAACCCTCGCTGCTTGGCCACCCGCAGGTCATTGCCATGCCGCACATCGGCGCCAGCACCGAGGAGTCCGAGGAAAACTGCGCGGTTATGGCGGCCGATCAGCTCGTCGACTACCTGGAAAACGGCAACATCGTGAACTCGGTCAACTTTCCGAAGATCAGCATGGAGCGTAGCCCCGGCACCGCACGCATCGTTTTCTCAAACGACAACGTCCCCGGCGTGCTTGGCCATGTCCTGTCGGTGCTGGCCGCAAACAAGGTCAATGTGGTCGACATGATGAACAAGAGCCGCGCCGAACTGGCATTCAACATCATGGATGTCGAAGCGCTGCCTAGTGACGAGGCGCTGCGCGCCATTCAGGCGGTCGAGGGCGTGATCCGCGTGCGGGTGATTTGATCGCCAGGCCCACCGACAGCGTCGGCGGGCTGACTCGGCTTGTCCGTTCGGGCCGCCACCAGCGCTTCGCCAAGAGTGCAGCCGGGAGCGGTTCGGGGTCTCGTCAGCGGCCAGCCGCGGCCATTAGCGGCTTTTAGCCAGCCTCTTGACCAGACCATCGACGAGTTTTCGCAAAGCCGGTTCGGCGATCAGGCGCTTGGCCTTTTTCGGCTCCAGCCAGCGCCGCTCGCGATGGCTCTCCTCCCACTCTTCTTCGGGAACGCTTTCGCTGACGGCCATCGGGAAGACCACGACGTTGCAGATGCCGCCCCATTTCTTGTAGTCGTAATCGCCAATCGGCTCATCGTCGAGTTTGCCACGTATACCCGCCTCCTCCAGCGCCTCCTTGTCGGCGGAGTCGCGTAAGGAAAGCTCCGGCTCTTTGACCCCTTTTGGGATCACCCAGCGCGTTGCCTTGCGCGAGGCAATGAGCATGATCTGCAACTTGCCGTCGAGCAGGCGATAAGGCAGGACCGCCGACTGCGTGTAGAAATAGTCCGGAACCGGCCGGCTTTCGCCGTCCTGGTCCTCCTCGTCGTCTTCGTCATCCTCGGCCGACAGATCGTCGGGCACCTGGCCGGGACGGGTCACCGAAACCAGGGTCGCGCAGCCGCGTGTCAGCTTCGGCCAGTCCGCAAACACTTCCAGCTGTGCCAACGCCGATGTTGGCAGGACCTTGCCGTCGTCCGGGATATCGAGCTCGCCTTCCGCCAGGTAGGCCACCAGATCCTCGAGTCCAGGATTGTGTCCGACCAACATCACGCGCTCGACGCCTTTCGGACAATCAGCCAGCGCTGCCAGCAGAAACTCGGTCGGAGCGGCATAGATACGCTCGTCCCAGCGGACCTTCTTCGCTGCCAGCCCCATCGCCTGGCAAGCCGCTTCGGTCGTCTCGCGTGCGCGCTCGGCAGGCGAGCTCAGGACGAGGTCCGGGCGCAGTTTGCGGTGCCTGATCCAGGCTCCCATCTTGCGGCTACCGAGACGACCGCGGTCGATCAGCGGACGATCGAAGTCGTCCTGGCCCGTGCTCCAGTCGGATTTCCCGTGCCGCAACACCAGTAATGTCTTGCCCTTCATTCTCAAACTCCTTGTGCGCGCAGCGATTGGTAAAGAAAAGGGCCGCAGAGCGAACCCGAAAAAACGCCACGCGGCCGCGCCGGTGGAACACCAATGATAACGGAAGGGGTCTCGGCTTTGCAGCGGCGGAATGCGCCTCTGTGGCTGATTCATGCGCTTCCGGCGCGCAACGTCTCCAGTGGAGCGGTCTGCAATAGTCGCGAAGCGGCAAACCAGCCCGCGCCAGTGACCAGGGCCGCGCCGCAGAAAAGTGCTGCCAGCGGTAGCCAGAAATTGATCGCCACCTCAAACTGAAATGCCTCGCGCGCCAGAAACTGCCCGATGGCGATGGCGCCTAGCGAGGCAATCAGGCCGGAGAGTGCGCCAATCGCTGCAAACTCGGCCAGCAAGGCACGTCGCAACTGCTCCCGACGGGCACCGAGGGCGCGCATCACCGCCAGTTCGTAACGCCGCTCCTGTGCAGCCGAGGCCAGCGCCGCATAGAGAACGATGAACCCGGCGGCGAGGGTGAACAGGAAGATGAACTGCACCGCCTGCGCCACCTGGTCCATGATCGACTTCAGCTGGCGCAGGATGGCGGCGACGTCGATGACCGTCAGATTGGGGAATTCGGCGAGCAGCTGGTTAACCAGATCTGTCTTCTCGGCAGGCAGGTGGAAACTGGTAATCCAGCTCGCCGGGTAGCCCTGCAGAACTGCCGGTGGCGTCAGCACGAAGAAGTTGACCCGCATCGTGTCCCAGTCGACCTTGCGCAGGCCCACCACTCGCACGCCGACCGTTTCGCCGGCGACTTCGAAGTCCACGCGGTCGCCGACGGACAAGTCCAGCGTTCTTGCCAGTCCGCCCTCAACCGATGCTACCGCCTCACCCCATGCTCCGAGATCGGCCGCCGAGAACCAGCGTCCGGCACTAAGGCTGTTGCCCGCGGGCAGATCGGCCCGCATCGAAAGATTGAATTCACGTTCAATCAGGCGTTGTGCGCGATCGTCGCTGTAGTCGGCGGCACTGACCCTGGCCCCGTTGATGGCGGTCAGGCGTCCACGAACCATGGGTGCGAGTTCTGGAGACAATCCGCGTGCGGCCAGTAGCGCCCGCACTGGCGCCACCTGTTCGGGCTGGATATTGACCACGAAGCGGTTCGGCGCGTCGGGCGGAATGGCTCTCTGCCAGGCGTCGAGCAGATCGCCACGGGTCACGGTCAGCAACATCAGGGCCATGAAACCGAGGGCCAGGGCGACGATCTGCACGACGCTGGCGGACGCCCGCCGTTCGAGACTGGCCAGGCCGTAACGCCAGCCGATGCCGCCAGCGCTCCCGGCAGCGCCACGCGCCGCCGCTGCCAAGCGAATCGCCAGGCGTGCAATCAGTGAGAAGACGAGCACCGCGGCAGTAAACGCCCCAACCACGTAGGCGCCCAGCGCGACTTCGCCGGCGACCCAGAACATCAGGCCCGCCAGCGCCACGAAGCCGAGCAGATAGCCGCCCAGCAAGCCGGCTTGCGGGCTACCCAGCTCGCCGCGCAGGACGCGCAGCGTCGAAACCTTCTTGAGTTGCAGCAAGGGCGGCACGGCAAAACCGAAGAGCAGCAACAGGCCCACTGCCACCCCCTGGAGCAGCGGCAGCGTGCCCGGCGGCGGCAGCGGTGTGGCCAGCAACTGTGCCAGCCAGGCGTGCAGCGCGAAATGCGCCAGATACCCGATGCCGCAACCAAGGCCGGCAGCGAGCAGCCCGAGGACTGCGAACTGCCCGAGGTAGAGGCGCAGGAGCAGCGCCTGCGTCGCACCCAGACAGCGCATCACGGCACAGGGATCGAGATGCCGCTGCACGTAGCGCCGGGCGGCGAGCGCGACGGCCACCGCAGCCAGCACCACCGTCAGCAAGGCCGAGAGACCGAGGAATTTCTGCGCGCGATCGAGGGCCGTACGAATCTCTGGCCGGCCGTTCTGCGGGTCTTCGATGCGTTGGCCGCGTGCCAGGCGTGTCTCGATGTCGCGCTGATAGCGCTTGACCAGCTCCGCATCGCCGGCCAGTAGCAGGCGATAGCCGACGCGGCTGCCGATCTGCAGCAAGCCGGTCGCCGGCAGATCTTCGAGAGTCATCAGCAAACGCGGGGCGACGCTGAAGAAATTGATGCCCCGATCGGGCTCCAGGGTCAGCACTGCAGCGACGCGCAACAACGATTGCCCGACAACGATCCGGTCGCCGACCCGCGCCGCCAGCGCCGACGCCAGACGCTCGTCGATCCATATCTCACCCCTCGCCGGGACACCATCGGCCGCTGCGTCGGGGACGTTCAGAGCCGGCGCAACGCGCAGCGAGCCACGCAAGGGATAGCCCGCGCTGACCGCCTTGACCTCGGCGAGCTGCGAACGCATGTCCGCACCGTCGCTGCGGCTGACCATGCTCGGAAAAGTTCGCGTCTCGACCACCGCCAGGCCACGTGCGCGCGCCTCGTCGGCAAACGACGCCGGCCACGGATGGTCGGCGACGAGCAGCAGGTCGGCACCGAGAAGCTGGTGCGACTCGCGTTCGAGCGCCTGTCGCACGCGATCGGTGAAGAAACCGACGGCGGTCAGTGCCGCCACGGCGACGACCAACGCCGCCGCCAGCAGGCGCAACTCGCCGCCGCGCGCATCACGGCGGAGCATCCGCCAGGAAAATGAAAGCAGCGAGCCGAGGTTCATCCCGACAAGGTACAAGATTCACCGCGCACGGCACAAGAAAAAGCCTGCGCATCGCGTTCGCCACACTTCAGGGAGGATGCTCCCTGCCCGGCGAACGATTCCGGCGTGCAAGCCGGAATGTGCCCTGCAACTGAGAGAAAAACGGTGATGACTTTCATGACCTGGGGTGTCTCCGGGTTTAATCACCTTAGCTCCTATTGCAGAATGGGGATGTTAGACTAAGTCTCTGCGACCGCTATGGAAAAGAGCTGATGGCCAAGACCGGTATTCAGGCGTGCTGCTTCCTGCTTATGGCGCTGGCCGGCAGCGTGCTGGCAGAAAGCGGCGAGCGTGTCCTGCGCGTCGCAGTGCTCACCAATTCTCCGCCCATGTCCTACACCGATCAAACGGGCAAGCCGGCGGGTTTCAACGTTGGCGTAGCGCGCGCCTTGTGCGCGGAAATGAAAGTCCGCTGCGAGCTAAGCGTTATCGAACTCGCCGACGTCGTCGAAGCGGTGGCCGCTGGCAAGTTCGATTTTTCCGCGGTCAGTTTGCTGGCCACGCCGGAGCGCCAGGCGAAGGTCCTGTTCTCGAAACCGTACTATCGCTCGAACAGCATCTGGTTTGCGCAAGCGGGCGTCGAGCCGGGCGCCGAGACGGCCCGCGTCGCGGCGGTCGCGGGCAGCGCCCAATATCGCTACGCCAAGGCGCAGGGCTGGAATGTCCGCACGGTCGATCATCACTCCGAATTTCCGGCGCTGCTGAGCGAAGGAAGGGTCAACGCGGTGCTGATTCCGATGGCCACCTCTCTGAGCTTGCGCGAGAATCCATCGATCCAGCCCCTCGGCCTGGAAACCACGGTCCTGCAAGCGCCTGAGTTGAGCGGAGATGTGTGCTTCAGCGTCGATCCGAAAAACCCGGAATTGCGCGACCGCATCAACGCTGCTTTTGACCAGATCAAGCGCGATGGGCGCTTCGATCGCCTGAACACCGAGTACCTTCCCTTCCGCCTGCAATAGCTGAGGTAACGACAGTTGGCTGCTCCCCTCTCCGCACGCATGTGTTTCCCTGCTGGCAGTTCGGGCGTGTGCGGTCGGCTCGGCGCTCTCTGCTGCGCCGCTCTGGTCTGCGCTGGCAGCGCCGTAGGCCTCGAATTGCGGGTGGCAATTGCGCGTGCGCCAGTGCTGGAAACGCCTGCCAATACGCAAGCGGCGCCCAAACCGACGGCACTGCTGGCGGATTTCAACTTCGCTCTGGCCCGCGAAATCTGCCGCCGGCTGACTGCAAAATGCGTATATACCTATCAGCCTTTCGCCGAGATCATCCCCGCAATCGAGGACAAGCGTATCGAACTCGGTTTCGGAAATCACTTGCGGACCAAGGCGCGCGAGGCCCAGGTCGCGTTCAGCGGCCCGCTCTGGTATTCCTCGAGCCGCTTGCTGTCGACTCCCGCCGTTGCTGAACGTTTTGCCCGGCAATCCGCTAGCGAGGTCACTCTCGATACGCTACGCGACGTTCGCGTCGCTGTGGTCAGCGCCTCCCAGCAGCACGCCTACTTGCGCAGTGTTGCGGATACTCAGCGCCTGCAAGTACTGGACCTGGCGACGGCGCGAGAGTGCATCGAGGCGCTAAATGCGGAACAGGCCGATTTCGTTCTGATGTACGGCTTGGGCGCCTATCTCGAACTCGACGCCACGCTGCAGCCAACGCCTGTTTTCATTGGCCCCGGCATCATTGATCACGAATTGGGCGGCAGCGTGCATATCGTGCTCGCACGCGACGACGACGCTCTGCGCAGGCGGGTCGATCTGGCGCTCGACGACATGCGGCGGGATGGCAGTTATCCCCGCCTTTGGCGGCGGCATTTTCCCGTCGACCTGTACTGATGAGCGCTTGGCAGGCATTCCTCCGTAAGCACTGGATGCAGCGCAGCTGGCCAGCCGGAAAGGCTTTCGCCTGGCTCGTGTCCCTCTTCGGCCTTGCGTTCGCGGCGCAGATCTTCTGGCTGGCGGGCGACCAGCGGCAAGTGCTGGAGAGCTCGGCGCGCCTGCTGAACAGCACCGTCCCGAGTACGCTGGAGCAGTTTCGCCTGGCGCGCAACATCGAACAGCTGCGCCTCGACGGCGAGCGCGTTTTTTCCGGTCGCACGCCCGTCGCGCGCCAACAGGCCTTGTTCATCGTCAGTCTGCTGAGCAGCCACCCGGCAATGCTGGCCGATCGCAGAACGGCGGCCCTGGCCAGCGAAGTTGAAACTTTTCTCGTACAGGCAGCACGCGAGGGCATGAGCGAGCAGCGCTACGCCGAATGGGACACGCTCTCCAATCGCTTGAGCCTCCTGGCCGACGATTTCTCGATCGAAGGGGCCAACTTGGCAACCGACGATTTGCAGCTGATGGCGACGATCATGCTGCACAGCCAGTTCAAGCTGGCGCTGGTGCTGGCACTGGTCGCCGTTTTTCTGGGCGGTTTCCTGTTCCTGATTCATCGTCACTTGATCCGTCCCCTGCAGAAAATGGACAAGGCCTTGAATGAGTTGCGTTCGGGGAGTGCGCTAACGCCATTCTCGAGAGCATCGATGGCCGAGATCAGGGCTGTCGAAGGTGCCATCGGCCAGTTGCGGGACGTCATGCACGAGAACCAGAAAGCTCGCCAGGAACTGCACGTTCTGGCGACGACGGATAGCTTGACGGGGATGTTCAACCGCCGCCATTTCCTGGCCCTCGCCGAAGAGGAGATCAAGCGAGCTCACCGCTATGCGCGGCCAATCTGTGTCGGCATGGCCGACCTGGATCATTTCAAGGACATCAACGACCGCTACGGACACGCCGTCGGCGATAGGGTCTTGCAGTCGATCTCCGACCTGTTTGGCCACACCCTGCGGCAGTCGGACTGGGTGAGTCGTTACGGCGGCGAAGAGTTCGCTTTCATGTTTACAGAAACCACGATCGAGGAAGCGCACCGCCTTGCCGAGCGACTGCGCCAGCGTACCGCCGACAACTGGATCGATCTGGGCGATGGCAGCGGCCTACAAATGACCCTCAGTCTGGGTTTGGCGGAGGCCTCCAAAGGTTCCCTCGAGGCCGCTCTCGGGCGCGCCGACGCGGCACTCTACACGGCCAAGAAGCAAGGACGCAACCGGGTCGTCATTGCCGGAGAGGCGACGGCGACGCCCCGCAAAGCAGTGCACGAGAGCAGCGACGACCTTGATCTGCCGGTAGACGAACGCTGACTGATCTGAGCCCTTTGCGGCACCCCGCAAAGCTGTGCCCGGACCGTCCCGCCCGCTCGCCAGACACCCGGGCCTTGGCATTGGAAAAGCCTGGAAGGGTCGTCGAGGCTTTGCCTGATTTGCAGCCGTGCCATGCGCGCAGTAGGCGTCACCAGGCGATTTGTTGGGCACACAAGACCACCTCGACCAGATGCTCGCGATGATCGTCGATGAGCGGGATTTCCTGATCGTCTCGTTCTTCGCCGTCGACCGTGACGGTCATTGCCAGGTGCGCGCCCTGCTCGCCAACGCTGTCCTGAGAAACGGCGATGTGATAGACGGTCTCCCGGTAGCGGTAGTGAATCTTGAATCCCGGCCAGTTCGCGGGCAGGCATGGCGCGAGATGCAGTCTGCCACCCTCGAGCCTGAGGCCAAGGAGGGATTCGAGGATGAGCCGATACATCCAGCCGGCTGAACCGGAATACCAACTCCATCCGCCGCGCCCGGTGTGCGGCGCCAGCGCATAGACGTCGGCAGCCATGACGTAGGGTTCGACCTTGTAGGTGGCGATGCCTTGCGCCGAGGTGGCATGATTCACCGGGTTGATCATCGCCGTGAGTTCCCATGCGCGCCGAGCGTCGCCCAGGGCGGCGAAGGCCATGGCTGCCCAGATCGCCCCGTGCGTGTACTGCCCACCGTTCTCGCGCACGCCCGGCACGTAGCCGCGAATGTAGCCGGGGTCGAGATTCGACTTGTCGAAGGGCGGATCGAGAAGCTGGATGAGCGCGTGCTCGCGGCGCACCAGGCGCTCGTCCACCGCCTGCATGGCCAGGCGCGAGCGCTGCGCGTCGCCCGCCCCGGAGAGCACCGACCAACTCTGCGAGATTGAATCCAGCTGGCATTCGGCGTTGCTTGCCGAGCCGAGCGGCGTACCGTCGTCGAAGTAGCCGCGACGGTACCACTCGCCATCCCAGCCATGGCGTTCCAGATTCTGGCGCAGCCGCGCGCCCTCCCCCGTGCAGCGCTCGGCAAGAGCCGCGTCGCCCCGCACACGCGCCAGGGTGCCGAATTGGCGGAGAACTTCACACAGGAAGAAGCCGAGCCAGACGCTCTCGCCCTTGCCGCCGATCCCGACCAGATTCATGCCGTCGTTCCAGTCGCCCGAGCCGATCAGTGGCAGGCCGTGCTCGCCGAAGCGCAGACCGTGGCGGATTGCACGCGCGCAGTGCTCGTAGAGGCTGGCCGCCTCGGCGGAGCGCCCGGGCAGGTCATAGTAGGAATCGTCGCCGGCGTTTACCAGGCGGCCCTCAAGGAACGGTACCTGCTCATCCAGCACCCCGATGTCCGCGCTGCTGGTCACGTAGCGGCAGACCGCCAGCGGCAACCACAGGTAGTCGTCCGAACAATGCGTGCGCACGCCACGGCCCGATGGTGGATGCCACCAGTGCTGGACATCTCCCTCCAGGAACTGGCGGCTGGCGCACAGCAGCAGATGTTCGCGCACCAGCCCGGGCTCGACGTGGATCAGCGCCATCACATCCTGCAACTGGTCGCGGAAGCCGAAGGCGCCGCCGGATTGGTAGTAGCCGCTGCGCGCCCAAAGACGGCAGGCCACCGTCTGGTACATCAGCCAGCCGTTGCTCAGGACATTCAGCGACGGGTCGGGTGTTTCCACCTGCACCGCGCCGAGCGTGTGCTTCCAGTACTGCCACACCGCTTCGAGTGCGCTGCGCGCGGCCAAGGGGCCGCGAAAACGCTGCACAAGCCAGCCGGCGTCATCGGCGTTTCGCCCGACGCCGAGCCGGAAGACAATTTCGCGCGCCTCCCCGTCGGCCAGTTCGAAGCCGATCTGGATCGCGCCGCAGGGATCCAGGCCGGCGCCCACCCGGCCGGACAGGTGCGAGCGGCGCATGGCCGCCGGGTCGCCGAGCGTGCCGTTGCGTCCGACAAACTCGGTACGGTCGCCGCTCAGATTACCCTTGGCATCATCCACGTCGAAGAAGGCAAGGCGATCGGCGAATTCCGCGCTATAGGGATTTCTGGCGAACAGGGCACCGCTGCGCGGATCGATCTCGGTAACCACATGCATGGCCGTTTTCGCGGGCACGTCTCCCAACACCCACTCGACATAGCCGGTCGCGGAGAGCTTGCGCGGCCGGCCCGATTCGTTGCGCACTTTCAGCAGCGAGAACTTGACGGCGGCGTCGATGGCCACGTAGACCCACAGTTCGGAGCGAATGCCGCCGG
>JEMX01000004.1:26443-34885 GCA_000585055.1 Candidatus Accumulibacter appositus
AGCGAATGCCGCCGGAGCAGTGTTCGAAGACGCTGTAGCCGAATCCGTGCCGGCTCACATAGTGCGCCGCCGCGCGCACGGGCAGCGGCGTCGGGGACCAGAAGCGGCCGCTCTCTTCGTCGCGCAGGTAGAGGGCTTCACCGCTGGCGTCGCACACCGGGTCGTTGTGCCACGGGGTGAGACGGAATTCGTGCGCGTTTTCGCTCCAGGTGTAGCCGACTCCGTTCTCCGAGATGACGGTCCCGAAGCCCGGATTCGCCAGCACGTTGACCCACGGTGCCGGCGTCACCTGGCCGGGCGCCAGGGTGATGACATACTCTCGCCCATCCGGGGTGAATCCTCCCTGCCCGTTGAACAGGATCAGCTCGCGGCGCGGCGTCTCGCTGGCGCCAGTCGTGTCGGGCAGGTCCTCGCTGCGCTGGGCGCGCTTCACCACAAACTGGGGCATGCGCGGCTCGGCGAGCCGACGGTAGTCGAGTTGTTCGGCCAGCGTTCCGCGGCCGTCCGAGATGACGGCACGCGCGACCGACTGCAGCAGCAGGCGATCTTCGCCGGAGATGTGCTCCGCAGACCTCACGAAGATGCCGCCCGGCCGGTCGATGACGCTCGCTTCGATGCCCGAGGCGACGAATGCCAGGATCTGTTCCTGCAATTGCTGCCGATAACCGGCGTGATCCTCGTTCCAGATCACCAGGTCCACCGCCAGTCCCTTCAGGCGCCAGTACGCGTGCGCCTGTACCAGCTGGCGCACGAGATCGATATTGGCGGCATCGCCGATCTGCAGCAGCACGATCGGCAGATCGCCGGAGATGCCGTAACCCCACAGCCCCGACTGTCCGCGGCGATTCGTGCTCAGCAAAGCCGCGTCCGCGCGCAGCGAAGCGTTGGCGTAGATCACGGAACTGGCCAGACGCGCGTAGAGCTGCGCATCGGCCTCACTGGCGTTGAGCTGCCGCAGCACCACCTGGCTGTGCGTCCAGGTCAGGTCGAAGACGCGGTCCGCAAGGTGCCGGTCCTGGTATTTCTCGACCAGGCTCAAGGCCATGTCGCGGGAGCTGCCGATGCCTGAAACCATGTCGATGGTGGCCGTCTGCTCGGGATCAAGCGCCAGCGAACAGCGGATGGCGACGATCGGATCGAGCACCGAACCCTCGCTGCCGGAAAGCGGCGCGGGATCGCTCATCGCCAGGGGCGCAGCCGAACTTCTGCCACGGCCGAGAAAGCGCAGGCGATCGGTCTCGTAGGACATCTCGCCCATATGGGCCCCGTGCGCGGTCATCAGGTGGAACATCCAGGGCGCCTGCTCGCCGAGCGAGCGCGGCCGCCGGGTGCACAGGATCGCGCTGGATTCGCGCAGAATCTCGGTCTGCACGAACAGATTGCTGAAGGCCGGATGCAGGACGTCCGCGGCCGGCGGCGCAATCACCACTTCGGCATAACTGGTGACGTCGATAACCCGGCGTTGTCGCGATCGGTTGGTGATGCGCACCCTGCGCAACTCGATGTCATCCTCCGGCGAGACGATGATCTCGGTGTGCGTTTCGAATTGGCCATCGTCTGCGCCATCGCCGGCCGCACCGGAAGCAAGCGTATCGCGGCGGCGAAACTCGGCACGCCCCTCGGAAAAGATCGCTTCGTAGTGCTGCGGGCGCTTGGCCGTCGGCTGATAGGCGGTCGACCAGAAGGCAGCGCTCTGCGCATCGCGAACGTAGCAGACCGTGCCCCAGTGATCGCAGCTGGGATCTTCGCGCCAACGCGTGACGGCGAGATCTTTCCAGCGGCTGTAGCCGCCACCTGCTTGGCTGACCATCACGTGATAGCGGCCGTTCGACAACAACTGCACCTCCGGGACCGCCGTGTCGGGCCTGCTGAACACCCGAATCGGCGTTTCCGCCGCAAGCGACGGCGAGCGGATCGCCGAGAGTTGTGCCGTATGCGTGAACAAGGCCGTCGTCCTGGGAATGCGCTCCTGGAGCAGCAGCATGATCGCCTGGAACAGCGGCTCCGCTTCGAACCGCCGCTGCATCGGACGCTCCAGCACCAGATAGGCCAGCGCGAGCAGGCTCATGCCCTGGTGATGGGCCATGAAGGAGCGCACCAGCACGTGCGATTGCCCGCGGCGCTGCCGTGCAGGCGTGTAGTCGATCGCTTCGAAGAAACCGAAGCGGCCCATGAACCCCTCGGCCGCGAGTCGCTGCAGATTCAGGCAGGCCTGCTCGGGCGCCACCATCAGCGCCAGGGCCGAAGCATAGGGCGCAATGACCAGATCGTCGGCCAGTCCGCGTTTGAGTCCCAGGCCGGGGACGCCGAAGGCACGGTACTGGTAGTTGAGATGCACGTCGACCGTGTTGTAGCCCGATTCCGACAGTCCCCAAGGTACGCCGCGCAGCTGTCCATACTCGATCTGCCTGGCGACCGCCCCTTTGCAGGTCTGGTCGAGCAGCGTGTTGTCGTAGGTCGGCATCACCAGCAGCGGCATCAGATACTCGAACATCGAACCGCTCCACGACAGCAGAACCGGTTCTCCGTCGGTGCCGGTGAGCAGGCGCCCCAGGGCGAACCAGCTCTCCTGCGGCAGTTGCCCCTGCGCAATCGCCACGAAGTTGCACAAGCGCGCTTCCGAGGCCAGCAGGTCGTAGTAGCCCGAGTCCACCCGCCGCTCCGCCACGTTGTAGCCAATGCTCAATAAATGACGCGACTTGTCGTACAGGAAGTCGTATTCCATGCCCGCGAATTGCAGACATTGCCGTGCCAGGCGCTCGATCGCTGCCATCCTGTCGCCGGCGTGGCCACTACCGGCCACGGCCAGCTCGCGCAGGGTCGGTATGGCAGCGCTGCCGGCGAAGGCCTCGTTCTCGCCCGCTGCTGATGGCAGCCCTTGCTGTGGGGCGAGGAAGATCAACTCGTCCAGTGCCGCGCGGCATTGGCTTGCAAGCGCCTGGGCCCACCCCTCGTGGCGAACCTTTCCGTCGTGCCCGCGCGCCGTGGTGTCCCCGCCATGCGGACTTCCCGCGACCTGTGTGGCAAGTTCGGCGGCGCTGCTCGCCAGACGCTCGAGACAAGCGTGCGCCGCCGCGAGGCTGTCCGGAGGGGCAGCCGAGGCCGATTCCAGTTCGTTCCGAAATGCCGTCGCCTGCGCCACGGCAACTTCGTCCGCGCCGCGAAGAACCCTCAGCGTGTCGCCCAGGCCTTCGAACAGCTGCGCCGGCAGTATCCTGTCGTCGGCAAGGGCCAGCAGGCCCGCGCGCAGGGTCAGCAGATGGCCGGCGAGGTTGCCACTGTCCACCGTCGACACATACAGTGGCGGCAGCGGCTGCAGCGTCTGCGTGTCGTACCAGTTGTAGAAGTGCCCGCGGTGCCGTTCCAGGGCGTCCATCGTGTTCAGGGTGTTCGCCGTGCGCTCGAGGACTTGTCCGGCCACCAGATAGCCGAAGTCGTAGGCGGACAGATTGGCCAGCAGCGCCAGCCCGATGTTGGTGGGCGACGTGCGATGCGCCACCGCCGCATCGCGATACTCCTGAATGTTGTCCGGCGGTAGCCAATGGTCGTCCGGCCCGACGAACTGCTCGAAGAACGCCCAGGTGCGACGCGATAGCGCACGCAGGAAGAGCGTCTGCTCGACGCTCAGGATCGCCTTGCGAGGCGCCAGCGGGCGGCTGATCCACCAGGCAATGAGCGGCGAGGCGAACCACAGGAGCAGGATCGGCCCGGCTACCGCCAGCACCGCCGGCCTCGATGCCGCCAGGTGCATCGTCGTCACCGCGGCCATGCCCGGGGCAAACCACATCGTCCGAAAACAGGCCGCAAGGGTGCCGCGGTCGCGCTCGCCGGCCTCGCGATCCGCCTCTCCCGACGGATTCCATTCGAGCAATCGCGAGCGTGTCACCAACATCCGCCAGATCGTGCGGGAAATCGCCTGCAGGCTGAAGTAGGCCTCGTACGGAAGACAGGCGAGTTCGAACACGAGCTGCATGAAGCGCCGGTATGCAGAGCGCGTGATGCTTGCCAGGTGCTGCCTCAGGAGCGCCTCCTCGGGTTTGCGGAAGACGTCGAGGAGAGCGGCGCACAGTGGCGGAAGCAGCAGGATGCCGATCGCCGCCAGGGTCCACAACCAGGCCGGCGCAAGCAGCGTCCATCCCGAAAGCAGTAGCAGCGTCAGCGCCGCGGGGACGAGACTTCGCCGCAGGTTGTCGAAGAGCTTCCACTGCGACAGCATCGAGAGCGGGTTCTGCTGCCGCCTGTTGTCCAACCCTGCAGGGGCGCCTGGAACACGCCTGCGCAGCCACCCCGCCAGCTGCCAATCACCGCGAATCCAGCGGTAGCGCCGGCTCACATCAGCGCTATAGCGGGTCGGATAATCCTCGTACAGGTGCACATCGCTCAACAGTCCCGCGCGTGCGTAGCAGCCTTCCAGAAGATCGTGGCTAAGAATGCGATTCTCGGGGAAGCGCCCGCCAAGCGCTTGCTCGAATGCATCGACGTCGTAGATTCCCTTGCCGATGAACGAGCCTTCGCCGAACACGTCCTGGTAAACATCCGAGACGGCGCGCGTATACGGGTCGATGCCCGGCTCGCCTCCATAGAGGCGCGCATAGCGCGAGCGGTTCGTCGCCGGCAGGCCGATCGCCACGCGTGGCTGCAGGATGCCGTAGCCCTCGCTGACTCGCCGCTTCGCTGCATCGTACGCAGGGCGATTCAGCGGGTGTGCCATGGTGCCAACGAATTGCCGCGCCGCATCGCGCGGCAATTGCGTATCGGTGTCCAGCGTGATTACGTACTTGACGGATGGCAGGACTGCGCGATCGCCGCGGACGAGCGCAAAACCGTCCCCGCTACCACCGCGGAGCAGCGCGTTCAGGTCGGCGAGCTTGCCGCGCTTGCGCTCGTAGCCCATCCAGAGCCGGTCCTCGGGGTTCCAAAGTCGCGGGCGGTGGAAGAGGAAAAAGAGGTCACCCCTGGTCTTGGCCCCGTCACCGCCATACTTCTCGTTCAGCTCGCCTATCCGCGTCCCGGCCAGATACACCAGCGCATCATCTTCGGGGAGCGACTCCTGCCGGGCATCGCGAAAATCGGTCAACAGTCCGAAGTGCAGGCGTTCATCGCGATTCGCCAGAAACCTCACTTCCAGCGCCTCGATCAGATCCTCTACTCCAGCAGCACTGGTCAGCATCGTCGGGACCACGACCAGCGTGCGTGCCTGGGCCGGGATGCCTTCACTGAAATCCATTCTTGGCAGAGGATGCGGCGCCACCAGCAGCGTTGCCAGCCAGTTGGTCAGCGCTACGCCCAGGTGAGTGGCGGCCAGCAGGGCGAGGACGGCGGTCGGTACCAGCAGCCAGTCCGGGGTCCCGGTGGCAAACGCCAACGCCAGCAGGCTGCCGCTGACGAGCGCCGTGATCAGCGCGATGCCGCCCAGGTACGTGCATATCGGGAAGCGGCCTGCCGTCCTGGACAAGGCCTCGGTGCCGGAAAGACGAACTTGCGCCGCGCGCTCGAGTTGTGGCAAACCCTTGTCGATCAGGTAGTAGCCGACGTGCCCGGCGCGATCGACAGCGCCGTCGCCAGCATCGATCGCCATTGCGCCCATGCGCGCCAGCTCGACCGCCTTGCGGGCGACCTCGCCCTCGGATAGGCAACCCTTCTTCGCGATTCTCTCGATGGCATGGCGGTATCGATCGCGGGTGGCAAAATCCATCCGGCCATAGACGCCGCCTGGATCCTCCCCCAGCGTGTTCTCGACGACGCTCTGCGTCTCCACGAATGCGCGCCAGTCGGTTGCGCCGAGAACCCGGAGACTGCCAATACTGTTGCTGATCGAGACCTGGTCGGCGGCCTGCTGCTGGTTCTCGGATTGCACGAGGTGCTCGATGGTCAGACCCGCTTCCGACAGGCGCAGCTCGATCCAGGTCAAGGGCAGTGCCAGGGTGGGCCCGCGTCCCTGCAAGCGCCGCGCGAGCTCGGCGACGAAGCCGCCGACCATCGGCGGATCCGAGCACGCCATGTCGGCGATCACCAGGATCAGGCTCTTGGGATCGCTGACTGCCGTCTCCGCCATCCGCTCTGCCCAGGTAGCGGCCAGGTTTCGCTCGCTCCAACTGGCTGCGATGCGCACGCCGACGCGACGAAGATTCTCGATCACTGCCAGCCGCAGCATGATCGGGATCGCCCACAACTCGCCCAGCTTCATCGGGCTAAGGCCCTGGTAGGCCGCCACGAAGCCGCTCAAACTGTCAATATCCACGCGACCATCGCCATGTGCAATGGTCTCCAGCGCGATGTCGTACACCCGCGGACGCCCGGCCGACGGCCCGTGCGAGAGACGCGGGAGTTCACGGCTGTAACCTTCTGGCAGGTGCCGCTTGGCGGTCCGGATCTGCTCTTCGATGAGATAGAAATTGTCGAGCAGCCATTCACCGGCCGGCATGATCCGGCGGCTCTCGGTGGCCGCCGTCGTCAGCAGCTGGCACACGTCAACCAAGGTGCTTTCGTTGTCTGCCAGCCGAGCCAGGAGCAGGTCCGGTGCCTGGCCGGGAATCAGCTTGTGCGTAGCCGCGAGTACCTCGCCGTGCAGCGCCATTTGATCGGCGCTGTACAACTCGGAGCGCAACGGGGGTTCTGCGTCTGGTAAGGTCCTTGGCCCCCCATCACCGCGAAGCCGGGCCATCAATGCCCGGAGGTAGCCGCTGCGCTTGCTGTTGACGTTCAATTCGAGGGGTCCTCTTCTGAAAACGAAATCGCCATGCAGGGCAGCACGGTGAAAGATGTCTGCCGCCTACTCTCCCAGCAGTTCCGCGACCGGCTCGAGTTGCTCCACATGCTGAGCCACCACTTTCAGGATGACCGTGATCGGGATGCTCAGCAGCATTCCCCAGATGCCCCACAGCCACGCCCAGAAAAGCAGCGAGACGAATACCGCAGCCGTGTTCATCCTGGCGATCCGGCCGGTCATCCAGGTGGTGACAAAGGTTCCGACGAAGGTGGCGACAGCCAGCGAAGCACCGGCGGGCAGCAGCGTCATCCCCAGGGTGTCGAACTGCATGAAGGCGGCCATGCCGATGGCGGCGGCGGTAACGGCAGGACCGAAATAGGGGATGACATGCAGCAGGCCTGCGGCCACGGCCCAGGCACCGGCGTTCTCGAGGCCGATCCAGCGCAGAGCCAGCCAGGTAAGCAACGCCACCAGC
This sequence comes from Candidatus Accumulibacter appositus, assembly GCA_000585055.1. GTDB lineage: Bacteria > Pseudomonadota > Gammaproteobacteria > Burkholderiales > Rhodocyclaceae > Accumulibacter > Accumulibacter appositus. The sequence continues at coordinate 33,628 of JEMX01000004.1, forward strand.
ACATTGGTCGCCAGGAGCATGGACATATAGCGCTGCACCGATGCGTTGATGTCATCGAGGATGCGCACGGTGATCTTCCTGTTCGCCAGCGTCGGACCCGCGAGTCGCACCAGCTTCCTCTTGTAGGTGTCGCCGGACAGCAAAAGAAAGAAAGTCAGGAAGAGCACCATCGCCGCCTGGCCAAGCAAACCTACGGCGCCGACGGAGTTGGCCAACAGGAAGTCGCCGAGTTTGAAGCCGGGCGTGTCGATGACGACGCGCGTTGCCGGGCGTGCGGGTGTTGCATCAATTCCTGCCGCCTGGCTGGTCGCCCTCTCGATCTCGCTGGCAGCGGTCTGTACCTTCTGCATGGTACTGGTCTCGCCCTTGCGCACACTGGCGATGCCGGTCGACAGCTTGCTCACCGCCGCAGGTACCTGATCGAGGATGGTCTGAAACTGCCCACGCAGCGAGTAGCCGCCCAAGGCGAGCAAACAGACGACCCCCACCATCACCACGGTACTGCCGAGCGCGCGCGGCATCCTGACCCGTTCCAGCCAGACGACCAGAGGATTCAGGGTGTAGGCGAAAAGGAGTCCAAGCAGCAGGGTGATGACAAAAAGCTGTGCCCATTCCAGTGCGAAGAGCACGCCTATCGTGGCGAGGACGGCCAGCGACAGGTTCTGCGTGCCCGGCCCGATACGAACCGTGGGCGTCACGTCGGACGCCGCCGCGGACTCGCCGACCGGGGGCTGGGCATCGCGACTCTCGGAGGGTCGTTGGGCAGGGACGCGCAAGGGCATCGCTATTGCGCCGGCTGCTGCGAGTGATTGGCGGCTGACGACGGCATGCTATTCACGCATCGGCTTAGCTGCGCGAGTCCTGGCGAGCGCGGTGGCCGCGAATGGTCATCGTGCCATCGCTCACTTGACGCGCATGTCGTTCTTGACGGAGGTGACGCCGCCGACGGTGCGTGTCACCGCAACCGCTTTGCTGATCGCCGCCTGTGAACTCACGAAGCCGCTCAGTTGAACCGCGCCCTTGAAGGTCTCGACGTTGATCTCGGCGGATTTCAGGCTGGGCTCGTTGAATATGGCGGCCTTGACCTTGGTGGTGATGACGCTGTCGTCCACATACTCGCCGGTCCCCTCCTGCTTCGAGGTTGACGCGCAACCCACGGCGGAGACCAGCGTTACCGCCAGGAACAGTGCGGAAAGATACTTGCCAAGTTGTTTCATGATTGATTCTCCTGATTGAGGTTGAACAGAACTTCCAGATT
>JEMX01000005.1:0-447 GCA_000585055.1 Candidatus Accumulibacter appositus
GACAGCGGCCCCGGCGCTCGCGGCTACCGGTCGCACAGCCGGGATCTCGGCGGCCATCGCGTCGGCCTTGCTCACCCGCCCACCACGGCCGGTACCGACCACGTCGGCCGCAGCGATACCTTTCTCTTCGAGGATCTTGCGCGCAGCCGGCATGGCCGCGTCGGCTGCAGTTGCGGCCGCCGTCGCTTTCGCTGGCGCGGCTTTCGCCGCCCCTGCCTTGGCAGCGGGCGCAGCCACCGCACCGGCCTGCGCGGTGGTGTCGATACGCGCAATCACCTCACCTGCAACGACCGTGTCGCCGTCGCCCTTGACGATTTCAACCAATACACCGCCATCGGGTGCCGGCAGTTCGAGAACCACCTTGTCGGTCTCGATGTCGATCAGGTTCTCATCCCGGGCAACCGCTTCGCCGGCTTGCTTGTGCCACGAAACCAGCGTCGCTTCAGC
>JEMX01000005.1:556-690 GCA_000585055.1 Candidatus Accumulibacter appositus
AGCGCGGAGTCGATCAGAGCCTTTTGTTGGGCGTTGTGCTTGCTTGCGTAGCCGACTGCTGGCGACGCGGCTGCCGGGCGGGAGACGAGCAGCAGATGCTGCTTGTCGCTGAGCTCGCGCGACAGATGCTGACG
>JEMX01000005.1:697-822 GCA_000585055.1 Candidatus Accumulibacter appositus
ATCCAGTACCAGGGTCCCTGATTGCGCGGCTCCTCCTGACACCAGACGATTTCCGTTGCCTTCGGATATTTCGCCACCTCCGCGTGGAACGACGCTTGCGGGAAGGGATAGAGCTGCTCGAGACG
>JEMX01000005.1:827-1569 GCA_000585055.1 Candidatus Accumulibacter appositus
GCTGCTCGAGACGGGCGATCGCGATGTGGCCGATTTTCCGCTCGTGCCGCGCGGCGACCAGATCGTAGTAAACCTTGCCAGAACAGAAGATAACGCGGGTGACCTTCTTGGCGTTGATTGGCTCGACCTCGCCAATCACGCGCTGAAACTCACCGTCGCTGAGCTCGGCGAGCGTCGATGTGGCGTCCTTGTGGCGCAACAGGGATTTCGGCGAAAAGACGATCAGCGGCTTGCGTTGATTGCGCACCGCCTGGCGGCGCAGCAGATGGAAAATCTGCGCCGGCGTCGTCGGTTGGCAGACCTCCATGTTCATTTCGGCGGAGAGCTGCATGTAGCGTTCGATACGAGCCGACGAGTGCTCCGGCCCCTGCCCTTCATAGCCGTGCGGGAGCAGCAGCACCAAGCCGGGAGCAGCAGCACCAAGCCGCTGGCGCGCCCCCACTTGGCTTCACCGGAAGCGAGGAACTGATCGATGACCACCTGCGCGCCGTTGGCAAAGTCACCAAACTGCGCTTCCCAGACCACCAGTTCGTAGGGGTTGGCGGTGGAGTAGCCGTACTCGAAGGCGAGAATGGCTTCCTCCGAAAGGACCGAGTCGAAGCACTGAAAGCTCGCCTGCTTTTCCTGCAAGAAGGCTAGCGGGTAGTAGGTTCCGCGATCCCAGCTCTCGCGATTCTGGTCGTGCAGCGCCGCATGACGGTGGAAGAAGGTGCTCCGGCCGACGTCTTCACCCGAAATACGA
>JEMX01000005.1:1741-2140 GCA_000585055.1 Candidatus Accumulibacter appositus
GGTGGTCAAGCGCTCGGACAGGCGCTGCAGCTCGCCGATTGGCACCCGTGTATCGCAGGTTTCGATGTACTGCGGCGGGAGGAACGACGTCCAGTCGATGGTCATCGGATGCTTGTAGCCGGCGAGCACCGGGTTGTACAGGAGCTCACCGCGATCGAGATGGGCACGGTAGTCGGCGATGATCTCGTCCGGACCTTCGGGCGCGAGAATTCCCTCGCCAACCAGCTTTTCCGCGTAGAGCTTGCGTGTCCCCGGATGCTGCTGGATCTTCTTGTACATCAGCGGTTGCGTGACCATTGGCTCGTCCTGCTCGTTGTGGCCGAGCTTGCGATAGCAGACGATGTCGACGACGACATCCTTCTTGAAGGTCCTGCGGTACTCCATGGCGACGCTGGTGAC
>JEMX01000005.1:2150-2309 GCA_000585055.1 Candidatus Accumulibacter appositus
GGTGACCAGCGCCACGGCTTCCGGGTCGTCGCCATTGACGTGGAAGATCGGCGCTTCGGCCATCTTGAAGATGTCGGTGCAATACAGCGACGAACGATAGTCGCGCGGGTCGGAGGTGGTGAAACCGATCTGGTTATTGACCACGATGTGCACCGTGCC
>JEMX01000005.1:2552-2754 GCA_000585055.1 Candidatus Accumulibacter appositus
ACACATCGGACGAGTAGCCCATGTGATACTTGACGTCGCCGGCAGTCAAATCCTGCGCCTTCCGGCCCTCGAACTCGTCAAAGAGCATCGACGGCTCCTTGCCCAGCGTGTTCACCAGCACGTTGAGACGACCGCGGTGCGCCATGCCGACGACGATTTCGTCAACGCCGCCGGTGCCCGCAACGCGGATCAGTTCGTCGAG
>JEMX01000006.1 GCA_000585055.1 Candidatus Accumulibacter appositus
GTTTGACCGGCCGTGACGAAACCGATATCATCACGCCCTCCTAGGAGACGTGGCCGAGAGGTCGAAGGCACTCCCCTGCTAAGGGAGCATGCGGGCATAAACCTGCATCAAGGGTTCGAATCCCTTCGTCTCCGCCAGGAACGTCGCAGCAAAGCTCTGCGACAAAAAACGGACACCCCGCTGAACGACTTGTTCCGCGGGGTTTTTCGTTTTTTACCTGTTGGCCTTGTTACCGCCCAAATGTCATTTCTACGTTCTTACGGACCAATTCTCTCGAAACACCGTGACTTCGCGATTGAAAGCATTCGGTGACCCCGTAGCCCCCCTTTCAGTCGGCGTGTTTCAGCCAGCAACTTGCTGGCATGCCGGGACGCTGGCACGACCAGCCAGTTGATCCTCCCGATCAAGGACATCTGGCTCTACCCCCTTCACCGATTCTTCCGATCACTCCTCGGCAGCTAACCCACCTCGCCAAACCCGCTGCCTGGCTACTGTTTGGCCGAATATTCACCGAAGAGCGTTGATTTAGTCCGGGCGTACCGGGACTTGCAGCGTCGGCCTGGGGGCTGTTACGTCCGCCCCTCGCCAGCCAGGTCATTCGCAAGCCCGGATCTGTAAGCGGCGCGGCAGACGCAACAGCCTGTGCGCTGAAGCCGACAGCAGGCGATGCCCTCACAGGGCGCGTCGCTGGCCTCGGGCGGCGCACCATTCCTTGCGCGCAGGGCTGTTCAATGGCGCCCCGATAATCGGTATTCGCCGAGTGTGAGATTTCGCACGTCGACGAATTTTACATTTTAGAGCCTCAGAGCCACCTCGGGCATTCAATAGCTTGCCTGCTGATCGAGCTAACCGGCTGAAATTACTGATGCTACATCGCTGTCCGATGGGCTGGCACGGTATGTGCTTTAGAAGGTCAGGCGCTGGGCACCATCGCGTTGTTAGCCAGACATGAGCAATCTTGCTCCGGATTTCTTGCCAGTTGTATGGGAACCGGAAGCGCACCTGATATTTTATTAACAAAGGAGACTTCACAATGAAAGCACTTTCGATTATTCGCCCACTTGCTCTTGCGGGCGCCCTACTCGGTTGCGGTCTTGCACAAGCGAATCTGATCCAGAACGGAAGTTTCGAGACGGGGGTAAACCCAGGCGGGTCCTTTATTGGCCCTCTGGGAGTGGGGAACACCAGCATCAACGATTGGGCCATCACTGCTGGCACCGTAGACTACATTGGCGGGCTGTGGCAGCATGCCGACGGCGAACGTAGTATCGACTTGGTTGGAACCAGCCTGGGTACCATCAACCAGACCTTTGCCACGGTACTAAACCAGATCTATTCGGTCAAGTTCGCCATGGCTAGCAATGTGGCTGGTGGTGATAACGTGAAGAGGTTGAAAGCCATAGCCGGCGACTTCAACGGCGACTTCTCGTTCGACGACACCGGCAAGACCAATAGCGATATGGGTTGGACGGACAAAACCTTCCAGTTCAAGGCGCAAGGTACACAAACAACTCTGTCGTTCGCGGCACTGAACGGCGAATGCTGCTTCGGGCCTGCACTTGACAATGTGCGTGTCGAACTTGTAGATAATCAGGTTCCTGAGCCCGTTTCGGCTCTGCTCGTCGGCCTATCGCTGGCGGGTCTGGGATGGTCGCGCCGGAATCGGCAGCGTACCGCTGGCTAGAAAAGAAAACGAGGCATCGGGCAGGCGCGGGTTCTTTCCGGCGGAAGTGTCGGAGTCTGGGGTCATTGATTGGCCGGCTCCGGTCAACAGGGCAAACAAAGTTTTTCGCGCTGTAGGCGCGACTCATTTTTCGTTCCCCGCACCCTTGGCCTCCCCTCAACGTCCACCCGCAGGTTTTCGTTCTTGCAGTGTAGGAACCAGTTCGCACCAGTCATCCATCAGGATCAAGACCGTCGTCCTGAGCTAGTCCGGACGACGCCCCTGGCTGCCATGGTGGCCCCAGAAACTGTTGGCGCCCTACGCGTACACACTTCGCTTAGTGCGTATGCGAATGGAAATAAGTGCCACGTCTGCTTTGGGCCGAGAACGTTTGTGATGGCATACGTTCTGGCCCGCCAGGAACGTCGCAGCAAAGCTCTGCGACAAAAAAACGAACACCCCGCTGAACGCCATGTTTCGCGGGGTTTTTCGTTGATGCCTGTTGTCTGGAAAATCAACAAGCCAATGCGCGACGACCTGTACCCCACCATGAAGCCGGTCGAACTGGTCGAGCCGGCCATTCGCAATTCCAGTCAACCGGGCGACCGGGTGCTGGATCCCTTCGGGGGCTCGTGTACGACGCTGATGGCTGCCCAGAAGTCGGGGCGCATCGCGCGGCTGATGGAACGTGATCCACAGTACGTCGATGCAACTGTCGAACGCTGGCGATAGTTCCCCCGCCAGCAAGCCACCCGCGAGTCTGATGGGGTGACGTTCGATGATCTGATCAGCGAGGCAGTAGGCGTCTGCGGTGAATAAGGAAACATTCTCCGCGTAGCTTGCGGTGAATATCTTGCCGCTTCGTACAATGCCCGCCATAATCTTCGCATGACCAACGGCGATCACACCTACATCTGGCAGGCTCCCGATTGGCCGACCTGGCGCTACGACCTGGCCGCGTTGGCCGGGCCGTTGGCCGACGTCAGTCGTGCTCAGGGTCTGCTCATTGGCCGACTGGCCGACGTGGGGATCGCCCTGCGGGATCAGGCCAGCCTGACGACACTGACCGAGGATGTTCTCAAGACCAGCGAAATAGAGGGTGAACGCCTCGACGCCGAGTCCGTACGCTCGTCGATCGCGCGCCGCTTGGGCGTGGATATCGGAGCGCTTACGCCACTCGATCGCCACGTGGAGGGCGTAGTCGATATGGTGCTTGATGCGACAGCGCGCTGCGAGGTCGCATTGACACAAGAACGACTGCTAGGCTGGCACGCGGCGCTGTTTCCGACCGGCTATAGCGGACTCTCAGCCATTCGCGTGGGAATGCTCAGGGACGATGGGAACGGACCGATGCAGGTCGTTTCCGGCGCCATCGGTCGGCAACGTGTTCACTTCGAAGCGCCTCCAGCAGAGAAACTCGAGGCCGAATTGGCGCGCCTCATCGACTGGGTGAACACCGGCAGCGAAGCTCATCCGATCCTGAAGGCGGGTCTGGGGCACCTGTGGTTCGTCACCCTACACCCCTTCGACGACGGCAACGGGCGGATCGCGCGGGCGCTCGGCGATCTGCTGCTGGCCCGTGCCGATGGGAGTCCGCAACGCTTCTACAGTCTGGCGGCGCAAATCCAGCGGGAACGGCGGGACTACTACGAAATCCTGGAGCGCACGCAAAAGGGATCGCTGGAGGTCACCGACTGGCTGCGATGGTTTCTCGAAAACTTGCGAGGCGCGATCGGCAGCGCACAAAAGAACCTGGACGCCGTCCTGGCCAAGACACGCTTCTGGCAGCGCTGGGCCACGACACCGCTGAACGCGCGGCAGGTGAAACTCCTCAATCGGCTGCTCGACGGATTCGAGGGCAAGCTGACCAGCAGCAAGTGGGCGGCAATCGGCAAGTGCTCGCCGGATACCGCGCTACGCGAGATCAACGAACTGCTCGTCCTGGGTGTCCTGCGCAAGACAGCTGGCGGCGGGCGCAGCACCGCCTACGAACTCAACAGGCAGGGATGACTGACTGGCTGCTCAGGCGACGACAGATTCCTCGCTGGCTTCGGAGGGAATCACAAAGCCCGCGATTCTGAGGGGGTGGCGTTCGATGCAGTGCTCGATGCGCTGGTGCCAGAAACGTACGGTCTTGACGATGAAACTCTTGAGCGTGTGACGAACGAAGCGTAGCCACTAACCATCGCCACTGCGCTCGGCAGTGACCCAAGTGGCGTCGTCACTAGGCACCATTACGCGAAACTTCAGATAAATATTGAAATACCAGTATCCATAGACTAGCTTATTAACTCTTGGGTTCGATGGCAGGTGCTAGCCGTCTGGAGTCTGCAGGTCTGTAGGGATGTCGGCGTAATGCTTCAAAAACGGCGAATACCACGTTTCTAATCCCGGCGATTGCGTGTGAAAGCGATCATACCGACGCTCGGCGCGATGCGCCAGGCCCCAGCGCAACAGGACAGAAGGAGTCGACAGACAGGAGACTTTCGGCTCGTCCAACTAAGATCCAGGCCAGCAAAAAAACTCGCCGCCAGGCGGTAATTTGCTCAGTGATTCCCTAATGGTCATGGCACGTGGAGATACCCATGATTATGAAAACCATGACCATTAGTCAAGAGTTCTTGAAAATGTGGCAAACGTATTCCGTTTTTGGCAGCGAAACCAGCTGCAGACGCGATACCGATTGACGCGGGACTACTGGAGTCAAAACCAGCAATGTCATCCGGAACAAAAAACGCCGTATTCGGCAACGTAACGATTTTGATCGTGCTGTTGAGCGGATGCTCGACAGCGAGCGGACTTCTCGTCGCCGACGTCTACCGGACGGAGGGCGCATGGGTGGTCGTCATTGAGGGCTTGGGCGCCACCGTCAGAACCCTTGCCGACGACGCCGGCCTGACCCTGGGCTATGAACGCCGCATCTATGTTTATCCCGAGACCTCAGACGACCTTCCGAGCGAAGGGCGCCATCACTGGTCAGTGCGCCTACCGAAGAAGCCCGCCCTAGCGCGCAACACGCGCACCATCGGTCTCGATGTGCGTACCTCCGGCGTAGACCTGGGCATCACGCTCGGTTATCGCGACGCCTCCCTGCTCGCCCACGTGCCGCTGGGAGAGAGTATCTATATGCGCCTGAGTTTTCTGCCCGACGACGCCCGCACAACCCGTCTCACTTACTGTCCCGAGGAGGATCCATGCTGGCCAATCGATATCCCCGACAACACTTCGGTGCCGCACTAGCAACGCTCCTGGCGATACCGCTCGCCGCCTGCTTCGGACAGGACAAGCTCTATATTTCGTCGACGACCGTGCTGGGTCTGGACGCCAGCGTCAACACCGCGCGTACCGCTGGCCATGTTCAACTCGGCTACGATCGCCACTTCGTAACCTGGGTGCCGCAAACCGTGAGCAAGGAAAAGGGCGCGCGCGAAGTGATGTCGGCCTTGAACTGCACCGAGGTCGTAGTCAATGGCTTGACCTTGACGAAGTTCGATGAATCGCTCGCAACCGGCACAGCCGCTATCCTGTTCGCCCAGAAAATCGCAGCTAATCAAAGCAGCACGTCGTATTTCGAGTGTTTCACCGACCAACAAGCTGGGAGGTAGTATGAGACAGCATGATGTCCGCTTACATCCCCTGGCTTCATTGATCGCCATCTGCAGCCTCGCTGCGTGTCAGCCGGCTCTGATTTATGGTGAGCGCACGTCGTTCAACGTGGCCGCCATTCAGTTGAATGACAATGTCGGCGAGCCGGCCAAGATCAATTTCGGTTTTGTTCGCTCGGTGGCCACTAGTGCTCCGCCGCGCGGCGGTGAAGATCAGGTAATAAAGGCGCCCGCCGCCGCTAATGACAAGGGCTCGTCGGCGTCGGCGAAGGTACATGAAGGCGAGGCGGTAAGTGTCTTTTCCAACTTTCGTCTGAACCAGACGGCGCAGAACGCTGCGAACTTGCCACTCACAAACGGCGATCTCGCCATTCGTACCCGCTTCGCGTCCGGTCAGGCAGCGATCACCATTGCGGGAGACGTGAAGGCAGTCACTGCCATACTTGGTCCGCGCACCATCCAGCCGGATACGCCGGATACTGCCAAGAGGAGGGAGACGCTTACCGCCTGCGTAGAGAAAATTGACGACCAGGCTAGCCTCGAAGCAATTGTCAAGGCTCTTCCGGGGTCCATGATTGGCAGTGTGAATCACAAGAACTTCAAGAGAACACGTAGCTTCCTCATATCCGATATCGCCGACGCAAACTCCGCGGAACTTCAGGCATTGTCGGCGTTGCCGGAACTAATAAAGTTTTGCAAGTAGGCCCCAACGAGGAGAAAGAGATGGCCAATTTCACTACGGTTGCATTTGTCGAAGATGATCTGACTCTTCCGGATATCGAGAGCAGGTTGAACGACGCACAACGAAGGTTTAGGGCCTCGGTACTAGCGATCAGCCTGTGCACCAAATTTCCGCCGAAACGCTACACCTGTTTCACCCTGGAAGAGACCAAGGTGCCCGCAGGGGCCATCGTGCTGCGGGAGATCGTCGATGAGCAGATTCCCGTTCTTCCCGACAAGACCTTGGTCTGCATCGGAGATTGCTATGTGGCGGGACAAGCGCTCACAGTAGCTGCCCTTCGCTGAGCAGCTCACCGCTGGCCAGCCACACTTCTCGAATATCAGACATCCTGCGACGTTGCCAAAGGAGTTCTCACCATGGCCCTCACCACCCTCATCACCATCCCGACCGGTATCAACACGGGTGTTCGCCCTGCAAGGCAAGCAACCATGCTGCAACTGCTCGGAAGTCCGCGGCACACCTACGGCCGAGATTGCCAACCGGTAATGAACCCAAACTTGAAGGTGCATATCGTCACGCGCTCGGTCGGGCCCTTTCGTGTCACAGGCTTCGACAAGGCGGTCCACTCGCTGACAGAGATCATGGCCGAGATCAAGGCCACGAAACCAGACATCCATGATGCTCTCGGCTCGGCCGGCATGCTTTGTGCGCGCTTCGTCCGCGGCTCCGAAGTGTCGATCAGCAATCATTCCTGGGGCACGGCGGTCGATCTGACCCTGGACGGTAACCTCGACCAGCGCGGCGATGGCTTTTGCCAACAGGGCTTGGCCGAGATCGCGCCCATCTTCAATACTCATGGCTGGTTCTGGGGCGCTGGTTTCCGTACCGAGGACGCCATGCACTTCGAGGTCGCTGACGACACCATCCACTCCTGGTTTACCGGCGTCCCCGCAATTGCCAAGATTCTCAGCATTGGCGACCGCGGACCGGAGGTCCTGGCGATTCAGAAAGCATTGAACGCGCTGGGCTTCACCCTCATTGCTGACGGCGTGTTTGGCCGCGGCACCATGGCTCAGATTATGGCCTTCCAGCGTGCCAAGGGCCTCGCCGTCGACGGCGTCGTCGGCCACCAGACGAGCGTAGCACTTGGCTTGGCATGAGCGGGACGACGTGCACGTTGCGGCCGGATCGCAGGCAATCTTGCTGGTCGCAACGCTCAGCGCAGTTAGCTGCCTGGCAGCCGACGGAGCGGAGCCAAGCAGCCTTTACACACCAATCTCGGCTTCCGCGTGTGCAGCGCCATCGCCGGGACTTGTCAAGCAGTATGCGGCGCGTAAGCTCGCAGTTGAGGAATGCCCGGCGCCACCGCCCTATCGCCTGTTCGTGGTCTCCTCTGACGCCCGATCGTGGGTTGATCTGCGCCGGAACGGTCACACCTGGTCTACCGAGCAGCGCGTGGTCTATAGCCGAGAAATTTTGGCCTTGGGACAGTTCCCCAATGTTGCCGGATCGGAGGTGGCTGAATGGCGGCTCAACGCGCACGGCAAACCGCTGGCGCTAATCGTCCGCCTGAGACTGGCAGCGCCGCCCTCCGCAGAGGCAAGAGGGGCCGCCAGCATCTCACGTCTTCTGGTGATCGGTCTGTCGGAAGACGCCGCCTGCGACCTCGGACTCGCCAGCAGTAATGGAGGAGCGCGACAACTGGCGGAGAAGTCGCCCGACACTTGTCCGGCAGCGCTGCCCGTGTCTTACGAAACCAACTGAAGCTATGGCGACTTCCAGCCATCAGGAACTCGTGGCAAGAATCAGCCAGACGCCCCCCATGGTGCTACCCGTCTTTGTGGATCTTTCATGTTTATCCAACCGGATTCGGCCACGCCAGGAAAGGTCTCACACAGTGAAAACCATCATCATTCAAGCTGTCCTCCTTGCCTCTTTGGTCTCCGGCTGTATCACACCAACGGCAGCCGATGCTCGCGCACCCAACACGTGCCCGACCGCAGTGACGATGTCCGCCGCGCCCAATGGGGCTGCGCCAGAAAGCCCCAAGGAAATCACCGTACAGACTATTCCGCTGGACGCCCGCTCATTTCAAGGTGATGGCGAAGATCAACTATCCGGTCTGGCATGGTACAAGGATCATCTGATTCTGCTGCCGGAATTGAAGCAGCTGAACAACGAAGGGGAAAGCGATGGCTATTTATTCAGAATTGCCAAAGCCGACATTGTCGACTTCCTGGATGGCAAGTCGTCTCCACCCATTAAAGTTGACAGGATTCCGTTTTTTGCCGCGCACGTGACGAAACAATTTACGGACTATCAGGGCTTCGAGGCGATCGCATTCAAGGAAGACCGCGTTTATATGACGTTCGAAGCCGGGCGACCGGGCCCGGATGGTCGCATGAGGGCCTACCTGGTTAGTGGAATGGTCAATCCGAACCCGGCTGAAGTGCGTCTTGATAATGAGCTTATCGAGATGCCGCCGCCGGCGCAAGTCGGCAACGCCTCGTATGAGTCGTTGATGTTGATGGACGATCTTCTGGTGTCGTTTTTTGAATTGAACGGTGCCAAAATAAAAAACAACGATCAGGAAGGCCCTCGCGCCTACGCGTTTTCTTTATCGCCTCGGCCAAGCAAACTGAACTCCATTCCACTCCCACACATCGAGTACCGAATCACCGATGCGACCACAGCCAATGGTGATGGAAAGTTCTGGGCAATCAACTATTACTTCCCCTGCGAGAAAGGCGAAAATAGCTACGAAGTTGCCGCAGATAATCTGGCGGACACCTATGGCAAAGGCACCACGCATGCTGAGCGCAAACAAGTCGAGCGTCTACTGGAACTTCAATACGTCGAGAAAGAGGGTGTGATCAAATTGACCAACACGCCACCGATCCAGCTGAATCTAGAGGATCGTCCTCGCAACTGGGAAGGTCTGGTGCGGCTCGATCAGCGCGGTTTTCTGATCGTAACCGATGAGCATCCCGAAACAATACTGGGTTTCGTGGCCTACCCGTGATCTCGGGAAAAGGCGGCAAGCTGTTTCGTCCAGAATTCGACGGATAGCGCGATAAGCCATTGAACATGCACACTGCCCGTAAGACCAATTGGCACTATAAACTGAACTTCCTGCCAAACGACGACGCCTTTCCTCGATCTTTCAATCACTTGCTTTGAAATGGGTTTAGGTCGTTTGGTGTGGAACGGTGCCGATGCCTGCGGCGAGCCCTTCGGGCGCCTGCACGCCTGACCCCGCCCCCGACGACGGGGAAGTCCCTGCCGCCGGACCGGCTCGGGGGCTGGCCGCGACAAACCGCAACCAGCTCTGCGTCCCGCGAATCGTAGTAGCGCTTCCCAAGGACTTCAGCGGCGGCCGCTTTCTCGGCAAGCGGAGCGCTGCGACCGAAGCGGCGGACGGCGACGGCGTCGCCAAAGCAAGCGGCACGTCAATACCCGCGCGCCACGTTGACGCAGGCTGGCAGTTCGCCGGTTTCGCGATAGCGACGAATGTTGGCCGCCACGATTTGCGCCGCCGTTTCGTGGTCGGTCGGTGCCGAACAGTGCGGCAGAACCGTCACCCCGGGATGTCGCCACGGCCATCGATCGGCCGGCAGTGGTTCGTGTGCGAAGACATCCAGTACCGCATGGTCGAGCTGCCCGCTGTCCAGAGCGGCGCGCAAATCCTCATCGTCTATGATCGGACCGCGGGCAAAGTTAATCAGTGACGCGCCGGAAGGCAGGAGCGCCAATCGAGCCATGTTGAGCAAGCCCCGGGTTTCGAGGGTCAGCGGCAAAAGGCAAATCAGGATATTGGTCTTGCCCAGCATTTCCTCTAGCCCGACCTCGCCCGCGAAGCATTCGACCCCGGGCAGCGACTTCCTCTGCCGACTCCAGCCGCAAACCTTGAATCGAGCGGCCAGCAGGCGTTCGGCGCTGGCCGATCCGAGCGCGCCCAGGCCAAGCAAGCCGACCGTTCGCTGTTCTGGGCGGGTGTAGGGACGCGACCGCCAGAGTTGTTGTGCTTGTTGTCGCGCATAGGCGGGCATTTCGCGGTGCAGGAACAGGGTCCAGGCCAATACTGCTTCGGCCATGGTCGCCGCCAGTCGGGGATCAAGCAGGCGAACGATCTGCAATCGCGAGTCGCCGAGATTGGCAAGCAGGCGCTCGATCCCCGCCCAGACACTATGCACCCAGCACAATCGTGGCAGCCGGCTCAGATCGGCGGGTTCAGGATTGGCGACGATGGCAATTGTTGCCTCGCTTCTCTCCCCTTCATTCAAGTCCTCGAAGGCGACAATGCGTTCGTCCGGCATCGCGTGCCGCAAGGCACTTAGCCAGGCGCCGGCTTCCGGTGAGTCCTTGCCAGCAAGAAAAGGGACAGCTGCCTTCGGCATTTCCTCTCGCCTGGAGCGCGCAAGAAGAACAGAAACTAATGCAATCTGCTGTTCAGTTCGTCGATCACCGCCGCCCAATCCGCATCCTCGATGATCTCCTCCTTGAGAAAGCTTCGTTGCGCCTCCGTCCAGAACGGGGCGCGGTAGAGGGCGACCTCATTTCCCAAGGGGCGGTGGCGGTTGATGAATTCGTCAATGGCAGCTGGGTCGGAAGGCAGGCCGAGCTGGGCGAACAGATTGCTCATGGTGTGTAGGTTGGCATCCATGTAACACCTCCTGATAGTGGGTTGCGAGGGTGGCAGGGTCGCGATGAATGAGATGAAATCGAGCAGAAACAGTTCCGGCGCTGCGCGAAAAGAAGCGATGCCGCGATCGAGAAGGGAAACCTCTCAGCATGCCCGCCAGGCCGGGAGCCCGCAATTCAGAATACAGTGTTCCTGCCCTCCCGCCCTCCTGGCAGTAGACTGACACCTTATTCCCTCCCCTCGATCATGATAGCCATGCAAGCTTGTCCCTGGTGCGAAGCTTTCGACCTTTACCGTGACTACCATGATTCGGAATGGGGCGTGCCGCTCTACGATGATCGATCCCTGTTTGAACTGCTGATCCTGGAAGGCGCGCAGGCCGGTTTGTCCTGGGCGACGATCCTCAAGAAACGAGAAAACTATCGGCGCGCCTTCGATGGATTTGATCCGGCACGGATCGCCCAGTATGACGCTGAAACAGTGGCCGCGCTGTTGGCAGATTCCGGAATCGTCCGAAATCGCGCCAAGGTGGCCGCAGCCATCCAGAACGCCAAAGCCTATCTTGCGCTCACCGCCAACGGTCAGTCGTTCAGCGACTTTCTGTGGCGCTTCGTTGATCAGGCCCCAATTCAGAATCAATGGACGTCGATGGCCGAGGTGCCGGCCAAGACCACCCGCTCGGAGGCCATGAGCAAGGCCTTGGGTCGAGCCGGCTTCAAGTTCGTCGGTGCGACGATTTGCTATGCCTTCATGCAGTCTGCTGGCATGGTCAACGACCATCTGACGAGCTGCCCGCGTCACGGCGAAGTCCAAAAAGCCAAGCCAGCTCGCTTCCACGGCTAGTTGCCGCCGCTCGCTCGAACTACCAGACCTGAATCTCACATCGGCCTGGGCCGCCGTTACTGCGCTGCTTGCGGCGTGCCAGCATGCCGCGCTACCACCGGCCCCGCACCCCAACAGATCGAGAGCGGATTCCGCTTCAGCCTGGCGGCACCGCTGAAATTTCCGGGTGACCAGCGGCGGATGCTCTTCCAGAACCTGAAGCTGCTGCCGGCCACGGCGCTGGCCCCCTATGAGCCCTTCTGTTCACTCACCGCCGAAAAAGGCGCCGCACTCCTCATTCCGGCGAGCACGCTCATCGTGCAAAGCGTTCACTATGACGAGCGGACGATCGCCCACACGGACCGGATGACGGGAGTCACCCGCATCGCCCTTGCTGAGTCTACAGGCGCGCCAGCTTACACACTGCGTTGTGGCTGGCCCGAGGGCGCGCGGCAAGCCAGCTTCCTGGCGGCCGACACGCCGGTGGCTGGCACACAGGCCACCGTGCTCGCCTCAAAGGAACGGAACATCACCGCAACCCGACGGTCGGAAAAGAAAAGCAGAATTCTCGAGGCAAAGCCGATCCTCGAAGCGGTCATTATTTCTCTCACTGGCAGTGCACATTCCGGCTTCGCTGCCGGCATCGTTCGGCGGGCAGGGAGCATGTCCCCGAATCCTCCCGCCTCACTCCCCGCCTCCCTCCCCGACCCCTGTCACGCACGGCGGCGAAGGGAGATTCGCGAGTCGCGAACGCGACTTTCACGAGCAGAGAAAGGAGCACATCATGAGCACGCTTTCCGAATTCGAAGCCATCTTCCGCCGCCTTCCGCAAGATGTTCAAAACCTTGTCAGCATGCTTCGCGCCGGCACGCACAACCTGTCTCCCAAGGACTTGATGAGACTCCTCGTGGCCATGATCATGGCTGGCGGCCCCACGGAGCTGATCAAGCGAATCCTCGTTCTCATGACGCGTCTGGGTTGGTTGTCCGCTGAAGTTCTGACGGCCGCTCTTGCCGAAGTCGAGGCGACCGTGGCGGCCGGCGCCATTGCCGGCGGGGAAACCGCGGCAGCGGGTGCCGGAGCGGGTGCCGCAGCCAGTGGTGAAGCCACGGCGACCGCTGTCGCGGGTGGCGAAGCAGCGGCCACCGGCGGAGCGGGCGCGGCTGCGATCACCGCGGCTACCGTGGCAGCCATCGCGGTACTGGTGGTCGAGGTGATCTCCGTGCTTAGCGCCGTATCGTCCCTGGTTGGCAAGCGGCGGCTCGCTGACGCACTCGACGAGTTGAACGCCCGAGTCATGGAGGGAATCGAAACGCTGCGTGCTGCGCGCACCGCCGGTCTGCTTTCCGAGCCAGAGTTCCAACAGGAGGTGGACCAAATCTCCAGGGCGTTCATTGATGGACAACACGCGATCGACGCCCGCAACAACGAGCTGCAGGACGCGCTGGACGACAATTTCCTGCTCAGGATCGGCGAGTGGTTTTACGGTTCGACCCGCAATGCACCGGCGCTGCACGAGCCGGCCGAAGACCCGACCAAACGGGTCTCGATGGGCCGCATCCGTGTTGGCGAAGTCAGCGAGCGTTTCGCGGCCTTGGCCATGGCGCCGGACGAGCTGCTCGAAGAGGTCAAGCCGGCAGCAATCCGCTATGCGGCCAACCCGTTCGCGCGGCGCGAAATCCTGCACTTCTTCCAGGAACAATGGCTTGAGCAAAGCTACGCAGACGGCTACCGCAGACTCTGCCTGCGCAGCGCGCGCTATTTTTCGACGCCTGCAGACGCGCCGATCATCGACTTCTGGCAAGCGATCTACGCCGCCGAAACGGCCAACGCCTTTGCACGCAAGCAGGCCATCCTGGCATGTTTCCGCTCGGAGATGAGCGCGGCCTGGGATTTGAGCCTCGCTGCGGCCCGGGACGATCGTGACCCCATCGTACGCGTGCTGGCTTACGAGATCCTTGGCTCGATCACTCGCACGGTGGACGCGCGGACAGAGGCCTTTCTGGGGCTCGCCGAACGCGCGGCAACTGCGCATGACAATGCATCGCGCCTGGGTGCCGTGTGCGGCCTGTCGATGTCGATGCATCTGCGACGACCGCAGAAGATACTCGCCCGCGGCGTAAATACCCTGAAGCAGCTGGTCGCCAATGAAAAGAACTGCTACATCGCTGGCTCTGCGCTGGCCGCTTTGACGCCACTGGTATCCGAATGCGAACTGGGAGAATACCTGCCCAGCGTGGTCCGGCCCGAAGCCTCTCAGCGTCCTTCGCAAGCTGACCTACTGGTGACTACCGTCAACAGCATGGCGGCGCTTGGCGACACGGCGGGCTTCCTGCAACTCACTGAGCCTCCAGAGGGAGCGGCGATTGGCGAGGCCCGTGCGGCAGCGCTGTTCCAAGCCGCCCCTTTCATGAGGGCCGACGATATCGTCGCCATTGACGGCATTGGCACGCGCAGCTTCGAGGCAATGCTGGAGGGGCTGCATGGCAATCTGCTCGTCGCGGGTGTGAACCTTGAACTCCCGCTGACAGTCGCGGTACTGCGCGACACCCTGCGTCGCCTGCGGAGGCTGGCGGAACCAACGACGGAAGATCTGCTGATCGTGGCTCTCAACGTCTTCGCCTACCAAGGCGACAAGGACGGCTTCCTGCTCCTCAGCGAACTCCCCGGTCGCGTCGACGTCGGCGAGGCACGCGTCATGGCGCTCTTTGAGCAGCGGCCCTTCAGGACCATTGATGACATCAAGAAGGTTCCAGGGATCGCCGAGAAGACCATCGATGCCATGGCCAGGGGCGTGCGGCTGAACCTTGAAAAGGCGGGCATGGATAGCCGCAAGTTCCCGACGGTGGCCGCACTCGAGGAGGCCGTCGAGACGCTGCGCAAGTGCTAGCCTGAAGTTCCCGAGTTCCGCGCTAGAAAGTAGCCAACCGCTGGATCAGCCAGAACGAACCGAGCGAGCCGATGGCATAGGCAGGCAGCAGCTCGGCGCGTGGCGGCAGGCGCTTCAGGAAGCTGCGAGAGGTGCGAATCACGAGCAACACCACGGCGACGAAGGCCAGCTGACCCAGCTCGACACCGATATTGAACAACAACAGGGCGAGCGGCACGTCGCCGGGCGGCAGACCTGCGTGCGACAGGGCGCTGGCGAAGCCGAAGCCATGCAGCAGGCCGAAGGCGAAAGCGACGACCCAGGGGTGGCGAATGCTGAAACTGGTGCCGCCCCGGCGTGCCTTGATGATCTCCAGGCCGAGAAAGACGATCGACAAGGCGATGGCGGCCTCGATCGGCGGCCCCGGCGGCTGCACATAGCCCAGAGTCGCCGCGGCCAGGGTGATACTGTGGGCGATAGTAAAGGCGGTCACCGTTTTCACCAGCATCCAGCCGCTACTGACAAGCAACAACAGGCCCAGGACAAACAGCAAATGGTCCGGCCCCGAGAGGATGTGATACATGCCCTGCCGCAGGAAATCTCCTACCAGCGACAGCGTGTCTGGGGACGCCTCGATCGTCACCCAGGGTTCCGAGGGGCTGGCGATCACCATCCAGCTGCGCCCATCCAGCAGCTTCACCTTGACCACGACATCGGTGATCGTGTACTGCAGGCCGGGGAATTCAATGCGCTTGCCGCCAAGGCCCTCGGGGCCGGCATCGATCCGGCGCCGTTCGAGCCGCGAATCGGCAAGCTCCATGATCACCGGGTCCTGCAGACTTCTCGCGTTGTCCGGCAGCTGCAGCGCGACCGGCAAACGCTGGCCGGCTTTCACCGGGGTGCGCCAAAGCATGCTGTATTGCCCGGGCGCCGTCTCGTCGATTTTCAGATAGGCTGGACGGGACTCGTGCGCCATCGCGACCGGCATGGCCGCAGCCCAGACCATCAGGCCGGCGAGGAGCCAGAAAGGCGTGTACCAGAAACGGCTCAATGAACAATTCAAAGGGGCGCTCCCTTGCCTTGCGCAGGCGGCTGCACGCCAGCCGGCACGGCCTTGCTTTCCGCAACGGCCGCGCCATCGACAGGCACGGGTATCCGCAGGGTGTACTTGCCGCGCATCTCCTCGTAAGCCTTCCGCCACCCGATTTCCTTCTGCACACCGAGCCAGGCCGTCTTGACGTCCCGCTCCACTTCTTCGAAAGCCGGCACCCGGCCCGCAACAAGGGAGTCGACGTAGACCAGATGCCAGCCAAAGCCGGACTCGATCGGTCCTTGCCAGGAACCAGGCGCAAGCGCCTCGACAGCCACCGCGAATTGCGGCCCGAATTCCTTCGCCAGCGATA
>JEMX01000007.1:0-7659 GCA_000585055.1 Candidatus Accumulibacter appositus
CACCACGCCCGTCGCACCACTGCCGAAGCGATACTCGCTGTTGTTGCCTTCGACAAAGCCCAGACCACGCAGGACAACCGTCGCACTCTCGTCACTGAGGTACTGCACGTCGATCCCGTCGATGACCGGCAGAATCTGCAGCGGGAAGCTGCCATCGGCAAAATCGGTTCGTGTGCTGCCAACCTGCGAGAACACCACAGCATCGCCGGTCACCGCATTGATGGGCACATTGAAGTAGGCAATGCCGCGCGCGCTGTCCCAACGCGTCGCCGAAAGCGTGGCAGTAGTCAGGTTGCCATTGCCATCAACCGTCGCCAGCTCGGCTCTAGCCGTGGCAGGATCGAAAGGAACGGCAATGCCGATTTGCTGGCCCGGGTTCGCCGACGGGGCCGTGGAAATTTCGGCGATACCGGAAAGCGCGCGGACATCGCTCGCCGGCCGGATCGAGAAGTGGCGGACAATCGCTGCGTCGAGAGCATTACCCGCCCGGTCGGCAATGATGTCCGGATCGATGCTCAAACGATAGTCGCCCGGGGGCAGCAAGCCGCTCGTCAGCACACTCAAGGACTGGCCGAAGCTGCGCGTGTCCAAACGAACCGCAACCGCAACGTCGTCGGCCGTGCCGAAGCTAGCGTCAGCACCAGCGCGCAAAAGGTGCACGCCGCTGGTGTTCAAACGCGCAAGGTCGAGGGGCTCATCAAAGGTGACTTCGATCGAGCGGACGAAGAAACGGCGGGCGCCTTCGTCCACGCTGACCGAAACGACCTGGGGTGCGAAGGTGTCGGGAACGACGTCGAGCGTGACAATATTGGACAGTGCGAAGTTGCCGCCGGTGTCGGTAGCGCGTACCTGCAGCGTCAGTGTATTGCCGCCAAGGGCAATGCTTGGCGCCTGCGCGAACAGATCCCACGGGAAGGCCACGTCATTGGCCACGACCCGGCCGTTGACCAGCAGTTCGACGTTACGGACCTGCACGTCATCGGTGACCGTCGGCACGACGCGCACAGTGCGCCCCTCGAGCACCTGGATACCCGGTGTGGCTGGATCGACGTCGACGCCATTGGCCGTGATCGAAACGTTTGGTGCAATGCGTTTGGTGTCGAAGCCCGCGTAATTGACAATCTGCAGTCCGCCCGTGCCATCGGCGACAAAGGCTAGGCCGTTGGCGAGAACCACGTCCTTCGGTGCAGCCGGCAAGTCAATGCGGGTCACGAAGTTGGCGGTATTGCTCGGATCGAGCACGCTGAGCACATCGAGCACGTTGGTACGACCCGGGCGGCCGACAGCGACCGCAAGGCCGGAGCCGTTGGCGGCGATCGCGCCACCAGCAATATTATTGGCGTCAACACCGCTCAGCAGCCTCAGGCTATCTAGGTCACTCACATCGACGCTTGAGAATCCGCCGCTGAAGCCGTCGTCGCGTCCGACATACGCAACACCGCCACCGACAAAGATCTTGCCGCCAGCAACGGCCAGCGTCAGCGCGCCCCGTGGCGTGAGCACGTCGCCACTGATCGACACAGAGCGCATCGTGCGCGAAGCGTCGATTGTGTAAAGGGTGTCTCCGTCAATCGCGATGTCGACCAGAGTACTGCCGCCAAGTGTCGCGAGGTCCAGAGTCTGGCGAATGTCGCCGGTGTTCAGATCGACACTCACGACGCGAGTGCCGTAGATAGCATAGGCATTGCCGTCGCGAACCACGACACCGGTAACCGGGCCGCCGAGGGTAATGGTCTGTTGAAGCTTCGGCGCCGACGGGTTGGAGATGTCGACCAGGTGCAACCCAGCCTCACTGGCGGCGAGTGCGGCAAGCTTGCGGGCACCATCGACCGCTATATCAACATTGTTCCCGGAAAAATAGAATTCGCCGAGCAGCCTAGGGCTAGTGATTGCCGCCGTGTCCACAACCGCCAACCCGGATACACCGACGGCCAAGTACGCGTTAGATGCGTACCCACCATCCGTTGTCCCGCTAACGGCCACAGCCACGACATCCCCTTGGGGCGAAACGACGGCCAGAACCCCAAGGGGAAGGGCAAGACCACCCAAGGGATCAAGGCCCTGGTCAATCTCACTCCTGTCAGAGATGCCGTCGCCATCAGAGTCGATGGAGTTGACATCCGTGCCTATAATCACCTCAGCGAGGTCGCTCAAACCATCGCCGTCAGCATCTGCCGCGTCCTTGAACTGGAGCAACCCTGGTATCGTGACCGTGATCCCACTACTCGGCGTCTTTCCGTAGGCTGCGCCGATCAGACCCGTGATGGGATCAAATACCCGAATGGCAAAATCGATATTCGAAGGAAGGAACAAATCAAGCTTCTCGCCACCCTCGAAATTGCCCCTGATCTCAGCATCCCCGTAAGTAGCCAGGTAGAAACCTTGACGTGGGAGGCCGTACATCGACGTGGACAATCTGGCGCTCGAAGGAAAAACCGACATCATCGAATCGGTGAGAATTGAGGCTTCGCCGACGAAAGCAAGCGTATTTGAGTTGAGCGTTGCATTGTTGAGAGGAAGTTCAACGGCAATGGCCTGTAGCTGCTGCAACAGATCGTCGAATGTCGCTGAAACCGTCGTGGCCGCCAGTGCGACAACTCCGCTGACTACCCGGCCAGCAACTAGAGGCTGTGATGGCTGCTGCAACTGATCCTGTTTCAGGTAATCATCAATGAGGCTGATCAGGTTCTCAGTAATGAAGCAGGCTGCCTTGTACGAAACCAGTGATTTCAGCTCATTGGTGTAGCGGTCATATAGAAGCTTGGCCGCGTCAAAGCTGGTATTCGCGACCTCGATTGCTGCGCACGCATACTCTCCGAAAAAGCTGATTTCTTCGCAAGGATCGTCTATCAGTTTCCCGCATGCGCGATCCGCAATGTTGAGAGCCGAACCAAGGCAATCGACAATGATCTCCCATTTGGTGGCTGCCTCGAAAACTGTCTGGTTTACGATTTCGACAAGGTTTACGATCTTGCCTTTGTAAGTCTGAGCCACCTTGGCAAATCCCAGAACGACCGACGCCGGCTGACCTTGGTTGACCGCTGTCTTGGTGGTCCGGACCAGATCGACCAACTCGGCGACGAGCCCGAATGAATCATTCATGACCGTATAGACGTTCCTGATGATTCGAAGCGTCTCGCTGATACTCGACGCGCACTCAAGGATGTCCGCGAGACTGTCACTCCAGAAGGTCATGTTGTCTAGAGGATTGGATTTAGCGTCCTCGTCGCACGGTGGCGGAGGAGGCGGGTCGGCCGGCCCCCTTACGGGATTGCCCGGTTGCGTCATGCTGTGCCACCCCGGCGCCCGAATCCCCGACCCCGGGTCCGACACCACCGTCAAGCCATCCGCCGACACCGTCCCCGTCCCGTTGATCACCAGGCGCCCGGTCGTGTGATCGAAACTCAGAATGTTCAGCTTCGTTCCCGGCGCCGCAGCGAACACGTTCGGGAAGCTGATCTCCACGGGTTCGGCAAAGGTCGCCACGCCGGGCGCCTGGATGGTGATGTCGAAGCTGTGCTGCAGCACGCCCGGCGGCAACATGTCGCGCACTAGTTCGGGTGGTACGGTACTGATGCCGATCTGCACGTCCTGCAGCACTTCGCCGTTCTCGCCGATCGCGCTGCCCGGGTTGACGGTCAGCGTCAGTCCAGCACGCTGCTGCTCGGTGAGTTGCGGCGCGGAGGCCGCGTCGGTGAGGGTAATCACCGTCGTCGCGGTATCGCTCACTGCCTGCAGGGCACTGGTCGGCACGCGCGGCAAGTAGACTTCGCGGCGATCGATGTTCGCCAGGCGCTTGGCGACTGAACCCATGCCGCCCATCAACGTGTTGGTGACGCCGGGCAGCAGTTCGACGTCCATCACCATCTCGGGGAAAAACACGCCGCTCGGCGCGTTGCTGGCGGTGCGGCCGTCGACGGCGACCTTCACTGTGCCCGCCGGCACGCCGTCGAGTGTGAAGTTGCCATCGGCGTCGGTGAAGACGAAGCGGTCTTCCTGGCCAAGAACATAGACCTTGGCGTGTGCGATGGGTAGCAGGAATACGTCGTCAGGCGTGTGGATGATCCCGTCGGCACCACGGCCGATGTCGTCGAAGGTCATCGGCTGCAGGTCAGGACCGGGGTCGACCACCTTGCCGACAAGCCGCGTCCCGGCCACCGCGGTGCGGCTGACGGTGCTGAAGGTGCTGGTGAGCAGGCCACCGCCGGTCCCGTTGCCGTCGGCGTCGAGGAAGGCGCCATCCTGCTGGGCGCGAATCGCCGAGCCATTGACATGTAGCGTGATCTGCGAAGCGCCCGGCAAGGGCTTGGTGAAGAACAACCAGGCGAAGCTGCCGTCGAGCGCCGGGACGATGCTTGCCGCGATCTTGCTGCCGTCGGGTGCCGTCGCGTACAAGCTATCGGCGGTGAGGGTGGCGGTATTGACTGCCCGCGAGAAGTTTACCTGCGGACGGAAAGTCACGCCCACGTCCTGCGCCCCGCTGGCGGGCGTGACACTGACGACGGTGAAGGCCGCCAACGCGTCGACCTTGACGGTGCGCGTGAGACTCGCGCTGTTACCCGCCGCGTCGCTGGCGTTGAGGATCAGGGTATGACTTCCGATGTCCAGACCGGCAAAGGCCAGCGCGGCGTCAAAGGCGCCGTCACTGTCGAAAATCAGGCTGCGCAGCGGGCCGCTATCGAGGCGGTAGCTGAGCAGGGTGAGCGCGGAACCGGCAGCATCGGCGATGCCGGTGAGGCGTGAGTTGCCGGTGAGGCTGGCACCTTCCTGCAGGCTGCTCAGGCTGAGGGTCGGCGCCTGCGTGTCAAGGATGAAACTGCGCGTGTAGGCGGCGCTCAGGTTGCCTGCGACATCCCGGGCCAACACGGTGAGCGTATGAACGCCATCGGCCGAGCCGTCTAGCGCGAAAGCGGTGCTGATGCTGAAGCCCCCATTGGCAGCGACGGCCAATTCCTGCAATTCGCCGTTGTCCAGGCGCCACTGGGCACCGGCGACGCCAGAGAGGTTATCGAGAATCTGGCCGGAAAGCGTGAGGTTGCTGTTGGTCGCTGCCGGCGTCTTGCTGGCGACGATGGTCGGCGCCTGGGTGTCCTGGTTCAGCGAGAAGCGGGCCAAAGTGGCGACAGCCACCTGCTTGCCGAGCTCCCGGCCGGCCAGGTCGGCGAAGGAAGTGTGGATGCCACCATAGACGCGGCTGGCACCGGCTTCGGCGGCGGCCTGGCTGAAACTGCCGTAGCTGCGCGTCACGCCGGGCAAGGTCGAACTGGTGGTAGTGAAGCTGACCGCATCGCCGAAGGTGGCGGCGAGAACTTCGGCTGCCGCCGCGCTGAAAGTGGAGTGGCCCGAAACGTAGTCGGGATGTGCTGGCGAGATCAGGAGCGGGCGCCAGCTGGCATCTTGCGCGGTGCCCGCATTGCCATCGGCACCAGCATTGTGGATGGCCGTTTCCGGACGCCAGAAATCGTAGGCGTACTTGGTATCCCAGCAGGCAATGGCAGCGTCGGCCAGCGCGACGTTGACCTGGGCCAGCAAACGGGCGTTGGCCGAGAGGCTGTTGCCCTGCTCTCTGGCCACTTGTGAGGCGATCTGGCTCCAGTGCCCCGGCGGCGTCAGGCTGCCACCACCGTCTGCCCAGAACAAGGCCTGCTCGGTCTGGTCGGCACTGCGGGTGATGCTGGTCGCCGAGCCAAGGCTGCGCACCTCCTCCAGCGCCTGGGCATAGGCGAGCGAGTCGAGTGCCGGTGGCGGCGGCGCGCGGAACGCATCGCCCGAAGACAGGGCGAAGGGCGCCAGATAACTCCACTGCGGGTCCTCGGCGGTGAGGAAGGCTGGGCCGGTGGGGCGCCACTTGCCAATCGCCGTACTGCCGTCGTCGGTGATGAAATTGCGGTAGCCGTCAGCAGCGCGGATGGCCAGGACCGCGTCGGCGATCTCCTGGCCGAGAGCGATGCCCGCCGTCCTGGCTGCCCCTTCAGGAACGCCGGCGAGGCTGGTCTGGAGGGCTGCGTCGAAGCTCGCGCGCTGCGCCGGGTAGAGCTGGGAGAGCACGCGGTACGCGGCCTGGGCGACGGCCGCACTGATCGAAATCGGGCCATTGACAGTGCGTTGCACCAGATAGGCGGGAGTTCCTTCGATGGCGGCCAGAGTATCGAAGACGGCGAGGCTCTGGATGGCGAGCACGCGGGTCGCCACGGGCGGATCGGTCACATCCCGCTTGATAGCTTCGAGAGCAATGGCATTCCAGTCGAGCACGGCATCGCTGTGCGTGGCGGTGACGCGGGTCAGGGTACGCGCCACGCTCAGCGTGTTACCGGCGGCATCGGCGATGGTGAGGCTGAGCAGGTTGTCGCCTTCGACCAGTCCGACGTTGGCGAGCTGGAAGCTGCCGGTTTGGCCAGCCAACGTCGACAGGCCCTGAGCGCCAAGGGTGACAACTGCCCCGGCCGGAGCCTGGCCGCGTAGAACAACGCGGCTGGCGCTGGTCTGGCTATCATCGCCATTGAAAGCATCGGCAGCGGCGATGGCGAAGGTGGCCGCAGCTGGGGCCGCAGTGTCGAGGGTGAAGCTGACGGTTTTCTCGGTCGCGTTGCCGGCTGCGTCGAGCGCCTGGATCAGGACACTGTGTTCACCATCGGCGAGGACGCCAGCCGCCAGGCTGGCCAGTTGCCCTGCGCTGAGCGTGAAACTGCCGTCGGGCTGGATTAGGCCAGAGAGGTCTGTGGTGTCGGGCGTGCCTGTTGGATCGACGGCGACAAGCAGTTGGGTAACGCCAACGTCGTCACCGGTCTGGCCAATGATGGTCGGGTCGTTGGTCACCCGGTCGCTGTTCGACGTGCCGCTATCGTTCGCCAGAGCGGCGCTCAGGGTCGGGGCGGCGGTGTCGCCGATAAGCTCCGTGCGCTCGACCTCGAGGCTGGCCGTGCTGCGGTTGCCGGCGGCGTCGGAAGCGGTGAAGTCAAAACGGTTGCTGCCAAGCGCCAGGGCCAGGTTGGTGAAGCTGAAGGCACCGGTTTCGTCTGCCGTGGTGCTCAGGCCAAGGGCGGCGAGCTCGATGGCGGCGCCAGCAGTGGATTGCCCAATCAGCGTGACGATCTCGGCGGTGGTGCTCAAATCCCCGAGGGCGCCGCTATCGGATGCCGGATCAAGCGCGAGTTGCCCCAGGGCAGGTGCGCTGGTGTCGAGGGTGAAGCTGACAGTTTTTTCGGTCGCGTTGCCGGCTGCGTCGAGCGCCTGGATCAGGACACTGTGTTCACCATCGGCGAGGACGCCACCCGCCAGGCTGGCCAGTTGCCCTGCGCTGAGCGTGAAACTGCCGTCGGGCTGGATTAGGCCAGAGAGGTCTGTGGTGTCGGGCGTGCCTGTTGGATCGACGGCGACAAGCAGTTGGGTAACGCCAACGTCGTCACCGGTCTGGCCAATGATGGTCGGGTCGTTGGTCACCCGGTCGCTGTTCGACGTGCCGCTATCGTTCGCCAGAGCGGCGCTCAGGGTCGGGGCGGTGGTGTCGCCGATGAGCTCCGTGCGCTCGACCTCGAGGCTGGCCGTGCTGCGGTTGCCGGCCGCGTCGGAAGCGGTGAAGTCAAAGCGGTTGCTGCCGAGCGCCAGGGCCAGGTTGGTGAAGCTGAAGGCACCGGTTTCGTCTGCCGTGGTGCTCAGGCC
>JEMX01000007.1:7717-113921 GCA_000585055.1 Candidatus Accumulibacter appositus
ATCAGCGTGACGATCTCGGCGGTGGTGCTCAAATCCCCGAGGGCGCCGCTATCGGATGCCGGATCGAGCGCGAGTTGCCCCAGGGCAGGTGCGCTGGTGTCGAGGGTGAAGCGGACGGTTACCGGCTCGGCAACGTTGCCCGCAGCGTCGCGTGCGCGCAGCGAAAGTGTGTACGCGCCATCGGGCAAGCGGCTACCGCTTAGCTCTGCGAGGGCACGGGCGTTGATGAGGTAGCTTCCGTCACTCTGGAGGGCGGCGCTGACCGGCAGAAAGTCGGCGCTGTTGTCCAGGTTCGCCTCGATCGCGCTGAGCACGCCCGCTTCGGTGATCTCGACGACTACGGCTGGATCACGGGTAAGGCCATCGTCCGAGACGCTGCCAGTGTCGTCGAGCAGGCGAGCGCTCAGAAGCGGAGCGACGGAATCGGCGGAGACGCTGGCAAAAACTTGGCCGAGGCTTCCCGGCGCCAGACTGGTACCCGCAATGCGCACCGCGCTCGGGAAAGCAGGTGCGACGACCGTGCTGTCGGTGACCTGGCCACCGACGATGAACTCCTGCAGACGTTGCGTCGGGCTACCCAACTGCTGGTCATTGCCGTCACCGAATACTGCATTGACCGGGTCGAGCCCGACCAGCAGCCGGCTATCGATAAGGTCACCGCTGATCCGGACGCGGGCAAGCGTCCCCGCTTGGTAGGAGTCGGCGTTGGCACCCACACCGCCCGGTGCGCAATCATCGCCGAGATCGGCACCAACGAGCAGCGTAAAGCCGCGAGCGGAACCGCCCACCTGCAGCATTTGCAGCGCGGCCAGCGAGAGGCTGCCAGAGGCGTCACCCTTGCTGATGAACTGAACCAGAGTGCCGGTGAGATTGGCGCACCAGTCGCGGCTAGTGCTGCCTGCCTGAAGAACACTGCCACGCCCGTGGATTGACCACATCCCACCGACGATCCCACCACCCACGCGCACGCTGCCCAGGGCGTAAACGGGGACACCCTGCCCCGACACGTGGAGGTCGGCAGCGAAGTCGCCGCTGGTGCTGAGGCTGCTCAAGCCCGCCAATTCAAGGCGACTGGCTCCGGGAATCCCGGCCAGCCAGTCGCTGGCGACGACGCTGACCCTGGCCAGAGGGGCGTGCAACTGGCTATCAACAATCCTGCCCGCCTGCAGAGCGATATCGCTGGCGCCGGCAATGTCGAGTCGGGATTTGCGGATGTCGCCGAGTACGAGGGTCCGCAGCGTTCCAGAAAAAGTCGCGTCACCCTGGAGATCGGCAACGGCGAGGTCCAGCGCTCCCACGTTATCGCGCACGGAAATGCCTGTGAGGACGACGCGACCATCACCGCCGTTCGCTGCCAGGGAAACCTGCGTGCTGGCATCGGTATTGTTCAGTTTCAGTGCGAAGCCGGCGCCATCGCTGACCAGTTGCGCGGTCCCGGGGCCGGTAATGGCGAGGGTGACCTGTGTGCCATCGGCGTCGACCAGCGGCGTGAGGTTGATCGTTGCCGGCGCGGAGACATCCAAGGCCTGGGCACTACTACTGGTGACGAGAACCGCCTGAATGCCGGGATGGAATTCCGAGGAAAGGAGGATGCGCGGCTCAAGTGGCTCGCAGGTGAGCGGTTGGCGTACTTGCGGGAGTTCCTCACCCGGTCGCTTGTGCCAGCGCAGAACGGCGTCGAGCCAGCGCTGCCACCATCCGCGCAACCAGCGGTTGATTGAGACCATCATGCGCGTCAGTAGCGCGCTCGGACGTGCTACTGCAGGGATACGGGCAACACGACGGGAGGTGTGACGATTCACGGTGCTCATGGACGACTCCTTGCGCTTGAGCAGGGGCAAGGCCACGGCATGGACGTGATGGCACTCGACAAGCACCACCCCTATCGCGCGCAGCAAAAGTCCCTGTTGTTGTTTTTCAGGACGACAGCAAGCTGATCGGCAACGCTAACGCGTCGGGCTGGGCCCGCAAAAGGGGCTAACCCGGTGCGCGAAACTACGGAGGGGGAGCTACTCGCTTGTTTTTCTGGCGAAACGCGGACGACGGCGCAGGGCTGGCAAGGCCAGCAGGCCGAGAGCAAGCAGGCTCAGCGACCCAGGCACGGGCAAGGACTGGCTGCCGGCGAGGTGAGTCTGCAAAGGGGCGGGACTGACATTGTTGAAGAAGTCGTCGAGGAGTTCGTAGCTCTGGCCAGCGGGCTGGCCGGCGCCAAGCCAGACGAAATCGAGATCGACGGTCTCGGTGGTGGTGCCGAGGATGTCGGCCAGAGCCATGACGGTGACTTGTCCATCGGCCGGCAGGAAGGTATCGGGCTGTGTCTCGAACACACTGAGATCGGGAGTCGACCCATGAACGACGAGATGAGCGTAAAGGGAGGGATCGAACAGCAGATTGACATAGTTGAAAGCGGGCAGCGGTGCGGCGATGGTGTAGTGGTAACGCCATCGATCCTGGCCGATGACGACATCGTCAAGATCCGTCGTGCTGTAGCTGACCGTGGCTGCCGTCACTGCGCTGGCAGCAAACAGCAGCAAAGCACCTGCCGCCCGTGGCAGCTGTTTGCAGTTGAAAGCAGACCGCCGGAACACACCCATTCCTAAATAGCTTCGCATCGCACCCCCCTCACGCTTGACGATGGAATCGAT
This sequence comes from Candidatus Accumulibacter appositus, assembly GCA_000585055.1. Taxonomy (GTDB): domain Bacteria; phylum Pseudomonadota; class Gammaproteobacteria; order Burkholderiales; family Rhodocyclaceae; genus Accumulibacter; species Accumulibacter appositus. The sequence goes on from JEMX01000007.1 coordinate 10,363, forward strand.
TCTGCGCTGCCGCTCGGCTGACAATCCAATGCTGACACCCCGCGCAGCAAAGAACCTCGGGCAGTGTGATCGATCCCCATTGACCACATTCCGATAATGGGAGCAACAAACATGCCATAAATCAACAAACTATGGAATTCATACACTTAACGCGAACAGGGTATATCGGCCCGCCGTCAACTGTAAAATTTTCCGACAGTCAGCCGACTCGGATCGAGGCGTCTGCCGTCGGCGCCGAGCTGGACCTTTCGCTTGCCGGGAGTGTTCTCTGGATTGAGGATAAAGAGGGGTTGCAGCTGCCTACTCGACAGTCACCGACTTCGCCAGGTTGCGCGGCTTGTCGACGTCGGTACCGCGGACCAGCGCCACATGGTAGGCGAGCAGTTGCAGCGGCACGACGTGCAGCAGGGCCGACAATGCGCCGTAGTGCTCGGGCAGGTGCAGGACGTGGATGCCATCCGACTCCTGCATCTCGCTGTCGGCGTCGGCGAAGACGTAGAGTTCGCCGCCACGGGCACGCACTTCCTGCAGATTGGACTTGAGCTTTTCGATCAGCGCGTCGTTGGGAGCGACGGCAATCACCGGCATGTCGCGGTCGACCAGCGCCAGGGGGCCGTGCTTGAGTTCGCCGGCCGGGTAGGCTTCGGCATGGATATACGAGATCTCCTTGAGCTTCAGCGCGCCTTCCATGGCAATTGGATAATGACGGCCACGCCCGAGGAACAGGGCATGCTGTTTCATCGAGAACTGCTCGGACCACTCGCGAATTTCGGGTTCGATTTCGAGGATCTTGGTGACCGCGATCGGCAGGTGCCGCAAGGCATGCAGTTCGGCGACTTCGGCCTGCTCGCCGAGCCGACCGCGCAGCTTGGCGAGCACCAGCGTCAGCAGGTAGAGGGCAGCGAGCTGGGTGGTGAAGGCCTTGGTCGAGGCGACACCGATTTCCGGACCGGCGCGGGTAATGAAGCGCAGGCTGTTCTCGCGCACCAGTGAGGATTCGGGGACGTTGCAGATGCACAGCGTGCGCAACATGCCCAGCGACTTGGCATGGTGCAGGGCGGCCAGGGTATCGGCGGTCTCGCCCGATTGCGAGATGGTGACCAGCAAGGTCGTCGGATCAGGTACCGAGTCGCGGTAGCGGTATTCGCTGGCGACTTCGACCGAACACGGGATGCCGGCGATCGATTCCAACCAGTAGCGCGCCACCAGGCCGGCATGGTAGCTGGTGCCGCAGGCGATGATCAGCACCTGGCGGACATCCTTGAGGACTTCCTCGCTGGCCGCGCCAAACAGGCCCGGCTGAATGCTGTGCGCGGTGCCGAGCATTTCTAGCGTATTGGCCAGGGCCACCGGTTGCTCGAAAATCTCCTTCTGCATGTAGTGCCGGTACTGGCCCAGCTCGACGGCGTCGGCAGAAAGATGTGATTCGCTCTCGGGGCGCTCGACCGGCGTGCCGTCGATGCGCGTGATGCGGTAGCCGTCTCGCCTGAGTTCGGCACAATCGCCGTTTTCGAGATACACCATGCGCCGCGTGACCTGCAACAGGGCCGAGGCATCCGAAGCGGCGTAGCAGCCTTCGTCGGTCAGGCCGAGCAGCAACGGCGATCCTTCACGAGCCACGACGACGCGGTCGGGATCGGCCGCACGCAGCACGGCAATGGCGTAGGCGCCCTGCAGCTGCCGGACGGCCTTGCAGACGGCGGCCAGGAAATCCGGGGTGGTCTGCAACTCGTAAGCGATCAGGTGGCCGACCACTTCGGTGTCGGTATCGGAAGTGAAGACGTAGCCGACTGCCTTGAGGCGCGCGCGCAGCGCCTCGTGATTCTCGATGATACCGTTGTGGACAACGGCCAGCCCCTCCGAGATGTGGGGATGGGCGTTGCGCTCACTGGGGACGCCGTGCGTCGCCCAACGGGTATGGGCGATGCCGGTGTGGCCGGAAATCTGCGAGCTGTCGGCCTGCGCGGCGAGCTCGGCGACGCGGCCAACCGAGCGCAGGCGTTGCAGGCCGGCGTTGGTGATCAGCGCCAGGCCGGCCGAATCGTAGCCACGATATTCGAGCTTGCGCAATCCCTCGAGGAGGACGGGGATGATATTGCGGTCGGCGACCGCGGCAACGATGCCACACATGGTCAGCTCACTTCTTCACTTTTTGGGGCCGTTTCCAGCCGTTGATCGAAACCTGCTTGGCGCGCGAGATGGTCAGCATGTCTGGCGGCGCGTCCTTGGTCAGCGTCGTGCCGGCGCCCAGCGTTGCCCCGCGACCGACGGTGACCGGGGCAACCAATTGCGTATCGGAGCCGATGAAGGCATCGTCCTCGATGATCGTCTTGAACTTGTTGGCGCCGTCGTAGTTGCAGGTGATCGTTCCGGCGCCGATATTGACCCGACTGCCGATGATCGCGTCGCCGACGTAGGCCAGATGATTGGCCTTCGACTGCGCGGCGACCTTGGTGTTCTTGAGCTCGACGAAGTTGCCGACGTGGACCCCGGCGGCCAGTTCGGTCCCCGGTCGCAAGCGTGCGAAAGGGCCGATGACGCCATCCGGTCCGACGATCGCGTCTTCGATGTGGCTGAAGGCGGCGAGACGCGAGCCAGCACCGATGGTCGCGTTCTTGAGCACGCAGCAAGGACCGATCTCGGCCGCCTCCTCGATCACCACGCGACCTTCGAAAACGCAGTTCACGTCGATGAACACGTCGCGGCCGCAGTGCAACTCGCCACGCACATCGATGCGCGCCGGGTCGGCCAGGCGCACGCCCTGCTCCATCAGGCGCTCGGCAGTCTGCCGCTGTGCGACGCGTTCGAGTTCGGCCAGTTGCACCTTGCTGTTCACACCGAGCACTTCCCATTCGCCCTGCGGCTGGGTGGTCCGGATCGGCACGCCGTCGGCAACCGCCATGCCGACGATGTCGGTCAGGTAGTACTCCTGCTGGGCGTTGTCGTTCGACAGACGGCCCAGCCACTCGGCGAGACGCGCCGTCGGCAAGGCGACGATGCCGGTATTGACTTCGCGGATGCTGCGCTCTTCGGGCGTGGCATCCTTCTGCTCGACGATGCGCACCACCTCTCCGGCGGCGTTGTGCACGATACGACCGTAGCCGGCGGGGTCGGCCAGTTCGACGGTGAGGATGGCCAGCGCGCCGCGCGCCGCGTGCACCAGCTTCTCCAGGGTTTCGGCCTGAATCAGCGGCACGTCGCCGTAGAGCACCAGCGTCGTCTCGGCGGAACTGAGTTGCGGGATGGCCTGCATGACCGCGTGACCGGTACCCAGTTGCGGCTCCTGCAGGACCCAGCGCAGATCCGGCGCATCGACGGTCATGCGCACGGCGTCGCCACCGTGGCCATAGACCAGACAGACCGTCTCGGGAGAAAGACTGCGGGCGGCATCAATGACGTGCGCAACGAGGGCCTTGCCGGCGACCGGATGGAGGACCTTGGGCAGGTTCGAATGCATGCGCTTGCCTTGGCCGGCAGCGAGAATGACGATATTCATTGGCTAAGCCCCTAACACCCGCTTCCAGGGTGCAGTGTGGTGGTGGTCCTGCAGACTTCACTGGCCGGCAATCGGCGGCAAGCAGCTGCCGCCAAGCCGAAGCACAATGCACATTCCAGAATGCCGCAGCCGCAGTCAGCATTGTTTCAGCAACGACCACGCGCGGCCCGGAACTATGTCACAGCGCGGAGCTTGTAGGAGCGCGCGGCACCCGCGTCCCGGTTCGGGCACGAGCGCGCCGTGCGCGCAGACTCACAGACTCAGCGTGGCAGGTCGGAACGGCCCATCAGGAAGGCGTCGACTTCGCGTGCGCACTGGCGACCTTCGCGGATCGCCCAGACGACCAGCGACTGGCCACGCCGCATGTCACCCGCAGCAAAGACCTTGGCCACGCTGCTGGCATAGCAGCCGTCACCATCGGTGCTTGCCTTGACGTTGCCACGGGCATCGAGTTCAAGAGCCAATTGTTCCAGCAAGCCGTTCTTGATCGGCGCCACGAAGCCCATCGCCAAGAGCACGAGATCCGCGGGAATATCGACTTCGCTACCCGCAACTTCGCTCATGCGACCGTTTTGCCACTCGACGCGGACCAGCTTCAAAGCCTTGACCTTGCCGTTTTCGCCGATGAATTCCTTGGTCGAAACGGCAAAATCGCGCGCGCAGCCCTCTTCGTGTGATGAAGAGGTGCGCAACTTCAAGGGCCAATAGGGCCAGGTCAGACTCTTGTTCTCGCTTTCCGGCGGTTGCGGCATCAACTCGAACTGGGTCACCGACAATGCGCCGTGCCGGTTGCTGGTGCCGACGCAGTCGGAACCGGTATCGCCACCGCCGATCACCACCACCCGCTTGCCGGTGGCCTTGATCTGTTCCGGCACCTGATCGCCGGCGTTGACCTTGTTCTGCTGCGGCAGGAAGTCCATGGCGAAGTGCACGCCATCGAGATCGCGGCCCGGCACCGGCAGGTCGCGCGGCGACTCGGCGCCACCGGCAAGAATCAGCGCATCGAACTCGGCCAACAGGCGCTCGGCGGGAATCGCCTCGGCAGCGCCGCCGCCGATCTCGTGGTTAACGCGAAACTCGACGCCCTCGGCTTCCATCTGCGCAATGCGGCGATCAATATGCAGCTTTTCCATCTTGAAGTCCGGAATACCGTAGCGCAACAGGCCACCCAGACGATCGCTTTTCTCGAAAACGACGACCCGGTGACCGACGCGCGCCAACTGCTGCGCGGCCGCCAGCCCGGCCGGCCCGGAGCCGACGACGGCGACCGTCTTGCCGGTCTTCAGCTTCGGCGGCTGCGGCAGGATCCAGCCTTTTTCCCAGCCTTTGTCGACGATCGCATGCTCGATGGACTTGATACCGACGGGGTCGGTATTGATGTTCAGGGTGCACGCAGCTTCACAGGGTGCCGGACAAATGCGGCCAGTGAAATCGGGAAAGTTGTTGGTCGAATGAAGGACGGCCAGCGCCTGTTCCCAGTGGCCCCGATAGACCAGGTCATTCCAGTCCGGGATGATGTTATTGACCGGACAGCCGCTACTGCAGAACGGAATGCCACAGTCCATGCAGCGCGCGCCCTGCAGGCTGGCCTGCTCGTCGTCGAGCGCGAGAATGAACTCGCGGTAATGCTTGAGACGTGACTTGGCCGGCTCACTGACTTCCGCCAGACGCTGGTACTCGATGAATCCAGTCGGCTTACCCATGCTTATGCTGCCTCCAGTTGCTTTTGCGCCGCCATCTCGGTGAGTGCCCGACGGTACTCGTGCGGCATGATCTTGACAAAGCTGGCGCGATATTTGCTCCAGTCATCGAGCAATCGCCGCGCCTGCAGGCTGCCGGTATGGCGATGATGCTTTTCGATCAGGCTCTTGAGCAGCGCTTCGTCGGCAACACCAAGATGACGCACATCCACCTTGCCGTGGCTTTCCAGCTCATCGCCCGCGTCACTGCCCTGACGGGCGGCGAACTCTTCCTCGACCGGTTCGAGCGACACCTGCGCCATGTTGCAGCGCGACTCGAACGTACCCTCTTCGTCGAAGACGTAGGCCACCCCACCGGACATGCCCGCTGCGAAGTTGCGGCCGGTCAGCCCGAGCACCACCACCGTGCCACCGGTCATGTACTCGCAGCCATGATCGCCAACCCCTTCGACGACCGCTGTCGCACCCGAGTTGCGGACCGCGAAACGCTCGCCGGCGACGCCGGAAAAGAAGGCTTCGCCTTCGGTCGCCCCGTAGAGAACGGTGTTGCCGACAATGATATTGTGCAGTGCTTCGCCGCGGAAACCGGCATTCGGGCGAACGATGATCCGCCCGCCAGAGAGCCCCTTGCCGACGTAGTCATTGCCTTCGCCAACCAGGTCGAGGGTCACGCCGCGTGCCAGGAAGGCGCCAAAGCTTTGCCCGGCGGTGCCCGTGAGACGAATTTGGATGCTTCCGTCCGGCAGTCCGGCGTGCCCATAACGTTTGGCCAGCCGGCCGGACAGCATCGCCCCGACGGTACGGTTGACGTTGCGCACCGGCAGGTCGATGTCGACCTTTTCGCCGCGTTCGAGCGCCGGCCTGGCGAGGGCGATGAGTTCATTATCCAGCGCCTTGGCAAGGCCGTGATCCTGCTCCTGCTGGTGGTAAACCTGCGTTTCGTCGGCGGCTGCCGGACGATTGAAAATGCGGCTGTAATCGAGCCCGCGGGCTTTCCAATGGGTGATTCCCTTCTGCATGTCGAGCAGGTCGCAGCGGCCAATCAGCTCGTTGAAGCTGCGCACCCCCATCTGGGCCATCAGTGCGCGCACTTCTTCGGCAACAAAGAAGAAGTAGTTCACCACGTGTTCGGGCTGGCCGGAGAACTTGCGCCGCAGCAGCGGATCCTGTGTGGCGACGCCGACCGGGCAGGTGTTGAGGTGGCACTTGCGCATCATGATGCAGCCTTCGACAACCAGCGGCGCGGTGGCGAAACCGAACTCGTCGGCGCCGAGCAAGGCACCAATCAGCACATCGCGACCGGTTTTCATCTGCCCGTCGACCTGTACCCGCACGCGCCCGCGCAGGCGGTTGATAACCAGCGTCTGCTGCGTCTCGGCAAGACCGAGCTCCCAGGGTGAGCCGGCATGCTTGATTGACGACTGCGGGCTGGCGCCTGTTCCCCCGTCGTGACCGGCGATCACCAGGTGATCGGCCTTGGCCTTGGTGACTCCGGCAGCGACCGTACCGACACCGACTTCGGAAACCAGCTTGACGCTGACCGAAGCCTTGGGGTTGGTGTTCTTGAGGTCGTGAATCAGTTGCGCCAGATCTTCGATCGAATAGATGTCGTGGTGCGGCGGCGGCGAAATCAGGCCAACACCGGGCACCGAGTGGCGCAAGAAACCAATGTATTCGGAAACCTTGTGGCCGGGTAACTGGCCGCCTTCGCCAGGCTTGGCGCCCTGCGCCATCTTGATCTGGATCTGGTCGGCATTGACCAGGTATTCGGCAGTCACCCCGAAACGCCCGGAGGCGACCTGCTTGATCGCCGAGCGCAGGCTGTCACCGGGCTGCAACTGGTAATCGCGCTCGACGCGTGATTCGCCGATAACCGAGGCCAGGGTTTCGCCACCGTTCAAGACCTTGAAACGTGCCGGGTCCTCACCGCCTTCGCCGGTGTTCGACTTGCCGCCGAGCCGGTTCATGGCGATCGACAAGGTGCTGTGCGCTTCGGTCGAAATCGACCCCAGGGACATGGCGCCGGTGGCGAAACGCTTGACGATCTCTTTCGCTGGCTCGACTTCATCGAGCGCGATCGCAGCTCCCGCCGCCTTGATCTCGAACAGGCCGCGCAGCGTCATGTGCCGCTGCGTCTGGTCATTGATCAGCGCCGCGTATTCCTTGTAGGTTTCGGTCTTGCCGGTACGCGTCGCGTGCTGCAGCTTGGCGATCGCGTCGGGCGTCCACATGTGCTCTTCGCCGCGCACGCGATAGGCGTATTCGCCGCCGGCGTCGAGCATCGTCGCCAGCACGGCGTCATCGCCGAAAGCCTGGCGATGCAGGCAAATCGCCTCTTCCATGACTTCGAAGACGCTAATTCCCTCGACCTGCGTCGAAGTGCCGGTGAAATACTTGTCAACCACCGCCTTCTGCAAGCCGACGACTTCGAAGATCTGCGCCCCGGTGTAGGACATATAGGTTGAAATGCCCATCTTGGACATCACTTTGAGGAGGCCCTTGCCGACCCCCTTGATGAAATGCTTGATCGCCTTGTCGCCCTTTTCGGCGTCGCCTCCGGCCAGGTGCTGCAGGGTTTCCAGCGCCAGGTAGGGGTGTACGGCTTCGGCGCCGTAGCCGGCGAGAACCGCGAAGTGATGCGTCTCCCGCGCGGCGCCGGTTTCGACCACCAGTCCGACCCGCGTACGCAGACCCTTGGTGACCAGATGTTGATGCACCGCCGAGGTGGCCAGCAAGGCCGGGATGGCGACGTGCTCGGCGTCGAACTTGCGGTCCGAGACGATCAGGATGCTGGAACCGCGATGGACGTGGTCCTCGGCTTCGTGGCACAGCGAGGCCAGGCGCGCTTCGACGCCTTCATTTCCCCAGGCCAGCGGATAGCAGATGTCGAGCTCGGCAGAGTGGAACTTGTTGCCGGTGTACGCGGCAATGCGGCGCAACTTCGCCATGTTGTCGAAGTCGAGGACCGGCTGCGCCACTTCCAGGCGGTACGGCGGGTTGATTTCGTTGATCCCGAGCAGGTTCGGTTTCGGACCGATGAACGACACCAGCGACATCACCAGCTGTTCACGGATCGGATCAATCGGCGGATTGGTGACCTGCGCGAAGAGCTGCCGGAAATAGTTGAACAAGGGCTTGCTGCGGTTCGAGAGAACCGCCAGCGGCGAGTCGTTGCCCATCGAGCCGGTGGCCTCTTCGCCGGAGTTGGCCATCGGTTCGAGAATGAACTTGAGGTCTTCCTGGCTGTAGCCGAAAGCCTGCTGGCGGTCGAGCAGCGACGCCGAGTAAGTGCGTGCCGGGCCAGTGGTCGGCGCCGGCAGATCGTCGAGCTTGATGTTGATGCGACTGAGCCAGTCCTCATAGGGCTTGAGGTGCGCCAGGGTATCCTTCAGCTCGCGATCCTCGATGATCCGCCCCTGGTCGAGATCGATCAGGAACATTTTGCCGGGCTGCAGCCGCCATTTCTTGACGATCCGCTCTTCGGGAATCGGCAGGACGCCGGCTTCGGAAGCCATGACCACCAGATCGTCGTCGGTGACCAGATAGCGCGCCGGGCGCAGGCCGTTACGGTCGAGGGTCGCGCCGATCTGGCGGCCGTCGGTGAAAGCCACCGCGGCCGGACCATCCCAGGGCTCGATCATCGCCGCGTGGTACTTGTAGAAGGCGCTGCGCTTGGGATCCATCAGGGTATGTGATTCCCAGGCTTCGGGAATCATCATCATCATCGCGTGCGCCAGCGAATAGCCACCCATGACCAGCAGTTCGAGCGAGTTGTCGAAAGCTGCGGAATCGGACTGGCCGGGATAGATCAGCGGCCATATCTTTTCCAGATCGGCGCCAAGCATCGGCGACCAGGTGCCCTTCTCGCGCGCGCGCATCCAGTTGTAATTGCCGCGCACGGTGTTGATCTCGCCGTTGTGCGCGATCATGCGGTACGGGTGGGCGAGCTGCCAGGTCGGGAAGGTATTGGTCGAGAAACGCTGGTGAACCAGGGCCAACGCCGAAACGCAGCGCGGATCCTGGAGGTCGGTGTAGTACTCGCCAACCTGGGTCGCCAGCAGCAGGCCTTTGTAGACAATGGTCCGTGCCGACATCGACGGCTGGTAGAACTCCTTGCTGTGCTTCAACCCGAGCGCCAGGATGGCGTTGGCGGCACTGCGGCGAATGGCATAGAGCTTGCGCTCGAGGGCGTCGGTGACCATGATGTCCGGGCCGCGGCCGATGAAGATCTGGCGAATCACCGGCTCGCGGGCCCGCACGACTGGCGACATCGGCAGTTCGTGATCCACCGGCACGTCGCGCCAGCCGAGAACGACCTGACCCTCGGTGCGTACCGCACGCTCAATTTCTTCCTGACAGGCAAGCCGGGATGCAGACTCTTTCGGCAGGAAGACCATGCCGACACCATAATCTCCGACGGGCGGCAGGCGCACGCCCTTCTGGGCCATCTCCTCGCGAAAGAGCGCGTCGGGAAGCTGAATCAGAATCCCGGCGCCGTCGCCCATCAGCGGATCGGCACCGACCGCGCCGCGGTGATCCAGGTTGTTCAGGATCAACAGCCCCTGCTCGATGATCGAGTGACTCTTCTGGCCCCGGATATGCGCTACAAAACCGACGCCACAGGCGTCGTGCTCGTTGGCGGGGTCGTAGAGCCCCTGCCTTTCAGGTATGGTCGAATCGATCACGCTCGAATCCTCACAAGACAAAGATGCATGGTTCCCGGGCGCGCGTTGCGCCGGAAACCTCACAAAAACCGGCACGAGGCCGGCCAGCAGGCCGCTCCGGGCGACCCGCGACTATACCCCTAATGCCGCCCGCGTTCAACATGCTGCGCCGCACCAAGGATGGGCGCTGCGCAAGCACTCAGGCACCGAAAAGCGGCGCCGGAGGCAGTACTCGGCCTGCAGACCATGCGCAGCGCACCGTTCCTTCTTTAAGCAAACTTCGCGCCACCCCGGTCGCTGCGCGCGCGCACGACCGCTTCGCACGCTCCGATCGCCAACGGGAATGCTGATTTTTCTGTATCTTCCGCACCCTCAACTCCTTTTTGTGCTTGTGGTAAGCTGCGGGCGCTAGGCGCTTGACGGGGGTATGTGTGCCAGCCGGCAAAGCCGAGACCAGGGGGAGGTCGCTCCGCGCACTGCGGAGCGAGGAATTCTTCGACCGTTTTCAGGATAGACATGGCGGTTCGCATTCGTGTGGGAGGCGAGCTCCGCTCTTTGCGGACCGTTTTTTTGAACACTGGCACTAACGAGACAAGAGATGGAGGACTGAATGCCGTTAACAATCGGAGTTCCGAAAGAGACTGCCGCAGGTGAAAAACGCGTGGCGACCGTACCCGAGGTCGTCGAAAAGCTGATCAAGCTCGGCTTCACGATTCAGGTCGAGGCCGGCGCGGGTGATGCCGCGACCGTTTCCGACGACGCGTATCGCGCTGCTGGCGCGCAAATTGTCGAAGACACGGCGGCCCTGTGGTCGTCTTCCGACATCATATTCAAGGTACGCGGACCATCGGCCGAAGAAGTCGGCTTGCTGCGCGAGGGTGCGACGCTGGTGAGCTTCATCTGGCCAGCGCAGAATCCTGAACTGCTGGAACAGCTTGCTGCGCGCAAAGTGACCGTTCTGGCCATGGACAGCGTGCCACGCATTTCGCGGGCGCAGAAACTGGACGCGCTGAGTTCGATGGCCAACATCGCGGGCTACCGGGCAGTGATTGAGGCGGCGCACCACTTTGGTCGCTTCTTTACCGGCCAGATCACGGCTGCCGGCAAGGTGCCCCCGGCCAAGGTCTTCGTCATCGGTGCCGGCGTTGCCGGTCTGGCTGCGATCGGCACGGCGTCGGGTTTGGGCGCCATCGTCCGCGCCAACGACACCCGCCCGGAAGTCGGCGACCAGGTAACCTCGATGGGTGGCGAGTTTGTCTCCGTCGACTACGTGGAAGAGGGTTCAGGCGTTGGCGGCTACGCCAAGGTAATGAGCGAGGGCTTCCAGAAGGCGCAGCGCGAAGTTTTCGCCAAGCAGGCGAAAGACGTGGACATCATCATCACCACGGCGCTCATCCCCGGCAAGCCGGCACCGAAGCTGATCACCGCCGAAATGGTGCAGTCGATGAAGCCCGGCAGCGTCATCGTCGACATGGCCGCCGAGCAGGGCGGCAACTGCGAGCTGACCGAGCCGGGAACGGTGACTGTCAAGCACGGCGTGACGATCATCGGCTACGCGGATCTGCCAAGCCGCCTGTCGAAGCAATCGAGCACGCTGTACGCAACCAACCTCTTCCGCTTGAGTGAGGAACTCTGCAAGAACAAGGACGGCACGATCGACGTCAATATGGACGACGAAGTGATTCGCGGCACCACCGTGGTCAAGGACGGCGCGATCACCTGGCCGCCACCGGCACCGAAAATTTCCGCCGCGCCGCCCCCGCCCGCAGCCAAACCCGCTGCCGCAGCCGCAAAATCCTCCGGCCACGGAAAACCCGGCGCACCGTCGTCGACCAAACGTGCAGCAGTGATGTTTGGCGTTGCGGCGCTGTTCTTCCTCCTCATCGGCGCCGGCGCCCCGCCCGCCTTCCTGTCCCACTTCACGGTCTTTGTACTGGCCTGCTTTGTCGGCTACATGGTGGTCTGGAATGTCAAGCCGGCACTGCACACGCCGCTGATGAGCGTCACCAATGCGATCAGCAGCATCATCGCCATCGGCGCGCTGGTGCAGATCGCACCACCCATGGATGGAGTCGCCCTCGACCGGCCCGACGGCTGGATTCGCCTGCTGGCGATCCTGGCTATCATCCTGGCGACAATCAACATGTTTGGTGGCTTCGCGGTAACTCAGCGAATGCTGGCAATGTTTCGCAAATAGGAGTCGATGAATATGTCTTACAGCTTGTCAACCGCCTCCTACATTGGAGCCACGATCCTCTTCATCCTTTGCTTAGGAGGACTCAGCAATCAGGAGACGGCCCGACGCGGCAATCTCTATGGCATGATCGGCATGACGATCGCCGTCCTAGCCACGGTTTTTGGCCCCTACGTGGCCGGCTTTGGCGGCATGGCCTGGGTCATCTTTGCGATGCTTATCGGTGCCAGCATCGGCCTTTACGCCGCCCGCAAGGTGCAGATGACGCAGATGCCGGAACTGGTTGCGTTGATGCACAGCATGGTCGGCCTGGCAGCAATGCTGGTCGGTTTCGCGAACTACGTCGATCCGATTGCCGCCTCGCACCTCAGCGGCGCCGAGCAGACGATCCACGAAATCGAAATCTACGTCGGCATCCTGATCGGCGCGGTGACCTTTTCGGGATCGGTGATCGCCTTCGGCAAACTGTCCGGCAAGATCTCCGGAAACCCCATGCTTTTGCCGGGGCGCCACTGGATCAATCTCGTCGGATTGCTGGTGGTCATCTTCTTCGGGCGCCAGTTCGTCCACGCCGACTCGATCGGTGAGGGTATGGCTTATCTGATCGTGATGACCGTCATTGCACTGGCGTTTGGCGTGCACATGGTGATGGCCATTGGCGGCGCCGATATGCCGGTCGTCGTTTCAATGCTCAACAGCTATTCGGGTTGGGCAGCCGCAGCAACCGGCTTCATGCTCTCCAACGACCTGCTGATCGTCACCGGCGCACTGGTCGGTTCGAGCGGCGCGATCCTCTCCTACATCATGTGCGAGGCGATGAATCGCCACTTCATCAGCGTCATCGCCGGTGGCTTTGGAAACAGCGGAGGAACGCCTGCGGCAGCCGACGGAATGCAGCCGGCGGGCGAAGTGGTACCGATCCTGTCGCCGGAAACCGCGGAATTGCTGCGTGACGCCAAGAACGTGATCATCATCCCGGGCTACGGAATGGCAGTCGCGCAGGCGCAGCACACGGTGTACGAGATCACCCGCTTCCTCCGCGACAAGGGGGTCAATGTGCGCTTCGGCATCCACCCGGTCGCCGGCCGCATGCCGGGTCACATGAACGTGCTGCTCGCCGAGGCCAAGGTACCCTACGATATCGTGCTCGAAATGGACGAACTCAACGACGACTTTCCGAAGACCGACGTGGCGATGGTCATCGGCGCCAACGATATCGTCAACCCAGGAGCTCAGGACGACCCGAACAGCCCGATCGCCGGCATGCCTGTGCTCGAGGCCTGGAAGGCGAAAACCTCGATCGTCATGAAGCGCAGCATGGCCTCCGGCTACGCCGGGGTAGACAACCCGCTCTTCTACAAGGAGAACAATCGCATGCTCTTTGGTGATGCGAAGAAAATGCTTGATGAGGTGTTGGCTGCTCTGAAAGCTTAATGTGAGAGTCGCGCAAGCGACTCGCGACGCACCCTTCTCCCCTTGCGGGAGAAGGGTCAGGGGAAGAGGGAAACGGTCATGACTTTCATGTTTTTTGGGCATTTCGGCAGTCATGACCGTTAAATCGCGCCGTCGTTCTCCTCCGCTACGAGCACACAACGCCCGCTTTCGCGGGCGTTGTGCTTTGTGAATGACGTCCCGGTGCGCAAGCGGCGAGCCTGTTTTCGGATGTCGATCGACATCTGATAGAATCCGTCCGAACAGTTACGAAGCGCATCAGCTAGCTAGCCTATTCCAGGGGGAAAAATGGAGGTAAAAGAAGTTCTGCAGGTCAAAGACACCGCGCTGTTCGCTGTCCATCCGGACTCGCCTCTCTCGGAGGCCGTGATCATGATGGCCGAAAACGACATCGGCTCGGTAATCGTCATGGAAGGCGGCAAACTGGCAGGAATGCTGACCTTCCGCGAGGTCATGCTGATCCTCGCCAAGCGCCAGACCGAACGCCGTGTTGGCCCAACACCGCCCATCGCGGAGATCCTGGTCATCGAGGCCATGGACGCCAATCCGCCCACCACGACTCTGGAAATGGACGTCGACGAGTTACGTCGAATGATGGTCGATTCGCACACCCGCTACGTACCCGTCATGGAAGGCCAGACGATCATCGGCATCGTCTCGTTTCACGACGTGGCCAAGGCCGTCCTGGAGGAGCGCAACATGGAGAACAAGCTCCTCAAGGCCTACATCAAGGATTGGCCGTCGCCTTGATCATGCGGGCGTTGCCCACCGCCTGAAGCGGGCCTGGGGAGGAGCCCGAAGCTGCCTGCGGGGCTGCCGCCGCGCGTCAGCTTTCGCTGACCGCAAACAAGCGCCGGTGTTCCTTGATCGCATAGCGGTCGGTCATGCCGGCAATGTAGTCGGCCACCCGGCGTGCCGGATCGCCGTTCCCCGGCAGTTGGTACTGCGGGGGCAGGAGGCGCGGGTCACTGGTGAAAGTGGCGAAGAGATCGCTGACGATACGCCGCGCCTTGCTGGCCATGCGCAAGACCTGATAGTGCTGATAGAGCTGCGTGCGCAGGAAGCGCTTCATTTGCCGCTGCGCCCGAAACGAGTCATCGGAGAATGCCACCAGCGCCGGTCCTGACCGGGCTGCGGCGAGGTCCCGCGGCGCGTGCTGGCTGATGTTGGCGGCGGTGGTCTCGATCAGATCGCAAACCTGGGCGTTTATCATCTGCCGGATGGTCTCGTGGATCAAGCGGCGTCCGCCAATGGCCGGATGGAGCCGCCGAACATCGGCGATGTGACGCCCAAACAGGCTCAGCTCTTCGAGTTGCTCGAGGGTGATCAACCCGGAGCGTAGGCCGTCATCGACATCGTGGTTGTTGTAGGCGATTTCGTCGGCGAGGTTGCAGATCTGGGCTTCCAGCGACGGCTGCGTGCGAGTCAGGAAGCGTTCGCCAAGCTCACCCAACTCGCGTGCTTTTTCCAGGGAACAGTGCTTGACTATTCCTTCGCGCGTTTCGAAACAGAGGTTGAGGCCGTCAAAGGCCGCGTAGCGCTCCTCGAGCCGATCGACGATGCGCAGGCTTTGCAGATTGTGTTCGAAGCCACCATGCTCGCGCATGCACTCGTTGAGCGCCTCCTGGCCCGCATGGCCAAAGGGGGTATGGCCCAGGTCGTGGGCCAGCGAAATGGCTTCGGCCAGATCCTCGTTGAGCCGCAAGGCGCGGGCGATGGCGCGGGCGATCTGAGCCACTTCGAGGCTGTGCGTCAGGCGGGTGCGGAAGAGATCGCCTTCGTGATTGACGAACACCTGTGTCTTGTATTCGAGGCGCCGAAAAGCCGTCGAATGCACGATTCGGTCGCGGTCGCGCTGAAACTCGCTACGATGCGACGGCGTGCTGTCCGGGTAGCGGCGGCCACGCGAATTACCGGTCGCGACAGCGTAGGGAACCAGATCAGGCATGCGCGGACCGCGCCAGAATGGCTCTCCTGACCTCACTCTCAGTGGCTACGTCGCTGACCACTGCGTGACCAATGCCTTTCAGGAGCACGAAACGAAGCTTGCCATCGCGCACCTTCTTGTCGTGCTGCATCAGCTCCAGATAGCGCTCGACGTCCAGGGGTGGCCCGAATACCGGCAAAACGGCGCGGCGAAAGAGCCGCTCCGCCCGCTCAAGCTCGGAAGTAGCGAGCCAGCCCAGGAGCGAGGAGAGTTGCGCGGCGATCAGCGTGCCGGCGGCGACGGCCTCGCCGTGCAGCCATTCGCCATAGCCCATACCGGTTTCGATGGCGTGTCCGAAGGTATGACCCAGGTTGAGTAGGGCCCGCTCGCCGCTCTCGTGCTCGTCCGCAACGACAAGCTGCGCCTTATTTCGACACGAACGAGCAATGGCCTCGGCCAGGATCTCCGGGTCTCGAGACAGCAGGCCTTCGAGGTGCGCTTCAAGCCATTCGAAAAACGGCAAGTCCCTGATCAAACCGTACTTGATCACTTCGGCCAGCCCGGCGCGTAGCTCGCGATCCGGCAGGGTATTCAAGGTTTCGGTGTCCGCCAGGACCAGCTTCGGCTGATGGAAGGCGCCGATCATGTTCTTGCCGAGGGGGTGATTGATCGCCGTCTTGCCACCGACTGATGAATCGACCTGCGCCAGCAAGGTCGTCGGGATCTGGATGAAGGGCATGCCGCGCTGAAAACACGCTGCCGCGAAACCGGTCATGTCGCCGACGACGCCGCCACCGAGGGCCACCAGGGTCGTTGCCCGCTCACAGCGACGCTGCAACAGGACGTCGAAGATCGAGTTCAGCGTTGGCCAGTTCTTGAACTGTTCGCCGTCGGGCAAAATGATTTCGACGACTTCGATTCCGCTATCCCGCAAGGACTCCGACAGGCGCCCGAGATACAGGGGCGCGACGGTGGTATTGCTGACGATCGCCACCTTCGGCTGACGCAGGAATGGCAGCAGCAAGCCGCCGGAGTCAATCAGGCCACGCCCGACATGGATCGGGTAGGCGCGTTCTCCGAGGGCGACGGTCAGCGTTTCCATGGCTTTTTCATTTCCTTGAGCAGCAGTTGCAGGACTGACTGCGCGGTGATTCGGGAACCGCTGACCACCAGATCGGCGATGCTTCGATAGAGCGGGTCCCGCCGCTCGTGAAGCTCCTTGAGTTTCAACAGCGGATCGCTGACTTGCAGTAGCGGCCGGTTCTTATCGTGTCGCGTGCGCTCGCAGAGGGTCTGCAGAGGCACGTTGAGGTAGATGACCAGGCCGCTGTTTGCCAAACGCGCCCGGTTCTCCGCACGCAGCACGGCCCCACCGCCAGTGGCTACGACGCGGCCACACAGGGACGCGAGGTCGTCGATGACCTGCGCTTCGCGTATGCGGAATCCTTCCTCGCCTTCGATTTCGAAGATCGTCGGCAGGCTGACGCCGGTACGCGCCTCGATCTCGTGGTCGGAGTCGACAAACTGGTAAGCCAGACGTTTGGCCAAGGCCTTGGCGATCGTCGTTTTTCCGGCGCCCATCAGGCCGACCAGATAAACGTTCCTTTTCTCGTCCTCGATTTTCACCAGACCATTTTACCGCAAGCCATGCAGGACAGACGCCGAGCCGCAGCCGGCTCAGTGCCGGCTTTGCTCACCTGGCAAGCCCGCGTCAGCGTACCGAGAGATTGTCGGCAACGATTCTGGGCGTGATGAAGACCAGCAATTCGGTCTTGTCATCGATGATCTCGCGGTTCTTGAACAGGAAGCCGATATACGGAAGATCACCGAAAAACGGAATGCGAGTGGTGTTATTGCGGGTTTCCTGCGTGTAGATGCCACCGATGACCACCGTACCGCCGTTCTCGACCAGCACCTGCGTCTTGACGTGCTTGGTGTCAATGGCCACGCCGGCGCCCGTCGACAAGCGCGTGTTCGGAGTGTCCTTGTTGACGTCCAGTTCCATGGAAATCTTGCCATCCGGGGTAATCTGCGGCGTGACTTTCAGCGCCAGGTTGGCTTTCCGGAAGGAGACGCTGGTCGCCCCTGAACTCGTCGCCTGCTGATATGGAATTTCGACGCCCTGCTCGATGATCGCCTCGACCTGATTGGCGGTCATCACGCGTGGACTGGAGATCACCTTGCCACGCCCGTCGGCTTCGAGTGCCGAAATTTCGGCGGTGAGGAACTGCGTCAAGGCGTTGTTGAAGAGCAGGAAATTCAGGGTACCGGCAGCGCCGGTTCTCGGCGTGGCTGGCAGGTTGACCTGCGTTCCGCCCATGTCGAGATTACCACTGATGGCGG
Source organism: Candidatus Accumulibacter appositus (assembly GCA_000585055.1). Lineage (GTDB taxonomy): Bacteria > Pseudomonadota > Gammaproteobacteria > Burkholderiales > Rhodocyclaceae > Accumulibacter > Accumulibacter appositus. The sequence goes on from JEMX01000007.1 coordinate 28,139, forward strand.
TACTGTCGCCGCCAATCCTGACCGCGCCATCGGGGAAAGTCTGCCGCCAGCCGAGGCGCACGCCGAGGTTCTTCGCGAAGCTATCGCCGGCTTCGACGATGCGCGCTTCGATCATCACCTGCCGGGCAGCGACGTCGACCTTGGCAATCATCGCCCGCACTTCATCGAGCCGGCTGGGCGTATCCTTGACGAAGAGAATGTTCGAGCGTTCCTCGACGACGGCACTCCCACGGTTGGAAAGGACTTTCTGTTTGGGGTCGATAAGCAGTTTCTGAACCGCGTCGGCCTTGATGTAGTTCATCTGGAAACTTTCGGCCACCAGGGGCTCGAGATCGCCAATCTGTATTCGCGATTCAAAGTCGAGCTTTTCCTTGGTGGCGATCTCCTCGCGCGGCGCAATCAGAATGACGTTGCCGTTCTTGCGCATGTCGAGACCCTTCTGCTGCATGATGATGTCGAGCGCCTGATCCCAGGGGACGTCCTTGAGAATCAGGGTGATCGAACCCCCGACGGAATCGCTGACCACCATGTTCATGCCGGTGAACTCACCGATCACCTGCAGCAGGCGTCGCACATCGACGTTCTGGAAGTTGAGCGACAGCTTTTCGCCCTGATAACCGCCGCGGCTCCCCTGTACCAGCTTGTTCGGGTTCTCGATGATTGGTTTTACTTCAATGACGAACTGGGTGTCGCTCTGGTAGGCATTATGTTCCCAGAGGCCGTGCGGAGTGATCGTCATGCGCGCGTTCGGGCCTTTCTGAATAGTATTCACCTTCAGCACCGGAGTTGCGAAATCGGTCACATCTAGCCGTTTCTGCAGCGCACTCGGAACGCTCACATTGGCGAAATCGACGACCAGATCGGCCCCTTGCTGACGGATGTCGATGCCGGCGTTGGCATCGCTCAGATCAACCGTAATCCGGCCCTCGCCGTCCTTGCCGCGCCGAAAGACGATGTCGCGAACGGTGTTCACGCTGACCGACGGTATGGCCTTGGCGAAATGCTCGACAGTGGTGGTGGCGCCCTGCGCCGTCGCGCTCGGCACCAAAGCGAGCAGAAGGCTGTTGCCCTCAATGGTCGCTTCGTAGGTCATCGGTTTGTGCAGGTTGAGCACCAAGCGGGTGCGATCCTCTGCCTGGACAATGTTGGCGCTCTTCAGCTCACCCTCGTTATAGGCCTGACTCGACTTCCCCAAGCCGTTGATCGTATTCGCGAAATCGAAGGCGATGCGGGCGGGTTTGGCAACGCTGAAGGCCGGCGGCAATACTTTCAGGGGCTCCTTGAAGGTGAGCTTGACGTTGAGCACCGAGCCCTGCTGAATGACATTCATCGACTCGATCGAATTCGACCGAGCATCCTGCGCATGAACGATCCCGAAGGTCAATAGAAAAGCTCCAACCAGGCCGAGCAGGGTTTGTTTGATGATTTGCTTCATTTACTTTGCTCCCTTTTCCTGCAACAGCAGGGTGCTCGTCCTCTCCACCCAATCACCGGCGGAATCCTGAACAAGCTCTCGCAACGTCACCTCTGATTCGGAAACATCGACCACGACGCCGAAGTTCTGCCCCATATAATTGCCGATCTTGATCTGGTACAAGGCGCTCTCAACCTGAATGATGGCATACGACAGCTTCGCCCTGGTCATCACGCCGACGTACTTCAGCGATTCCAGAGGGTAAAGCTCCAGGGGCTCCTTGGGGCGGTCGAGATCAGGCTTGAAGCCCCCGCCCCCTTTTTTGGCATCCGAGCCCAGCTTGGCTGGCTTGAACGGATCAATCAGATCGCCCACTTCGTAGGCCACGGGCTCGTAGGCTTCGACCACTGGTAACGGCGGTATCTTGCCTTTGGCATCCTGCGCCACCGTGCCCATCCATTCCCGAATGTCCTCATGATCGCCACTGGAACAGGCGACCAGAAAAACGCTGACCAGCAAAATAAGAAGTTTGCTCATCTCTTGCGACCCTGCTTGGCGGCCGCCTCGGCAGCCCGCTTCTTGGCCGCCAACTCTTCGACATCAAGATAGCGGAAGGTCTTGGCGACCGCATCCATCACCAGGCTTCCATCCTTGCGCTGCGGGTTATCGACAATCGAGATGTTGTTCAAGGTGACAATTCTGGAAAGCTTGCCGATATCGCCGGCAAAGGCGCCAAAGTCATGGTAGGTCCCCGTCAGGCGCACATTGACGGGCAGTTCGGCATAGAAATCCTGCACCTGTTCGCTGCCGGGTTTGAAAAGATCGAACTGCAGGCCGCGACCCATCCCCGCCTGATTGACTTCAACCAGCAGCGCTTCGACTTCGGACTTGTTGGGCAGTTGTTTCAAGAGCGTACCGAATGAGCGGTCGATTTCATCCAGCTGCTGAATGTAAAGGTCGAGATTGACGGCTTGTTTCTTTTTGGCCACGTACTGATCCTTCAGCCGCAGCTCTTCCTGCTCCTTGCTCGCCAGTGAGTCCAACTGGTCTGCCCAGACAAACCACCAGCCGGCCAGCAAGAGCAAGAGAAGCAAAGCTATAAGGACCGTCATGCGCGGAGCAACAGGCCACGCCCCCGGATCCTGTGGATCGAGATTCTCGAAATCTCTGAGCATCTCGCGGAGATCAATCGAAGAAAGCTTGGGCATCTTCATTTCTGCCCCTCTTGGGCCGCGGCAGCCCTTTTCAAGGAAGCGTTCATGCTGAATTCATTGAGGCGACGCTTGTTGACCTGCACCGCCTTGATCTCTATCAACCGAGGTTTCTCAAGCCACGGCGACGCTTCGATGTTACGCATCAGCGTCGACACGCGAGCACTGGACTGCGCATAGCCAATGAGATGGATATTCTGCCCGACCTGCTTCAGCGAACGGATATACACCCCCTCAGGCATCTGCTCGGCGAGTTCGCTCAGCAAGCGCACTGCTTCGGCACGGTCGCGCTGCAAGGACTCGATGATTTGCTTGCGCGCCATCAGCGCGTCACTTTGCGCCTTGAGCCGCTTGATTTGATCGATCTGCTTGTTGAGTACGGCAATTTCCTTCTCGAGGAAATCGTTCTTGGCATCCTGGGTGGCGATATAGCCGCCAATCACGGAATACACGAGAAAGACGATCAGCCCGGAAAGAACCGTAATCAAGCCAAACAGCGCATAGAACTGCTGTCGCCGCGCTCGTCGCTTTTCTTCCCGGTGCGGCAGGAGGTTGATGCGTATCATTCGTCGAACCTCCGCAGCGCAAGACCGCAGGCCACCATCAGCGAGGAGGCATCGGTCAACAAGTTCTTGGTGCGCACGCGCTCGGAAAGCAGCATGTTGGCAAATGGATTGGCAATGATGGTGTTGATCTGTGTGCGCGAGGCCACCACTTCGTCGGCCCCGGCGATGACCGCACAGCCACCAGCCAGGACGATGTGGTTGATCTGATTGAACTGGGTCGACGTGAAGAAAAATTGCAGGGCACGCGACAGCTCCAGCGCCATGGACTCAAGAAATGGCCGCAAAAGCTCCGCTTCGTAGTTTTCCGGCAGGTTGTTGCGACGCTTTTCCGCTTCTGCCTCCTCGAAACTCGTTCCGAAGAGGCGGGCGATATCCTGCGTCAGCTGATTGCCGCCAAACGCCTGCTCGCGAACGTAAAGCTGTTGACCATTGCGCAGCACGGTCAGGTTCATCACGTTGGCGCCAACGTCGACCAAGGCGACGATCTGGCCCTGGCCACCCTCAGGAAGCTGCTTTTCGATCAATTCGAAGGCCGCCAGCACCGCATAGGATTCAACATCGAGGACTACCGGCTTGAGACCTGCCGCTTCGGCCACAGCGACCCGGTCCTCCACTTTCTCCTTGCGCGACGCAGCAATCAGAACTTCGATCTCGTCGGGAGACGAGGGCACCGGCCCGACCACCTGAAAATCCAGATTGACCTCGTCGAGCGCAAAGGGGATGTACTGGTTGGCCTCGGATTCCACCAGCACTTCCAGCTCGTCTTCCCTTTGTCCCGCGGCAACAATGATTTTCTTGGTGATCACATGCGACGCCGGCAGGGCAATGGCCACCTGGCGGGTAACGGTCGCCAGCCTCTTCCACGCCCGTCGGACAGACTCCGCCGCTGCCTCCAGATTGACAATATTGCCATCCGAAACGACATCCCTGGGCAAGACCTCAATCGCGTAGCGCTCGACGCGGTAACCGCCTTTCGCGTCGCTTGCCAACTCCACCATCTTGACCGACGATGAACTGATATCGAGGCCGATCAGGGAGCGCGCCTTGGGATTAAAGATCGAAAGATCAAGCTGCAAATCGCCACCCCCGGCCAAAAAACCCTTCAATAATTTGTAGTTAGCGTACTTATAGATATTCTACTTTAGATGCTAGCAACAAGCTCCCGACCTGTAAAGCAATTTCTCCAGCACTGCCGGGGATTTCTTATTTCAAACTAAGAGTGTAGCGTAAACCACTAAAATCATTGATTTTGCATGGTCAAGCATCGACCGTGCAATTAGCCTGGAAAAGAGCGGCGGCAACGCCGGCCGGCCATGAAGAGAGCATCACCCTCGGTGGCGTCGGCGAGCCGCGCGATGCGGGAAGGAGGACAGGAACGACAACAGCTGCGCTGATCTTCGCGCCTTTTCATGGCCGCACCAATATAATAGCGGGATCTGTCTTTCTTTCCGGATGCCGTGTTGCCTACTGCCCTCCGCTGGATTCTGTACCCGATCGTCGTTGTTGCCGGCCTGGCCGCGATAGCCCTTGCCATGGTAGCCGTGGTCCTTAGTTTGGCCTACCCGAACCTGCCGTCGCTGGAGATTCTGACTGACTACCGGCCCAAGGTACCGCTGCGGGTTTACACCGCGGACGGCTATCTGATCGGCGAATTCGGCGAAGAGCGTCGTGCCGTGGTCAGCATAGACGAGGTCCCGGCAATCATGAAGCAGGCCATCCTGGCTGCTGAGGACGAGCGCTTCTATCAGCACAGCGGCGTGGACACGCTGGGTATCCTGCGCGCACTGCAGGCCAATCTGGTGAGTGGCGGCAAGCGCCAGGGCGCATCGACAATCACCCAGCAAGTGGCCAAGAACTTCTTTCTTTCCTCCGAGAAGACCTACACCCGCAAACTCTACGAAGCGCTACTGTCGTTCAAGATCGAACACAACCTCAGCAAGGATCAGATCCTCGAGCTCTACATCAACCAGATATTCCTTGGCCAACGCGCCTACGGATTCGCTGCCGCGGCACTGACCTATTTCGGCAAGCCGCTGGCCGACCTGACGATAGCCGAAGCAGCGATGCTTGCCGGCTTGCCGAAGGCACCCTCATCCGACAATCCGGTGGCCAGGCCGAAGCGCGCTCGTATTCGCCAGCAGTACGTGCTCAGGCGCATGAACGAACTAGGGTTTATCACTGACGAGCAGCACGAGGAAGCCCTAGCGCAAGCGCTGGTGATCAAGCGCGACGTCAGCGAAACGCCGATTCACGCCCAGTACGTCACTGAAATGGCGCGCCAGATTGCCGCCGAACGCTTTCCCGAGGATGTGTACACACGCGGCCTGCGCGTCTACACGACGATTCTCAAAAACGATCAGGAAGCTGCCTACGACAGCGTTCGACGCGGCGTCCTCGACTACGACCGCCGACACGGTTACCGCGGCGCCGAGGCCTACGTCGACATCAGCCGGATCAAATCGGAACAGGACGAGGCACTCGAGGAGTTGTTGCAGGATTTCACTGACGCCGAAGACATGCGCCCGGCGATCATCCTGCAAGCAACTAGCAAGGCCATTCGAGCCTACCGGCGGGGCGGCGAGATCGTCACCCTCAGCGGCGACGGCCTGAAGTTTGCAGCGCGCATGATCGACGACAAGGCTCCGGCCAACAAGCGCCTCCGCCCGGGGGCCATCATTCGCGTCCAGAGCGACGACAAAGACAACTGGCGTATCGTTCAGATGCCCGAGGTGGAAGCCGCTTTCCTGGCCGCAGATCCGCGCGACGGCGCCATCCGCGCCCTGGTTGGCGGCTTTGATTTCAACCGCAGCAAGTTCAATCACACCACTCAGGCCTGGCGGCAGCCGGGTTCGAGTTTCAAGCCCTTCATCTATTCGGCGGCGCTGGAAAGGGGCTTCACCCCGGCGTCGGTGGTCAGCGACGAACCGATCAGCTTCCCGGCCACGGTCACCGGCAGCCAGGCCTGGGAGCCGAAAAACTACGATGGCAAGTACGAAGGGCCGATGCGCATTCGTCGAGCGCTGGCCCGCTCGAAGAACATGGTCTCGATCCGTCTCCTGCAGGCCAGCGGCGTGCGCTATGTACAGGACTACGTGACGCGTTTCGGCTTTGACGCCGACAAGCACCCACCCTATCTGACCATGGCCCTGGGCGCCGGCTCGGCCACCCCCTGGCAGATGGTCACCGGCTACGCGGTCTTCGCCAACGGCGGTTACCTTATCCGACCGTATATCGTCAGCCAAATCCTGGATGACAAGAACCAGCTGCTGGCGCAGGCAGCGCCAACGACAGCTGGCGACGAACGCCTGCGCGCAATCGACCCGCGCAACGCTTTCCTGATGGACAGCCTGTTGCGCGACGTAACCATCTACGGAACCGGTGCGCGCGCTTCAGCAACGCTCAAACGGCGCGATCTCGCCGGCAAGACGGGAACCACCAACGATCAGGTAGACGCCTGGTTCTGTGGCTACCAACAAACCGTCGTCGCCTGCTCGTGGATCGGTTTTGACCAACCGAAGAACCTCGGCCGGCGAGAAACCGGCGGCTCGGCAGCGCTACCGATCTGGATTGGCTTCATGGGCAAGGCGTTGAAGAATGTCCCCGAGACATTTCTGCCAGCTCCCGAGGGAATCGTCTCGGTGGCCATTCCCGATCGTGGCCGGGGGCCAGCCCTGGAGCTGTTCTACAGGGAAAACGCGCCAGCCGAGATCGAGCCCGTCTGGCCGGTCGACGATAGCAGCGAAGCTGTGGACTGAGTTCCTTTGACGACCACCAACACGGCGGCCAAACCAGTCACTTCGTCGCTACGAATCTATTTCCGGCTGCTTGGCTATCTGCGGCCGTTTCTCGGCATGTTCGCGATCAGCCTGCTGGGCTACATGATCTTCGCCTCATCGCAACCGATGATGGCCGGCATTCTGAAGTTCTTCGTCGACGAACTGAGCGAGACCAGCAGCGCCACGCGGCAGACGCATGCGCTGACCGGTGATCTCGACCTGATCTACGGCGTACCGCTGCTGCTGGTGATCGTCATCACCTGGCAGGGAATCGGCTCCTTCCTCGGGAACTACTACCTGGCGAGGGTTTCGCTGGGCCTGATCCACGACCTCAGGCGCGCCCTTTTCGACAGCCTGCTACGCCTGCCGAACGGCTACTTCGACCAGCAGAATACCGGCCATCTGATCTCGCGAATCACCTACGACGTGACCATGGTCACCGGTGCCGCGACCGACGCCATCAAGGTCGTCATTCGTGAGGGGCTGACGGTCTTCTTCCTGTTCGGCTACCTGCTGTGGATGAACTGGCGATTGACCTTGGTCATGGTCGCCATTCTGCCGATCATCGGTGTCATGGTTACCCGTGCCAGCCGGAAATTTCGCCGGCAGAGCCTCAAGATTCAGGCGACCATGGGCGACCTGACACACGTCGCCTCGGAAACCATTCAGGGCTACCGCGTGGTGCGCAGTTTCGGCGGCGAGAATTACGAGTCGACGCGCTTCAGGGCAGCAAGCGAGGACAACAGGGCCAAACAGCTGCGCATGGTTCGAACCACCGCGACCTACACCCCGGCGCTGCAGTTCGTCACCTTTTCCGCCATGGCGGTGCTGCTGGCTCTGGTCCTGGCGCTGCGCGGCGACGCCTCGGCAGGCGACCTGGTTGCCTATATCACCGCCGCCGGAATGCTGCCGAAACCGATTCGCCAGCTGTCCGAAGTCAGCTCGACGATTCAGAAGGGGCTGGCAGGTGCCGAAAGCATTTTTTCCCAGATCGACGAAGAGCCGGAGCCCGATCAGGGACGCATCGAAAAAGAGAGAGTCAGCGGGCGACTGGAGGTGAAAGACCTGTCCTTCGCCTATCCAGGCAGCAGCACGCGCGTTCTCGATCAGATCAGCTTCTCGGTTGAACCGGGACAGATGATCGCACTCGTCGGACGCTCCGGTAGCGGCAAGTCAACGTTGGCCAACCTCATCCCCCGCTTCTACCAGCACGACACGGGCCAGATTCTTATCGACGGGATTGACGTCGAGGACTTCACCCTGCGCAACTTGCGCCAGCATCTCGCCCTGGTCACCCAACAGGTCGTGCTGTTCAACGACACTATCGCCAGCAACATCGCCTACGGCGACCTTTCCGACGCCCCACGCGCGGCCATCGAACAAGCCGCCGAAGCGGCCTTTGCACGCGAGTTCATCGACCGCCTGCCGGACGGCTTCGAGACCATGGTCGGCGAAAACGGGGTCATGCTTTCGGGCGGCCAGCGGCAGCGACTGGCGATTGCTCGGGCGCTGCTCAAGGATGCGCCGATCCTGATTCTCGACGAGGCGACCTCGGCACTCGACAGCGAGTCCGAACGCCATATCCAGAGCGCGCTCGATCAGGCGACGGCCGGCCGGACGACGCTGGTCATCGCGCACCGCCTGTCGACGATCGAAAAAGCCGACCTGATTCTGGTCATGGACCAGGGACGCATCGTCGAACGTGGCAGCCACGCCGAGTTGCTGGCCAACGACGACGGCCCCTATGCACGCCTGCACGCGATGCAGTTCAGTGAGCCGGCGGACAGCACGAGCACGAGCACGCCCAGCGCCGGCTGATCGGCCACCGCGAGCGACCGTCGGTGCGCAGGAGAAGGAGTTCGCGAGACGCAGGCGCGACTTTCACGCCGGGGGCAGTTGTTCATCGAGCCAGCCGCGCAACACGCAGCCTGCCGGCCAGTTGCGCAACAGCCGCGCGCGGTCGCGCCGCCAGGCGCGCGCGTGCGCGGACGCCGAGCGATGCTGCACGACACCGTCGAGATCTATGAGCTGAACGAGCTCCCCGTCCCAAAGCAGATTGGTGGCCTTGAGATCGCCATGACTGATCTGATGTCGGCACAAGGCTCCGAACAGCTCGCGCATGGCCTTCGCCTCCTTCGCCGGGGGTATGCAGTCAGCTGACAGATGACTCAGCAGATTCGGCCCAGGACAGTACTCGCTGATCAGCCAGGCGCGCCGACGCAGCGGTCCGCAGCGTTCCTCAATCAGCGCCAACGGCCTTGGCGTCGGGATGCCGAAGAACAGCAGCCGGTGCGCCTCGCGCCACGAATGCCAGGCGCGGCTCGGACGCCACAGACGACCGAGGGCGTGCCGCAGGCTCTTGAGGTTGTAGCGTTTGATCAGCAGTGTCCGCCCCGTCGCCGCGAGGCGGGCCACCGTCGTCGTGCCGCCGTCCTTGAAAACCTGGCCGCGGCCGATGGCGCTGTCTGGCGCCGCCAGCAAAGACGCCAGCACTGCCGCCTCGTCACGACGCACGGCGCTGAAGCGGGTAGCCGTCTGCTCGACTGCGAACAACGTGCACTCACGCACCGTCTTGGCCAGAAAGTCGCCCAGGCGCCAAGCTCTGACACGCTCGATATTGCGTTGCATGACCGCCCGCTCAGGCAAGAACGCCTGCTCGGCGGTATAGGCCGGCAGCAAGGCGGGCAGCTGCCCATCCCAGGCCGGCGGCAACTGCGCCAGCAGCACCGCCAGGTTGGCGCCAGCGTCGGCCGGCGACAAAGGCTGTCCACGGCTGATCACGCGAACCGCATCGCCATCGACGACTAGCAGTCTGCCGTCATGACGCAGGAAATTGCCGAGATGCAGGTCGTCCTGCACCAGACCGGCGGCGTGCAGCCGTCCAAGCATGGCCAGCGCCGGCGCCAGGACAGCCAACGCTTCGCCATCTCCGACGGCTCGCCCGGAAAGCCGTGCCCAGGCTTGGCCAAGGCTCTCGGCAGCTTCGAGAAAAACGGTCAGCAAGGCGTAGCCGCCACCGGCCATGGCCATCGCGACGAGCAGTTCGGGCGTCGGTACGCCCGCCTCACGAAGCGCCTCCAGCCCCCCGCGCTCGTGCCGCCAGTGCTTTTCGCAACGCCGCCCGACGAAGAGCTTGGCGAGTACCCGCCGGCCGTCGAGTTCTGCCTCGCCGACCAGCCGCTTGCCCGGCAGGACGCGCAATAGCCTGCGCATGCTCAGCTGGCGACCATCGGCCAGGGCAACGCAAAAGGGCAGTGACGGCTGCCGACCGGCGGCGCGCAGCGTCCTTGCGTCGCTCAGTGCGGGCGCGCTCATGACCACCCCAATCGCCCGTGGTAACTGCGGTAGCGCCCGTCGCGCTCGTCGCGGCTACTCTCGGCCATCGAAAAAATGGACGATCTTGGCGATGCGCTGGCGATCGCCATCACCGAGGCGGGTCTGGCGTGCGTAATCAAGGTAGAAACGCAAACGCTGACTCCGGGACAGCTTCTTGCTGGCCACTTTGTCGAGACAGGCAAGGTCTTTGACAATCCGATACTCGAGAAGCGCGCCACGATAGGTATTGCCAGTCGGACAATCGATCAGATAGACGGTCGGCGACGGACCGCCATCGACCAGGAGGTTGCGCCACTTCAAATCATTGTGCGCGAACCGCGCGTCGTGCAGGGTCCGGGTGAGGCTGGCGACCTGCTGCGACACCTGCGTCAGCCAAACATGATCGCCGAGTCGCGGATCGTCGCTGTGCGCGAGGTAGGCGAGGTCCGTCGTATCCGGAATCTCCTCGGTGACCAGCGCACCGCGAACGAAGCCGCCAAAGCGCCGCTCCAGGCCATAGGCGACCAGCGTTGCGGTCGGAATACCCCAGGCTCGAAAGGCGAGCAGGTTGCGCCATTCGGCACGCACCCGCGGTAGGCCGAACCAGCGCCGCAAGCCGAACCAGCGGCGGCGCATGGTCTTGCCATTGCCACTGTAGCGCTTGACGTAGTAGCGCTTGCCGCCGACACCGACGCGCAACACGCGACTCAGCTGATCGTTGGCTATCCGCTCACCGGTCAGTGAAAACACGCGGTCGAGACTGCCAAACACCGTGCCCGCTTCGCTTGCTGCGTACTGTGGATTCACCCACCACTTGCTCATGTCATCTCCCCGGCTGCCACCTTGCGTTCGAAACGCGCCTGCAAGCGACGCGTTTCACTCGCCAGATGCGAAAGCAGCGGCGCTTCATCGCGCAGAATCTGCCGCAAGGGGCAGGAAAAATAGGCTGCCAGAAAGCGCAGCAGGTCGCGCCTGCTCAGGCCAATGTCAAGTGCCGAGAAATAGAGCGCCGCCAGATCCTTGTCGCGCCAGCGTCGCGGCAGTTGCGCTCTGAGCTGCGCACGGTGCAGGTCGATCAGGGACAGTCGGAACCGGTCGGCGGTCGGCGCCGGGTCGAGGTGCAGAAGGAAATGGCAGAGATAGAAATCGCGATGGTTGATACCCGCCAGATGCATTCGTCTCGCCATCTGGGCGACGCGGTCGATCAGCGCGCGCTTCAAGCGTACGCCGGGAGGGAGCTTTTTCCAGTCCAGACAAAAGTCCTCGAGACTGAGGGTCGGGCTCAGCTCCTCGGTGATGATGAAGGAGTGCTGCCGCCCGGGATTGCGACCACGCAGCCCAAAAGCGACCGCGTGCATGCTGTCCACGCCGAGTTCGCTTAGGCGCTGGATGGCCCGCCACTCGTTTGCTGCCCCGAGGACCGGCAGGCGCAGCGAAAGAAGATTCTTGACGATTTCCGCCCAGCCGACGCCGCGATGGATCTTGACGAAGTAGCCACGCCCGGCGACTTCGCTGCGCAAGGTGCGGCGCCCTTCGAGTTCGCGAAAGACCTCGCCGGCGAGGGCCTCGACGGCGACGAAGGGATCCTGCCCGGCCCACAGCGAACGAAACGGCTCCTCCAGGAACAGCCGCTCGCGGCTCATGGCTGCTCCTTCAGGATCAGGTCGGCGGCGCGTTCCGCGTTGCTGTAGATGTCGGCGTGCTCGGCGAACTCCAGGGCACGCGCCTGCCAGTGCCGACGTGCCGGCGCGTCGCTCAACATCTGCGCCAGCAGGCGGTCGAGGCAGGCCTGTTCAAAAGGCTCGGCAACGACCCGACCAGCATCGGCATCGCTGACGAAATGGGCGTAGCCACAAACGGCGGTGGTCAGCACCGGCAGGCCGGCGACTATCGCCTCGAGCAGCACCGTGCCGGTGTTCTCGTTGTACGCTGGATGGATCAACAGGTCGGCGCCGAGCAGGAAGCGCGGGATGTCGCTGCGTCCGCGCAGGATGCGAACCCGATCAGCGACGCCGAGCGCTCGCGCCTGCGCATGAAAAAGTTTCGCCTCATCGTCGCCGATGGCAAACAGCCGACAACGACCGGCGAGCGTTGCCGGCAGCGCCGCCAGCGCCTTCAGGCTGCGGTCCAGGCCCTTGGTCTTGAAGCCCGAACCCAGCTGCAGCAGGAGCAGCTCATCTGCGGCCAGCGCGAACTCGTGCCGGAAGGCGGCGCGAATCTCGGGCGCATTCTCCGGCGCGCGGCGGTCGAGCGCGATTCCCGGCGGCAGCAGATGAAAGCGCTCGTCGGCAGTGGCGTAGTACTTCTGGAACAGCGGCTTTTGCAGCGGCGAAATCAGCAGGATCTCGGTATCCGCCTCGGGCCCGAAAACGGCGCGCTCGTAGGCCGAGAAATGGCGGTAGCGACCCGACATCCGATACAGCGCACTACGCAAGGTGCGCGCCTTGTCCTCGAAGCAGGGGTCGGCAGCAAAATAGACGTCGAGTCCCGGCATCTTGTTAAATCCGACCACCCGGTTGGCCGGTCGCGCCGCCAGATCCTCGCCAACCCAGCGGCTGAATTTCGCGTAGCGGCGCGGATTGCTTAGCGCGCGGACCGGCACCAGGACCACTTCGAAGCCCGCCGGAACATCGCCGCGCCATTCCAGGGTGTAAACCCTGATGCTGTGGCCGCGGGCCTGGCAGGCCAGGGCAATACGCAGAAAATCGCGCTGCAGACCGCCAAAAGGAAAATATTTGTAGAAGCAGAAGGCAATCCGCATCAAGGGATTTCCGCGCCGGCGGCAAGCGTGCAGCGGCAATGTGCAGAGTCAATCACCGCTCAGCCCCTGCGCGGCCCGCCGAACGCCTTTCTCATCCTGCGGCACTGCTTCAGCACTGCTTCGCCGCCGCTTGTAGCGATTGTAGCCCCACAGATACTGCTGCGGGCACTGGCGGACCAGCGCTTCAATCTGCTGATTGATCTGTAGCGCCCGCTCTTCGAGGCTGCCACTGATCGGCGCGCTTGGCGCCTGCAGGTGAAAATGGTAGCCGACCCCGGCGGGCAGCCGTTCAGCCCAGACCATGATCACGCTGGCCCCGGTCTCGACCAGTCGCGCAGCGAGGGTCATGGTGTACGCGGGTCTGCCGAAGTAGTCCAACCAGCGCCCTTCGCCAGCCCGCGGCGCCTGGTCCGGCAGCATGCCGACCGCTTCACCACGTTTCAGTGCCTTGAGCAAACCGCGCACCCCTGACAGATCAGCCGCCGCCAGGTGCAACTGCGCGCGCGCGCGCCCGGCTTCGATCATCGTCTGCAGCCAGGCCTGCTTGGGCGGCCGATAGAGGACCGTGATCGGGGCATGCGTGGACAGGTACTGCGCGGTGACCTCGAAACATCCCAGATGCGGGGTCAGGTAGAGGATTCCCCGACCCCGCCGCGAAGCCGCTTCGACCAACTCCCAGCCCGACACTTCGACGACGCGACTGGCGGTTTCGGCCAGCGGCCTTAGCCAGACCTTGGGCAGTTCCAGCATCCCCTTGCCGGCTTCGGCGATGGCCGCCGAACGGACACGTCCGGCTTCGGCTGGTCCAAGTGCGAGCAGCATGTTCTCGCGCATGTGCTGGCGGTAGGTCGGCGACAGCAGCCAGGTCAGCCAGCCGAGGATGGCACCCAGAACATGCAGCCAGGCGAGCGGCAGGCGGCTGAGGAGACGAAAAAGTGTAATCACGGTGCGATCCGGTAGCTGCGACGTTTGACCCGCCGCCGAGAGAAAAATTATAATTATCCCTCCGCCGAGTTAATCAGGACAACTTGCAGGGCGGGGAAGCCGTAAGCACGGCCAAAAAATACTGCTAAAGCGTCGTCTGCTCAAACCCCGGAGCCGGCAACGACGCCGTTTCGGGGTTTTTCAATTTGGAGCAGACCACAGCATGAGCACAGAGCACCTCTTTACTTCGGAATCGGTTTCCGAGGGCCATCCCGACAAGGTCGCCGACCAGATTTCCGACGCCATCCTCGACGCCATTCTCGCCGACGACCCCCCCGCTCGGGTCGCCTGTGAAACCCTGGTGTCGACCGGACTGGTCGTCATCTCGGGCGAGATCACCACCAAGGCACACATCAACTATCGCGAAATCGCGCAGGAGACCGTTCGTCGCATCGGCTACGACAACTCCGACATCGGCTTCGACTACAAGAGCTGCGCCATTCTAACGGCCATCAACCGCCAGTCACCGGACATCGCCCAGGGCGTCGACGAGGGCCAGGGTATCGACCTCGACCAGGGAGCCGGCGACCAGGGACTGATGTTCGGTTACGCCTGCAACGAGACGCCGTCGCTGATGCCACTGCCTATCCATTACGCACACCGCCTCATGCAACGCCAGGGTGAAGTTCGCCACGACGGCCGCCTGCCGTGGCTGCGCCCGGATGCCAAGAGCCAGCTCACCGTCCGCTATGTGCACGGCAAGCCGGTCGCCATCGACACCATCGTCGTGTCGACGCAGCACGACCCGGACGTCTCGCACGCGCAGATTTCGGAAGCCGTAATCGAGGAAATCATCAAGCCGGTCCTGCCGCCGGAACTGCTCACCAGCGCAACCCGCTATCTGGTCAACCCGACCGGCCGCTTCGTCGTTGGCGGCCCGCACGGCGATTGCGGCCTGACCGGCCGCAAGATCATCGTCGACACCTACGGTGGCGCGGCCAGGCATGGCGGCGGCGCCTTCTCGGGCAAGGACCCGTCGAAAGTCGATCGCTCAGCCGCCTACGCCGCGCGCCACGTCGCCAAAAACGTCGTCGCCGCAGGCCTCGCCGACCGTTGCGAAGTCCAGGTGGCGTACGCCATCGGCGTGGCGCGCCCGGTATCCCTAATGGTCAATACCTTCGGCACCGGCAAGATCAGCGACGAAGCGATTGTCGCGCTGATCGGCAAGCACTTCGACCTGCGACCGAAAGGCATCATCCAGGCGCTCGATCTGTTGCGGCCGATCTACCGCGGAACGGCAGCCTACGGCCACTTTGGCCGCGACGAACCGGAGTTCACCTGGGAAGCCACCAACAAGGCAGCGACGCTGCGCGCCGAGGCGGGTCTCTAGAAACCCGCACCAGCAAGCAGTGAGGAGGGCCGCGAGGCTCCTTTCCTATACGGACAGAGCGTGTAAACTGATGGCGGCTCCAGCGTGGAGCTGCCCCTCCGAGACCCCGCAATGCTCAAGCGAATCGGCGTCCAGCAGCTGACTGTCGGCATGTACCTGAAGGAGTTCTGCGGCCCCTGGCTGGAACACCCCTTCTGGCGCTCGTCATTTGTCATCAGCGACGCGAAGGACATCGACCGTATCCGCGCCAGCAACATCAGGGAAGTGTGGATCGATTGCGGCAAAGGCCGCGATCTGCCGGCAGACGAGACCGTTGTTTCGGTCGCCGAGTCGGAGGCCCATGTCGACGCCGAAATCGCGATCGCCGCGGCGACCGTGCGCAACACGGTACCCGTTCCCTGCGCCGCCGAGTTCGCGCGTGCGGGCCGAATCGTGGCCAAATCCCGGCAGGCGGTTACCTCGATGTTCGAGGAAGTGCGCATGGGCAAGGCAGTCGACACCGGCGGCGCGCGGCGGCTGGTCGAAGAAATATCCGACTCGGTGAGCCGTAGCGCGGGCGCACTGATCAGCCTGGCGCGCCTGAAGACTGCCGACGATTACACCTACATGCACTCGGTTGCCGTCTGCGCGTTGATGGTCGCGCTCGCCCGGCAACTCGGCCTGACGGAAGAGCAGGTACGTTCTGCCGGCATCGCCGGCCTGCTGCACGACCTCGGCAAGATGGCCGTTCCGCTCAAGATCCTCAACAAACCCGGCAAACTGACCGATGCCGAGTTTGCGATCGTCAAAACGCATCCGGAGAATGGGCACCGGATACTTCTCCAGAGTGGCGACGTCGACCCCGTCGCGCTGGATGTTGCCCTCCACCACCATGAAAAAGACGACGGCTCGGGCTATCCCAAGTGCCTGCGGGGATCTGCGATAAGCCTGTTCGCCAAGATGGGGGCAGTCTGCGACGTCTACGACGCGATCACCTCGAACCGCCCCTACAAGGCCGGCTGGGATCCCGCTGAATCGGTGCGCAAAATGGCCGAGTGGAGCAACGGCCATTTCGATCCTGCGGTGTTCCAGGCCTTTGTCAAGAGCATCGGCATCTATCCGGTCGGCTCGCTGGTGCGGCTCAATTGCGGCCGCCTGGGCGTGGTCATCGAGCAGAACGGAAAGTCGCTGCTCCATCCGCAGGTCAAGGTCTTTTTTTCGACGCAAAGCGCGGCCCGCATTTTCCCGGAAGTCCTCGATCTCGCCCGCCCCGGCTGCCGGCAGCAGATCGTCAGCCGTGAAGACCCTGGCAAATGGAACTTTCCCGATCTCGACCAGATCTGGTCCGCAGGGGTCACTGCCTCGCGCTGACCGGTGCGCATCTTCCCGGCACGCCGGCCCGTAGCGCCGGCTCAGCGGCTGCAGCTGGCGTAACGGTCATCCGAGTTCAGCGCCGGCACCCGGCTCAAACGAGTTTGGCGAGAAGCTCCGCCTTCTTGGTGTCGAATTCGGCCTGCGAAAGGATCCCCTTGCCGACCAGGGCGTGCAGCTTCTCGAGTGCCGCCACCACCTCGTCGGCGCTGAGTGGTGACGCCGGTGGCGGCGCGGCGACGCCGAGCAGCGAAGCGCCTGCCACGGACACCTGCCCCGCCGGCGCCGCCCCCGGCTGCATTGCTGAACCCATCGCCGTAGTCATCGTCTGGCCAATGCCGAGACCCGCTCCGAGACCGGCGCCAATGCCGGCGATGCCACCTTCGTTCTCTGCCGCTAACGGAATGCTGCTCGCTACCTGGTATTGCGTGTAGCGGCCAAGGTCGCCGATCATATTCATGCCGATGCGCGTATCGAGCACCTTCTGCAGTTCCTCGGGCAATGACACGTTCTGCACGACCAGACGGTCGAGCAACAGACCGTAGCGCTCGAAAACCGCGTCCAGCTTCCCTTTCAGCGCCCGGCTCAACTCGTCCTGGTTGGCCGCCATATCGATGAAAGGCACGCCCGACTCAGCGAACAGGTCGGTCATCGAGCTGATCAGCAGATTGCGCAACTGGCCGTCCAGGTCCTCGACCGTGTATTCCGCACGCGTCCCGGAAATCTCGCTGTAGAACTTCTTGGCATCGTTCAACTGGTACGAGTAGATGCCGAAAGCGCGCATCCGCACCATGCCGAAGTCCTGGTCACGAAGAGTGATCGGGTTCGATGTTCCCCACTTGCGATCGAGTTGCAGGCGGGTAGAAAAGAAATAGACTTCCGACTTGAAAGGCGACTCGAAGAGCTTGTCCCAGTTCTTGAGGTAGGTCAGCACCGGCAGCGTCTGGGTCGTCAGCTTGTAGCGCCCAGGGCCGAAAACATCGGCCACCTGACCTTCATTGACGAAGACGGCGAGTTGCGAATCGCGTACCGTCAGCTGTGCGCCATACTGAATCTCCATATCCTGCATCGGATAGCGCGTGGCGAGGATGCCGTCGCCCTCTTCAGTCCAGTGGATGACATCGATGAACTGCTTCTTGATGAAGTCCATGAGGGCCATGGCGATCTCCTGAAATCAAGCGTTGGTGATCCGGCGCCAGCAAAGGATGGGCGGTCCCGGCAGAGGGTCGGTCAGTAATTCACGCAGGCGGACTACATCTCGGCAGCAATAGTCACGCGACCAAGGCGCGCAGCGCTGTTCAGTCCCCCGGCGAAGTAGCGAAGCGTAGCAGCCCGTCAAGAATCAGATTGTCCATCAACTGGAAGGGAATCTTCAAGTGCGCGGCCAGGCGGCGTGCACTGCCGCCGGTCAGCAGACAGCAGGCATCGGCCTCGTCGGCGATTTCCTGGAACATGCGCTCGACGGCGCCCAACTGCGCCTGCAGGCAACCGCTGACGATGGCATCCACGGTGTTGCGGGGCTGCGCACAGAAAACGCCCTCGGCCAGTGGCAGTTGCGCCGTATTGCGTGCCAGCGCCGCACGCATCAGGTCGAAACCAGGCAGGATCAACCCGCCCGCAAACACACCGGCAGCGTCGAGCCGGTCTACGGTGGTCGCCGTTCCCGCGCAGACCACCAGGCAGGCAGCGCCCTGGGCGGCACGCGCACCGATCAGCGCCGCCCAGCGGTCGGCACCGAGTTGCTGCGGATGCTCGTAGCAGCTGCGCACACCACAGGCCGCGACACTGGCCTGCAGGAAAGAGAGCTCGGCGTGACGACTGGCGAACAGGCGCGCGATGCTGTCGGCGACCGCCGCACCAGCGACGTTGCAGACCACCCCGCGAGCACTCGCCGGCCACTGCACGGCGACTTCGGCCAGCCTGGCGACCTCGGTAGTCGCCAGCGCGCCGCTGTTCAGCCAGCCGTTGCCGTCATGAACGCCCCACTTGATGCGGCTGTTGCCGGCATCGATGGCGACGATCATGCGGCCCGCAGCGACACGTCGCCGGACAGACAGCGTTCGATACCGGCGTCCGTCTGCAGCAGCAAGGCGCCGTCGCTGTCAGCCCCCAAGCACAGCCCGCGGCGGTCGACCAGGGCGCCGTCGAGCAGGCGCACCTGCCGACCCTGCCACAGGTGATAGGCCTGCCAGTCGCTGCGCAAGGCGGCAAAACCGCCGTCCGCAAAGCGGTCCATGATCTCTGCCAGGTCGATCAGGAGCTGCGCCAGCAACTGCTGACGCTCAGGCACAAGCGCCATTACCTCCGCCAGCGCCGCCGGCCGATGCAGAAATTCTTCATCGCCGTCGGGCGGCAACTGCAGGTTCAAGCCGATGCCGATCACTGCCAGCGTGCCGCCTGCTGCCGCCTCGAGCTCCACCAGAATGCCACCGACCTTGCCGCCCGCGAGCAGGATGTCATTCGGCCATTTCAAGCCAACGCCAGCAACGCCGCTGTTCGCCAAGCCACGCGCTACCGCCAGACCAACCGCCAGCGAGAGGCCGGCCAGTCGCGCAACGCTGCCCTCGAAGCGCCAGAGCAAGGAGAAGGTCAGGCTGGCCTCGGGTGTCGACAGCCAGTTGCGCCCGCGTCGACCACGCCCGGCAGTCTGCCGATCGGCGACCAGCACCGACCCCGATGCGGCACCCTGAACGACGCGTTCGAGCAGCACGGTATTGGTCGACACACACTCAGCCAGCGCCTCGACCGTGAAACGCGGGCTCAGCGGGCCGAGCAGGGAATGCACGCGATGCGGATCGATTCGACAAGTGGTCGCCGCTGTAGGGGCAAGGCACTTGGCAGACGCGGCCAGCGGCTTGGTGGCAGATTCGTTCATGGCTTCGTCATTACCGTGAAAGTCGCCATTATCGCCGATTATCGCGGCAAAGAGGCCTCGCGCTCGTCAACGCTGCTCGCGCTTCCGCCATCGATCCCGAGTTCCTGGATCTTGCGGGTAATGGTGTTGCGGCCGATCCCGAGGGTTTGTGCAGCTTCGATTCGGCGCCCACCAGTATGCGCTAGCGCGCGGTTGATCAACACCCGCTCGAACGCCTGCGTCAGCTTTTCGTGCACCTGACCGGCATCGCTGAGCAGCATGCGCTCGACTTCCTTGGCCAGCGCGCTCTGCCAATCGCTGCTCGCCGGCGCAGGCGTCGCTTCACGAAGTTCCGGCGGCAGATCGGTGACTTCCACCAGTTGCCCCGGCGCCATCACTGTCAGCCAGTGGCAGAGATTCTCGAGTTGCCGAACGTTGCCCGAAAAATCGAGCCCGCAGAGGTGCTTCAGGGCGGCGTCGGAAAAACGTTTACCCTCGACGCCGAGTTCGTTGGCGCTTTTTTGCAGAAAGTGGCGGGCGAGAATCGGAATATCCTCACTGCGTTCGCGCAGGCAAGGTAGACGAACTCGGATCACGTTCAAACGGTGAAAAAGATCCTCGCGAAAGAGTCCCTGGCGGACTCTTTCCTCCAGATCCTGGTGCGTCGCGGCAATGATCCGGACCTTGGTCTTCAGCGGGGAATGTCCGCCAACGCGGTAGTAATGACCGTCCGAAAGCACCCGCAAAAGTCGTGTTTGCAGCTCCGCCGGCATGTCGCCGATTTCGTCGAGAAACAATGTCCCGCCCTCGGCCTGTTCGAAACGACCTTGTCGCTGCGCCGCCGCACCGGTAAAGGCACCGCGTTCATGACCAAAGAGCTCGGACTCGAGAAGGTCGCGCGGAATGGCGGCGGTATTGATGGCGATGAAAGGCTGCTCGGCACGGGGACTGTGGCGATGCACGGCACGCGCGACCAGTTCCTTGCCGGAACCGGACTCGCCGGTGATCAGAACCGTGGCACTCGACTGGCTGAGCCGGCCAATCGCCCGAAAGACTTCCTGCATCGCTGGAGCCTGCCCGAGAATCTCGGGTACCAGGCCTACTTCATTTGGCGCACCAGACTGGTGCATGCTTTCGCCGATCGCTCGTCGAATCAGTTCCAGCGCCTGATCGACATCGAAAGGTTTGGGCAGATACTCGAAAGCACCGCCCTGAAACGCCGACACCGCACTTTCCAGGTCGGAGTAGGCGGTCATGATGATCACCGGCAAAGCCGGGAAGCGCTCCTTGAACACTTGCAGCAGATCGAGCCCGGACTGACCCGGCATACGGATATCGGAAACCAGCACCTGTGGCGGCTCGCCGGCCGAATCAAGTTCCGCCAAGGCTTCGCTGGCCGACGAAAAACTGCGCAAGGGGATTTTCTCGCGGGACAGGGTCTTTTCGAGGACCCAGCGGATTGATTTGTCGTCGTCAACGATCCAGACTGCTTTCATCGCTTCCTCGAGGTGCTTGGCTAATGTTACTGACGGCTAAGCAAGAAACCTGCCAACAGTTAGCCCAACGGTAAGCGAATCGTAAAACAAGTGCCACCCGGCCGACTCTCACAATCAATCGTTCCGTGGTGTTGCTGGACGAAGCTCTGGGCCAGCGTCAGGCCCAGGCCGCTGCCCCCTTCCCGCCCGGAAACCAGTGGGTAGAACATGCGCTCGCGAATGTCTTCGGCAATGCCCGGGCCGTCGTCGATCACCTGCACTTCGAGTGCCAGGCGATAGCGGCGCTTGAACAAGGTCGTCTGGCGAGCGACACGCGTGCGCAGAGTGATCTGGCCGGAGCCGCGCGCGCTGTCGTCGGGCTGACGCTGGATCGCTTGCGCAGCATTCCTGGCAAGGTTCAGGAAGACCTGTATCAACTGCTCGCGATCACCGATCAGCTCCGGCAGGCTGGTATCGTAATCGCGCTGCACGGTGAGCAAGGTCGGAAACTCGGCAGTCAGCAGACTGCGCACCCGCTCCAGGATCTCGTGGATATTCACCGGTCCCGGCTGCATCGGCCGGTGCGGCGACAGCAAGCGCCGCATCAGGTCCTGCAGGCGATCGGCCTCCTTGATGATTACCTGCGTGTACTCGCGCAAACCGGGGTTGTTGAGTTCGTGCTCGAGCAGCTGTGCAGCGCCTCGGATTCCCCCCAAGGGGTTCTTGATTTCGTGCACCAGGTTTCTGATCAGCTCGCGATTGGCTTGCTGCTGCTCCACCAGTCGCTCTTCCCGGCTTGCCCTGAGCTGCTGATCGATCGGCCACAATTCAACCAACAGGCTGGCGTGCGGGGTATCGACCGGGTTCACCGTGCAGTTCAGCGGCAACAGCTCGCCAGCAGTGAGGCGCAGATCGATGTTCTGCCCGCTGTAGTCCCAACCATGGTTCAGCGCACTATCGAGCGCCGCCAGGAAGCGCGGTGGGCAGTCGATGACGCCAGCCAGCGGGCAACCGACGAAGACCTTGCTGCTGATTGCCAGTAGATTCTCGGCGGCCGGATTCATGTGCCGGATAGCCAGATTCTCGTCAAGCAGGATGACCGCCGACGAAAGCAGGTCAAGCCCACCGAAGGAATTCGAGGAAGTTTCAGACATGGCTGGTGAGGGGCCTTGCAGGTGTCCCGCCTGCGAATCGTGAATCAAGAATCATGACTCAGCGCAGATTGGCAATCTCTTTGCCGATGGCCTCGATATTGCGCTCGTGCAGCGCCACTTTGTCCTTGTAGGGCTGCAGCCGCTCCTCCACCTTGCCGCCACTGATCCCACCACCTTGCATGCGCTCGTTGGGAAGCACCGTGGCCTCCTGCTCGGCGAGCGCTTTTTTTGCCTGCTCGGCGTACTTCTGCTCGGCCGCGAGTTCGGTTTCGAGAATCCGGCGGCGGTCGTCGTCGCGTGACTTCTGCGTTTGGTTGTCGACTTTCGGGAAGTTGCTGGGTGTTGGCGTGCGCGCTGCCTTCGGAGCCGGCGCCACATTGACCGGGTCGAGAACGAGCTTTCTGCATTTGCTAGTGGGAACATTCGAGTAGGTCGTCCGCCCATCGACGTCGCACTTGTAGATGTCCTGCCCGTGTGCCGGCCATGCCAGCAGTGAAAGCAGTGCTGCGCTCGAAACAAACAGGTCTTGCGCTTTCATCGTCGTCCTATTCCTTGGTCGCAACCCGCCACCCGACGGCCTTGGGCTCGCATCATGTCGATTCGCAAGTCAGACGCGAGTGTATTGGATGACCCGAACTAATACAAACGCGCAAGCCGGTCTATTGGCAGACAAAAAAAAGGACGGGCAAGCCCGTCCTCTTCTCTGCAGCACCTGATCAGCAGCTGTAGTACAGATCGAACTCGACCGGGTGAGTGGTCATGCGAACCTTGTTGACCTCGTCCATCTTCAGTTCGATGAAGGCGTCGATCCACTCGTCCGAAAAAACACCGCCACGGGTCAGAAACTCGCGATCCACGTCGAGCGCGGCAAGCGCTTCTTCCAGGCTGGCGCAAACGGTCGGGATTTTGGCGTCTTCCTCCGGCGGCAGATCGTAGAGGTTCTTGTCCGCAGGATCCCCGGGATGAATCTTGTTCTGGATGCCATCAAGGCCGGCCATCAGCAGCGCCGCAAAGCACAGGTAGGGGTTGGCGATCGGATCGGGGAAACGCGTTTCGATGCGCCGCGCCTTGTCGGACGCGACGTGCGGCACGCGGATCGAAGCGGAACGGTTCTTGGCCGAATACGCCAGCTTGGTCGGCGCCTCGTAGTGCGGCACCAGGCGCTTGTACGAGTTGGTACCCGGGTTGGTAATCGCATTCAGCGCCTTGGCGTGCTTGATGATCCCGCCGATATAGAACAAGGCCGTTTCCGACAGGCCGGCGTAGCCGTTGCCGGCAAACATGTTCTTGCCGTCTTTCCAGATCGACTGGTGAACGTGCATTCCGGAACCATTGTCACCGACAATAGGCTTGGGCATGAAGGTTGCCGTCTTGCCGTACTGATGGGCGACGTTGTGCACCACGTACTTCAACTGCTGCGTCCAGTCCGCGCGCTTGACCAAGGTGTTGAACACGGTACCGATCTCGCACTGCCCGGCAGTGGCGACTTCGTGGTGATGCACTTCGACCGGCACGCCGATCGACTCCAGGGTCAGCACCATTGCCGAGCGGATGTCATGCAGGCTATCGACCGGAGGGACCGGGAAATAACCGCCCTTGACGCCCGGACGATGGCCGCTACCGCCCTCACCCTCGGATTTTTCGCCACTCGCCCAAGCCGCTTCGTCCGAGTAGATCTTCAGCGAACAACCCGACATGTCGACGTTCCAGGCCACCGAGTCGAAAACAAAGAACTCGGGCTCAGGACCGAAATACGCCGTATCGCCGACCCCGGAGGACTTGAGATAGGCTTCGGCGCGCTTGGCGATCGAGCGTGGATCGCGGTCGTAGCCACGACCGTCGGCCGGATCGACGACATCGCAGGTCAGGACGAGGGTCGTTTCGTCGAAGAAGGGGTCGATGTAGGCAGTGCTCGGATCGGGCATCAACTGCATGTCCGAGGCCTGAATACCCTTCCAGCCCGAAATCGACGAGCCATCGAAAGCGTGCCCATTTTCGAACTTGTCTTCGTCGAAAGCGCTGACCGGCACGGTTACGTGCTGCTCCTTGCCACGGGTATCGGTAAAGCGGAAGTCGACGAACTTTGCTTCGTTTTCCTTGACCATGTTGATCACGTCTTGCGGGCTTGCCATTGCAGATCTCCTGAACAGGTGCCGGCTCAACCGGCGGCAGTAGAAAATAGGTACGAGGGAAATGAGAGCAGAAAACGTGCCAACTCATGCCCTGCGGGGTTTTTATTGTGCCACAAGCCGATTTCGCGTTCTTGGGCTTTTTCTCGCACCACGATAGTGCAAATACCAAAAGCGACGCACTCTTCCGGTGCGCAGCAGCCGACTCGAACGCACTCGCGCAGCGACCTTCGGCGCGCGCAAGGGAGCGGTCAACGCCCATTTCTCGGTTTATACTGCGCCCCTTGTGCAACTACACTCGGCGGGTGCCATGGGAAGATTGACCGATCTGCTGCAGCTGGCTCAGGAACGCGGACGCGAGCTGGGCCTCCCCTACGCGGGCGCACTGACACCGCAGGAAGCCCACGAGGTGTGGCAACTGGCACCGGGAGCCAAGCTGGTCGATGTGCGCACGCGCGCCGAGTGGGATTGGGTCGGACGTATCCCCGGCGCGATCGAGATCGAGTGGCTGAGCTACCCCGACAACAAGCCGAACAACCATTTCGTGGCGCAACTCAAGAAGCAGGTCGATCGCGAAGCGCTGCTAATGTTCATCTGCCGCAGCGGTGCACGTTCGCACAATGCGGCAGCACTGGCCAGCCAGGAGGCGCAGGCCGATTGCTACAACGTGCTCGAGGGCTTCGAGGGTGACAAGGACGCCAAGGGCCAACGCGGCAAGATTGGCGGTTGGCGTCACGCCGGCCTGCCCTGGCGTAGCTGAACTTTTTTCCGCCAGCCCGGTCTGGGCTCTGTGCGATTGCCCCGAGTGTCCGAGTACCCGAACATGCCAACTGCCACCATCAGCTTCGACAAATTCAACCAGTTGCAGGACGACGCCTGTCATCAGCGCATTCGCGCCGCCCGCGAACGGCTCGGCAACAAGGCCGTGCTGCTCTGCCACCACTACCAGCGCGCCGATGTCTATCAGTACGCGGACCTCACCGGCGACTCGCTGAAACTCGCTCGCCTGGCGTCGCAGACCGAAGCGCAGTACATCGTCTTCTGCGGCGTTCATTTCATGGCCGAAGTCGCCGACATCATGTCGCAGCCGGGGCAGACGGCCATTCTCCCCGACCTCGCCGCTGGCTGCTCGATGGCCGACATGGCCAATCTTGCCAAGGTCGAACGCTGCTGGCGGGAACTCGGCGAAGTGCTCGACGTTGACCAGCAGGTGACGCCGGTGACCTACATCAATTCGGCTGCCGATCTCAAGGCTTTCTGCGGCGCCCACGGCGGCATCGTGTGCACCTCCTCGAACGCCGGGACGATTGCCACCTGGGCCTTCGGGCGTCGGGAAAAGATCCTCTTCTTCCCCGACCAGCACCTCGGGCGCTGGACTGGCCACAAGATGGGCATCGCCCTCGACGAGATGGAAGTCTGGGATCCCGACCTCGAAATGGGCGGCCTCAGCGTCGAGCAAATCAGGCACGCGAAACTGCTGCTCTGGAAAGGCCATTGCTCGGTGCACCAGATGTTCCAGCCGGCGCACATCCTGCGGTTCCGCAACCAGCATCCCGACGGACTGGTCATTTCGCACCCCGAATGCAGCTTCGAGGTCTGCCGGCAGTCCGATTTCGTCGGCTCCACCGAACACATCGTGCGCACCATCAAGGAAGCCAGCCCGAACACCCGCTGGCTGGTCGGCACCGAACTCAATCTGGTCAACCGTCTGGCCGAAGAAGTCCGTCACGAAGGCAAGATCGTCCAGTTCATGGCGCCAACGGTGTGCATGTGCTCGACCATGCAGCGCATCGACCCGCAACACCTGGCGTGGACGCTGGAGAATCTCGCCGACGGCAAGGTGGTCAACCCAATCCAGGTTCCCGAGCACGAGGCCGAACTCGCCAAAGTGGCGCTGGAGCGGATGCTCACCGTATCCTGACACCTTCGGCCCGCCAGCCCGGAACCCGATGACCGCCGACCAGCACCCGTCTCGCCGCCGCCTGCGCATTTTCGGCATCCGGAATTGCGACACGATGAAGAAGGCGTTCGCCTGGCTGGCCGATCACGGCATTGCCTGTGACTTCGTCGACTATCGCAAGGCGGGCATCAGCGTCGACCAACTCGCCGACTGGAGCCGCCGCGCCAGCTGGGAGCTGCTGCTCAACAAGCGCGGCACGACCTGGAGGCGGCTTGCGGACGACGAGCGCGCCGACCTCGACGAAGCCAGGGCGCTGATGCTGATGGCCGCGCACCCCGGCCTGATCAAACGTCCGCTGATCGATACCGGGGACGCCTTGCTGATCGGCTTTGATCCTGAACACTACGCCAGCCGCTTTTTGGCAACGGACCGATGACCAACGACACCCTCTGCCCCTTTCTGCTCGACGAACTCGACATCGCGGGGGCCGTTGTCCGCCTGGGACCTGCCTGGCGGCAGATGCTCGACAGGCGCGACTATCCGGCACCGGTCGCCCGCCTGCTTGGAGAAATGACCGCCACCACCCTGTTGCTCGGCGGCAAGCTCAAACAAGCCGGCCGGCTGAGCATCCAGCTGCGCGGCAACGGCGCACTCTCGCTGCTGGTCATCGATTGCAACGAAGAATTGCAGATCCGCGGCATGGCCAAATGCGCCGCCGCGATCGAAGACGGCTCGGCGGCGGAGCTGCTAGGCGACGGGCAGCTGCAACTGGTACTCGACATGGCGTCGATGCGCGAGCCCTACCAAAGCATCGTGCCGCTCGTCGGCGACAGCATCGCCGAAATCTTCGAACACTACCTGGGGCAGTCCGATCAGCAGCCCGCGCGCCTGTTTCTCACCGCTTCCGCGGACGGCGCGGCCGGACTCTTCCTGCAGCGTCTGCCGACTGCCGAGCAGCGCGACGCCGACGGCTGGACGCGCATCGAGGCGCTTGCCGCAACGGTCAAGCCGAGCGAGCTACTCTCGCTGCCCGCCGAAGAACTGCTGCTGCGTCTCTTTGGCGAGGAAACGGTGCGCCTTTTTCCAGCCAGGCCGGTCACTCACAACTGCCCGGAGGACTGGGACAAAGTGCGTTCGCTGCTGCTTTCGCTCGGCCGCGAAGAGGTCTATGCGACGCTCCGCGAGCAGGGCGAAGTGCTGATCAAGGACGACATCTGCAATCGTCAATACCGTTTCGACGCGCAGGCGATCGAGAAGCTTTTCGCTGCCCACCCGTCTGCCGCCGATACGCCACCGACAGTCCACTGACCGAAAGTGGCCAGGACGGCGCACTTTTCAGACCGCCCTTAAATCACGCGGAACGAACGCTTGCCGTAGTTGACGCACGCTCGGGCCTCGCCGACACCCATTTTGGTGTCAACAACCGCCATGACTGTCGGAAAATTTTACACCCAAGCAAGAAATAGCAGGGCGGAACACGACTATCGACATGCTTTAACACACCATTTTAACTTAGGCACATTTTCTGCTTCGAACGCTCAGAGCCACCCTGATCATGGCTCCCATCAAAGATGATTCGCTTCCTATCTTTCCTTTGAATTTGGGGGACTACAGTATGAGAAAAAGTCTTGCTTTGCTCATCACCTCTCTCGGTGTTCTACCCGTCGCGGCGAACGCCTTCCCCATCGCCAGCACCGGCGAAGGTCTCAGCGTCCTGGTAGGTAGCACCAATCCGATAATAGCCACCTACCAAGGCAACTCGGCGGCATTCAGCAACGACCTCTACCTGATGCGCGACGCCTCCGGAAACCCGGGGGATGATGGGATCCTCGCGAACGACCTGTTCATATTCAATAACCACGCCACGAGCGTCGGGAGTACGCTTAGTCTCGGTTCGTTTGCAGTGGGCACCGAACTGATATTTCGTCTGCATGTGAACAACACAGGCCATGATTTCTTCACCGGCCCCGCCAGCCGCAACCCCGACAGCCATGAGCACGCACGCGTGGAGGAAAACTGGCAGGTCAATGAGACACTGGTAAGCTTCGAGGATCTCTTCAACGGCCCCTTCGTTTACAACGACCTCAGCTTCTCGTTTACCAATACTCAGACCACGCCACCCGACCCTACCGTTCCCGAACCCACGTCACTCGCGTTGCTTGGTATTGGCCTCGCGGGTCTGCGCGCGCTACGCCGCTACCGGAGTTGATTCGCCAGCTGTCGAAGTTTACTTTTTCGCCCTGCACGACGGCGGCCCAAGGCCGCCGGCCGCCATTCGAATGCTCGCGGTGCACTGGCTGAGCTCTCACCAGTGCGACAAGTCGCCACTCAGAGCACCTTGCCGGGATTCATCAAGCCTTGCGGATCGAGGCTGCGCTTGATAGCGCGCATCATCTCGATCTCGACCGGGCTCTTGTAGCGGCGCAGTTCGTCGCGCTTCAACTGCCCGATGCCGTGTTCGGCGCTGATGCTGCCGCCGAGTTCGTGAACCAGCTCATAGACGATGCGGTTGACTGCCGGCTGCGCGGCGATGAAGACGGCGTTCTCGCCGGCCGCCGGCTTCGACTGGTTGTAGTGCAGGTTGCCGTCACCGATGTGCCCGAAAGCGACGATGCGGATCTCCGGAAAAGCTTGCTCGAGCTCGCGACCGGCGCGTTCGACGAACTCCGGGATGCGCGAAATCGGCACCGAAACGTCGTGCTTGATGCTCAGGCCTTCGCTCTTCTGCGCCTCGCCAATGTTCTCGCGCAGGGCCCACAGACGTCGCGCTTGCTCGCCGCTCTGCGCAACGACCGCGTCGCTGATCGTGCCGCTTTCGAGGGCTTCGCCGAGGAAGGCTTCGAGCGCCTGCCGTCGCGACTGATCGTCGTCACCGCCGGAGAGCTCGACGAGCACATACCAGGGGCTTGCCGAGAAGCGCGCCTGCGAATTCGGAAAATGCTTGCGCACCAGGCCAAGAGCGATGTCCGAGACCAGCTCGCAGGCGGTCAGCAGCGCGCCGAAGCGGTCCTGCAGGTCGGCCAGCAGACGCACCGCCTGCGCCGGCGAAGCAATCGCCAACCAGGCCGTCGCCGTTGCCCGCGGCAGGGGAAATAGCTTCAGAACGGCGGCGGTGATGATCCCCAGCGTGCCTTCGGCGCCGATGAACAACTGCTTCAGATCGTAGCCGGTGTTGTCCTTGCGCAGGCCGCGCAAGCCATCCCAGATCTCGCCGCTGGGCAGGACTACCTCCAGGCCGAGGGTCAACTCGCGCGTATTGCCGTAGCGCAGGACCTGCACCCCGCCGGCATTGGTCGACAGGTTGCCGCCGATTTGACAACTGCCCTCGGCTGCCAGCGACAGCGGAAACAGGCGTCCGACCTGCGCGGCCGCTTCCTGTAGCGTCTGCAGCACGCAGCCGGCCTCGACGGTCATGGTGTTATTCGCCGCATCGATGGCCCGCAGTTGCTTGAGCCGGCTCAGACTGATCAGCAGCGCATCGCCATCCGGCGCCGGCGTCGCCGCACCGCAGAGGCTGGTATTACCGCCCTGCGGGACCATTGGCACGCCTGCCTGCGCGCAGGCGCGAACCACCGCCGCCACCTCGGCGGTCTTGGCCGGACGAACCACCGCAAGGGCGGCGCCGCGATAGCGCCCACGCCAGTCGCCGAGATGGGCGCTCATCGCCTCGTCCGCGGTCAGCACGTGGTCGGCGCCGACGACTTCGACAAGCTGGCTGAGCAGAGAGGCATGCTTGGCAGATTTCACGGCGGCTCCTCGGGTAGGCAAACGACAGGTGAACATTGTTGCCGATTGTACGGCGCTGCGCGCTGCGCTTGACAGAATGCGCGCCGAACCGACAGACTCCCGACAGGCTTGCACCCGTTCTACGGGGATCGTACGGCCTGGCAATCTGGCTCTTTGATCAGCGCGGCAAATGGTGGCGAGCTTCGGTGCCGAAATCCGGCGCCAGGATTCAACTGCCGGCCTTCGCTTACCGCCCTCCGGGCATTTTCCTCTCGAAGCTGCAGCAGCCTTGCCACACAACGGGCAAGCGTCAGCCGCACCTCTCTCCGACGGCTCCCCATGGACTCCACTTCCGCCTCCCCCACCTCGACCGCGCTGCTGGTCGCCGACATCGGCGGCACCCGTGCGCGCTTTGCCCTGCTCGACGAACAGGGCGCCCCGCATCTGGTGCGCATTCTCACCGTCGCCGACTTCGCCGGCCCGATCGAGGCCATCGAGGCCTATCTCGCCGAAGTCGCCTGCCCTGGATTGCACGCCGCCGCGATCGCTCTGGCCGCGCCGGTACATGAGCCGGTGGTCCGCCTGACCAACGCCGCGTGGAGCTTCTCGCGCGCGGAAATCACGACGCGCCTGGGGCTGCACCGCCTCCTCCTGCTCAACGACTTCACCGCCCTGGCGCTGTCCTTGCCGTGGCTAGCCACCAGCGACCTGCAACAGGTCGGTGGCGGTAGCAGCGTCGCACTGGCACCCAAGGCCGTGCTCGGCCCCGGCACCGGCCTCGGCGTCTCCGGCGTGCTCTTCGATCGCGGCCGCTGGCTGGCGCTGAGCGGCGAAGGCGGGCACTGCTCTCTGGCCCCTGCCGACGGTCGCGAGGCGGCGATTCTCGGCCTCGCCTGGCGCGAACTGCAGCACGTCTCGGCGGAGCGCCTGCTTTCCGGAAGCGGTATGCCGCTGCTCAATCGTCTGGTCGCCGAAGTCGACGGCCGCGCCAGCGAAGCCCTGAGCACCGCCGAGATCGTCACCCGCGCGCTGGCCAACGAAGACGTCCAGTGCAGTGCAGTGCTCGACACCTTCTGCGCGATGCTCGGCTCGCTGGCCGGAAATCTGGCGTTGACGCTCGGCGCGCAAGGTGGTGTCTATATCGGCGGTGGTATTATTCCTCGCCTCGGCGAGCGCTTTGAGCGGTCACCCTTTCGCGCCCGCTTCGAAACCAAGGGGCGCTTCGCTGCCTACTTGGCCGCAATCCCGACCTATGTAATGCTCTCTCCTACGCCGGCCCTGCTGGGCGCCGCCCATGCCCTGGCCGAGAGCGAGGATGGCCTATGAAACCTACTACTGGAGTACTTCCCTGATGTCCAAAGCCACTGAATCGCAAACTGAAGGAGAACCCCTGCGCGCGCAGATCGACCACAAGCTGCTCTGTCAGGTGGCTACCGACCGAGACGTCGCCGGCAAGGCGGAGTACTACCATGCGCTGGCCCAGGTGGCCCGCGAGCAGCTGGCAAGACGTTGGGTCAACACCCAGCACGCCGACCGTGCAAACAAGGCGCGGCGGGTCTATTACCTGTCGATGGAGTTCCTCATTGGGCGGGCGATGAACAACGCCTTGTCGGCACTCGATCTTCGCGATCAGGCAGCGACCGTGTTCACGCCGCCGGGTCCATCGCTGAACGAGGTCATGGAATGCGAACCCGACGCGGCCCTCGGCAACGGTGGTCTGGGACGCCTGGCGGCCTGCTTCCTGGATTCGATGGCCACCCTCGGGCTGCCCTCCTGGGGCTACGGCGTGCGCTACGAGTACGGGATGTTCGCCCAGTCGATCGTCAACGGCCAGCAGGTCGAGCAGCCGGAAGCCTGGGTGCATGATCGTTCGCCATGGGAATTCCCGCGCGCCGGCAAGCACTATACGGTCCATTTCGGCGGCAGCGCCGAGCACAGTGGCGAATGGGCGGAGTGGCACCCGGCCGACGCCGTCGAAGCCAAGGCTTTCGACCACGTCATCCCCGGTCATGGCACCGAACGGGTCAGCACCTTGCGCCTGTGGAAAGCCGCCGCCCCCTCGGA
Organism: Candidatus Accumulibacter appositus; assembly: GCA_000585055.1. Classification (GTDB taxonomy): domain Bacteria; phylum Pseudomonadota; class Gammaproteobacteria; order Burkholderiales; family Rhodocyclaceae; genus Accumulibacter; species Accumulibacter appositus. The sequence goes on from JEMX01000007.1 coordinate 60,148, forward strand.
GATCGACCTCGGCGCCTTCAATACCGGCGACTATCAGCGTGCCGCCGAATTCAAGAACCGCTTCGAGAACATTTCCTGGGTTCTCTACCCCAACGACAGCACCGCCGCGGGTCGCGAGTTGCGCCTGCGCCAGGAATATTTCTTCGTCTCGGCGTCGATGCAGGACATCCTGGGCCGCCACCACGACGAGTATGGCAGCTTCGACCAGCTCGCCGACAAGGTCGCCATCCACCTCAATGACACCCACCCGGCGATCGGCGTCGCGGAATTGATGCGCCTGCTGGTCGACGAACATGCGATGAGCTGGAATGCGGCCTGGGAGCAATGCCGACGCATCTTCTCGTATACCAACCACACGCTGATGCCGGAAGCGCTTGAAACCTGGAAGGTGACGCTGATGCAGCGCGTCCTGCCGCGCCACATGCTGATCATCTACCGCATCAATCAGGAGTTCCTCGACGAAGTGGTGCGCCTCTACCCAGGTGATATCGACCTCATGCGGCGGGTGTCATTGATCGACGACGGCAACGGCCACGAAAAGGACAAACGCGTACGCATGGCGCATCTGAGCATTGTTGGCAGCCACCGAGTAAACGGCGTCTCGCAGCTGCATTCGGACCTCATGGTACAAACCATTTTTGCCGATTTCGCCCGCCTTTACCCGGAGCGCTTTCACAACAAGACCAACGGCGTCACGCCACGACGCTGGCTGGCCCAATCCAATCTCGGCCTGTCGGCGCTGCTCGACAAGCGCCTCGGCAAGGAGTGGCGTCTCGATCTCGACCGCCTGGAAGGTCTGCGCGAAGTCGCCGACGACGCCGCATTCGGCAAGGCCTTTGCGGCCGCAAAGCGCGACAACAAGCTGCGCCTGGCCGACTACGTGGCCCGCGAAACGGGCATCGTGCTGAACCCGGACAGCCTCTTCGATGTGCAGGTCAAACGCATCCACGAATACAAGCGGCAGCTGCTCAACGTGTTGCACGTCATCACCCGCTACAGCGCGCTACTGAGGGGCGAGACAGACGGCGTTGCACCACGTAGCGTCATTTTTGCCGGCAAGGCCGCCTCCTCGTATCACATGGCCAAACAGGTGATCCGCCTGATCAACGATGTCGCCACAGTGGTCAACAACGATCCGCGCACCCGCGACCTCTTGCAGGTCGCCTTCATCCCCAACTATGGTGTTTCCGTCGCCGAGTTGATCATGCCGGCGGCCAACCTTTCGGAACAGATTTCAACCGCCGGCACCGAAGCCTCGGGCACCGGCAACATGAAGCTCTCGCTCAACGGCGCGCTGACCATCGGCACCGAGGATGGCGCCAATATCGAGATTCGCGACCAGGTCGGCGCCGACAACATTTTCATCTTCGGCAACAATACGGCGCAGGTTGCCGCCATCAGACAGGCCGGCTATCAGCCAAACGATATCTACCGGCAAGACCCGGCGCTCAAGGAAGCCCTCGACAAGATCGACGGCGGCTTCTTCTCACCCGGAGAACGATCACGCTATCACGATGTCTTCAACTGCCTGGTCCATTACGGCGACCACTATCTGCTACTCGCCGACTACGCCGACTATGTCGCCACGCAGACACGCGTCGACGCCCTCTACCTGACTCCCGCCGAATGGCAGCGCAAGGCGATCCTCAACGTCGCTGGCATGGGCACCTTCTCGGCCGACCGGACCATCCGTGACTACGCCGACGATACCTGGAAACTTTGAACACTCACTTCTTGAGGAAACGTGTCAATGATTGACAATGCAGAGATCATTTCTCTTTGTCGGGCCGAACACGGCAACCCCTACGCAGTCCTGGGAATGCACACCGACGCCGACGAGCGGCTATGGGTGCGCAGCATGCAACCGGGCGCACTCGCGGTGGCGGTGGTCGACGCCAAGACCGGCAAACAGGTCGCCGAGCTCAAGGAACGTGACGTCGATGGGGTCGAGGGTTTTTTTGAGGGCGTCATCCCGCGCCGCCGCAACGACTTCGCCTACCGCCTGCGCATCACCTGGGAGAGTGGCGTCCAGGAAATCGAAGATCCGTATCGCTTCTGGGCCGTACTCGGCGAGATGGACGTCTGGCTGCTTGCCGAAGGTTCGCACATGCGCCCCTTCGAGCGTCTCGGCGCGCACCTCTGTGAAATAGATGGCGTCGCCGGAACGGCGTTTGCGGTCTGGGCGCCTGACGCCCAGCGAGTCAGCGTCGTCGGTGACTTCAACAACTGGGACGGCCGTCGCCACCCGATGCGCCTGCGCCGCGAATGCGGTGCCTGGGAGATCTTCCTACCCGGCGTCAGCGCCGGCGCCCGCTACAAATATGAAATCCGCTCCCGCCACGGCCATCTGCTGCCCCTCAAGTCCGACCCCTACGGCTTCGAAGCCGAGATGCGGCCATCGACCGCCTCGGTGGTCTGTGCTCTGCCCCCACCGGTCGAGGCCGCGCCGGTCCCGGCCGGCGACCAGCTCGGTGCACCAGTGTCGATCTACGAAGTGCACCCGGCTTCGTGGCGGCGCGCCGACGATGGCGGCTTTCCCGACTGGCAACGCTTGACCGACACCTTGATTCCCTACGTCGTAGACCTGGGCTTCACCCATCTTGAGCTGCTGCCGATTTCCGAGCACCCCTTCGACGGTTCCTGGGGCTACCAACCGCTCGGGCTTTACGCACCGACCGCCCGTCACGGTAGTCCGGCCGGCTTCCGCAAGTTCGTCAGCGCCTGCCACAGCGCCGGCCTGAGGGTCATCGTCGACTGGGTTCCGGCGCATTTCCCGACCGACGAACACGGTCTCAGTCGCTTTGACGGCGATGCCCTCTACGAGCACGCCGATCCCCGCGAAGGCATGCACCAGGACTGGGGCACGCTGATCTACAACTTCGGTCGTCGCGAAGTGAGCAACTACCTGATCGGCAACGCGCTGTTCTGGATCGAGCGTTACGGCGTCGACGGCCTGCGCGTCGATGCCGTGGCCTCGATGCTCTACCGCGACTACAGCCGCTCCGAAGGGCAGTGGGTACCGAACGTACATGGCGGCCGCGAGAACCTCGAGGCGGTCGCCTTCCTGCGCCGCATGAACGAGGCCCTCGGCCAGGAACACCCGGCGGCCGACACCTACGCCGAGGAATCGACCGCCTGGCCGATGGTCAGCCGGCCGCCGTCGATGGGCGGTCTCGGTTTCCACTACAAGTGGAACATGGGCTGGATGCACGACGTGCTGTCCTACATGTCGCAAGACCCCATTTATCGCCGCTATCATCACAACAAGCTCAGCTTCGGGATGATGTACGCCTTCACCGAGAACTACGTCCTGCCGCTGTCGCACGATGAAGTGGTGCATGGCAAGGGTTCGCTGATCAACAAGATGCCCGGCGACACCTGGCAGAAATTCGCCAACCTGCGTTCACTGTATGGCTTCATGTGGGCACACCCGGGCAAGAAGCTGCTCTTCATGGGCGGCGAGTTCGGCCAGTGGAGCGAGTGGAATGAAGCCGTCTCGCTGGACTGGGCCTTGCTCGACTTTCCGAACCACGCCGGCGTGCGCAATCTGGTTCGCGACCTCAACAGCCTTTACCGCAGCCGTCCGGCCTTGCATGAGGTCGATTTCGAACCGGCGGGTTTCGAGTGGATTGCTGCCGACGATGCCGACAATTCGGTGGTCGCCTTCGTGCGCTGGACGCGTGACCGTTCGCGCGCCATGCTCTATGTCGGCAACTTCACGCCGGTCGTTCGCCAGGGCTACCGCATCGGAGTGCCCAATGCCGGCAGGTTCTACGAGCGCATCAACACCGACTCGCAGCACTATGGCGGCAGCAACGTCGGCAACGGGGCCGACGGCCTGGTCGCCGAAGCGGTCCCTGCGCACGGCCGCGACTACTCGCTGAGCCTCACCCTGCCACCGCTCGGGGCGCTGTTCCTCGAATGGGTGCCATGAGCACCAAGGGCGGACTTGCCGCCGGGCGACCCTCTCCGCTCGGCGCCAGCTGGGACGGCCAGGGAGTCAACTTCGCGCTGTTTTCTGCGCATGCCGAAGCCGTCGAGCTGTGCCTCTTCGACGACCAGGGGATGCGCGTCCTCCCCTTGCCGCGGTGCAGCGACCAGGTCTGGCACGGCTACCTGGCCGGGGCCGCACCCGGCTTGCGCTACGCCTACCGTGCGCAGGGCGCAGCCGCACCCGCGCAGGGCCAGCGCTTCGACGCGCAACGCCTGTTGCTCGACCCCTACGCCCGCGAAGTCGTCGGCGATTTTTCCTGGCCAACGGCGGACCAGCCGGCACACGGGCTCGAGTGCCGCGTCGTCGATGAACGCTTCGACTGGGCCGGCGACGCGCCGCCGGCGACGCCCTGGGCCGACACCGTGCTGCACGAAGTGCATGTCAAGGGCTTCAGCCAGCAACACCCGGAGGTGCCCGAGAAACTGCGCGGCACCTACGCCGGGCTGGCCACGCCGGCGATGATCGCGCATTTCCAGCACCTTGGCGTCACTGCCATCAGCCTGCTGCCGGTGCACCACTTCCTCGACGAGCAACGCCTGGTCGGCGAAGGCCGGGTCAATTACTGGGGCTACAACACACTCGCCTTCTTCGCGCCCGAACCGCGCTACGCGGCGAGGATCGACGGGCAATCGGTCATCGACGAGTTCAAGAGCATGGTCCGCGCGCTGCACGCCGCCGGCCTGGAAGTCATCATCGACGTGGTTTTCAACCACACTGCCGAGACCGACGAGTTCGGCCCGACGCTGTCCTTTCGCGGCATCGACAACCAGAGCTACTACCTGCTGCCGCCAGGCAATCTTGCCGCCTACGAGAACTACAGTGGCTGCGGCAACACCTTCAATCTTACCCAGCCACGCGTTCTGCAGCTGGTGATGGACGCCCTGCGCTACTGGGTCGGCGTGATGCACGTCGACGGCTTCCGCTTCGACCTCGCCGCCGCACTGGCGCGCGACAGCGCCTTTCTCGCCGCCGTCCGCCAGGACCCGCTGCTGCAGAACGTCAAGCTCATCGCCGAGCCCTGGGACATGGGCCCCGATGGCTACCGGCTGGGCCGCTTCCTGCCCGGCTGGAGCGAATGGAACGACCGCTTCCGCGACGACGTGCGTGCCTTCTGGCTGACCGGAGAAGTGGCCGCCGGCGCCCTGGCACAACGGCTGTCCGGCTCGAGCGAACTGTTCAAGGACGCCGGGCGCGCACCACAGGCCAGCGTCAACTTCCTTACCGCGCACGACGGCTTCACCCTGCGCGACCTGGTCAGTTACCAGAAAAAACACAACGCGCTCAACGGCGAGGAAAACCGCGACGGGCACGGCCACAATCTCTCCTGGAACTGTGGCGAGGAAGGTGAAAGCAATGATCCGGCGGTGCTCGAAAAACGCCGCCGCCTGCAGCGCGCCTTGCTGGCAACGCTGCTCGTTGCCCAGGGCGTACCGATGCTGCAGGGGGGCGACGAACTCGGCCGCACGCAGGGTGGCAACAACAACGCCTACTGCCAGGACAACGAAATGACCTGGCTCGACTGGCAGAACGCCGACCGCGAGCTGGTCGACTACGTCGCCGGGCTGATTGCCCTGCGCCAGCGCTTCCCGCAACTGCGCGGCCTGAACTGGCTCAGCGGGGAAGCGAGCGGCGATGAACAGCCCGACGCGCTGTGGTGGCATCCGGCAGGGCGGCCGATGGGCCTCGGCGACTGGCAATCGCACAAGCTCGGCGCGTTCGGCTTGCAACTGGCTCCCGAAATGAGCGAGGGCAAGCCTGCGGCGAACGGCGCCACCCTGCTCTGCCTGATCAATCGCGACGAGATCCCGGTTCCCTTCCTGCTCCCGGCGGGGGTCTGGAAGCAGCTCTGCGACAGCAGCGCACAAGCGCCCTTTGCGCACTGCCGACGCGAGAAAACCAGCCCGGTCGCGGCACGCAGCGTGCAGCTTCTCAGCCTGGAGAAGTGAGACCGTCGGACGGCATGGCAACGGTCGGCAAGCGGGCCGCTGCGCGCCGATCGCTACGCAGCTTGCTCGCTTGCGCTCTCCTCGCGCTGAGCGCCACGGTAGCCGACGCCGAGACCATCACTAACGCCCGCTATGCGGCGCCAGTCGAACGCTATGGCCATTTCGCACTTGGCCGACCCCACGAATATGCCCGCCTGACGGTGAGCACCGCCGCCGGCCAGCGCCATGCGCTCGAACTTCCCGACGACGAGGTGTTCGAGGATCTGACACCGCGCCTGCTCACCCTGGCCGCCGGCGAGCCGCCAGAACTCTTGGTCATCGTCAGCCACCGCAACAGTGGAGCGCGCCTGGCGCTGATCGGCTTGCATGACGGCCGCCTGGACATCAGCGCGCAATCGCCGCCCATCGGCACACCCATGCGCTGGCTGAACCCGGTCGGCGTTGCCGATCTCGACGGCGACGGGCAAGCCGAAATCGCCGCAGTCACCACCCCGCATCGCGGCGGTACGCTGCGCGTCTACCGGCGCACAGGAAAACAGCTGCTCGAAATTGCCGCGCTGGCCGGCGTTTCCAATCACACTTACGGCTCGCCCGAGCTCGGCCTGTCGACGCCCGTCGCCATCGCCGGGCGAACGCAGCTGCTGCTCCCCGACCCGACACACCGCCGCCTGCGCCTCATCGCGCTGCAAGACGGGCAACTGGTCGAGACGGCCCACTGCCCGCTCGCCGCACCGCTGTCCGGCGCAGTCAGGCAGGCCTCAGCGACCGAGGTTGCGGTTGAACTGCGCTCGGGGCCGGCGCTGATCGCGCTGCAGGATTGCCCGGCAAGCGCGCCCGGCGCAGCGCCGCAGCGAATCGCCCGATAAATCGGGCGATGCGGCCTTCCTCGCCCGCAAATTCGTGGGTTGCCGGCACCTTCGGCGGCTGATCGCTCAGCGCCAGCCCCGCATCAACGCGACGCCGTGCGCCCCCGCACGGCAGGCCGTTTCGAGCATCTCAGGCTGCATCCCGCCGAGCGCGTAGACGGGCAGCGGCGAGCGTTCGACGAGGCGCGAGAATTCCGCCCAGCCAATGCCGGCAGCACCGGGATGAGTGGCGGTCGGCAGCAGCGGTCCAAGAACCACGAAGTCCAGCCCGAGCTGCGCCGCCCGCGCGAGATCGGCGGCGCTGTGGCAGGAGGCGGCGACGCGCGCGAAATCCGGCCGGCGGTCGAGCTGCCAGAGCTGTTGCGACGACAGGTGCAGGCCATGGGCGCCAACCGCACGGGCCAGTGCCTGGTCGTCGTTGATCAGCACGCATGCCTTTGGCGCGCAGCCGTTCCCATAGCTCTCAGGGCGCTCGTCGCCACCGGCGAGGGCCATGACCGCGCGCGCGAATTCCTCGCGCCGCTCGGGCGCCAGCGTCTTGTCGCGTAGCTGCAGCATGCCTAGCCCGCCGGCGAGGGCGCGCTCGATGCGCCGCAGTTCGGCCTCGACGCCATTCTCTTCGGCATTGCTCAGCGCATACAGCGGCGGCAGTTCGAGGGCCTGCAGGATCGGGCCGTTGGCCGGCAGGATCGGCGCGACGGTGGCCGGCTCGCCGACTTTCAACCAGGCGAAGGCGCTGTGCTCGATCGGCGCGATCTCGCCGTGCCAGGCGCGAATGCGGTAGAAACGCAGGCGGACGGTGGCATGCGGATAGGTGAACTCGCAGCAGACCCATGGCCAGACATCGTCGACCGTGATTCCCAGCTCTTCCTGCAATTCGCGGACCAGGGCCTGATAGACCGTCTCCCCCGGCTCGACCTTGCCACCGGGAAACTCCCAGTAGCCGGCGTAGACCTTGCCGGGCGGCCGTTGCGCGAGCAGGAACTCGGGCGCGGCCGCATCACCCCGCAAGAGGACGGCCGCGGCGACCTCGGTGATTGCAGTCATCGGCGGCGACCCGCGCCCGCCGCCCGGCGCTGCAGACCGACGCTCATGCCTTGCGCGAGCGCTTGCGCACCGCTGGCGAGGCCGCAGGCAGCGCTTTGCTGCGCGACCGCTGCGGGCGCACTGGCGCCACCAGTTGCCGCCCCGCCCAGTCGCGCGCGAACTGCCAGGCAACGCGGCCGCTGCGTGAACCGCGCTCGAGTGCCCAGTTGAGCGCGTCGCGTTCGGCAACGGCTATCTCGTCCTGGGCGCAGCCGAAAGACTTGAGCCAGTGGGCAACGATATTCAGGTAGGCCTCCTGGTCGAACGGGTAGAACGAAATCCACAGGCCAAAGCGCTCGGAGAGCGAGATCTTCTCCTCGATCGCCTCGCCGGGATGAATCTCCTCGCCGACGCGCTTGCTCTCGAGGTTTTCGGCGAAATACTCGGGCATCAGGTGACGGCGGTTGGAGGTGGCGTAGATCAGCACATTGTCGGGCGCGGCCGCGATCGAACCGTCGAGAACGACCTTGAGCGCCTTGTAGCGCGCATCGCCGGAGTCGAAGGACAGGTCGTCGCAAAAAATGATGAAGCGCTCGGGGCGCCCGTCGACCAGCTCGACGATATCCGGCAGATCGGTGAGATCGCCCTTCTCCACTTCGATGACCCGCAAGCCCTCGGCCGCGTAGGCATTGAGCAGCGCCTTGATCAGCGACGACTTGCCCGATCCACGCGCACCGGTGAGCAGCACATTGTTGGCCGGCTGGCCGGCGACGAAGTGCCGCGTATTGGCGTCGATGCGCGCTTTCTGCTGGTCGATATCGTGCAGGTCGTCGAGCCGGATCGCCGGCAGGCGACTGATCGCCTGCAGGTAGCCCACCCCACGGCTCTTGCGCCAGCGAAAGGCCTTTGCCGCCTGCCAGTCGGGCAAAGGCGATGCCGGTGGCAGCAAGGTTTCGATGCGTTCGAGGAAAACCTCGGCACGCTCCAGAAAGCTGGCAAGTTGCCGGAAGAGGTCGCTCATCGGACGGTATACTCGACGGTTTCAAAAACCCGACACTCTAGCGAAAACCATGCCCGAAAGCCAATCACGGACGCCACAGAGAGTGCGCACAGTTCGCGCTCTTGCCGCCACTTTCCTGGCCTTGCTGCTCACCGCCTGCGGCACGCGCACCGAGGCGCCGAAAGGCGACTGCCCGGTCTGCCCGAGCTGCCCGGTGTGCGAACCGGGCGCGACTGGCGAACCGAGCGAGCCACCAAAGCCGGCCAAGCCACCCATTCCCGCGTACAAGCCACTGCAACCGGCACGCTGGAGCGACCTGCCGGCCTGGAGCGACGACGATCTACGTGCCGCCTTGCCGGCTTTTCTGCAATCCTGCCGGGCCTTTGCCAAGCGTCCGCAATGGCCGCTGTGGCGTACGGCCTGCGAACAGGCACAGGCCCTACAGTCGCCATCCTCTGCCGCCATACGAAGCCTCTTCGAGGCCCGCCTGCAGCCGTGGCTGCTGACCAATCCCGACGGCAGCAGCGACGGCCTGGTGACCGGCTACTACGAACCTCTACTGCGCGGTTCGCGAAGCCGCGGCAAACCCTATCTCGAAGCCGTCCTCGGCGTCCCCCCCGATCTGTTGCGGATCGACCTCGGCGCCGTCCAGCCCGAACTCAAGAACCTGCGGCTGCGCGGTCGCCTGGAGGGCAACAAGGTCGTTCCCTACTACTCGCGGGCGGAGATCACCAAGGACGACCCGCCCAAGGGCGGCCGCGTCCTGCTCTGGGTCGACGACCCGGTTGAACTGTTCTTTCTGCAGATCCAGGGCTCGGGCCGCGTCCGCCTGCCCGATGGCAGCATGACGCGGCTGGCTTTCGCCGACCAGAACGGCCACCCCTACCAGTCAATCGGCAAACTGCTCGTCGAGCGTGGCGAAATGAGCCTCGACCAGGCCTCGATGCAGGGCATCAAGCAATGGGCCCGGGCCAACCCCACGCGGCTCAGCGAACTGCTGAACGCCAACCCGCGCTACGTCTTCTTCAGCGAGCAGGCGATCAAGGGCGGCGACAGTGAGGGCCCGAACGGCGCGCTGGCGGTGCCGCTGACCGCCGAGCGCAGCATCGCCGTCGATCCCCGCCACGTCCCCCTTGGCGCGCCCGTTTTCCTGTCTACCACCCGACCGCTAACGAACACTCCCCTGCAACGCCTGATGCTCGCGCAGGATACCGGCAGCGCCATTCGCGGCGTCGTGCGTGCCGACTTCTTCTGGGGTTTCGGTGAACAAGCCGGCACCGAGGCCGGGCGAATGAAACAGCAAGGCAAGATGTGGGTACTCCTGCCACCGGGAGCCGCACCAGAATAGGTTTGACGCGACACGGACTGGTGCATCGAGCCCCATAAAGAGGCATTGGTGGACAAAAAGCGCACCAACCCGGTGCGTTTTCGTTTCCATGGCTTACGAATTCCTGCCCGCACGCACCATATAGTGCCGGCACGCATTTTGCTTGATGGCTTCCACATGTTTTTCAGGAGGAGCCATGGAAGTTCTCAAGTCTGGTAGCGACGTTCTCTTCATCTTGCTCGGCGGCATCATGGTCCTGGCAATGCACTCCGGTTTTGCCTTTCTCGAACTGGGCACGGTGCGCAAGAAGAGCCAGGTCAACGCGCTGGTGAAAATCCTTACCGACTTCTCGGTATCGACAATCGCCTATTTCTTCATCGGCTACAGCATCGCCTACGGCATCGATTTCTTCCACGGCGCCGACACGCTACTCCAGAAGAACGGTTACGAATTGACCAAGTTCTTCTTTCTGCTGACCTTTGCGGCCGCCATCCCGGCGATCGTTTCAGGCGGCATCGCCGAGCGCGCCAAGTTCAACCCGCAGCTGGCGGCTACCTTCATGATCGTCGCCTTCATCTATCCCTTCTTCGAGGGCATCGCCTGGAATCAGGCCTTCGGCGTGCAGGCCTGGCTGAAAGCGACCTATGGTGCCGAATTCCACGACTTCGCCGGATCGGTGGTGGTGCACGCCATGGGCGGCTGGATTGCCCTGCCGGCGGTGCTGCTGCTCGGCGCACGCCATGGGCGCTACAACCAGCAAGGGGGCATCTCCGCGCACCCGCCGTCATCGATCCCCTTTCTCGCGCTCGGCGCCTGGATTCTGACCGTCGGCTGGTTCGGCTTCAACGTGATGAGCGCACAGACCATCGAAAACATCTCCGGCCTGGTGGCCATGAACTCGCTGATGGCCATGGTCGGCGGCACACTGGTGGCGCTGGTGGTGGGCAAGAACGACCCCGGTTTCGTGCATAACGGCCCGCTCGCCGGTCTGGTCGCCGTCTGTGCCGGCTCGGACATCATGCACCCGATGGGTGCGCTGGTCGTCGGCGGCATCGCCGGCGGCATGTTCGTGATGATGTTCACCCTCACCCAGAACCGCTGGAAGATCGACGATGTCCTCGGCGTCTGGCCGCTGCACGGCCTGTGCGGCGCCTGGGGCGGTATTGCTGCCGGCATTTTCGGCAGCAAGGCGCTGGGCGGCGTCGGCGGCATCGCCTTCATGCCGCAGCTGATCATGACCGTGCTGGCCATCGTCATCGCGCTAGTCGGCAGCTACATCGTCTATGGCGTGCTGAAAGCCAGCGTCGGCCTACGCCTCGACCAGGAGCAGGAATACAACGGCGCCGACCTCTCGATCCACAACATCACCTCGACTCCGGAGCGGGAGAGTAACTGGTAAGAGCTGATTCAAGGGAGCAGGATCGGCACGAGGCCCGCGGATTTCTCCGGGGTCTGGTGCCGATTTATCGCTTTTCGACCTACCTTGTTCGGGCAAGCGCATGCGTCCAGACCAGGCGCTTGTGCGCCAGGCTTCGTCCGCCGAAATTCAGTAGCAAGCCGCGCGCTCTAGCACTGGCTTTCAGGTAATTGATGACCTGCGACGCTTCGCGAGTCATCAGCAGCTCAAGAGCCTTCACTTCCACCATAACTTCATCAAAGCAAAGAAAGTCTGCCCGATACCCGGTATTCAGCCTTTGTCCGCGATAGAGAACAGGCAACTCCAGCTCACGAGCGAACGGAATACCGCAGTTCCTGAACTCAAACGTCAAGGCCTCCTGATAGACCGCCTCAAGAAACCCGTGCCCAAGTTCGCCATGCACGGTCATTGCCGCTCCAATGATCGCAAACGTCTGCTCGTCGCCACCCATAAGAGCCCTTTCGCATCCACAGATTACAAGCGACAGGCAGGGGTTCATGAATCTGCGAGAATCTGCGTAATCTGCGAATACATCAACTCCCAACGCGCTTCGCGCCTCCCTCCGGCAAGACCCGGAAAGCTCGAGCCGATTCGCGCTGGTGCTGGCTTGCTGTCCCGGTGGAATTTTTCCACCGGGGAGCCTATCATTCGCGGAAGTTTCTCGCACGCTCGTCTGGGAGGCGCATGACAGCCAGAAAGGTGACGAAGACGGTCCGACCTGACCCCGGGGTGTCGCGGCAAAGCGACGCAGACGCGGACGAGCAAGCCGCGGAGGCGGCGGTTCCGGTGGTCGGCATCGGCGCCTCGGCCGGCGGCCTGGCCGCGTTTGAGGCCTTCTTTTCGGCCATGCCCGCGGCCACCGATCCGGGCATGGCCTTCGTCCTGGTGCAACATCTGGCCCCGGACCACAAGAGCATCCTCGCCGACCTGATTCGGCGTTACACACGCATGCAGGTCTTCGAGGTCGAGGACGGCATGCCGGTGTTGGCCAACTGCGCCTACATCATCCCGCCCAATCGCCAAATGGCGTTTCTGAACGGCCGACTGGAATTGTTGGAACCCTCCGAACCGCGCGGCCAACGCCTGCCCATCGACTTCTTCTTTCGCTCGCTGGCTCACGACCAGCGCGAGCGGGCCATCGGTATCGTGCTTTCCGGGACCGGCAGCGATGGTACCCAGGGCGTGCGGGCGATCAAGGGCGAGGGCGGCATGGTCATGGTCCAATCGCCAGAATCGACCGAGTTCGACGGCATGCCGCGCAGCGCCATCGCCACCGGCCTGGTGGACTGGGAACTGCCGCCCGCCGAGATGGCCGCGCAACTCATCGCCTACACGACACACGCCTTTCGCAGAACCCCGGGGCTAACCGCCAACCCGGCGCCGAAGATCGAGAGTGCGTTGAAGAAGATATTCATCTTGCTGCGCGCACAAACCGGTCACGACTTCTCCCAGTACAAGCCGAGCGCCATTCACCGCCGCATCCTGCGACGCATGAGCATGCACCAGATCGAAGCACTGGACGGCTACGTCAAGTATCTGCAGCAGACCCCGCCGGAAGTGGACGCCTTGTTTCGCGATCTACTGATCGGCGTGACAGCCTTCTTCCGCGATCCGGAAGCCTTCGCAGCGCTCGAGGAACAGATCATTCCCCGGCTCTTTGCCGACAAACCCGGCGGCGGGGTGATTCGCGTCTGGTCGACGGGATGCTCGACCGGAGAGGAGGCGTATTCCCTCGCCATCCTCCTGCAGGAGCACATGGAATCGCTACAGCAAAGGTTCACGCTGCAGGTCTTTGCCACCGACATTGACAGCGGGGCGATTGCCACCGCTCGTGCTGGCCTCTTTCCGCCCGGAATCGCCTCAGACGTTTCGCCCCAGAGACTGGCGCGCTTCTTTACCGCGGAGCCGGACAGCGGCGCCTACCGCGTCCACAAAGGCATCCGCGATCTATTGGTCTTTTCCGAGCACGACTTGATCAAGGATCCGCCTTTTTCCCGACTCGACCTGATCAGCTGCCGCAATCTGCTGATCTACCTGGGCGCGGACCTGCAGAAGCAGCTCGCCGCGACGTTCCACTACGCACTCAAGCCGGGCGGAATGTTGTTCCTCGGCACCTCCGAGAGCCTCGGTAGCAGTGCTGATCTGTTTGCCGCTGTGGACCGCAAGGCAAAGCTCTATCAGCGCAAGGACGATCTTGCCGGCGGGCAGGGTCGTCAGTCTCCGCGTCGCTACCGGCCATCGCTGATGACCCTCCATGCGGGCGAGGCGAATCCCGCGCCGGGCATAAAGCCCTCGCTGCGCGAGCTGACCGAACAGGCACTTCTGCAGCAGATCGCCCCGGCCGCGGCACTGGTCAACGCTGAGGGCGACATCCTCTATCTGCATGGTCGTAGCGGCGCCTACCTCGAACCCACCCCGGGCGAGGCGGGGATCAACAACATCATCCAGATGGCCCGTCCGGGGCTCCAGTTCGAGCTCAGCGCAGCCCTGCACAAGGCCGGATTCCGCAAGGAGACCGTACATGCACGGGAACTGCGCGTCAGGACCAACGGCCACTTCACGCGGGTCAACCTGAGCATCCACCCGCTGCTGACCGGCCTGGCGGCAAGCCCCGGATCACCACTGTTTCTGGTCATCTTGGCGGAAGCGCCGGCCCTTGCGCCTGAATCGACGCCACCGGCCGCCCCCCTGCTTGATGCCAAGACCAGCGAGGTGGACACCGACGCGCAGCTCTCCGCGCTTCGCGAGGAGATGCGAGCCAAGGATGAATACCTGCAGAGCACCCGTGAGGAACTCGAGACCGCCAACGAGGAACTCAAGTCGGCCATCGAGGAAATGCAGTCGGTCAACGAAGAATTGCAGTCCACCAATGAGGAACTGGAGACTTCCAAGGAAGAGCTGCAATCGGTGAATGAGGAAGTGGCCACGGTCAACACCGAGTTGCAAAGCAAGGTCGAAGACTTGTCGCGCGCCAATAACGATATGAACAACCTGCTTGCCGGCACCGGCATCGCCACCATCTTTATCGACCATCAACTACACATCCTACGCTTCACGCCTACCACGTCTCAGATCATCAACCTGATCCCAAGCGACGTCGGTCGGCCGGTGGGCCACCTCGTTTCCAATCTCGTCGGCTACGACCGCCTGGTAGAGGACGCTAAGGGCGTGCTCGACACCCTGACGCCGCTGGAGACGCAGGTGCAGAGCAGCGCCGGGCTGTGGTATGTGATGCGCATTCGCCCCTATCGCACACTGGACAATGTCATCGCAGGTGCGGTGATCACCTTCATGGACATCACCGAGATGAAGCGGGTCGAAGCCTTGCTGGAGAGCCGCGCCAGCTTGTTCCGTCTGGGCGTCGTCGTACGCGATGCATTTGACGCCGTCACCGTGCAAGGTCTCGATGGCCGCATTCTGGCCTGGAATCCGGGTGCGGAAAGGATCTACGGTTGGAGCGAAGACGAGGCCCTGCTAATGAACACGCGTGACCGGATCCCGCGGGGTCTGCAAGACGAGGCCCCAGCCATGGCGCTGCAGCTTGGCCGGGCCGAAGCTCTCACACCGCGCCTCACGCGACGCCTCACCAAGATCGGTGCGGCGGTGCAGGTATGGCTGACCGCGAGCGCACTGATAAGTGAGAGCGGCCACAGGTACGCGATCGCCACCACGGAACGGCTGCAGCAAGGGACGACGAACGAACCGATGGCTGCTCCCCCCCATGTGCAGCCAGGATAAACGCAGTCCACGGCGCCAGGCTTCGCCGCCAAGCGAGCGTCCGGAAGCCGACCAGGCGCTGCGCTGCGCGGCAGAAGACCGCCTGCGTGAACTAGCGACCCGGCCGTCGGAAAGCATCGAGGCTGACTGGCCGGAGGCAGCACGGCAACTTCTCTACGAACTGCGCGTGCACCAAACCGAGCTCGAGATGCAGAACGAAGAACTGCGTCGGGTGCAACTGGAACTCGACGCTACCCGCGCACGCTACTTCGACATCTATGACCTGGCGCCGGTGGGCTACTGCACCTTGAGTGAGCAGGGGCTGATCCTGGAGGCCAACCTCACCGCAGCGACTTTGTTCGGCATCACCCGCGGTGAGTTGGCCAGGCAGCGGCTGAGCCGCTTCATCCTGAAGGCGGACCAGGACATCTTTTACCTGCACCGGATGCAGCTGCTGGCGGACGGTCAACGGCAGGCGTGCGAAATGCGCATGGTGGCACTTGATGGCGCGCCTTTCTGGGCACATCTGGAAACCGTTCCTGCACTGGCCAGCGATGGCAGGCGCGTACTGCGCACCGTGATTAGCGACATCACGGAGCGCCGACAGACCGAGGCCGAGCTGCGCATCGCCGCGGTCGCCTTCCAATCGCAGCAGGCCATGCTGGTGACCGATGCCAACCGGATCATCCTGCGCGTCAATCGGGCTTTCACCCAGATGACCGGCTACAGCGCAGAGGAGGCCATCGGCCAGACACCGTTCATGCTCGAATCGAGCCGTCACGATGCCGACTTCTATCGCGCGATGTGGAAAACAATCGACCGCAAGGGCTGCTGGCAGGGGGAAATCTGGGACCGGCGCAAGGATGGCGAGACCTATCCAAAATGGCTGACCATCTCGGCGGTAAAATGCAGTGACGGCAGCGTGACCAATTATGTCGGCATGCAATACGACATCACCGAACGCAAGGTGGCCGAGGAAAAGATCGAGGAGTTGGCCTTGTTTGATTCCCTTACCCATTTGCCCAACCGCACGCTCTTGCGGGATCACCTGAAACAAGCGATGACGACAGGACAGCGCAGCAAGACTTTCGGTGCGCTGCTCTTCGTCGACCTCGATCACTTCAAGGCACTGAACGACACCAAGGGCCATCATCAGGGTGACCTGCTGTTGAAGGCAGTGGCGCAACGTCTCACCGCCAGCATACGCGAATCCGACACCGTGGCGCGGCTCGGGGGCGACGAGTTCGTGGTCATCATGGGCAACCTGCACCGGAAGATGGAACAAGCCGTCACGCAGGCCGAGCTTATCGGCGAGAAGATTCTCATCGCCCTCAATCAACCCTATCGGCTCGATGATGCCGATCATCAGGGCACAGCGAGCATTGGCGCGACCCTGTTCCGGGGCCACGAAACATCCAGCGACGACCTGCTCAGGCAAGCCGATCTCGCCATGTACAAGGCCAAGGCCGCGGGCCGCAACTCAATGCACTTCTTTGCGCCGGCGATGCAGGCAGTCGTCCTCGAGCACGCCGCCCTGGAAGCGAGTCTGCGCATGGCCATCCAGGAAGACCGCCTGGTGCTTCACTATCAGGCGCAGGTGGCCGCCGATGGCCGAGTCGCGGGAAGCGAAGTGCTGCTGCGCTGGCAGCACCCCGAGCGCGGCATGATGGCACCCACCGATTTCCTGCCGCTGGCCGAGGCCACTCACCTGATCGTGCCGCTGGGCTATTGGGTTCTCGAGACCGCCTGCAAGCAGTTAGCCGCATGGGCTGCCCGACCGGAGATGGCGCCTCTCACGCTGGCGGTGAATGTCAGCGCACAACAGTTCCGGGAAGCCGACTTCGTAGAGCAGATCCTGGCGATCCTCACGCGCACCGGTGCCGACCCCAGGCGGCTGAGCCTGGAGCTCACCGAGAGTCTGCTGGTGGAGCACGCGCAGGAGAGCATCGAGAAGATGTTGGCGCTCAAGGCGAGGGGCCTTGGCTTCTCGCTGGATGACTTCGGTACCGGCTATTCCTCGCTATCCTGTCTGCAGCGCCTGCCGCTGGATCAGCTCAAGATCGACCAGTCGTTTGTCCGCAATATCCTCAGCAACCCCAGCGACGCCGAAATCGCCAGGATCGTCGTCGCCCTAGCACGCAGCCGCGCCCTGACGGTGATCGCCGAGGGCGTGGAAACACAAGCGCAAAGAGACTTTCTCGAGGCGTCTGGCTGCTATCTCTATCAGGGCAATTTCTTCAGCCAGCCCCTGCCGATCGAGGGTTTCGAAGAGTTTGTGCGGCGACATTGAGACGCGAGCGGTGACGGCATGGCCGGTCGATCCAGGCCAGGGCGCACGCAGGCAAGCCTGTCGCCAGAGGAAGGGGGAAACGGCAATGACTTTCATGATCGGGGGTGTCTCGACATGTCATGACCGTTAGGGTGCATCATAAAAAACAAGGAGCCATAGACGTGCCACCAGCCAAAGCAGAGGAAACAAGCCGCGTTGATCTGATTGTCGGCGGCCTCGAGTACCTGGCGCAGGGTTTCAGCATTTTCGACAGCGAGCTGCGTCTGGTGGCCTGCAACCGGCGCTTTCTCGAACTGCTCGGCTTTCCCGAGGAGATGGGCAGCATCGGCCGACCGCTGGCCGACCTTTTCCGCTTCAACGCCGAGCGCGGCGACTACGGTGCAGGCGACATCGAGGAACTGGTCAAGGAGCGCATCGCCCTGGCGAGGAAGGCCGAGGCGCATTGCTTCGAACGTGTGCGACCGAATGGCACGGTCCTCGAAGTTCGCGGTACGCCCTTGCCGAACGGTGGCTTCGTGACCACCTACAGCGACGTCACCGAGCGCAAGACCTGGGAGGACAGCCTGCAGGCCGCGAAACAGAAAGCCGAGGCAGCCAACCAGGCCAAGTCGGCGTTTCTCAACATGGTCACCCACGACCTGCGCACCCCGCTGACCTCGATTCGCTCGTTCGCCGAGATCCTCAGCGACAACGCCGGAATCGACGCCGAACAGAGACAGGAATTTCTCGGCATCATTAATAGCGAGTGTCTGCGCCTGGTGCGCATGCTCAACGACCTGCTCGATTTCGCCAAGATCGAAGCCGGGCGCATGGATTGGTCGATCGAGGAGCTGGATGGCGCCGAGCTGCTGCAGTCGGCGGCCACTTCGATGACTCCGATGTTCGCCGAGAAACAGGTCGCGCTCGAACTGACGCTACCAGCGCAAGCCGCCCCGCGCATTGCCGGAGACCGCGATCGCCTGACGCAGGTGATCATCAACCTGCTGTCCAATGCCTGGAAGTTCGCACCCGCGAACAGCGGTCACGTTCGCGTACGCCTTGATTGCCTGGCGAGCGAGGCAAGAATCTCGGTCGCCGACAACGGTCCCGGCATTCCCGCCGAGAAACACGAGGAAGTCTTCGAGGAATTCCGCCAGGTCGTCGGCGCGAACACGACCCACCCCGCCGGTACGGGACTCGGCCTGGCGATCTGCCGGCGCATTGTCGATCATCTCGGCGGACGCATCTGGGTGGAAAGCGCGCCGCCGGATGGCGCCACCTTCAGCTTCACCGTCCCCTACAGCCGCTGAGTCGCGTCCGCCAGGCCAGCCCGCTCGCTGGCCCGACACCCCCGTCAACTGACGCCGAAAAGGCTGCCCAGAAAAGAGGAACGTTCGAGCAAGGTGTGCTCGCGCGACTCATCGCTGAAGACGTGCAGGCAAACGACGAAGCCCCAGACGGTGATGAAGGACCATAGCCTTCCGGCGAGCGTCGGCGAGGGGCGGTAGCCGGCGTTCGCGCGCACCTGCGAAATCCCGATACCGGTCGCCAGAACGAGGCAATAGAACAGGTAACTGGTGAACGACTCGATCGACGCGGCCAGGCCCATTGTCGCGAGCAGGTCGACTTCGCGAACGAAGTGAAAAATGGCATTGCCAACCCCGGCAGCCATGAAGGTGGCGAAAAACATGCGCAGGCGTGGATGCTTGCGAAAGACCCTGAAGAAAGTCGGCACGAAGAAGAAGTCGACCAGCAACTCCTTGAAGTAGTAGGAAAAGCGATTGAAGTACTCGATCAGGGTCTGTGCTTCGAGTGGGCGCCAGGTGGCGCGCGGCAGGCGGAAGCCGGCGAGCCGTGCGCCGCCGATGAAGAGATGTCCCCAATACGCGGTGCGCAAACAAAACTTGGCGGTAGACCAGAGCAGCGCCGACCAGCCAAGCGCGATCGGGAAGCCTTGGCCATCGAGGTAGGCGCCCACGGCCAGTTCGACGCTGGGGATATTCAGCTGCTCTTCGCAAAGCCAGGTCAGCACCACTTTCAGGCCCAGCAAGAGGTTCGACCAGAGCAGCAACTTGACCCCCTTGATTTGCGTGACCGCCAGATCTGCCGGCGTTTTCGACAGCGTCTTGCGCAGGAAGCCGGCGCCCTTGCCAAAGGGAATCGACGAAGGACCGCCCCAGAAGGGATGGAAAGTGCCGAGTTGAAAAGTATCCGGGCTACGGTCGCGCGCGCGCTGGTCGCCGAGGGCATAGGCCAGGAACCAGATGTACGGCGTATACACGCTCAGGAACGACCACAGCGCCAACCGCGGCAGGCCATGCAGCAGGTCCAGCGAGGTCAGCCCGCAAAAAACGACGTAGATGGCCAGCAAGGCGATCACGGGTCGCCGTGCCAGAACGAAACTCTTGTGCTTGCGGACGACCATCAACGCCGACCACGAGAAGATCATGAAGGTGATCAGCGCAAGATGCGCGAGCAGCAAGGGGGTAACATGGCCGATCCCTTCCTGCGCGGCGACCACGGCAATGTTTTCCTCGATCGCCGTTTCCGACAACCAGAAGGCGGAAAACGCCATCGCGTAGGTGGCCGCAAAGAGGATCAGCTGGCGCTGCTTTTCCAGGGTGGCAAAGGCCATCGCCGCGGCAACCACAAAAACGGCTTCCGACCAGGAGTTGTAGGTCGACACCGCCAACACGGCGACGACAAACAGCAGCACCCGGCCGCGAACCGTCTGCGCCAGAGCAACCAAGCGCTCACGCTCGTCGATGGCCAGGAAATCGCGCAGAGCCGGGCGGCCCGGTGCAAGGCTCATGTCGGAAGGGCGCTGTCGTCGAGCTTTTCTGCGGCGAGCTGCATTCCGGAATCAAGCACTTGCATTGGCATCGACGAAGGCTGCGATTTCGTCAAGTGAATCAATCAAGCTGACGTCGAAGTCGACCGTCGAGAAGTCGAGCCCAAAGGCTTCTTCCAGCTGCATCACCAGCTGCATCATGGAGAAGGAGTCGAGCCGGCCACTGACGAACAGCGATTCACTGTCGCTCAGCTCGCCTTGGTCCCCGTGCTTTTCCAATGCTTCCTTGAGAAACTTGCGTAACTTCAACTTGCCATCAACGTTCATTAGATCACTCCAAAAAGACTACCGAGAAAAGCGAGTCGCTCACCAATGCTGTGGCTGCGCGAGCCATCGCTGAAAATATGCAGACAGACGACGAAAGACCAGACGAAAAGGAAAGAGCGTAGCCTTCCCGCCAGACTCAGGGAGGGCTTGAAGCCCATGCTCATGCGAACCTGCGAAAGGCCGAGACCCGTCGCCAGGACCAGGCAGTAGAACGCGTAGCTCTCGAAACTCACCAGCGCCCCGCCGATTCCCATCGTCGCAATCAGGTCGATATCGCGGACAAAGTGCCAAATTGCATTGCCGACGCCAGCGGCCATGAAGGTGGCAAAAAACAGGCGCAGCCGCGGATAGCTGCGAAACATCTTGAAGAAAGTCGGCACAAAGAAGAAATCGACCAGCAGTTCCTTGAAGTAATAGTGAAAGCGGTTGAAGTACTCCATCAAGGTCTTCGAGCCGAGCGGGCGCCAGGTACTGCGCGGCAGCCTGAAACCCGCCAGCCGCGCCACGCCGATGAACAGATGCCCCCAGAACGCGATCTGCAACGAGAACTTCGCGGTGGACAGAATCACCGCTGCCCAGGCATAGGGCAGCGAATGCGACTGCCCGGCCAGGAAGGCATCCTGGGCAGCCTCCAGGCTGGGTACCTGCAGTTGCTCCTGGAACGCCCAGACCAGCGCGATCTTGATGAGCAGCAGGACATTGGCCCACAGCAGCAGCTTGACGCCCTTGATCTGCGTGACGGCCAGCTCTTCCGGCGACTTGGCAAAGGTCTTCCTGAGAAAGGCCGCGCCCTTGCCGAAGGGCAGAAAAGTGGGCGACCAGAAGGGCCGCAGCACGCCCATCTGGAAGATCGGCGGACTCGCGTCGCGTGAACGTTGATCGGCCAGGGCGTAGGCGAGAAACCAGAGGTAGGGCGTGAACACGATGAGCAGTGACCACAGGAGGACGCGCGGCAGGCCGTCGATCACGCTTAGCGAACAGAGCCCGCAGAGGACGGCCTCGACACCCAGCAAGGCCAGCATCGGACGGCGCGCGACAAACAGGGTCTTGTCGCGGCGGCTGAGCTCCAGCACGCGCCAGGCGCCAACGAAGAAAACCGCCATCGCCAGCAGGCCGAGCGCCAGTGGCGACACGTCGTGAACGTTTTCCACGACCATCATCGCGCGGATGTTGTCCTGGATAGCGTTCTGCGAAAGGCACAAGGCGAGCAGCGCTGCCGTCCAGGTACCGCCGAGGAGTAGCCCGTTGCGATAGTTCGGCAGCCGTGCATAGGCCATTGCCAGGCCGACCAACAGGGCCGCCTGCCACCAGTCCTCGAAGCTGGAAACGGCGAGCACGGCGACCAGGAAGATCACCGACTGACCGAGCCAGGTCTGCGACGCGACGACGACCGGCGCACGCTCGTCGATCGCCAGCCGGTCGCGCAAGCTCACCCTCCCGAAGCGGGCGCCAAGCCGAGCGGCCGGCTCGTCGCCACTGGGCACCGCCGACGGCAGGCTCATGCCGGGTCTTGGTCCAGCAGTCTCCTGAGCGCCTGACGGTCGACTTTCCCGCTTTGATTGAGCGGCACGGTTTCGAGAGCAATCAACTGATTGGGAACCATGTAGGCCGGAAGCCTGGCCTTGAGATCGCGGATGACCTGAACGGAGTCGACGGCTATGGCGCCCAGGAAGCCGACGATTCCTCGTGCCATGCCGTCAACCGTCGGCCAGGCAACGGCAGCGACCAGGTCAATGCCGCTCACGGCGCGCAGGTGCGCGTCAATCTCCTCGAGTTCGACGCGGTAACCGAGCACCTTGACCTGATTGTCGATGCGACCGAGACAGTGAAAAACCCCGGAGGCATCGACGCTGGCCAAATCGCCGGTCAAATACCAGCGCTTGCCGTTGATCGTCGGGAAGCGCGCGGCCGTCATTTGCGGGTCGTTGAGATAGCCATCGGCCAGCTGCACGCCGGCGATCGCCAGCTCGCCCGAGTCCCCGCCGGGCACGGCCTGGTGATTACCGTCGACGATCATCGCTTCGTTGCCCGGCAAAGGCGTACCGATGGCGACGAAGTCGCGTCCGGCGGTGATCGCCGTATCCTCTGCAACCGCCTGTCCCAGGCAGAAGACGGTCGCCTCCGTCGGACCATAGAGGTTATGGATCGCCGTGTTCGGCGCCGCCACTCGCCACGCCGCGACCGTACTCTCGGGAAGCGCTTCACCACCGAAGACGGTGACCCGCAGGTCTTCCAGACTGTCCGCATGCAGGGTCTTGACCTGGCGCAGCATGCCCACCAGTGACGGCACTGAATTCCACACCGTCAGCTTGGCGTTGCGTGCGAATTTGACGGCGTTCATCACCAGCGTCGCCGGCAGGATGTGCAGCGCAGCGCCGGCTTCCCAGGTGCTGAACATGTTGTGCACCGAAAAGTCGAAAGTGAGCTCGCAAGTCTCGAGAGCGCGATCACTGGCCCGCAGATCGAGCACGCGGGTGATCATCTGCGCGTAGTGCCGCGCCGCGGCCGCCGAAATCATCACCCCCTTCGGTATCCCGGTCGTTCCCGAGGTGAAGATGATATAGGCGACGTCGCTGCCTGCCATCGGCGCTGGAGCATCGGCGAGGTCGGCCAGCAGCGCCTGCCCGGCAGGAGCAATGCTGTCGATTTCCTCGCCCATGGCATCATTCGCGGAGCAAGTGAGCACAGGCGGACAAGCTGCCCGTAGGCGCTCGCCGAGCAACTTCGCCCCGTCGGCGTCAGCGACGATCGCCGTCAGCTTGCACAGCGAGAGAATGGTGAGTATCCGCTCTTCGGGAAGTTTCAGCCCGATCGGCACATAGGTCGCGCCCGCCCAGCAGGTGCCAAGCAAGGCCACACAGGCGTCGATGCCACGCGAAGCGAGAATGCCGACGCGCGGCGGCTGGCCGTCATGGGCCTGCCAATGCTCACTCCGCCTGAGTTCTTGCGCCAGACGCGCCGCACGCTGCGCGAGTTCTCGATAGCTGATGGACTGGCCCTTGTAGGCAACGGCAACGGCATCGGGCGTGTGCAGGCCATGGCGATGAATCGCGCCGGCCAGATTGTAGTTCGTGGTCATTTTCCGGGAGAAACCTAGAGTCGTCAGGAGTTGGCGTTCGCGAAACAGGAGCGGGGACGGCGGTTCAGCCGCGTGCCACGCCCTGGCTCGCTATCGTGCAAACCGCCTGCCGCGCTACGCGCTATTTTCTGGAGAGCGGGATACTGACATGAACTAGCTGCCAGTTCCGCAGAGTGGGTGAATTGCCGGGGAGCGAGTGGCGGGGCCTGGCAAGGGAAAGCAAACTGAGATTACGTTTCGATGGCGCCGAATTATATCTCCAGGTCGAGCCGACTGGCGCCAAGTCGCGGATTTTCCGCTCCATGCGCAACGGCAAGGCAGACACCATGGGACTGCGACCGCCGCATGTGATGAACATGACCGAGGCCCGAGGCCAGGTGGCAACGCGCGCTTTTCGAGCGCTTTTCGAGCGTCTTTCGCACGCCCAGGGAGCACTGGCGGTGGCTGGTCATGGACTGGCAGCAAGCCACAGCTGCAGTCCCCCCGTTGAAATGGTCGCCGGTGGACGCGCCGTCAGCCGGATCGTGCTGGCGGATCGCGCTTGCTTCTCTTCTGTGACACCGCGGCGCTGGCACGCTGCGCGCGTGCGAACCCGGCCGATGACGAACTGATCACGGCCATCCGGACCCGTATGCCTAGCGACTGGCGCCGCTATGCGATTGTCGCGGTCACGCCGTCATTGGTAGAACTCGCCGCCGCGCGCAATTTGCAGGCCGCAACGACGAACAAGATCAGTGCTGCGTGCCTGCTCGGCCTGGCTCAAGTCTAGCTAGGCTCCCCCCGACGGCGAGATCGCCTGCGCAAGGTCGCTTGACCGTATCCGCTCAAGCTAGCAGACACTGTCGACGGCCACCATCACCTGAGGGGCGGCGGCTAGCGCGAACTGCCTTGACAATGTTCTCCCAGGCGGAGTACAAGGACAGCTTGCTTCAGGTTTCCCGAGGGCCATCGCCCGAGGGATGAAATGGGAAGCCGGTATGTCGAGCCTGTTCCACAGGCCGAGAGTATCCCGGCGCTGCCCCCGCAACGGTAAACGAGAGCAAGGAACTGCCACACGCCACTGTGCGACAGCATGGGAAGGCGCAGATCCAGGGATTTACCCCGCTCGTGAGCCCGGAGACCTGCCTGCGGCATGCGGATCGGCATTGCGGAGGGCGATGTCTCGGTACTGTGGCCGCTTTGGCCCCTGTTTCCGGTTGCACTTCCTCCTTCTGCCGTTGTTTCGTTCGTTCGGCTTGCGCGCGGGTGTGCGCAGAGGAGAACCAGGTGCCGGCATTATTCCCATCGACCCGGGCGGGTGCGCTGCTTGCGTGCTCGTACCCCTGCGGCGACACGCTTCGTCACCACCGCCAAGTACCCGACAAGGTTTTCGGCAGCCGTTTGGCTGCCGGCAATCGATTGCTGGCCAGGCGGCAAGCATGAGCGCCACCGATCGCGAGGAGTCGCACCGTGCGCGCATGCAGCGCAAGAAGGCCGTGGTCGATGCCGCCATCGCCCGTGCCGATCGCGACCAGGGCTTGCTGCTGGTCCTCACCGGTAACGGCAAGGGCAAGTCGAGTTCGGCTTTCGGGATGCTCGCCCGCGCCCTCGGGCACGGCCTGCGGGTCGGTGTCGCGCAGTTCATCAAAGGTCGCTCTGACACCGGCGAGGAGGCCTTCTTCCGTGCACAGCCCGGGGTCACCTGGCATGTGCTTGGCGAAGGTTTCACCTGGGAGACGCAGAACCTGGCGCGCGATCGGGAAACCGCGCGCCGCGCCTGGGCGGTGGTTGCCGAGATGCTCGGCGATCCGTCGCTGGGGCTGATCGTCCTCGATGAACTGACCTATGCGCTGAAGAACGGCTGGCTGGATTTGCCGCTCGTGCTCGCCGATCTGGCCGCCCGCCCGGCGATGCAGCACGTGGTGATTACCGGTCGCGGCGCGCCGGACGAACTGTGCGCCGCGGCCGACACGGTCAGCGAGCTGCGCGACGTCAAGCACGCCTTTCGCGCCGGCGTACGGGCGCAGAAAGGGGTCGATCTGTGAGCACTGTGCCGGCGTGCCCGGCGCTGTTCATAGCCGCGCCTGCTTCCGGCCAGGGCAAGACGACGGTAACCGCGGCGCTCGCAGCGCACCATCGTGGGCAGGGGCGGCGCGTGCGCGTTTTCAAGACCGGTCCCGATTTTCTCGACCCGATGATCCTCGAGCGCGCCTCTGCTGCGCCGGTCTATCAGCTCGACCTGTGGATGGGCGGTGAGGAGCACTGTCGGCAACTCCTGCACGCGGCGGCGGCCGAAGCCGACCTGATCCTCATAGAAGGCGTCATGGGACTCTTCGACGGCGACCGCTCGAGTGCCGATCTGGCGGCGCTGTTCGGTATCCCGATCATGGTGGTGATCGACGGCAGCGCCATGGCCCAGACCTTTGGTGCTCTGGCACATGGCCTGGCTAGCTACCGACCGGGCCTGCCCTTCGCCGGCGTATTTGCCAATCGCGTCGCCGGCGAGCGCCACTACGAGATGCTCGCCGAGAGTCTGCCGCCGGGGCTGGCCTGCTTCGGCTGGCTGCCGCGCGACGCCGACTTCGCCCTGCCGGAGCGCCACCTCGGCCTGGTACAGGCGGCCGAAGTCGCCGATCTCGACGCGCGCATCGCCCGTGCCGCGGCCGCGTTGCAGGCGCTGCCCAGGCACCTGCCAGCGGCCGTTAGCTTCGCTGTCTCAGCCGTGTCGCCGAAAGCGCGTGGCGCGCAGCTGCGGCCGCTCGCCGGCGTGCGCGTCGCGGTGGCGCGGGATGGCGCTTTCGCCTTCCTGTACCGCGCCAATCTCGATCTGCTTCGCGACCTCGGTGCCGAACTGCGCTTCTTTTCGCCGCTACTCGATGGCTCGCTGCCAGAGGCCGAAGTGCTCTACCTGCCGGGTGGATATCCCGAACTACACCTCGCAGCACTCGCCGCCAACGCGCCAATGCGCGCCGCGATTCGCGCTCACCATGGCGCCGGCAAACCGCTGGTCGCCGAGTGCGGCGGCATGCTCTATCTGCTCGAGTCGCTGGCCGACAAGGACGGTTACCGGGCCGAGATGGTCGGGCTGTTGCAAGGCAACGCCAAGATGCTCGGCCGCCTCGCCAACCTCGGCCTGCACCGCGTCACGCTGCCCGAAGGCGAGCTGCGCGGACACAGCTTCCACTACTCGCAGATGGAGACGCCGCTGTTGCCGATCGCTATCAGCGAAGGCGCGCGGGCGGGACGGCGCGGCGAAGCGATCTATCGCGTCGGCCGTGTGCATGCCTCGTATCTGCACCTCTACTTCCCGTCGAATCGGGAGGCGGTGGCGCAGCTGTTTGCGCCAGCAACTTCTTCATTGTCCACCTGAAAGAAAGGAAATCACCATGCATATCGAACCCGGCATCCTCGCCCAGGCCAAAGTCGTTCTGGCCAATGCCTCGGCCGTCGGCCTCGTCGCTTACTACGCCAGGGACCTGCTCAGACAGCCGGCGGACATCGTCCGCACGCTGCTCGCGGCACTGTTTTTCTCGCTGTTCATGCAGAGTTTCCACGTCAACGTCGGTCCCTCGGAATTGCACTTCGTCGGCGCCATGGCCATCTATCTGACACTCGGTTTTCTGCCGACGCTGCTCGGCTTTGCTGCCGGGTTGTTGCTGCAGGGCCTGCTCTTCGAGCCGATGGATCTGCCGCAGCTGGCGGTCAACTCGCTATCGCTGATCGTGCCGCTGATCGCCGTTCACTACAGTGTGGGTCGCCAGCTGCGTGCCGCGCTGGACGGCCGTGTCGTCAGCTGGGGTGCGATCGTCAAGCTCGACGCCATGTACTACACCGGCGTCACGGCCATGGTCGGTTTCTGGCTGCTCGCCGCCGAGGTGGCGACGCCGTTGGCCGCCTGGGCGTCATTTGCCAGCTCCTACCTGCTGATCGTCATCTGCGAGCCCTTGTTCACGCTGGCTGTCGTTCGCCTTCTCAAGCGCCACGAGAACAAGCGCCTGATTGCCACCTGCTTCAACATCCAGTCGCTCAAGCTGGCGAACTGAACATGGGCAAGGTGTGGTTCGTCGGCGCCGGCCCGGGCGATCCCGACCTGATTACCGTCAAGGGCCGGGATCTGATCGCCAGCGCCGGGGCGATTCTCTTCGCCGGGTCGCTGGTTTCGGAAGCAGCCATGCGCTGGGCGCCGGCGGGCTGCGTAATCGCCGATTCCAAGGACATGGCGCTGGCGGAAATTACCGCCTGGCTGGTCGAGCAGGCGCAGACGAACGCCATCGTCGTTCGTCTGCAGACCGGTGACCCGACGCTGTACGGCGCGTTGATCGAGGTGACGCAGCCACTCGATGCTGCCGGCGTCGACGTCGGCGTGGTGCCGGGCGTCTCGTCGGCGATGGCCGCGGCGGCAGCAGCCGTCGAGACGCTGACCCTGCCCGAGGTGACCCAAACGGTGATCCTGACCCGCGTTGCAGGCCGCACCCCGATGCCGGCCGGCGAATCGCTGCAGGAGCTGGCGCAGCACCACAGCACGCTTTGCGTGTTTCTTTCGATCACCCTCCTGCAGCAGGTGGTCGAGGACTTGCGCGCGGCCGGCTGGCGCGACGACGCCGCGATGCTGGTGGTCCACAAGGCGAGCTGGCCGGGTGAAGAAAAGATCATCCGCGGCACACTCGCCGACATCCGCGACAAGTGCCGTGCGGAAAAGATCGCCAGCCAGGCGATGATCATCGCCAGTCCGGCGCTCGGCGCGCGTCACTGGCCGCAACTGAAGAAATCGAAACTTTACGACGCAACATTCACGCACCGCTTTCGCCGGGCATCGGAGTAAAACGAGATGGATAGTTCCACCACATTGCTGCTTGCCGCGCATGGCTCCCGCCATCCCGAGGGCAACGACGAGATCCGCCGCTTCGCCGTCGAGTGGCGCCAGCGTCATCCCGCCTGGCGGATCGAGGTCTGCTTCATCGAGCACGCCGACGTGCTGCTCGCCGAGGGTCTGCAGCGGGCGGCAAGGGGTGCCCGCCGGGTGCTGGTCATTCCCCTGATCCTCAACGCCGCCGGCCACGTCAAGATGGAGTTGCCAGCGGCCATGGACGCCGCTCGTGCCGCTCATCCGGAGGTCAGTTTTCACTGCGCCCGTCATCTCGGCATGGGGCGCGAGGTCTTTGCCGTGCTGCAAGGGCAGCTCGAGCAATTGATGAAATCGCTGGCCATGCCGGACCCGCAAACCACCGGCGTGATCCTGCTCGGTCGCGGTTCCTCGGACGCTGGTGCCAACGGCGAACTGGCCAAGCTGACGCGCTGGGTTTTCGAGGCCAACGAGCACGAACTGGTCGAACTGGCGTTTACCGGTGTCACCTGGCCACGCCTGGAAACCGTCGTTCAGCGGCAGGTACGGCTGGGCATGACGCAGCTCTGCATCGTCCCCGTCTATCTGTTCAACGGCGTGCTGATCGAGCGCATCAAGGCCCAGGTCGAACGGCTGCAGAAACAGTACCCACAGATCGCTTTTGCTGCCGGCAGCTACTTTGGTTTCGATCAAGGTGTTTTCGAGCTGCTCGATGCGCGCGTCGCCGGCCGCGACTTGCCCAGTGGGGCACTGCTCGAATGCGATGGTTGCAAGTATCGCCAAGCCGCCGAGGCCGAGCACCTGCACGACCACAGCCACACCATCTCTATCGCCAATGTTCACGCCCATCCGCATCAGGAAGGCCGCGACGACCATCACCACGCCCATATCTGAGCCGCCATGACCGCCGCCCCCAACGTTACCGAACAACTGACCGCCAGCGGCCGCGCCATCGAGCACGGCTCGTTCGCCATCATCGACGCCGAAGTCGGACCGCACGAGTACACCGCCGAACAGTGGCCGCTGGTGCGACGGATGATCCACGCCAATGCCGATTTCGAGTTCAACGGCCTGACCGTCTTTCACCCGCAGGCGATGGCCGCCGGTCTCGCCGCCGTGCTCAAGGGCGGCACGCCGATCGTCACCGACGTCGAGATGATCTGTACCGGCCTGTCCAGGCCGCGGCTGCAACATTTCGCGCTGCACACCAGGCACTACATCTCCGATACAGACGTCGTCGCACGGGCGCACGCCGAGAACACGACCCGTGCCGTGCAGGCGATGCGCAAGGCGCATCGTGCGGGCGAGCTCGACGGCGCCATCGTCGGCATCGGCAATGCGCCGACGGCTCTGATCGAAGTGGTGCGCCTGATTCGCGAACAGGGCGTCCGGCCGGCGCTGGTGATCGGCATGCCGGTCGGCTTTGTCTCGGCGGCCGAGTCGAAAGACCTGCTGATGAACGTCGGCGACGTCCCCTGGGTGGCCATCCGCGGCCGCAAGGGAGGCTCGACGCTGGTTGTCGCGGCCATTCACGCGCTACTTTCATTCGCCGAAAACGAACAGCAACGCCTGGCATGAGCGACACTGCGCAAGCGCTTGCTCCGCCCAAGCTGCGCAAGTCCGCGACGCGTCGCCAGCGCGGCAACCGCACCGGTTTCAGCACCGGCGCCTGCTCGGCAGCGGCGGCACGCGCGGCGACGATCGGCCTGCTGACCGGGCAGGTGCCCGAGCACGTACTGTGCCGCTTGCCCAATGGCCAGGAGGTGTGCTTCGCGGTGATCGATGCCGGCATTGTCGGGGAAGGTCTGCTGCGCCGCGTCTGCGCCGCCATCGTCAAGGATGCCGGTGATGATCCCGATGTCACGCACGGCGCGCATCTGACGGCCGCGGTGCAGCGCCTGCCGCAGCGTGCCGGCGAGATCGAGCTGTGTGGCGGCCCCGGCCTCGGCACGGTGACCCGCGAGGGACTCGGGCTGACTCTGGGTGGGCCGGCGATCAACCCGGTGCCGCAGCGCAATATCCGCGACAACGTGCGTGCGGTCGCTGGCGAACTGCTCGAGCACGACGGACTGCGGGTGACCATCTCGGTTCCCGGCGGCGAGGAAATGGCCAGCAAAACGCTCAACGCGCGTCTTGGAATTCTCGGCGGCATTTCGATCCTCGGCACCACCGGCATCGTTCGTCCGTACTCGACCGCTGCCTTTCGCGCCAGTGTCGTTCAGGGCGTCGAGGTGGCCGCCAGGCAGGGCCAGCGCAGCGTCGTGTTCACCACCGGTGGGCGCAGCGAGAAGTTCGCCATGCGCCAGCTGGGCGAACTCGAAGAAAGCTGCTTCGTGCAGATGGGCGACTTCGTCAAGGCCGCATTCCTGGCCGCAATCAAGCAGAACATGCAGCAAGTTTTTGTCGGTGCGATGGTCGGCAAGCTGACCAAGATGTGCCAGGGCCTGGCCGTGACGCACGCCTGGAAGGCCGAGATCGACCGCGATGTACTCGCCGAGGCAGCACTGGAGGTCGCTGCGCCGCCGGATCTGGTCGAGGCCATCCGCAACGCCGAAACCGGTCGTTTCGCAGCCGAAAGACTGGCCACGCTGGGACTCGGCAAAGCCTTCCATCGGGCGCTGGCGATGCGCGCCATACGCAGTCTCAAGGCCTGCTACCCCGGCAGCTATCGCTTGACCGTCCTGGTCTGCGATTTCGAAGGCCGTTTCATTGTTCGTGTGGAGGAAAATGAAGTCCTGTGAACCCTGCGCCGTGATCGGCATTCTCGACGACGGCTGGGCCGGCCTGTCGGACCGCGCCCGCCAGCGGCTGCTGGCTTCCGATCTGGTGATCGGTGCCGGGCGCACGCTGGATCTGGTGCGCAGTCAGCTACCGACGGCTTGCCGGCTGCAGGACATGGATGCCGCCATCGCGCAGGTGCCGGAATGGATCAGGGAGGCGCAGGCCGACGGCCGAGCGGTTGCCGTGCTGGCCACCGGTGACCCGCTGTGCCATGGCATCGCGCCCCTGCTCATCGCCAGGCTGGGCGCGGCGAAAATCGAGGTGCTGCCGGCGCCATCCACCGTACAACTGCTCTGCGCGCGCTTTCGGAAACCCTGGCAGAACTTGCGCATCGCCTCCTGTCACGGTGCCGACGCCGGTGAGTGGCTGCCCGCCAGCGCCTCGCCGGCGCACGGCCTCTATCGTGTGCTGCGGGCGATTGCCCTGCAGCCGCTGGTGGCGGTTTTTACCGGCGCGCAGAACACCCCGGCGCGGCTGGCGCGGGCGCTGCTTGCGGTCGGCCACGGCGACGATCTCAAGCTGTCGCTGGCTTGCCGCCTGCAGTTGCCCGACGAACAGCTGTTTCCGGACCTGACCCTTGCCGAGGTCGCCGGGCGTGAGTTCCCCGAGCCGAACGTCCTGCTGCTTGAACGCACACCCGCCATCCGGCCCGCTGCGCTCGGCCGCGAAGACGTCGAATACCGGCAGCGCGCGCCGGAAAAGGGCCTGATCACCAAGCAGGAAGCACGCGTCCTGTCGCTGGCCAAGCTACGTTTGGCGGCCGATTCCGTCGTCTGGGACATCGGCGCCGGTTCCGGAGCGGTCGGGCTGGAAGCGGCGGCCCTGGCTCCCATGGGGCACGTGTGGGCAATTGAAAAGAACGCCGGTGACGCTAGCAACGCGCGGGCCAACGCCGTCCGCTTCCAGGCCAGCAACTACACGCTGGTCGAAGGCCGGGCGCCAGCCCATCTCGATAGCTGGCCCGACCCCGATGCGGTATTCATTGGTGGCTCCGGCGGCGAACTTGCCGAATTGATCGAACGCATTCTTGGCCGCCTGAAGCCTGGTGGCCGCCTGGTGATGAACTTCGTCGCCCTCGAAAACCTCGCTACCGCCACTCGCACGCTGGCTGCTGCTGGCGTCCCCTGGGATCTGGTTCAGCTGCAGGCCAGTCGCAGCCAGCCGATTCTCGACATGCACCGGCTGGCCGCCCAGAACCCGGTGTGGATCCTCACCGCAAGAAAGGAAGAACAATGACCCGCTTTGGAAAACTGATTGGCGCCTCACTCGGCCCCGGCGACCCCGAATTGATCACTCGCCGCGCCTGGGCGGTTCTGCAGTCCGGTGCACGCTGGCTGTACCCGGTGAAAAAGGCCGAGGACGACTCGTACGCACTGGCCATCGTCGCGCGTGGCGGTATCGCCGTGCCGGACGACGCCGAGCAACTGGTCTTTCCGATGACCCGCGACGCCGAGATTCTCGGCAAGGCGTGGGCGCGCGCTGCGCTGCGCACGGTCGAGCTGCTCGCCGAGGGTCGCGACCTGGTGTTCCTGGTCGAAGGCGACGCGTCGACTTTTTCCACCTTTGGTCACCTTGCCCGCGTCGTCCGCGAACTGGCACCAGAGGTGGTCGTCGAGACGATCGCCGGCGTCAGTTCGTTCGCCGCTGCCGCGGCGACCACCGGCAGCACGCTGGCCGAGGAAGATGAAACGCTGGCGGTGATTCCGGCGGCCTACGGCGTCGGCGTCATCGATCACCTGCTTGACGAGTTCGATACCGTGGTCCTGCTCAAGGTCAAGCCGCTACTGGACGAAGTCATCGAGCTGCTGGAGCGGCGCGGCCTGCTGGACAGCAGCTGTTTTGTCGAGAAGGTCGGCGCGCCGGACGAGCGCGTGGTTCGCGACGTCGCCAGCCTGAAAGGCGAAAAAGCCAATTACCTGTCCCTGATGCTGGTCCATAACCCGAAGCGCGTGCGCGGCGAATTGCGTCGCGGTTGCCGCACGCGCAAGGAAGCACTGGCCGTGGCGCCGGCAGCCGAGGCCGCATGAAGATCGCTGTCGTCGCCATCACCCGGCACGGCATTGCCCTGGCCGGCAAGGTGGTTGCCGCACTGCCCGGTGCCTCGCTGTTCGCCCCGGAAAAGTTCCGCGGCGAAGCTGAAGCCGCAGCGCCGGCGGTCGTGCAGTGTTACAGCGGCAAGGTCGGCGACCAGGTGCCGGCGCTGTTCGCCGCGTTCGACGGCATCGTCGCGATCGTCTCGCTGGGCGCTGTCGTCCGCCTGATCGCGCCGCATCTGGGCAGCAAGGACAGCGACCCGGCGGTGGTGGTGGTGGATGAGGCCGGCCGCTTTGCCATTCCGGTGCTCTCGGGACATGTCGGCGGCGCCAACGCGCTGGCTGGCCACCTGGCCAGCACGCTGGGGGCGACGGCAGTGCTGACCACCGCCTCGGATGCGCGCCAGACGCTGGCCGTCGACCTCCTCGGTCGCGAACTCGGCTGGACGATCGAGGCGACGCACGCCGAAATCGTTCGCGTCAGCGCCGCGGTGGTCAACGACGAGCCGGTGGCGCTGGTCCAGGAAGACGGCAGCGGCAACTGGTGGACGGGGCACGCGAATGGTCGCAGCGGCCCGCTACCCGCCACGCTGCAACGCTTTGCCCGCCTCGAAGATGTCGATCCCCAGCGCTTCGCTGCGGTGCTCTGGATCAGCCAGCGTGCCATGCCGGCCGACTATGCGGTACAGCTGGCCGGCAAGGCGATCGTCTACCGGCCGGGGGAGGCACATTGAACGGCGCTTCTAGCACGAATAACCCGCTGCAGTTCGCGCTTGCCCTTGGTCTGGGCTGCGATCGCGGCACGCCGGCGGCGACCATCAACCAGGCCATCAGCGAGGCGCTGGCGGTCTGCGGCGGGCAGATGTCGGACGTCCACGCCGTGGCCAGCATCGACCTCAAGGCCGACGAAGAGGGCCTGCTGCAGGTGGCCAGGGAAAGGGGTTGGTGCATCCACTTCTACCCGGCTGCAGACCTCGCTGCCGTTGACGTTCCCAATCCCTCGGAAACGGTACGCAGGCATACCGGTTCTCCGTCGGTTTCCGAAGCGGCCGCACTACTTGCCGCCACTGCCGACAGGGCCGATCTGATCGTCGAAAAACACAAGCTGCGCGGCCCGGACGGCCGCAACGCCACCATCTCCATTGCCCGGATTCGCAAAATGAGTACCAATGAACGCCACTGACCCGATCCAGAAAGCAGGAAAAATCATCCTCGTCGGCTTCGGCCCGGGGGCGCCGGAACACATGAGCTTGCGCGCACGCGCGGCCATCGCCGAGGCCGACGTGGTCATCGGCTACGCTACCTACATCAGGCTGGTGAAAGAGCTGCTCGACGGCAAGCTGGTCATCCGCAAGGGGATGACCGAAGAGCTCGATCGCTGCAACGAGGCCTGGGAACATGCCCGCCAGGGCAAGATCGCGGCGGTCATTTCGTCGGGCGACATCGGCGTCTACGGGATGGCGGGTCCGACCTACGAAGTCCTGCTGCAAGCGGGTTGGCGTCCCGGATCGGGAATCGAGGTCGAGGTCGTTCCCGGCGCCACGGCACTGTCGACGTGCGCGGCGCTGGTCGGTGCGCCGCTGACGCACGACTTCTGCTCGATCTCGCTCTCCGACCTGCTGACACCGTGGCCGGTCATCGCCCGCCGGCTGCACGCCGCGGCCCATGCCGATTTCGTTGTCGCTTTGTATAACCCGCGCAGCGGCCGGCGCACCGGCCAGATCGTCGAAGCGCAGCGCATCCTGCTGCGCCATCGCGCGCCGACGACGCCGGTGGCGGTGGTCAAGTCGGCGTACCGCAAGAAGCAGGCCATCCAGCTGACCACCCTGGCGCAGATGGCCGAATGCGAGATCGGCATGCTGAGCACGGTGTTGATCGGCAACAGCAGTACCTTCGTCCAGGAAGGCTTGATGATTACCCCGCGTGGCTACGCCAACAAATACGCCGGCTTTGGCGGTCAGGCGCTGCCTGGCGAGCAGGCCGGTCGCTCGCTGAGCCTCGGGCTCGAAGGCTGGCAAGCCGACGTGCGTGAGCGTCTGGCAAAGGGCCAGCACGCGGAGGAGATCGCTCGCTTCTTCGGCTTGCCGCCAGACGAAATTGACGCGCTGCTCGAAGCCCCGCATCGGCCTGCCTGAGCGCGTTGCATACATGGTGCGCTGCACCCGCGTTTGCCGACGAATGCTCGCCTGGGCTGGCGGACACCCACTCTGCCGTCCCTCGTTGCGACGTCGCGGCCGGGGAGCGCTGGGTGCTCCCCCGAGGGAGAGAGCTTGCTAGGGCAGTTGCCTGGCAAGGCCGCCAGGCTCGCGAAGCGCCTGGACGATGCGCGTACGCTTACCTTCAGGCAATGCGCCGAGCAGTACATCGAAAAGCACCGGGCGAGCTGGATAATAGGCTCGCTCCTCCCTCTAGGGTGGCAAAGGTCGTGCCTCATCCAGCCCTGCCCTATACGGACATGCCGGCATTCATGGTGGAACTGCGGAAACAGGGCGGCATGGACGCGCGCGCCGTCGAGTTCGCCATTCTGACCTCCGCCCGCTCGGGCGAGGTCCGCGGCGCCACCTGGGGAGAGGTCAAGCTGGACCTGGCGCTATGGGTGATCCCCGCCGGGCGAATGAAAGCAGAGAAGGAACATCGCGTTCCCCTATCCAGCAGCGCAATCGCTCTACTCAGAGAACTGCCGCCCCTGGGAGATGGGGATTTTCCTGGAGCCAGAGAAGGCAAACCCCTGTCTGACATGAGCCTGACCGCGTACAGCCCGCTGCACAACAAGATGGACGAGTCATTGCGGTGAAAGGCCTTGCTAACGCGACGCCCGATGGCACTCGAGGGACCCAAGTGGTTCCGGCCGCCTCGCCTGGAACTGTTCGCTGATCCCTGCCTGAATCTCAGCCTCGAGCCATCCGGACGAGCGCCCGAGCTTTATCTGTTTGGGAAATTCGCCCCTCTTGATTTTTTCGTAAATCGACGATCGGCCAAGCCCTACCATGGCCTTGACCTGGGGAAGACGCACCAAGCGTTGATTCATGGCATCACCTCGCGTTTCACCTGACGGATGGAATCTGTCCCGGGCGATAGATCCCACGCAGCGACTTTAGTAGGTCGACGAGAGGATCGCCGTGCCGAAATGCGAACTTTTCGAGCGCTGTTCGCAAGCCCAGGGACACTGGCGGTGATTGGTGGAGGGCAATTGCCTTGCGAGAGATGTGGTGGATCGAGCAGCGATGTCGTTTGCGGCTGCATTTCTCAGACCAACGCCCACGGTTACCAGGCCGACCAGGTGTCGAGAGTCGCTTGACCGGGGAACGGCCGTCGTCGTGAACCAGAGGGCATCGCGCACTGCATCGTCTGGCACGAACACACCGGCGAGCTAAGGTTGCAGCGGCTTCTGCGACTACTGGCGGGAGTGAGTCAGCCAGCTCTGGGTTGGCCTGAACCAAGCGCACGCCCGGGTAAGTGGCTGTTGCAGAAGGCCTGCCTGGCCGAAATCGCACGCAACGCTTGGGGAACGGAGTCGTGACGTCACGAGGCCTGAGCCCACAATTGTCGCGAATGGATTTAGAATGTGACCACATTAGCGCACGAGGAACGACCATGCCCATCGCCATTCGCGAACTCAAAGCCAGCCTCTCGCGCGTACTGCATCGCGCGCAGGCGGGCGAAGTCATCGAAGTCACCTCCCATAACAAGACGATCGCCCGCATCGTCGGCATTCCGCCGCAGGCGGACGAAGGGCTCCGCGGCCTGATCGCCAGCGGTGGCTTGTCGTGGAGTGGCAGCAAGCCACAGCTGCAGTCCCCCGTTGAAATGGTCGCGGGTGGAACGGCCGTCAGCCGGATCGTGCTGGCGGATCGCGGTTGATTCTCTTCTGCGACACCTCGGCGCTGGTCAAGCTGTACGTCAGAGAAGAGGCCAGCGAACGCATGGTGGCGCTTGCCGGGTCGGCCGCTACCATCGCCGTGTGCCGCCTGGCCTGGGCTGAAGCGATGGCGGCGCTGGCACGCCGCGCGCGTGAGAACCCGGCCGATGCCGAACTGATCACGGGCATCCGAACCCGTATGCGCAGCGACTGGCCCCACTATGCGCTTGTCGAGGTCACGCAGTCCCTGGTGGAACTCGCCGGTGAGTATGCCGACACCTTTGCCCTGCGCGGCTACGACAGCGTTCAACTCGCCGCCGCGCGCATTTTGCAGGAAGCAACTGACGAAGAGTTCCACTTCGCCGTTTTCGATACCCGGCTGGAGAAGTCCGCCAGGGTGCTGGGCATGCGTACCCTGGCCAGCGGCTGACAGGGCGAGTTCAAGCGTGGCGCTCGCGCAAGCAGCCCGCCAACGCCGCCGCGTCGATCTGGCCAGCCGCGACGGCGAGCAAAGTCAGTGTGGCATCGGCCCGGCCGGCCACGAGGCGTAAGCCGTTGAGCGCCAGAAACAGGACGACCACCGGAAAACCGACGCGCTTGTTGCCGTCGACGAACGAGTGGCTTCGCGCCAGAGCGACTGCCTAGGCTCCGGCCAGGTCGGCTAGATCCGGTTAGCGATGGAGCGCAAGTTTCAGTGGCCAGGCGAGTGCCGAGTCGAGCAGACTTTCCTCACGCAAACTGCTGGGCGCGCCGGCGGTATCGGCATGATCGTCAGCGCTGCAGTCCTGCGCCTGCTCGGCCTGGCTGTCACCAAGATGGTTCTGGCGAACTCGGCCAAGCGCAACCCCTAGCTGCATGGTTCAGCACGCTGGGCGAACGTGTCGAATATCGAGGCTTCCGGGCTGTTGCCTCGGCCACGTAGCTTCTGGCAGCTCCTCTCCGGGAAGGCGCTGCCCACCAGCGCTGGCGTCTATGTCGGCGCTTGGCTGGACAAGCAGGGCAATTAGCGTTACCTGCGCCACAACGGCCCGGAGCACGTCTTGTGCTACGCGCCGACCCGTTCCGGCAAGGGTGTCGGCCTGGTCATGCCGACTGTTCTTTCCTGGGGAGAGAGCGCCGTCATCACCGATCCCAAAGGCGAGCTCTGGTCATTGACCGCCAGATGGCGCAAGCAACACGCGCACAACAAGGTGCTGCGCTTCGAGCCAGCCTCCGCCAATGGCCGTGTTTGTTGGAACCCGCTGGACGAAATCCGCACGGGTACCGAAAACGAGGTTGGCGACGTGCAGAACCTGGCGACCCTGATCGTTGATCCAGACGGCAAGGGCCTTGAATCGCATTGGCAGAAAACCGGACAGGCATTGCTCGTCGGCGTGATCCTGCATGCGCTCTACAAGGCCAGGAACGAGGGAATGGCGGCGACCCTGCCGGCCGTCGATGCTCTGCTGGCCGATCCAAAGCGACACGGCGTCATTTTGCGGAGAGAACCCTTTTTGCTCACGACACAGCACCGAAGGAATTCCTCGCTTTTGTCGGCGGTCTTTATGGCAGTGAGTCGTCCCTGCTTCTACCAAAGCTATCGCTTTGCACATCTGGTGTTCTCGATCTAGTCGCCGCCAAAGGGCGAGTCTTGAGAACGTCTGCCCTAGCGTGCTTTGTTGTCCGTTTTCCGAGGGGAAAGAGCGGTTGCCAGGGGCAGGAACAGCGTCAGCGGAGAGTCGGGCAAGGCGATAAATCCATGATGTCGGTAGAAGGTCTCTGCAGCCTCGTCCTTGGCGTCTACCATCAGGGCATAAGCGGCGATCCCCGAGCGGGCGGCACGGTCGAGCGCGTCGGCCAGTAACGCACCGCCTAGACCTTGCCCCTTGAAACCCTGATCGACGGCCAAGCGGCCCATGCGTACCGCTGGCACGGTCGGGTAGCGCAGCAGCTTCTTGGCGGTACTGGCCGGAAGATCGGCGAGCAACAGGCTTGCCGACGCCAAGGTGTAGTAGCCCGCAATGCGTTGCCCCTCAGCCAAGGCGACAAAACAGGCGGCAACGCGTCGGCGAACATCCTGAGTGACGTGTTCCCGCAAGTAGCGGTCTAGCGGCTCGGAAGCACTGTTGAATGTCGTTCGGTCAGGTGTCGCATCGAGCGGCGCGAGTTGGAACGGCGCGCGGCTCACTCCGCACGCAACAACTGGTTACGACGAGCGAAAGCACGTTCCAAGGCCGGTGACGGCTGAGGCGGCGACAGCAGCGCCTGAGCAAAGCACTCCTGATCGGCCATGGACAGGCGGATGACTTCGGCTTGCTCGATGGCGCGTTGTGCTGCGTCTTGGACGGCGGTGATCACGAAGTCGGTCATGGTCCGCCCCTGAAGTTCAGCGGCGCGCTTGAGCATCGAATGCAGATCGGTGCTGATCCGGGCTTCGAGGCGGGCGGTAGAAATGGCTGCGGGCATAGTCTTGTCCTCCTGACGAGAGTCGTACGGCACCCAGCCGTACGCGTCAATGTCACCTTGGCGTACGATTTTTCCCGTTTTCTGAGGCGACCCCTTCTAGCCGAAAATTGCTCTGGCCTTAAAAACCGTCGGTGGAACGTTGCTGGCCTTGCGCCAAGGTGTCAGCGTCATCAATGCGAACAACGCGAGGCGGTTGTCGCCGCAACGGCAAAGGTCGGAGAACGATTCCTGGATTGCGAGAATCGGCGCGGACCCAGCGCACCTTCTACGTGGTCCGGGATCTGAACGCAGTGGCCGGTTCAACGACGCAAGAAGCGCAGCGTTTGCGGAAAGCCTCGA
The DNA here is from genome assembly GCA_000585055.1 of Candidatus Accumulibacter appositus. Classification (GTDB taxonomy): domain Bacteria; phylum Pseudomonadota; class Gammaproteobacteria; order Burkholderiales; family Rhodocyclaceae; genus Accumulibacter; species Accumulibacter appositus. The sequence goes on from JEMX01000007.1 coordinate 100,186, forward strand.
TCACCTGGCTTGGCATTGCCCTCTGCCGGTATCGTTACAGGACGAAAGCCGGCCGCTCGGCTCGGCCATCTCGCAGACCTCGCCACCCGAGTCACTCTGCTCGGCAAGGTACAGACGCAGCCTCGGCCTCTGGCGTTCCCCCTTGGGGGACAACTCATTGGCGCATCTTTTTTGTGGGTTGTTTTGTGGGTCTGATTGCTTAAAAATATTTATTATTTATATTTTTCATACGCTTAAGCAAACATGCCGGCGGAAGCGGTGAGATTCGAACTCACGGACGGTTGCCCGTCGCTAGTTTTCAAGACTAGTGCAATCGACCACTCTGCCACGCTTCCTGCGAGCCCAGCGGTGGTATTTGCAGCCTGCCGCAGGCGGGGCGAATGATAGCACGGCGTTGCGGCCAGGAAGCGCCACCGTGCTTCTGTCGACAGTCTTTGCCAGCCGGAACGAACGAGCGGCAAAGGCGGATAGTGATTGAAACTTTTCGCTTATTTGGCTAGTCTCAGCGCCGCATACCTGATTCGCCATTCCATCAACAGGAGGAAAAATCCATGCAACCCCAGTTTCAGATGACAGGCCAGGCCACTCGCGAGGTGTCGGTGCAGCAGAACCGGGTTCTGCGCAATACCTTCATGCTGCTCGCGGTGAGCATGGTGCCAACTGTCCTCGGTGCCTTGGCCGGCATACAGATGCAGTTCACCTTCATGTCCGGCAGCCCGATGATGTCCTTGCTGCTTTTCCTGGGTATTGCCTTCGGCTTCATGTGGGGCATCGAGCGTACCAAGAACAGCGGCATGGGAGTCGTGTTGCTGCTCGGCTTTACGTTCTTCATGGGGCTGATGCTGTCGCGCATCCTGCAGGTGGCGCTCGGCTTCAGTAATGGCGGTCCGCTGATCGCCATGGCCGCAGGCGGTACCGGCGCGATCTTCTTCTCGCTGGCGGCAGTCGCTACGATCACCAAGAAGGATTTCAGCTTCATGGGCCGGTTTCTGTTCATCGGCATGATCGTCGTTCTGCTGGCCATAGTAGCCAATATCTTCCTCGAGATCCCGGCCTTGTCGCTGACCATCTCGGCGGTTGCGGTACTGGTCTTTTCGGCCTACATCCTCTATGACATCAGCCGTATCGTGAATGGCGGCGAGACCAACTACATCTCGGCGACCCTGTCGGTCTACCTGAGCATTTACAACGTCTTCGTCAGCCTGCTGAACCTGCTGCTGATGCTGAGCGGCGAACGCGACTGACCGGCTACAGCACAGAGGGCGGCTGCGGCCGCCCTTTTCTCGTTTACCCGCGATTTGTTGCCCGCTTTTTTTCCCACTCCGGCTGGCTATCCGCGACCAACTTCTGGGCGCTCCTGGGCGTTGGCGGGGCTTGAGTATTGAGCGGGAAAGCTGGCCGCGAGCGGCCGCCTGCAATTACGTGGCGGCTTCGGGCGATAATGCCGGCTTGCCTGTTCACTCCATGCACAGTTCGTCGCCCGCAACAACGAGCCCTGAATTCTGAATAGCCAAGGGTGGCCCGGCGCGCGCCATGCGTCCCGCCAAGTGAAACCGATTCTCTCCTGTCGGGTCTATCCCGGCTTATCCGCCAAAACCTGACCACTCCCTGGAAGCCCGATGGATCCCTTGACTCATGCCCTGCTCGGCGCCACCGCCGCGCAAGTCACGCTTGGCCCGCGCCTTGGTCGCCAGGCATGGCTGCTCGGCGCCGTCGGTGGCGTGCTCCCCGACGCCGACATCCTGATCCGAAGTTCGGCAGACCCCTTGCTGGCGATTCAGTACCATCGCCACTTTACGCACGCGCTGGCCTTCATTCCGGTCGGTGGCATATTTGCCGCCTTGCCCTGGCTGGCACGCGCACGATATCGCCCGAACTGGCGGCCAATCGTGGCGGCCACGACCATCGGCTACGCCACTCATGCCGTGCTCGACGCCTGCACCAACTATGGCACGCACCTGCTGTGGCCGTTTTCGCCGCAGCGCGTCGCCTGGCATTGGATCACGACGATTGGCCCGCTGCTGACGCTGATGCTGCTCGTCGGCCTGGTCTTTGCGGTTCGCCGGGGCTCACGATTTCCCGCGGCGGTGGCGCTGGCGCTCAGCCTCGCCTATGTGGGGACGGCTGCCTGGCAGCGTGAGCGCGCGCTTGACATGCAGGTCCGGATCGCCGCCGCCCGTGGCCATCCACTCGATCGCGCCGAGATGTTTCCGACGGTCGGCAATCCACTGCTTTGGCGATCAGTCTATCAATCAGGCGAAACGCTATACACCGACCGCTTGCGGGTCGTGAGTAGCGCCGCGACGAGCTGGAAGCAAGGCAGTACGGTCGAGCTGCTGCTGGAAAAGGATCTGCCACCCTTGGCGCTGGCCGATGAACGCGTTCGTCGCGACTATGCCCGCTTCAGCTATTTTTCAGCCGGCTGGGTCGCGCGCGCCACGGCCGACCCGAGCGTGATCGGCGACGCGCGCTACTCGCTGCGTACCGACGGTTTCGAGCCGATCTGGGGAGTCCGCTTCCACCCTGGCACGGCAAGGCCCACCGAGTGGGTCGATCGGACGATCAAGAACCGCGTGCCAATCAGCGAGCTGTGGCGCGAGTTAAAGGGTACGGCAGCCGGTTACGGCGCGCTTCCCGGCTGAGCTGGCCGCAGTCTTTGCCAGTCGGAAGCTGACTGGCAAAGAGGCCTGCAGCGTGTGTAGTCTTGGCGGCGGAACCGCTTTGGTGGTCAAAACAGGCGATCGGCCCTGTTCATGTTCCCCCGAGCTGCCGTAGCTGCTGCCTACCCTGATCACTCCTTGGCGGACTCACCGCCTGCATCGCGTGCTCGCGCCCAGTGCCAGCAAGCTCAAACCCAGCAGGGCAAGGGTCGCCGGTTCGGGGACCTTGATAAACAGACTATTCCAGGCGTTCCAGCCGCCGTCAGTGCTTCCGGTCGTCGGATTGATCGGGAAGGGGGCGCTAAACATGCCGGACTCGTTGAAGCGCACGGCCAGCACCTGGGTGATATCGAAGAACTGGTCGCTCCAATAGAAATCGAACGGGCCCTGCTCGCGGCCATTCGGGCTGATCCAGAAAGTGTCCCAAACGTTGGCCGGTCCGCTCCGGAACCAACCGCGGGAATTTCCATTGACATCGATCAATTCGAGCGACAGGTCCCAGACACCGGGTGGTGGATAAACTGAAAAATGAATCATGCTGCTGCCACTACGCATATCGACCGTACCATTGCCGGTCGGGTCGAAGCGGTAGTCCCACCAGGCAATGGCGAGATCATTGTTGGTGGGCAGATCCCACGACATGACCAGCGTGTTATCAACGGTGGTGGGCGGCGGCCCCGTCATGTCGCTCACCCCATCAACGTCGGGCGTCAGCCTTGCGGCCACTACTTGGAAGGGGGGTGGAGGGGGCGGGGAAGGGAACTGGGAACCGTAGAACGCCATGGCGGCTTGGGTCAGGGGATCGCCGGCTTGCGAGGCCGTGATATTGCCGGCGTTGATCGCTTGCTGCCACGCGGTGCCGGTGGGGATATTGACCAGCACGGTTGCGCTCGCCGTCGCCGACGATAGCATTGCCATTGCGGCAATGAGCAAGCTGCGGCCTTTCCTGATGTGCGTCTGTTTATCGAACATGTGTTCACCCTCCATTGGGTTGGTCACGAAACCACTCAAAGGATCGACTGCTCGTGGCCGAGAAGTAGAGTCGTCAACCGAGCCAGCAAACCGAATCGGTCAAATCTGCGAAGCTCAACATGCTGCCAAACAAGCAGTTCTCGTTTCACGGCGCGTTCGTAGGTCACGCTCCTGAGCCAGCCAGCTCGTTCTCGCCTCGCGGCGACCCGTCTGCAACGCTAACCGTATCTATTTAAAGCAAAAATCAGGCCGTAAATGGAAATTTGCCAAAAATCAATGGGCTAGCTGCGTCCGCAAGCCATAGGCCTGCTTCCACTACGAAAAAGTGTAAAAAATTCCGACGCTTTTTTCCTGCAAGTGCCCGTTATATCAGCAGCATGGAGAGCTTTCGAGACGGCAAGCGGCGAACGCAGGCCGGAGTGAAATCGAACAAGAGTCGGCGAGCTGCCCCGGGGCCAGCGGCGGCCGGCCAATGGTCGGCTCGCTTGCCGAGGCGGAATCGGCGATCGGCTGTGATGCACAGCATCAGCGGTCCTTGCGGAAGGCCGCTTAAATATCTATTCTTCATGCTGGCGGTGAGGATGTGAAAATGAAATCACCTTGACTGAGTGTGGAGGCGAAATGGACGGCAACTTTGCAGTATGGCGACGTAGTCTGCTTGTTTTCTGTGTTCTGCTGCTTGCCGCCTGCGCCGGCTACAGTGGCAGCAATCTAAGGCCGGGGGTGTCCACTCTTGCCGAGATCGTGGCGTCGATGGGCGAGCCGGCGATGACCTGGAAAGATCCCGATGGAAGCGAGCAACTGGCTTACCCGCGCGGGCCAGCCGGCACGCAGACTTTCATGGTCCATGTCGGGCCGGATGGCAAACTTCAGCGCATCGACAAGGTGCTGGACAGCGCGCATTTTGCGCGTGTCCAGGTGGGCATGAGCAAGGACCAGGTGTTGCGCATCCTCGGTCCGTCGGGGTCGCTATGGACGCAGTTTTTCTCGCGAAGCAATGAACTCGCCTGGTCATGGTTGTTCTGCAACGACTGGAATGAGCAGGAGTTTTTCGACGTCATGTTCGACGCCAGCACTGGCATTGTGCGCTCAACGGGGCAGCACCCCAATCTGGGTGGGATAAATGGAACTGCGCCGCCGTGCAGCCAATGACGACCAGCCGGGGGATGAGGCATGAGGCGCTGTGCGGGCGACTCGCTGCGCTGCGGATTCGCCGCGGAATCCGGAGAATCATCAGGATCCGTTTAGAAACCGTTTCCGGTGTATCGCGCATGCACCCAAAGTAAGCAGCATCAAGAAAACGGTAGCCGGCTCTGGAACATCATTTCCGGCGGTCCCGAGGCGGTAGACCTCGACGACCATCTCGCTGGCACTGCAGGCGGCCGGACGGCACCGTCGCGCCTACTTGCTCAACAGCCGCATCCCCCGCTCCAGTCCGTCGAGCGTCAGCGGAAACATGCGCCCACCCATCAGGTTGTGGATCAGCGAAGTCGATTGCCGGTACTGCCAGGCATGTTCCGACTCGGGGTTGAGCCAGATCGCGTGCGGCCAGGTGTCGGTCAGACGACGCAGCCAGGTGGCGCCGGGCTCGGCGTTGTTGTATTCGACGCTGCCCCAGGGCTGCAGAAGCTCGTAGGGGCTCATTGCCGCGTCGCCGACGAAGATCAGCTTGTAGTCATTGCCGTACTTGTGCAGCACATCGTGAGTGTCAATGCGCTCGTTGTGCCGGCGGCGATTGTCCTTCCACAGGTATTCGTAAACGCAATTGTGGAAATAGTAGTACTCGAGGTGCTTGAACTCGCTGTGGCAGGCCGAGAAGAGTTCCTCGCAGACGCGGATGTGATCGTCCATCGAGCCCCCGATATCGAGAAACAGCAGCACCTTGACGGCGTTGTGGCGCTCGGGACGCAACCGCAGGTCGAGCCAGCCGGCATTGCGCGCGGTGCCGGCGATGGTGCCTTCGAGGTCCAGTTCCTCGGGCGCCCCCTGGCGGGCAAAGCGGCGCAGACGACGCAGGGCAATCTTGATGTTGCGTGTGCCGATCTCGAGGCTGTCGTCGAGATTGCGGTACTCGCGCTTTTCCCAGACCTTGACCGCCGAGCGGTTCTCGCTCTTGCCGCCGACGCGGATCCCTTCGGGATGCGTGCCGCCGTGCCCGAAGGGCGAAGTGCCGCCCGTACCTATCCACTTGCTGCCGCCGGAGTGGCGTTCCTTCTGCTCGGCGAGGCGCTTTTTGAAAGTCTCCATCAGCTTGTCCCAGCCGAGTTTTTCGAGCTTGGCGCGTTCGGCGTCAGTGAGGTGTTTCTTGACCGCCTGCCGCAACCACTCTTCGGGGATCAGCGCCTCCATGCCGGGCAGCGCTTCGACGCCCTTGAAGTACTCAGCGAAGGCGCGGTCGAACTTGTCGAAGTGGGTCTCGTCCTTGACCAGAATCGCGCGCGAAAGCACATAGAAATCGTCGAGACTGTGCTCGATGACATGCTGCTGCAGCGCTTCGAGCAAGGCCAGGAACTCCTTGATCGACACTGGCAGGCGATTTTCCTTGAGATGAAGAAAGAAATCGATCAGCATCGTCGCTAGCGCCTATTTCATGCGCGCATCGCCGCTCAGCGGTTCTGGCGGGCCATGAAAATCAGCCGCTCAAAGAGATGCACGTCCTGCTCGTTCTTGAGCAAGGCCCCGTGCAGTGGCGGGATGGCGCTCTTGTTGTCCTTGCTGCGCAGCGCTTCCGGCGGGATGTCTTCCGCCAGCAGCAGCTTCAGCCAGTCGAGCAGTTCCGAGGTCGAGGGCTTCTTCTTGAGACCGGGAATTTCACGCAGATCGAAGAACACTTCCAGCGCTTCGCGCAGCAGGGCCGGCTTCAGGCCCGGGAAATGGACGTCAACGATACGCTTCATGGTTTCCTTGTCAGGGAACTTGATGTAGTGGAAGAAGCAGCGCCGCAGAAAAGCGTCGGGAAGTTCCTTTTCATTGTTCGAGGTGATGAACACCGCCGGCCGGTGGCGGGCACGCACGTTCTGGCGCGTCTCGTAGACGAAAAACTCCATGCGGTCGAGTTCGCGCAGCAGGTCGTTGGGGAACTCGATGTCGGCCTTGTCGATTTCGTCGATCAGCACCACCGACGGCGTTTCGCATTCGAAGGCCTGCCACAGCACGCCTTTGAGAATGTAGCTGCCGATATCGGCGACCTTGGCCTCGCCGAGCTGCGAGTCACGCAGGCGCGAAACGGCGTCGTATTCGTAAAGCCCCTGCTGCGCCTTGGTCGTTGACTTGATGTGCCATTGGAACAGCGGCCGCCCGAGCGAGGCGGCGACCTCCTCGGCGAGCATGGTCTTGCCGGTACCGGGTTCCCCCTTGATCAACAAGGGTCGCTGTAGCGTGACAGCGGCATTTACCGCGAGAGTCAGGTCGCCGGTGGTAACGTAATTCTCGGAGCCGGAAAAGCGCATGGGAGTTTCCTCTCGAAGGGCCGTGGCCAAGACGACAGATGTCGTGGTACGCAATGAATAACGCCAATTTCGCCGGATGTACGCAGGGCATTACGCGGCGTGAACACCGAGCAAGGAGCGCCGCTTTTTCCACGCTCCATTTCTCGAATGATCGATCAATTTTACCCGGAAAGTACGCGGCATGGCTCACGGCGGCCAATGCTGACGGGCCCGCCTCGGCCGTCGCCGGCGGAAGCGATCGAAAGGAGCCAGAGGAACCCGTTTGCCCCGCGGCAAAAACCGGCCTCGAATCCTCAGGCAATTGGAGACGTTACACGAACAAGGAACGCTGTCGATTATTTTTACAACTGCTTAGCCAACCGTAATAAAACCCTTGTTAAAGCCGCAGCTTATACATATGGCACGTTTAATGCTTACAACTCAACTACAGGCGGTCGCTTCTGTTTTTGATACCGGCCACGTCCTGAGCCACGCCGCATGCCGCTTCTGCTCTGTGTGGCTCTGGCGGCGGTCTAGAACACCTGGTGCAGCCGAATTGCAGGCGGGCTTTAGAGATGGCAAATTCGCGCAAGTTCGCTCGCTGGCCTGTATTTTGCTTGGCACTCTTTGTAATCTTCAATGGAGAATGGAGAATGAAAAATGATTAGCAAACTTCGCACTGCTCTTCTACCGGCGCTGCTACTGTCTTCGTCTCTCGCAGTTGCCGTTCCTGTATCGTGGACCGACTGGACAAGCGCCCCCACTGCGACAAGCGTCTTGGGCTCCTTAGCGGTCGGCGCGACCACCGTCGGGGTGACCTACAGCGGGGCCTACAGCCTTGCTCAGACCAGTGGCGGCACCAACTATTGGGGCGAAGGAAGCCCTGCGCCCTACACCGGTTCGTCTCTGGTTGACAACGCCCCACCCGACTCCGACATCATCCAACTTAGCACCGGTGGCTTGAAAACCATAAGCTTCTCGCAGCCCGTCCTTGATCCGCTGATCGCCCTGGTAAGCTGGAATAGCAACACGGTGGACTTCGGCGTACCAATCCAGATCCTGAGCTTCGGCCCCGGACACTGGGGAAGCGGAACGCCTGTCATCAACCCAACCGGTACCGGTTTCTTCGGAAGTGGCGAAGTCCATGGCGTGATCCGTTTGCCTGGTTCGTACTCGTCGATCTCCTTTACGGACTCATCCGAAAACTGGCACGGCATTACCGTCGGCGTCGTTGGCCTGGGGAACGGTAATGCTGTTTCCGAACCCGCTTCTCTCGCTCTTCTGGGTCTCGGTCTGGCCGGTCTGGGCGCGCTCCGCAAGCGTCGGGCGACCTGATTACAGCCCGACATAAAAGGCCGGCCCGCTGCGGGCTGGCTTTTTTTTTGCGCGCTCACAGCGTCACGCCGCGCCACGCCACCCTGATTCCAGCCGCGCGACTTCAGCGAAGTGCACTGTCATCGCTGGCGGCGAACCAGGCCAGCAGTCAGACACACCGCTCAAGCACCGCCGGCACGCCGCACGCAATCCAGATAGGCGACGCCGTCGATGGCGCTGCCATCACGCTGCGAACGCCACAGCGCCTCGCCAAGACACTCGAGGATGGCATGTTCTGCGTCATGGACTTCCAGCCGTCCGCGCAGCGTCTGGTAGGCGGCACGGATGCCCGGCGGCTGGTCGATGCTGATCTGCTCGGCGACGGCGAGATGCAGGGATAGGTGCAGGAAGGGGTTCATTTGCCCGTTTTCGGGTGTGAACTCCTGCTCCACCGCCAGCTCCGGGTTTTCGAGCAGGGCGTGATATTCGGGGTGCTCGACGATCAGATCGGCGGCGGTCACTTCGGCACCTTCGAGGATGGCGCGATCGCGATGCTTGCGCCACGCGGTACAGAAGAACTGCCGTACCTGCTCACGACTGGGATTGAACATCGGACCTCCGGGAGGGGTGGCTGATCAGGGCAGTGACCACGGCGTTGTGCAGCGAACGGTTGCCACCGGCAGCGCAGGCAGCGATCTGCCCGGTTCCGTACACGCCGAGCAGCGGCAGACCGGGAAAGGCTTGCCGCAGGCAGTCGAGCTCCCGGTCGTTGCCACCATGAAAATAGGGACCGCGACCGAAGCACGAGAAAATCAGGCCGGCGAGGGGTTTCGCAACCACAGCGGCCAGCCGCTCGACGCTACGGCGCATGTCGTCTACAGCCGACTGCGGTCGGCGAATCGCCCACGCCAACCTCTGTCCCGGCTTGGTCCCTTCGGCCAGGCTCACCGAGCGATCAGCCGCATTGGCCGAGAGAATGGCGGCCGAATGCCAGGCACCGGCCGCGAAAGCGCCCGCACTGGCAAACGCACCGCCAAGGCTTCCGGTGCGACCCGCATAGCCGGCACTGTCCTCGTCGATGAGCACCGCCGCCAGGGCGCCCAACGGTAGCGGTGCCTGTGCGCGCAAATCAGCGGGCAAGACGGCGAGGAGGCTGTCGAACGCATTTTCACCACCCAGCTGCAGCAAGTCATAGGCACGACTGCGCTCGATCGGCTGTGGTTCGGCAAGTAGACTCCAGCCGCTCGATACGCCGACATCGATCTGTGCGCCGCGCAGCTGCACACTGCAGTTGGCCGCCAGACGACTGTGCTGCCAGGCGGTGGGAGCGCTGCCGCCGCCGCTCCCCGCGAAGCTGCCGCCGAAACGCCTTTTTGTCGCGTCGCCCCACGGGTACGGGAAACTGCCGCCGGCATAGCTCAAGACAGCCTGCTGAGCTGCCGGGTCAAGGGACACGCCGCCTTGGCGATGATCCAGCGAAAGATCGCCGGCAAAGACCATCACCGCAGCTGCGGGACGATCGAGTACCCAGCCTTGCTCATTGAAGACCCCGGCCGCAATGCCTCCAGCCACCTCGGTGCACTGGGCTGCCCGTGCCACCGCGCTGACTGTCTGCTGCGCGTGCCGCGAAAAGTCCGGCGTCAGAAACAATAGTACGCCGGTAGCGTGGCTGGCACCGGTCCTGGCTAGCGCCTTCGCCAAGGCTTCTTCCGCCAGAGCGGGCAGTGGCTTGTTACCGGCGACCAGCGCGCTGGCCACGCTCATGGCAGCTTCGCTCCAAAGGGATCACTCTTCTCTGGCCAGGCGCACAGATCGGCGATGTCGCAGCGCCAGCATTCGGGCTTACGTGCCTTGCAGACGTAGCGCCCATGCAGGATCAGCCAGTGATGCGCCGATAGCAGGAATTCCTCCGGAACGCGCGCCAGCAGCTCGCGTTCCACCGCCAGCGGCGTCTTGCCTGGCGCCAGGCCGCTGCGGTTGGCAACCCGGAAAATGTGCGTGTCGACAGCAATCGTCGCTTCGCCGAAAGCGGTATTGAGCACCACGTTGGCGGTCTTGCGACCGACTCCCGGCAAGGCTTCGAGCGCCGCCCGCACGGGCGGCACTTCGCCACCGTGCAAGTCGATCAGCTGCCGACAGGTGGCGATCACGTTTCTGGCCTTGCTCGGGTAGAGACCAATGCGGTTGATGTAGGCGGCCAGCCCGGCCTCGCCGAGCGCCAGCATCGCCTGCGGCGTCGGCGCATCGGCGAACAGCCTGCGCGTCGCCAGGTTGACGCTCTTGTCAGTGGCCTGCGCCGACAGGATGACGGCAATCAGCAACTGGAAAGTGCTGGCGTACTCGAGCTCGGTGCGCGGTTCGGGATTCGCCGCACGTAGCCGCGCGAAGGCTTGTTGCCGCTGCTGGCTGTTCATTGGTAATAGTGGGGGCAGCAGATTTCGGTCGCGCTCAGACGCCGTCGGCAAGAGGCAGCGGCGAGCCCTGCTCCGATCCCGAATCGGGCTTACGCGCCGCGGCGCGCGCTTCGACCCAGTTCTTCCAGGCGATCAGGAAGCCGAGAAGAATGAAAGCACCTGGCGGCAGGACGGCGAGCAGGAAACCGGGATAGTCGGCCGGCAGTAATTGCAGTCCCTGCATGCCGGGGAAGACCATCTCGATCCCCGAAAAAAGCGTGCCACCGCCGATCAGCTCGCGCAGGCCACCGAGCAGGGCCAGGGTCCACAGCAGGCCGACGCCCATGAAGATGCCGTCAAGCAGCGACTGCAGGGGCGAATTCTTATTGGCGAAAGCTTCGACGCGCGCCAGGACGATGCAGTTGGTGACGATCAGCGGGATGAAGATACCGAGAACCAGGTACAGCTGATGGAAAAAGGCGTTGAAGACCAGGTCGACAACGGTCACCAGCGCCGCCACGACCAGGATGAAGACCGGAATGCGAATCTCGTGCGGAATCAAATTGCGCAGCGTGGCGACGGCGACATTGGCCACTGCCATGACGATGATCGTCGCCAGCGAGAGCATCACCCCATTGACCAGGGTCGTGGTCACCGCCAGCAGCGGGCAGAGGCCAAGCAGCTGGATCAGGCTGGCATTCTGGTGCCAGACGCCGTTGTCCCTGATCTGGCGGAATTCTTCGCGATCGATCACTTGCTTTCTCCTGGGCTGGCTGCGGGCGTGGTGGGGAGCGCGGACGCTGCCGGCGGCGTGGAAACTGCGGGAAGCGCGGGCACGTCAGGGTTGGCGAACAGCTGCTGGCGGTTTTCGGCGACGAACTGCAGCGCCTGGTGCACCGCCTTGATCACCGCCCGCGGGCTGACCGTCGCGCCGGCGAGGGAATCGAAACGACCATGGTCTTTCCTGACCGCCCATTCGCGCTCGGGAACGCTCGCCAGCGAGAGGCCGTCGAACTGGCTGATCCATGGCCGCAGCTTGTTCCTGTCCTTGCGCGGGTCGATGTAGTCGCCGAGGCCGGGCGTCTCCTTGTGCTGCGTGACGCGCACCCCGAGCAGAGTGCCATCGGCGGCCACCGCAAGCAACAGGCGAATCCTGCCGGAATAGCCGTCCGGAGCGACGGCTTCGAAAATCAGCGCGCTGGCGCTGCCGCCCTTGCGCGCCAGATAGGCCAGCGACGGCTCGTCAAGTCCGAGCCCGGTGCTTGCCGGCAGCAGGCGCTGTTCGTTCAGCAGCTCATTGTCGTAAAGCTCGCGCGGCAGGACTTCGCCGATCAGCTTCATCTTCTCGGCGGCAGCGGCCGCTTCGATCGCCGGCGCGGTCGCCCGGTAGGCGGCCGCCAGCAGGCCGGTGAAGACAACGACAAAAACGAACAGGACAATGGCCGTGCGCACGGCCATTGACGCGGCGCTGAGCGTCTTGATCGGCGGCGTCATGGCTCGTTCTTCAGGCCGAAGATTGGCGGCTGCGAATACATGTCGATCAGCGGCACACAGAGATTCATCAGCAGTACGGCAAACGCGACGCCATCCGGAAAGCCACCAAAGACACGGATGATGTACGCCAGCAGGCCGGCGAGCAGACCGAAGATCAGCTTGCCTCTTGGCGTCGTGCAGCCGGACACCGGGTCGGTGACGATGAAGAAAGCGCCGAGCAGTGCGCCACCGGAGAAGAGATGAAAGACCGGATTGGCGAACTGCTGCGGGTTCCACGCCCAGAGCGCAGCGGCCAGCAAGCTCAAGCCGAGAATAAAACCGAAGGGCGCGTGCCAGCTGATCAGCTTGCGCTGCCATAACCAAAGACCGCCGAGCAGATAGCCACTGGCCACCCACTCCCAACCACGCCCCGCGAAATTGCCGAAGACCTCCTGCGTCGCCAGCAGCGTCGGCACATCGATGCTGCCATCGGAAAGCTTCAGCGCCGTCTTGAGCGCATCGAGCGGCGTCGCGCCGCTCATCACGTCGATGCGTGGCGCCAGGCCGGCAATGATCTGCAGCTGCTCGAGAAAATCGAGCTTCAGGCCAAGCGCCGGCCATTGCGACATCAGCGCCGGAAAGGAAACGATGCAGGCGGCAAAAGCGACCATCGCCGGGTTGAACGGATTCTGACCCAGGCCACCATAGAGATGCTTGGCAACGACGATGGCCAACAGCGTGCCGACGACGATCAGCCACCACGGGGCCAGCGGCGGGAAGCTCAAGGCAATCAGCCAGGCGGTGACGATGGCGCTGCCATCGCTCAGGAACAGGGCCAGGCGCTTGCGCCGCAGGGCGAGCATGAAAGCCTCGCCGGCTAGCGCCGTCAGGGTCGCAATCACCAGCTGTACGACGATGCCCGGGCCGATCAGCCAGACGTAGGCGGCAATGCCGGGCAAGAGGGCGAGCAGCACCTGCAGCATGACGCGGCGCACGCTGCTACGCTCCTGCAGCAGATAGGGGGGGGTGCTGAAAACCATCATTCGGACCTTCGCCCCGGCTGCTCGACGCGCCTTGGCGTGTCGACGGGGGCGCTCGCTGCGACCGTCTCTGCTGCCTCTGCTGCCTCTGCTGCCTCTGCTGCCTCTGCTTTCTCTTCAGCCTGCAGCGCCGCCCTCCGCGCATCGACCGCCGCCAGTTGGCGCTTCTGCTCGAAAGTCAGTTGATCGGTATTTCTCGGCTGCGCCGCTGCGCGCTGGGCGCGCGCACGCTCCATCGCCGCGACAATGGTGGCCTTCTTGATCGCTTCGGCGTCCAGTGCGGGAACTTCAGAGATCGCTGGCGCTGCCGGCGCCACCACTGGGGCTGGCGCGTCGGCGGGCTTCGTCGGCGGGCTGGCGGGGCTAACGGCGGCGTCAGTGGCCGCTGCGGAACTGGCCGTTGCGCTACTCGCTGCTTCACCGGCCGCCGGCTCGGCAGCCGCTGCCGCCCGCGCC
>JEMX01000008.1 GCA_000585055.1 Candidatus Accumulibacter appositus
TCCGCCGAAGCCAGACCAACATCGGAGGTATGGTCGCGAAGCATCTCCTCTGCATGACGCTTTGCTTCGATCGCCTTGGCCTCGTCCAGGTCCGCTGCGCGCACCGCCGTATCGGCCAGTACCGTAATCAGCGCCGGCTGTACCTCCAGCATCCCGCCGGACACATAGACCAACTCGTATTCTTCACGATCCGGTATTTTGAGGCGCACGGTCCCCGGCTTGATGCGGGTCAGCAGCGGCGTATGGCGCGGATAGATACCGAGCTCACCCGCCTCGCCTGGAAAAACCGCGAAGTCGGTCTGCCCGGAGAAGATCAACTCCTCCGCGCTGACAACGTCGACATGTACTCTGATTGACATGGTCTTCTTCCCTTGCAAGTCGTCTTCGCGCCCGCAAGCGGGGCGAAGCGACGTTCCCTGATCCCCTTTTAGAGGGTCTTGGCTTTCTCGAACACTTCTTCGATACCGCCGACCATGTAAAAGGCCTGCTCGGGAATGTTGTCGCATTCGCCCTCGACGATCATCTTGAAGCCCTTGAGGGTATCCTTGAGCGGAACATACTTGCCCGGCGAGCCGGTAAAGACCTCGGCCACACTGAACGGCTGCGACAGGAAACGCTGAATCTTCCGGGCCCGATAAACGGCCAGCTTGTCTTCCGGCGACAGCTCGTCCATCCCGAGAATGGCGATGATGTCGCGCAGTTCCTTGTACTTCTGGAGAGTCATCTGCACTGCACGGGCAATGCCGTAGTGCTCCTCGCCAACCACCTGCGGGTCGAGCTGACGCGAGGTCGAGTCGAGCGGGTCGACGGCCGGATAGATGCCCAGCGAAGCGATGTCACGAGACAGAACGACGGTCGAGTCGAGGTGCTGGAAGGTGGTCGCCGGCGACGGGTCGGTCAGGTCATCGGCGGGCACGTAGACGGCCTGAATCGAAGTGATCGAACCTACCTTGGTCGACGAGATCCGTTCCTGGAGGCGGCCCATTTCTTCGGCCAGGGTCGGCTGATAGCCCACCGCAGACGGCATCCGGCCGAGCAGCGCCGATACCTCGGTTCCGGCCAGCGTGTAACGGTAGATGTTGTCGACAAAGAAGAGAATATCGCGGCCATCGTCACGGAAGCGCTCGGCCATGGTCAGCCCGGTCAGCGCGACGCGCAGGCGGTTGCCCGGCGGCTCGTTCATCTGACCGAAAACCATCGCCACCTTGTCGAGAACATTCGACTCCTTCATCTCGTGGTAGAAGTCATTGCCCTCACGAGTCCGCTCGCCGACCCCGGCGAAAACCGAAAGCCCCGCGTGTTGCTTGGCGATGTTGTTGATCAACTCCATCATGTTGACGGTCTTGCCCACGCCAGCGCCGCCGAACAGGCCAACCTTGCCGCCCTTGGCGAAAGGACAGACGAGGTCAATGACCTTGATGCCGGTCTCCAGAAGATCGACGGAGGGCGACAACTCGTCGAATTTGGGTGCCAACTGGTGAATGGAACGTCGTTCTTCGGTGGCAATTGGCCCGGCTTCATCAATTGGTCGACCGAGAACATTCATGATGCGGCCGATCGTGGCGTCACCAACCGGTACCGAGATGCCAGCACCGGTATCGTTGACCTTCATGCCACGGCGGAGGCCATCGGACGACCCCATGGCGATCGTGCGCACGATACCGTCGCCCAGTTGCTGCTGAACCTCGAACACCAGATCGGCTTCGCACATATCCGACTCTTCGGCCTTGTCGAGCAGGAGGGCGTTGTTTATGTGGGGCATGGCGTCACGCGGGAACTGGACGTCCACGACGGCGCCGATACACTGAACAATGTTTCCTTGATTCATGGTTGTATCCCTAATCAATAAACTAACTATCGCGTGGTCGGACGTCAGACGGCCGCTGCGCCGCTGCATATCTCCGAAATCTCTTGCGTGATCGCGGCCTGACGAGCCTTGTTGTACACCAGCTTGAGTTCACCGATGACGTTATTGGCGTTATCCGAAGCCGACTTCATGGCGACCATGCGGGCGCTCTGTTCCGAAGCCATATTCTCGGCAACCGCCTGGTAAATCATCGCCTCGACATAGCGCACGAGCAGGTCGTCAATCACCGTCTTGGCATCGGGCTCGTAAATATAGTCCCAGCGGTTCTCGCCGCCACCGACCAGTTCGCCAGACAGCGGCAGCAACTGATAGAAGGTCGGTTCCTGTTTCATGGTGTTGATGAACTGCGTGCAGGCGATGTACAGGACGTCTATCTCACCGTTGATGTAGGCGTCGAGCTGAACCTTGACCGGACCGATGAGCTTTTCCAGGTGCGGCGTGTCGCCGAGCCCGGTCAGCTGCGAAACGATGTCGGCGCCGGCGCGCTGCATGAAGCCCAGCCCCTTGCTGCCGATCGTCGTGACGCGCAACTTCTTGCCTTCGGCATCCCACTCCTTCATCTTCGTCAGCGCGAGACGCAGGAGGTTGGTGTTCAGCCCGCCGCACAGTCCCTTGTCGGAGGTAACCGTGATCAAGCCGATGGCCTTCACCTGCTCACGTACGGTCAGAAAGGGATGGCGGTAGTCGGTCAGGGCGTGCGAGAGGTTGCCGGCTACCAGACGAATCTTCTCGCCGTAAGGGCGGGCCGCGCGCATCCTGTCCTGCGCCCTGCGCATTTTCGATGCAGCAACCATCTGCATGGCCTTGGTTATCTTGGCCGTGCTCTCGATGCTCTTGATCTTGTTGCGGATTTCCTTGCCGCTAGGCATGGCAACCTCCTCGATCGATCATCAGGCCAGTGTGGCCTTGAACTCCTCGATCGCCTTGGTGAGCTTCTGCTCAGCGTCAGCGTCGAGATCCTTGGTTGTTTCGATCTTGCTGATGAGGTCGGCGTGTTTTTGCGCGATGAAAGCCTGCATCTGCTTCTCGACAGTCAGCGCCTTGGTCACATCGACGTCGTCGAAATAGCCCTTGTTCACCCCGTGCAGGGTGATTGCCATCTGGGAGATCGACATTGGCGAGTATTGCGGCTGCTTCATCAGCTCGGTTACCAGGCGTCCACGATCGAGCTGCTTGCGAGTCGCTTCATCGAGGTCGGACGCGAACTGCGAGAACGCGGCGAGTTCGCGATACTGGGCGAGCGCCAGACGAACATGGCTGCCGAGCTTCTTGACGACCTTGGTCTGCGCCGCACCACCGACGCGCGAGACCGAGATACCGGCGTCCATGGCCGGGCGGACACCGGCGTTGAAGAGGTCGGTGTCGAGGAAGATCTGCCCGTCGGTAATCGAGATGACGTTGGTCGGGACAAAGGCGGAAACGTCACCGGCCTGCGTCTCAATGATCGGCAGGGCAGTCAGCGAGCCCGTCTTGCCCTTGACTTCGCCATTGGTGAATTTCTCGACCCATTCTTCGGAAACGCGTGCCGCACGCTCAAGAAGGCGCGAATGCAGGTAGAAAATATCACCCGGGTAGGCCTCACGTCCTGGCGGCCGGCGAAGCAACAGGGACACCTGGCGATAGGCCCATGCCTGTTTGGTCAAATCGTCGTAGATGATCAGGGCATCCTGGCCGCGATCACGGAAGTACTCGCCCATGGTGCAACCGGAATATGGCGCGATGTACTGCAGCGCGGCAGTTTCCGAGGCGGTGGAAGCAACGACGGTGGTGTACGCCATCGCGCCATTCTCCTCGAGCTTGCGAACGACGTTGGCGACGGTCGAGGCTTTCTGACCGATGGCAACGTAGATGCAGATCAGGTCCTGGCCTTTCTGGTTGATAATCGTATCAATTGCCACCGCGGTCTTGCCCACCTGCCGGTCACCAATGATCAACTCGCGCTGACCACGGCCAATCGGCACCATCGCGTCGATCGACTTCAGGCCGGTCTGCACCGGCTGCGAAACCGATTTGCGCCAGATCACCCCAGGGGCCACCTTCTCGATCTTGTCGGTCAGCTTGTTGTTGATCGGGCCTTTACCGTCGATCGGTTGGCCAAGCGAGTTGACCACGCGGCCGAGAAGCTCGGGACCGACCGGAACTTCAAGGATGCGACCGGTCGTCTTGACCGTGTCGCCTTCGCTGATCTGATCGTACTCACCGAGAACCACCGCGCCAACCGAGTCGCGATCGAGGTTCAGCGCCATGCCGAAGGTATTGCCCGGAAACTCGAGCATTTCTCCCTGCATGACGTCGGTAAGGCCATAGACACGGCAGATGCCGTCGGTCACCGAAACAACGGTGCCCTGGGTGCGCAGATCGGCGCTGATCGCAAGATTCTCGATCTTGCTCTTGATCAGTTCGCTGATTTCTGAAGGATTCAACTGCATGGAAATTCTCCTAGTTCTTGAGCGCCAACCGCAGGCTCTCCAATTTTCCGCGCACGGAAGTGTCGAGGACCTGGTCGCCAACCACAATCTTTACGCCGCCGATCAATGATTGATCGACGACCACGTCGGCAGTCAGCCGGGTCTTGAAGCGCGCTTCGAGGTCCGCGATCAGCGCCTTGCGCTGCGTCGCGTTGACCGGAAAAGCGCTGTAGATCGTCGCTTCCTTGACGCCCTCCTGGCTGGCCTTGAGTGTCTCGAACAGGTCCGCGATTTCCGGCAAGGCGGAAAGCCGCTCGTTGGCGGCGAGAACCTCGATCAGATTGGCTTCACTGCCCGCCAGCGCCTCGCCAGCCAGCGACTTGAAGAGCTCGCTCTTCTGCGCAGCAGACAGTTCGGGATTGCCGATGCATGACCGCATCTGGCTATCCCCGGCGATTGCGGAAAGCAGCGACAGCCGCTCGGACCAAGCCGTAAGCGCCTTGTTTTCCAACGCGATGCGGAACACCGCTTCAGCGTAGGGACGCGCAATGGTAGCGAGTTCGGCCATGGTCTCAGAGTTCCTGCTTCAGTGCGGCCAGCATCTCGGCATGCGCCTTGGCATCGACCTCACGCTTCAGGATGCGCTCGGCACCGGCGATGGCGAGATCGGCAACTTTGCCGCTCAGTTCGGCTCTGGCCTGCTCGACCTGCTGAGCAATCTCGGCCTGTGCCGAGGCGACCACCTTGTCGGCTTCGACTCTTGCTGCCAGCTTCGCCTCTTCAATCACCTGTAAGGCGCGCTTTTCGGCGGCGACGACGATCTCGGCCGACTTCACCTTGGCTTCCCGCAGGGAATCTGCGGAACGCTTCGAGGCCAGCTCGAGCTCGTGCTTCCCGCGCTCGCCAGCGGCAAGCCCGTCCGCGATCAGCGTCTGACGATCAGCAATGGCCTTCTGTATCGGTGGCCAGACGTACTTCATGGTGATCCAGATGAAGACCCCGAACCAGACCGCTTGGCCAAATAAAGTTGCGTTGATATTCACGCTAACCTCCTTTTAAGGGTGAGTCAGAAAGGAGGAGCGATCAACCCTTGACGACGGCGATGAAAGGGTTCGCAAAAAGCATGAACAGGGCGATACCCACACCGATCATGGTCACCGCGTCGAGCAGACCAGCAACGATGAACATCTTGACCTGCAGGGTCGGAATCATTTCCGGCTGACGAGCAGCGCCTTCGAGGAAGCGACCACCAAGAATACCAAACCCTATAGCGGTACCAAGGGCGCCCGCCCCGATCAGGATGGCGACGGCGATGGCGGTGTTACCAAG
>JEMX01000009.1:0-205 GCA_000585055.1 Candidatus Accumulibacter appositus
CCCTCTGACAGCGCCACGCAGACCACGCTACCGAGCGCCGTAGTCGCGCCTCCAGCGGCGATTCGTCACGCGTGCATGTCGAGGTTGTAAGCCGGAACCCCAGAAAATTCCGTTAATCTGGGGCAGTCTGGGGCAGAACAAGTAGTTGTGTCACCACACCGGCCTCCACCTTGGAGTAAGCGGGAGCTTCATTTGCTCATCCGCT
>JEMX01000009.1:224-78540 GCA_000585055.1 Candidatus Accumulibacter appositus
GTTCCTGCGGATTGCGTCCCTTGTGGTTGGCGATGCGATCCGCCGTGGCGACCTGACGCTTGATGGGCCAGCAGAGTAGGGGCGGCCAGCCATCATTCGTCGCCGTCCAGGCCTCCATGGCACAAGCTGTCTGAGTACAGCGCCGTCAATTGCGATAGCGTAGCCTGTACCTCTTCTCCAGATTGGTCATCATGTGGGAAACCTGCTCATCCAGATCGCTGGCCAGGTCGAATAGATAGGCAACCTGGCTGCGCGATACCGCGTTGATGACGGCGAAAAGTCGAAGCAGCCGTTCGGCGCAATTTCTTCCCGTACGTCCGGTCAAGGCGCTAGTCCGGTCAAGGCGCTATACCGGCCGTCCGCGCCATGCGGCGCCAACGGCCGCTTTGGCCGAGGACCCGCCGGACATCAGATCTCCGTGACCGTCAGCTTTATGATCAGTAAGCCGCCATCGTTGATGATAAATGCATCAGACGGGTCTGGGTCGACAAGCGACGGCCAGTCAATGATGGTTGACGGGCGGCAATCGCCGCTGCCTGGCACAATGGCTCGCAAGCCGCGCTCAGAGCGCATTGCTAATCGCGGCAATGGCCCGCACGATGTCCGCAGCGTCAGTCGCGCAGCTGCAGACCGAAACCCGCATGCAGCGCCGTCCCCGCCAAGTGGTGCAGGCGAAGTGGGCCTCGCCTGAAGCGACGATGCGCGCGGTGACGGCTTCGGTGCGGCGATCGTGATCCTCTTCGCTGGCCCCGGGCGACGGATCCGGAAAGCGCAGCAGACCCTGGTTGATATGGGGCACATGCAGGACTTCGACCCCCGGCAGTTTGCCGGCGCCGGTGACCAGCGCGTGGGCGTGCTGGCAGCATTCGGCAACCATCTGCGCGATCCCCTGGCGACCAAGGCTGGCGATCGCGGCGTAGGTGGCAAAGCCGCGCCCGCGGCGGGAGTATTCCGGATTCCAGTCGACCTGGTCGCGGGCCACGGCGGAGTGATCGAGATAGGCCGCGTGGTGCGCCATCGAGCGGTAGTGGGCTGCGCGATTGGCGACAAAGGCGAAGCCGGAATCGTAGGGGACATTGAGCCATTTGTGACCGTCGGTGGCCCAGGAATCGGCGTTCTCGACACCCTTGGTGAAGTGGCGGTACTCGGGACTGGCCGCCGCCCAAAGTCCGAAAGCGCCGTCGACATGCACCCAGGCATCGAACTCGCGGGCGACCGGGATGATCTCGTCGTAGGGGTCGAAGGAGCCGGTGTTGAGGTCGCCGGCCTGGAGGAGGACGATGTGGGCGGCGGCGGGCGCACTGGCCAGCGCTGCACGCAAGGGCCCGGCACGCAGCTGGCCGTTGTTGTCGGTGGCGATGTCGATGACGCAGTCGCGCCCCAGCCCCAGCAGGCGCACGGCGCGTTCGATGGTGCCGTGGCGTTGGTCGCCGCTCAGCACCCGGATGGGCGGCGCGCCGATCAATCCCCGCTGCTCGACGTCCCAGCCCTTGGCTGCGAGGACTGCATTGCGGGCGGCGGCGAGACACGTGACGTGCGCCATCTGGCAGCCGGTGACGAGGGCAAAGCTGGCGCTGGACGGCAGGTGGAGGAGATCGAGCAGCCAGCGACCACACACTTCCTCGACCACTGCGGCGGCCGGAGCGACGGCGAACATGCCGGCATTCTGGTCCCAGGTGGAGGTCAGCCAGTCTGCTGCCAGCGAGGCGGGCAACTTGCCGCCGATCACCCACGAGAAGAAGCGCCCGCCGCTGCTGTGAGTTAGGCCGCCGGCAACATCGCGCACCAGTCGATCAACGACGGCCAGCGGGTCGACCGGGCCGGCAGGCAGGGGCTTGCCGAGGCGCGCGCGCAGCTCCTCGAGGCTGGCTGTGGCTGCGACCGGAGCTTCTGGCAATGCCTCCAGATAGGCGAGGGCGTGATCGAGTGTCTGCCGGAGCAACTGCGGGTAAGCGGATTCCGATTTCATGCTGCTCTCTCTTTACTGTGAACGTCGCGTACGCGACTCGCGAACCTCCCTTCTCCCCTTGCGGGAGAAGGGCCTGGGGGTGAGACGGGGAATTCAGGGAGCATCCTCCCTGGCCGTCGAACGATTCCGGCGTGCAAGCCGGAATGCGCACTGCAAGTGGAGGGGACGGTCATGACTTCCATGATTCGGGGTGTCTCCACGTGTCATGACCGTTAGAAAGACCAGGGCCGCGAGTTCTGTGGCAGTGCTTGGCCTGGCAGTATAGGCACGCCTGTCCGTCGAGATCCATCTCTGTGTTCCGGCTGTACCACTGTCTGTCTGCGGTCGGCCGCGCAAAACGGGTAATGACCTGGCTCTGAGATGGGATAATTGCGCATGCGCGACGGCAACATTTTTCTGCGGGCGTTCCACCCCCGCAACCCCGAGCGCGAGTCCGACAGAGAGCTGCATGATGACGCATCATCAGGAGACGACCCTGCCTGCCGACCAGCATCGCATCCCACTTGAAGCATTGCAGCAGCGCCTGCACTGCACAGGGGAGGGGCTGAGTGCGGCGGAGGCCGCGCAACGCCTGCTCGAGTTCGGCAGCAATGAACTACGCGTGCGCAAGGAGACGCCCGAAATCGTCAAGTTCCTGCGCCAGTTCGGCAACTTCTTCGCGCTGCTGCTCATCGTTGGCTCGGCACTGGCGTTCTTTGCCGATTACCTGCAGCCGGGCGAAGGCAACTTCTACATTGGCGTCGCGCTGCTGGCGGTGGTCCTGCTCAATGCGCTGTTCACCTATCTTCAGGAGCAGCAAAGCGAACGCATCATGGAGAGCTTTCGCAACATGCTGCCGTCGATGATCAGCGTGCAGCGCGATGGCCAGCTAGCGCGCATCGAGGCACGACTGGTGGTGCCGGGCGATGTAATCGTGCTCGAAGAGGGCGATCGGGTGCCGGCCGACGGGCGATTGATCGAGGTGAATCAGCTCAAGGTCGACCACGCTTCCCTGACCGGCGAGAGCGAACCACAGCTGCGCAAAGTGGCTTGCACCCACGACAAGCTGATGGAGAGTCGCAACATGGTGTTCTCCGGCACGCTGGTGCAAAGCGGCAACGGCCGCGCGCTGGTATACGGCACCGGCATGAACACGCAGATCGGCCAGATCGTGCAAGTCACCAAGGAGGCGGGCACGGTGGAGACGCCGATCCGCAAGGAGCTGCACCATTTCATTCGCGTCATCTCCACCATTGCCATTGCGCTCGGCCTGCTGTTCTTCGCACTCAGCGTGCTGCTCGGCAACCCCTTCATCGGCAGTCTGATCTTCGCCATCGGCATCATTGTCGCCAACGTCCCGGAAGGTCTCTTGCCGACGGTGACGCTGGCGCTGACCATGGCCTCCAAACGCATGGCGAAGAAGAATGCGCTGATCAAGAACCTGGAAGCAGTCGAAACGCTGGGTTCGACCACCGTCATCTGTACCGACAAGACCGGCACCATCACCCAGAACCGGATGCGGGTCGCTACGCTGGTGCTGGGCGAAGACGAATGGTCGGCCGATCAGAGTGGCCTCTCGCAAGTGGAAGGCTTTGCCGAGGCCTGGGCTGCCATGGTGCTGTGCAACAACGCCCGCCTGACCGACGATCACTATCTGGGCGATCCGACCGAGGGCGCCCTGCTGCTTCTGGCGCAGGCCTTGCAGCCTATCGGCGATCTGGCGGCGCGCTTCCCGCGCGTACACGAAAGTCCGTTCGACTCGGCCACGAAACGCATGATCACCACACACCACGGCGGGAATGGTCAGCATGCTCAGGATCGTCACCATGCTCAGCCCAATGTCGCCTACATGAAGGGTGCGCCGGAGATCGTATTCGATAAATGCACGCACCGTTTGCGGCACGGCGAGCGGATCGAATTTGATGCCGCGGCGCGTCGCAAGGCACTGGAACTCTACGAAGTACTGGCGGCGCGTGGCGAACGGGTGCTGGCGCTGGCCTGCAAGGCGACCGACGCCGATGCCGCCAGCGAGGAGGATTTCGTCTATTTGGG
Source organism: Candidatus Accumulibacter appositus (assembly GCA_000585055.1). Classification (GTDB taxonomy): domain Bacteria; phylum Pseudomonadota; class Gammaproteobacteria; order Burkholderiales; family Rhodocyclaceae; genus Accumulibacter; species Accumulibacter appositus. The sequence continues at coordinate 4,225 of JEMX01000009.1, forward strand.
ATTGGTGGGCATGCTCGATCCGCCACGCCCGGAGATCGCCGAGGCGATCGACAGGTGCCGCAGCGCAGGCATCCGCGTGTTCATGGTCACCGGTGACTATCCCACCACTGCCGAGTCCATCGCCCGTCAGGTCGGCCTGTTCACCGGCGACGGCCGGGTGGTCGTGGGAGAGGACTTGCTGGCAATGAGCGAGCAGGAAATCTCCGTTCTGCTGGATAGTCGCGAGCTGGTGTTCGCACGTTCCACGCCTCTGCAGAAGCTTCAGATCGTCAAGGGATTGCAGAAAAAGGGCGAGATCGTTACCGTCACCGGCGATGGTGTGAACGATGCCCCGGCCTTGAAGAACGCCAACATGGGCGTGGCGATGGGCCTGTCCGGTACCGAGGTGGCGAAAGAGGCGGCGGACATGGTGCTGATGGACGACAACTTCGCCACCATCGTGCAGGCCGTCGAGGAGGGGCGCACCATCTTCGCCAACATCAAGAAATTCATTGCCTACGTCCTGACCAGCAACGTCCCCGAGATACTGCCCTTCATCGCTTTCGTGGCCATCGACGCGCCGCTGGCGCTGACCGTGGTGCTGATCCTGACCATCGATCTGGGCACCGACATCCTGCCAGCCCTGGGGCTGGGACGCGAACTGCCGGAAGAGGACGTGATGAAACAGCCCCCGCGCCGCCGTGACGAAAGACTGCTCACCTGGCCGCTGCTGGGTATGAGCTACGGCATCATCGGCATGCTGCAGGCCGCCGCCGGATTCTTCGCCTTTTTCGTCGTCCTGGAGCGGGGCGGCTGGGTGTGGGGCGCCGAGTTGCCGACTTCCAGCCTGCTCTATCAGACGGCCGTCACTTCCTTCTTTGCGGCCGTGGTGATCTGCCAGGTGGCGGATGTGTGGTGATCTGCCAGGTGGCGGATGTGCTGATCTGCCGCACGCGCCGGCAGAGCATCCTGTCCGCCGGCATCTTCCGCAACAAACTGATCTGGGTGGGGATCGCGGTTGAACTGGGACTGCTCGCGGCGATCTCGCAGATCGAGTTCCTGCAGCCATTTTTCGGCACCGCGCCGATAGGCTGGTTCGAGATCTCGCTGGCTTTGCCGTTCGCCGCTGCGATCCTCTTGGGTGACGAGTCGAGGCGCTGGCTGATCCGGCGTGACAACCGCTTTGTGCGGCGCTGGCTGACCTGGTAGCCGCGTGCTGCACAGCTCGGCTTTGCTTCGTGAATGCTTCAAGGGCACTATCCGCGTGCTGCCTGGGTCGAAGGGACTTCGTCCGCCGAACGACTCCGGAGTGCAAGCCGGTATGGACATGAAGCCTCACCGCCGCCTATCGAGGAGAAGCGAATGAAATCCTACAAGAAGACCGCTGCCGCCATTGCCGCCCTGACTCCGGAACAGTTTCGGGTGACGCAGCAAAGTGGCACCGAGCGACCAGGAACGGGCGAGTATCTTCACAATACCGAGCCTGGCATCTACGTGGATGTCGTCTCGGGCGAACCGCTGTTCGCCTCGTCCGAGATGTTCGAGTCGGGTTGTGGCTGGCCCAGTTTCGCCAGACCCATCGAGCCCGCGCATATCAAGGAGCTGAAGGATGTCGGCCACGGCATGGTGCGCACCGAAGTCCGCTCGGCTCATGGCGACAGCCACCTCGGACACGTTTTTACGGACGGCCCCAGGGATCGCGGTGGCCTGCGCTACTGCATCAACTCGGCGTCGTTGCGCTTCATCCATCGCCATGACATGGAAGCGGCAGGCTATGGCGAGTACCTTGATCAAGTGGAGGGCAAGTAATGGCAAAGGAACGCGCTGTTCTGGCGGGTGGCTGCTTTTGGGGCATGCAGGATCTGATCCGTGGATTGCCGGGGGTTGAGGCTACCCGGGTGGGCTACACCGGCGGCGACGTTGCCCACGCCACCTACCGCAATCACGGCACGCACGCGGAGGGCATCGAGATTCTGTTCGATCCGGAGCGGATTTCGTATCGCCGCCTCCTGGAGTTCTTTTTCCAGATACACGACCCGACCACCCGCAACCGGCAAGGCAATGACTTGGGCCCGTCCTATCGCTCGGCGATCTACTACATTGACGAGGTGCAGAAGCAGGTTGCGCTCGACACCATCGCCGATGTCAATGCCTCGGGCCTATGGCCGGGCAAGGTGGTCACGGAGCTCGAAGCGGTGGGTGATTTCTGGGAGGCCGAGCCCGAGCATCAGGATTACCTTGAGCGTCTGCCCAACGGCTACACCTGCCATTTTCCGCGTCCAGAATGGGTGCTGCCACGGCGCGCTGAGTGAACGAGTGAACGGTCATGACTTTCATGAATGGCCGGCGATCCCGATGTGGCGAGCGCCGACCTGCCAGGGGCACGCAGTTGTGCGAACTGCCGCGCGCCAATCATCGCTAACCGCCGCCAGTTCTCCCTCCTTTTCGAGTGACACCTCCTGATGACCGCGACAACCGATCAAATCCTTGAGCAATGGCAGAAGAAACTCAGCTTCCTTCCCTACAACCGCGAGCTCGATTTGCGCTTCGGCGAGCTGACCGAGCGCGGTTGCGTGTTGCGCCTTCCCTATCGGAAGGAACTGATTGGTGATCCGGAAAGCGGTGCCCTGCATGTCGGTGCGATCGCGGCGCTGGTCGATACCACTTTCGGCTACGCGGTCCATAGTCGGCTCAGCGAGCGACGCGGTTTCGCCACCCTTGATCTGCGTATCGAGCATCTGCAACGTTCCACTGCCGGGCAGGACATTCTTTGCATCGGCGACTGTCACAAACTCACCGCCACTATCGCCTTCGTCAGGGGGAGCGTATACCACGATGACCCGAACGCGGCGATTGCCACTGCCGTCGGCATCTACATGTTTACCGGCGGCGTCACTCCCATGGAGACAGAGGGAAACTGAATGCGACTGTCCGACGCGGTGCGCGATGCGCGCGAACACGACGACTGGGATCGCCTGATCCGCGCCATACCCTTCGCAGTCTTTCTGCGCGTACGCATGGAAGTCAAAGGCGATTGCCTGACCTGTACGCTGCCGGGCCACGAGCGGCTGGTGGGCAACCAACGCCTACCGGCTCTGCATGGCGGCGCGACTGCCGGCTTCATGGAGTGTGCGGCGATCCTGTTCTTGCTCTGGCATCGGGATTCCGAGGCCATCCCCAAGACCGTCGATTTCACAATCGACTATCTGCGCAGCGGCAAGCTGCGGGATACCCATGCCACCATGCAGATGGTCAAGCTCGGCAGCCGCGTGGCCAATATCCGCGTCACCGCCTATCAGGCCGACCCAGAGAAACCGATCGCCGTCGGCTATGGTAATTTCCTGTTGCCGTCCTGAGGTCTTGGACGGCCCGCGAGGAAGGTCCAACACACGGAGGGCATCATGAGCAGCCATAGAATTGCCGTCATCGCTGGCGACGGCATCGGCAAGGAAGTCATGCCGGAAGGCCTGCGCGTGCTCGCTGCGGCGGCCGACAAGTTCGACCTCGATCTGCAGTTCACGACGATTGACTGGGCCAACTGCGACTACTACCTGCAGCACGGCGAGATGATGCCCGCCGACTGGTTCGAGCAACTTAGAGGCTTTGACGCCATCTATTTCGGCGCCGCCGGTTGGCCGGACAAGGTTCCTGACCATATCTCCCTGTGGGGCTCGCTGCTCAAATTCAGGCGCAGCTTCGACCAGTACGTGAACCTGCGCCCCGTTCGCCTGATGCCTGGCGTGCCTTGCCCGCTGGCAGGCCGCAAGGTCGGCGACATCGATTTCTACGTGGTTCGCGAAAACACCGAAGGAGAGTACTCGGCGGTCGGTGGGCGGATGTTCGAAGGCACGGAACGAGAAACCGTGCTGCAGGAATCGATCTTTACCCGCAAGGGAGTGGATCGCATCCTGAAGTACGCCTTCGAGCTGGCGCAGCGGCGCCCGAGGAAGCACCTGACTTCGGCCACCAAGTCGAACGGCATCGCCATCAGCATGCCCTACTGGGACGAGCGGGTCGAAGCGATGGCGGCGAGCTACCCGCAGGTGCACTGCGACAAGTACCACATCGACATCCTCTGCGCCCGCTTCGTGCTCAGTCCGGAGCGCTTCGACGTGGTCGTGGCTTCCAATCTCTTCGGCGACATTCTTTCCGACCTCGGCCCAGCCTGTGCCGGCACTATCGGCATCGCGCCCTCGGCCAATCTCAATCCCGAGCGCGACTTTCCCTCGTTGTTCGAACCGGTTCACGGTTCCGCGCCGGACATCTACGGGCGCAATATCGCCAACCCGATCGGCATGATCTGGTGCGGGGCGATGATGCTCGACTTCCTGGGGCAGGGCGATGCCGGCCATAGCGCTGCACACGATGCCATTCTGCGCGCCATCGAAAGCGTGCTCGTGGCAGGCCCGCGGACCCCGGACATGGGCGGTACCGCCAGCACCAGCGAGCTTGGACGGGCCGTTGTCGGCGCGCTTTGATTCGAGCGCGAGCCCGAACGGGCAGCCTGAACGGCCAGGTGGATCGGCACCGGCTGCAAGCGGGACGGGCTTCGGATGAGCGCATGTTGAGGCGCTGTCGGGACCCCGTTCGCGATTGACGCCACTTCATGGGCACTCGTATACTCTCTTCGCGGCTGTTGAATTTTCCATTTCTCATGCGCGATGAGTGTTCCGCATGAATCCCGGGTCGGCATCCGGATAGGACAGATGTCGGCGCGTCGTGCCGCATGGCGCCAAGCCGCAGGGCGACGGCAGTCGCCTATTCATGCGAAATCACGCCAATTCGGCTTGTCCCGATCGTGAGATCTTGCGACAAGCGTAGCGATTCCTTGCGTTGCTGGCGGCTTCTTGCCGCTGCGCGTCAGGTCCGCGTCCGACTACCACGACAGTCGCAACAACACAGGAGGTTTTACGGCATGGTTTTGAAGCGCGCTGCGATACGTTTCTTCTCGATAGCCTGCTTTTGCATGGCACTTATTCAGTCACCCGCGCTGGCACGCGACATGGTCAGCATCAAGGGCTCAATCGTGAACATGCGCTCGGGACCCAGTACCCGATCCGAAATTCTGTGGGAACTCAAGCGGGGATACCCGTTGCAGGTGCTCAAGCGCAAGGGCAGCTGGCTGCAGGTGCGTGACTTCGAAAACGACAAGGGATGGGTGGCAAAGTCTCTCACCAACCGCAAGCCACACTATATCGTCAAGGCGTCGGTGGCCAATATGCGCAGTGGCCCGGGCACCCGTTATCGCATCATCGGCAAGTCCGAACGCTACGATCTGCTGCGCACCCGCAGCGCCAAGGCCGATTGGGTGCAGGTCGAACGTTCCGATGGCGTCAAGGGCTGGGTGGCGAAACGCCTTCTGTGGGGTTGGTAAGGCCCACCAGCCGACTGCGCAGGCTGTCCCTGTGCGACAAGCGCCCGCCCTACGCACTAACCGGCTTGTGTTTGCCGCAGCGCCTTCCCTGCCGCCTTATGCACCAGTCGGCTTAGAGAGTCTAGCGCCGACGACGTAATCCGCCAGCGATGCCAGAACAGTGGAACATCCAGGCAACGCGGCGCAGCGAGTTCAACGAGTTGCCCCGCTTTCAGGTGCGCCTCGGCCAGCTGCTCCGGGATCATTCCCCAGGTCATGCCGCGCAGCACCGCTTCACCGAAAGATCGGGTGGTGGGTAGGTAGTGCGTCGGCGGCTTGATGACGGCATCGGTCAGCTGTGCCAAAAACGCCTGCTGCAGGGCATCCTTCTTGTTGAACCTCAACATCGGTGCAGCGTTCAGTGACTCGGCATTGATTCCTGCGGAGAAGTGCCGTTCGACATATGACGGCGAAGCCAGGGCCAGATAGCGCATCACGCCGAGCGCTTCGACCCGGCAGCCCTGAATCGCCTTGGCATTGGCACTGACGCCAGCCATCACGGTGCCTTCGCGCAGCAACAGCACCGAGTGATCCTGATCCTCGACCCGGAGATCAAGCGTAATGGTCGTGCTCGCGGCCAGATCATCGAACACCTCAAGAAACCAGCTGTCGAGAGAGTCGGCGTTGATCACCATCGGGATGCGCACGCTGAATGGGGTGCCGGCGTCGGTATCGACCACGCCCAGTGCCGAGAGCGCCTCGGATTCCAGAAGGGCAAGCTCTTCCGCGTAGCGTAGCAGGGGGCGTCCGGCGGCCGTTGCCTGGCAGGGCGTGGAGCGCTGGATCAGTACCTGCCCCATGCGTTCCTCCAGCAACTTGATCCGCTGACTGATTGCCGATGGGGTTACGTTCAACTTTCGTGCAGCCAAGTCGAAACTGCCTTCGCGGATGGCTTCGGCGAAGGCAGCCAATTGCGCGTTGTCGATCTTCATGGGTGAATGTGAAAGTCGCGCAAGCGACTCACGACGCTCCCTTCTCCCCTCGCGGGAGAAGGGTTGGGGAAGAGGGGGAAACGGCCATGACTTACATGACTTGGGGTGTTTCCAGGTTTCATGGCCGTTAAAAAAACTAATGAATAGTTAGGAAGTTTAACTGTATTTGTTTTGTGGCGCACCATAAGCTGACCCCATGGCCAACTTCACTGACAAATCATGCCCACAGACCTGATTGCCGGATTCCTGTCCGGTGCCGTCCTCATTGTCGCCATTGGTGCCCAGAACTCTTACGTGCTTCGCCAAGGTATCCGACGCGAGCATGTCCTGCCACTGGTGCTTTTCTGCGCCAGCGCCGACGCCCTGCTGATCGTGGCCGGCGTTGCCGGGCTGGGGGCGCTGATCCAGGCCCAGCCAGGCTTGCTCGGCCTGGCGCGCTACGGCGGTGCGGCGTTTTTGCTTGCCTACGGACTGGCATCTGCGCAGCGTGCCTGGAAACCACAACAACTGGTCCTCGGCGCCGGGACCCGCTTGCCGCTCGGTGTGGCCATGGCCACCTGCCTTGGCTTTACCTTTCTGAATCCGCATGTCTATCTGGATACGGTGATTCTTCTCGGCGCGCTGGCCAGCCAGAGAGAAGAAGGACGATGGATTTTTGCCGCGGGAGCTGCTGGCGCGAGCTTTGTCTGGTTCTTTGCGCTCGGTTACGGGGCGCGTTTTCTGGCGCCGCTGTTCGCCAAACCTCTCTCCTGGCGCATCCTCGATTCAATGATCAGCATGACGATGCTTGGGCTCGGGAGTCTGTTGATTCTGGAGTAGCCGCCTGGCAATGCTTGGCGGATCCTTGCTTCACTTGGCGTCTGTGTACGCCGGAGCCTGGGCAAGCGCTTGACGAGAATTTCCCTTGCCGGATCTTCGGGCTTGCCTTTTTATCCAAGGCTGTATAAAAATACAGTCCTGACGACAGGAGCTCACGATCATGACCAGAGGTGCATCGCTTACCCCGCGACAACAGGAAATTCTCGACTTCATTCGTAACACACTGGAAATCCTCGGCGCGCCACCGACTCGGGCGGAAATCGCCAGTGCCTTCGGATTCGCCTCGCACAATGCTGCTGAGGAGCACCTCAAGGCGCTTGCCAAGAAAGGCATCATCGTGCTTGAACCCGGTTCGGCACGTGGTATCCGCCTGGTCGAGCAACTCGGTTTGCCGCTGATCGGCAGTGTGGCTGCCGGCAGTCCGATTCTGGCGGTGGAAAACGTACAGTGCCGTTATACGGTCGATGCCAGTCTGTTCAAGCCGCGTGCCGACTTTCTCTTGCGCGTGCGCGGCCTGTCGATGATCAACGCCGGCATTCTGGACGGGGATCTGCTCGCCGTGCATCGCAGTAGCGAAGTACGCAACGGCCAGATTGTCGTTGCCCGGCTCGATGACGAGGTGACGGTCAAGCGTTTTCGCCGGCAGGGAGGGACGGTCGAACTGATCGCCGAGAATCCCGATTTCGAACCGATCGTCGTCGATTCGGAAGCGCAAAAATTGGCTATCGAAGGCATCGCTGTCGGCGTGATCCGCGGCAGCGAGACGATGTGAGTGCCGCTTGGCCTCTTTTCACTTGCCAGCCGTCCGGCCTTCCATACTTCCCAATGTCTGCCATGTCTTCATCGCTAACGCTTTCGCAAGTTCTTGATCGCCCCGATGTCTGGCGCGGCGATACGCTGGCCAGAGCACCCTTGCCCGGAGTGCCGACGGGCTTTGCCGAACTTGACCGGGAGCTGCCCGGCGGCGGCTGGCCGCGTGGCGGCTTGACCGAAATCCTGCCCTTGCGTCGGGGTATTGGCGAATTGAGTCTGCTATTGCCAGCACTGGCGCGGCTGTCGAGCGACGAACTTGCCTGGCTCGTCTGTGTGGCCTCGCCGCATCCGCTGCATGCGCCAGCACTGCACGAATCCGGCATTGATTTATCGCGCCTGCTGGTGGCCAGCGCGCCCGGTCGGGATAGCGCCTGGGTCTGTGAGCGCTCACTCGCGACTGATGGCGTTGGTGCAGTGGTCGCCTGGCTGCCGGAAATACAGACCAGCACACTGCGCCGGCTACAGCTTGCTGCCGAGAGCAGTCGCACTCTACTGTTCGTTTTTCGTCCGCCAGCCTGTGCCAGTCAATCCTCGCCGGCGCCGCTGCGTCTGGCCCTCGAAGGCGAGGGGGAAAAACTGATCGTTCGTCTTCTCAAGCGCCGTGGCAGCGCGCAGTCAGCGTCCCTGCCGATTAGCATTCAACGCCCGCTGCGCCGGCATCATGCTCTGGCTTGCCCTGTACCTGCCACGTCTGCCGCTCGAAGTCTTTCCCAGCCTGCCGTCGCCTAAAGCCATCGTCAGCCGTGAACGTGTCGTCATTGCTGACGCGGTGGCGAATTCGGCTGGCGTGATTCCTGGGCTGCGCTTGTCCGAGGCGTGGGCTTTCGTGCCCACACTGGCCGTACAGCAGCGCGACCTCGCGCGTGAGCAGCTGGCCCTGACCGGGCTCGCCTGTTGGGCCGGCGGCTTCACCTCGGAAATCTGCTGCCTGCCACCCCAGACACTGCTGCTGGAAGTGGCTGCATCCTTGCGTCTTTTCGGCGGCGCCACGGCGCTCTTCGAGCGCATTGTCAGCGGCTGCGCCGAACAGGGCTTTGCTCCGCAAGCGGCACTGGCGCCCACGCCGCTCGCTGCGCAGTGGCTGGCCCTTGCCGGCGACCATGAGCCCTGTCTCGATATCGGTGAGTTGCCGCTGCGGCTTGGCAGACTGCCGCTGGCGGTTCTCGACTTCTCGCCGCAGAAGCAGGCCCGGCTCGGCAGTTTTGGCGCGCGTCTGCTCGCTGAGGTGCTTGCTCTGCCGCGCGCCGGCCTGGCACGACGACTCGGCAGCGGTTTTGTCGCTGACCTGGCGCGTGCGCTCGGTGAGTTACCGGATCCGCGGACGCGCTTTGCCTTTCCGGAGCGTTTTGTCGAGCGACTGGAACTGCCGACGCGGACGGACAATGCGCTTGCTCTCGGTTTTGCCGGGCGCCGCCTGATCGCCAGCCTGTGTGGCTGGCGGGATCGCCAGCCTGTGTGGCTGGCTGGCGGCGCGCGCCGAGGGGGTCAGTGAATGCCGCTTCGAGTTTGCCCACGAACGCGCCACGAGGCAGCGATCGAGCACGGTTCTGAGTCTCGCTTTCAGCACCGCCACGCGCGACTGCGAACGGATTGTCCGGCTACTCATGGAGCGCCTGCAGCGGCTTGAACTACCCGCTGCTGTCGAGTCAGTCAGCTTGCGGGCCGAGGCAATGGAGGCGCTGGCAGGACGCACGAACAGCCTATTCGGCTTGCGCAGCGAGGGCGCTGGCGGTGATTCGCTGGGCGCGCTGGTCGAGCACCTGCAGGCGCGCCTGGGGCACGGCCGCGTGCATGCGCTTGCGGCCGTGGCCGAGCACCGCCCGGAGAACGCCTCGCGACGAGTCAAGCCTGTGCTGCTGGCCGGAGAGAGAACAGCAGCGAAATTGTTTGCCGCTCCGGATCTGTCGGAGAAAACGCCTGGCCCTCGTCCTCTATGGCTTCTGGCCAGCCCGCTGGCCTTGCGCGAAATGGCCGGTCGGCCGCAGTGTGGGGGGGCCTTGCGTCTGCTTGCCGGGCCGGAGCGCATCGAGAGTGGCTGGTGGGATGCTGCCGAGCCCGATGCGCTTGGCGATGTGCGTCGCGACTACTTCGTTGCCATTTCCATGCGCAACGAATGGCTGTGGATCTTTCGTAGCCGGGCAGGGTGGTTTTTGCATGGCGTGTTTGCCTGAAAGCGTCCGATTTGACTGGTGCTTTCTGATCCCCCTTTTTATACTGTGACTATTGTCGAAATCGACCATTTACCCGCGGAGCCTGAGCATGGAGTACACCCTTAGCGGCTTGTTACCGAAGGAGCTGCTGATCGATCTACCCGAAATCGATGTTCAGCACGAGGAGATCTTTCGCCGTATCGAGATGCTCAAGAGTTCATCCTTTGGCAGCAAACCCACATCCCTGGGCGAGTTTCACAGCCTGCTCGACTATCTGGAGTGGCATTTTGCCAGCGAAGAGCGCGTTGCGCGCCAGCTCGGCGTTGACTTTGCCGATCATGCCCGAATCCACGACGAGAACCTGCGTACGCTACGCAAGGCGCTCGCCGCCGTGCAGGATGGTTCGCAGGATGTTCACTCCTTCCTGCGGTATACCGAATACTGGTTCGAACGTCATATCTCCGACGAAGACAAGCCCTTCGCCGCCAGGCTGCGGGCGCGTACTGTCTGAGCTCTTGCGCTGCTCGCGGTCTGTCGTCGTCAATCTGCGCGGCGACGCTCCGCTGCCAGCGAATATGCTTTTCGAGAATGCCCGTAAACAGTCCCGTGCAGTGCCGTTGACAGTCGTTTTTGCAGCCTTCGCCGCGCATTCTTTTTTGCGTTCTATCGAGCATTCTGGCAAGCTAATAAGCGGAACAGCATATGTTGTCATATTTCATTGCACGCCCCTTTAATCGGCCATTTGTAGATGGCCTGACCACTCCTTGATGAGCTCGTACCGACCATGAACTTGATGAGCTCGTACCGACCATGAACATTACCTCCTCAGCCGCCTGGAAGGCCATTGAAGCGCACCGGCAGTCGCTCTCGCCCGTGCATCTCAGAAAACTCTTTGCAAATGATCCGAATCGCGTCGCCGCACTGTCGCTAAGCTTTGAGGGCCTCCTTTTCGACTACTCGAAGCAGCGTATGGATTCAGCGACGCTGCCCCTGTTGGTCGAGCTGACCAAAGAAGTCGGACTTGCCGAAGCGACGACCCGGATGTTCAGCGGCGAGAAGATCAACGCCAGCGAAGATCGTTCGGTGCTGCATGTCGCCTTGCGGCGATCGGGCGCTCCGTTTCCTAGTGCCGACTTCGACGTCATGGCCGAGGTTTTGCCGACGCGTCGGCGCATGGCCGCTTTTGCCGAGCGTATTCGTGCTGGCGAGGCGCTTGGTTTTACCGGCCAGCCGATTCGCACAGTCGTCAACATCGGCATCGGTGGCTCCGACCTCGGACCAAAGATGCTCGCTTACGCGCTGCGTTCAATCTCGCATCCAGCGCTTGCCGTGCATTATGTCTCCAACCTCGATAGCGCCCAGCTGGCGCCGCTCCTGCAAACGCTTGATCCGCGCACGACGCTTTTTCTGGTGGCCAGCAAGACCTTCACCACTCAGGAAACGATGCTCAATGCGCAAACTGCGCGCAACTGGCTGGTGGCCAACCTCGGTGATGCCGCCGCCGTCGCGCAGCATTTTGCTGCCTTGACGGCCAAGCCCGAGCGGGCGCTTGACTTCGGGATCGACGAGGACTCGGTTTTTCCTCTCTGGGACTGGGTCGGTGGTCGTTTTTCGCTGTGGTCGGCGGTTGGTCTGGCGTTGATGATCGCCATCGGTCCGCAGGCCTATGCTGAACTGCTGGCCGGTGCCGAGCGCATGGACGAGCATTTCCGCAGCGCGCCCTTCGAGAGCAACCTGCCTGTGGTGATGGCACTGATCGGGATCTGGAACACCAACTTCCTCGGGGCGACCACCAACGCCGTGTTGCCCTACAACGAGTCTCTGCGCTACTTCCCGTCCTTCCTACAGCAACTCGAGATGGAGAGCAACGGCAAGTCCGTCGGGATTGATGGCCAGCCACTCGCGCATGCTTCGAATCCCATCGTCTGGGGGGAGCTCGGCAACAATGGCCAGCACGCGTTCTTCCAGCTTCTCCATCAGGGTGGGCGATTGGTGCCCTGCGATTTCATTGCTGCCGTGCGTTCGGATTACCCCTTGCCCGGGCATCAGGAGGCGCTGCTCGCCAACTGTTTCGCACAGAGCGCGGCGCTGGCATTCGGCAAGACCGAGGATGAGGCACGCAGCGAACTGAGCGGCACCCTGTCGCCCGAGAAGCTTGCGGAACTCCTGCCGCACAAGGTTTTTTCTGGCAATCAGCCGTCGTCCACGCTGTTGATGTCGCGGCTTGACCCGCAAACGCTCGGTGCCCTGGTGGCACTCTACGAACACAAGGTGTTTGTGCAGGGCGCCATCTGGGGGCTCAATTCCTTCGACCAGTGGGGCGTCGAGCTTGGCAAGGCGGTGGCCAACAGCATTCTGCCTGCGGTGAGCGACGAACAGCTGGCGACAACACTCGACGCATCAACGCAAGGGCTGCTGGCCTTTACTCGGCAGCATATTGCCTGAACCGATTTTGCTCCGGTATCCGGCCGGGGTGCTCAATTTGCCATGAGGCATGATATGACTACGAAGGTGATCAGTGTTTCCAGTGCGCCGTTCTCCGGCCAGAAACCGGGGACATCCGGGCTGCGAAAGAAAGTGACGGTATTTCAGCAAGAGCGGTATCTCGAGAATTTCGTGCAGTCCATTTTCGACACGCTGAGCGGCCAGCAAGGAAAAACGCTGGTTGTGGGTGGCGACGGCCGCTATTACAACGATGTGGCCATTCAGACCATTCTGCGCATGGCGGCAGCGGCCGGTTTTGGCCGTGCTCTGGTCGGCCGTGACGGCATTCTGTCGACGCCGGCAGCTAGCGCCGTGATCCGCAAATGGGAGGCCTTTGGCGGCCTTATACTGTCCGCAAGCCACAATCCGGGTGGCCCGGATGGCGATTTCGGCATCAAATACAACCTCGGCAATGGCGGACCGGCGAACGAAGCGTTTACCGACGCGGTTTATCAGCGCACGCAGGAGATCAGTGCCTATCGCACTATCGAGTCCGCCGATATCGACCTCGGACGACAGGGTGAGTTTCAAGTTGGCGACATGCTCGTCAGCATCATCGATCCGGTCGCCGACTATGCCGAACTGCTGGAGTCCCTGTTTGACTTCGATCGCATTGCTGCTCTGCTCGCACGTGCGGACTTCCGCATGCGTTTCGACGCCATGCATGCTGTCACCGGTCCCTACGCAAAGGCCATTCTGGAAGGCCGTCTCGGCGCTCCAGCGGGCACCGTGGTGAACGGCACGCCGCTGCCGGATTTTGGCGGCGGGCATCCCGATCCGAATCCTGTCTATGCGGCCGAACTGGTCGCTGCGCTGGCCGACAGCCGCTCGGGTTTGTCGTTCGGCGCGGCTTCGGATGGTGACGGCGATCGCAACATGGTCGTTGGTCGCGGTTTTGTTGTCAGCCCCAGTGACAGCCTGGCGGTCATCGCTGCGAACCATGCCTTGGTACCCGGCTACGCGGCCGGCTTGGCGGGTGTTGCGCGCTCGATGCCGACCAGTTGCGCGGTGGACCGGGTCGCCAAAGCTCTGGGTATTCCCTGTTACGAAACACCGACGGGCTGGAAATACTTCGGTTCCCTGCTTGATGCCGGCAAAGCCACCATCTGCGGCGAAGAGAGCGCCGGTACCGGGTCCAGTCACGTGCGCGAGAAGGATGGCCTGTGGGCCGTCCTCTACTGGCTCAACATCCTGGCGGTGCGCGATACGCCCGCCGATGTCATCGTGCGCGAGCACTGGCAGCGTTTTGGACGCAACGTCTATTCGCGCCACGATTACGAAGGCATCGAGACCGCCGCGGCTGATCGCCTGATGGACAATTTGCGCGCGCAGTTGCCGCAACTGGCGGGCACGCTGTGCAATGAACTGCGCATCGAGGCCGCCGATGATTTCGCCTATACCGACCCGGTCGATGGCTCACGCTCGGAGCGTCAGGGCATCCGCATCATGCTCGACGATGGCTCGCGGGTGGTTTTCAGGCTTTCCGGCACGGGTACGGAAGGGGCGACGCTGCGCGTCTATCTCGAGCGTTTCGTGGCCGACCCAAGTCTCCACGAGGTGCCGACGCAAGAGGCGCTCGCACCGCTCGTGCAACTTGCCGAGACGGTCGCGCAGATTTCCGTGATCACTGGGCGAAAGAGCCCGGATGTGATCAGCTAGGAAGAGGTGACGCGTGGTGCGCGTGCGTACTTACACCCGGTGGCGCCGCCGGAGGCGATGAATCAAGCTCGAAAAGGGGATAAGAAAATGGTTGACCGGAAGACATTTCAATTGTCACGCAAGGCAATTGCCTTGGTTCTTGCTGGCGGGCGCGGCAGCAGATTGCACGAACTGACTGACCGGCGCGCCAAACCGGCGGTTCATTTCGGCGGCAAGTTCCGGATCATCGACTTTGCTTTGTCGAACTGCGTCAATTCGCAGTTTCGACGCATTGGTGTGGTGACGCAGTACAAGTCGCACAGCCTGCTACGCCACTTGCAGCGTGGCTGGAGTTTTCTGCACGGCGAAGTCAACGAGTTCGTTGACCTGCTTCCGGCGCAGCAACGAATAGATGAGGAGTCCTGGTATCGGGGCACTGCCGACGCGGTATTCCAGAACATCGACATTCTCGAGACCTATTCACCGCCCCCCGAGTACGTCGTCATTCTGGCCGGTGACCACGTTTACAAGATGAATTACGGCGTCATGCTAGTAGACCACGTCGAGAGCGGTGCCGAATGCACCGTCGCCTGCATCGAGGTGCCGCGCAAGGAAGCCAGTGGTTTTGGTATTGTTGCCGTCGATGAGAGCGGCATGATCACCGACTTCATCGAAAAGCCGGCCGACCCACCGTCGATGCCGGGCAATCCGGAGATGTCCCTTTGCAGCATGGGGGTCTACGTTTTCAATGCCAAGTATCTGTATGCCGAACTGGCACGTGATATCGGCGACGAGACATCCAATCACGATTTCGGCAAGGACATCATTCCACGCGCCGTGGCTAGTCGCTGCGCAGTCGCACACGCGTTCTCGCGCAGCTGTGTCATGGCTCCCGATGAACCGTTCAGGGAGCACTACTGGCGTGACGCCGGGACGATTGATGCCTATTGGGACGCCAACATCGATCTTACCGGCACCGTGCCGGCGCTGAATCTCTATGACAGCAACTGGCCAGTGTGGACCTATCAAGAGCAGTTGCCGCCGGCAAAATTCGTGCACAATCATCTCGATCGGCGCGGCACAGCCATCGAGTCCACGGTTTCCAGCGGCTGTATTGTTTCCGGAGAAATCAACCGTTCGCTCCTGTTCTCGAGTGCCCGTGTCCATTCCTACGCGCGGGTGAACCTGTCGGTGTTGCTTCCCGATACGGTCATTGGATCGCGCGCCCGTCTGAGTCGCTGCGTGGTGGACCGTGCGTGTCAGATTCCGCCGGGCTTGGTTGTTGGTGAAGATCCGGAAGACGATGCGCGTCGTTTCCGGTATACCGAGAGCGGCATTACGCTGATTACCCAAAAAATGCTCGATCGACTCAACTGACACGGCCGGCTCGATAGTCCGTGCGCATCCTGCACGTTGCCGCGGAGATCTACCCGCTGGTCAAGACCGGCGGCCTCGCCGATGTCGTGGCCGCCTTGCCGGTCGCGCTGGCAGCGCGTGGACTCGACGTGCGCGTCCTCTTGCCCGGGATGCCCACCATTCTCAACGGTGTGACCGATCTCAAGCGAGTGATTCGCATTGGTCCGGCCTTCGGCGCCGCGGTCATCACCCTGCGTCTTGGCCGCCTGCCCGATAGCGGCTTGCTGGCCTACGTCATCGATGCCCCGTTTCTTTACCGGCGCGACGGTAACCCCTACCTCGGCCCGGACGGTTGCGACTGGCGCGACAACCATCGACGCTTTGCGCTCCTCGGCTGGGTCGCGGCACACCTCGCTGCCGGAGAGCTTGATCGACACTGGCGGCCGGAAGTCGTGCACGCGCACGACTGGCACGCGGGGCTGGCGCCAGCCTACATTGCCCAGAATCCGGCACTGACCACGGCTACCGTCTTCACCATCCACAATCTCTCCTTTCGTGGCCTGTTCCCTCTCGACTATCACCACGACCTGGGCCTGCAGATTTCCGGCGCCAATCAGAGCGGCATCGAATTTCATGGGCAGTTGTCGTTCATGAAGGCTGCGCTGGTACATGCGAAACGCGTCAACGCGGTCAGCCCGACCTATGCTCGAGAAATCTGCACGCAGGAATTCGGTTGGGGACTGGACGGCGTGCTGCGTGGTCGGGGCAACGATCTTTCCGGGATTCTCAATGGTGTCGACTATTCGGTCTGGGATGCCAGCAGCAACCCCGCCCTGGCCAGGAACTACAGTCCCGAGCGTTTGCGCGGCAAGATGGTCTGCAAGCTCCGACTACAAAAGGACCTCGGTTTCGCTCCCCGTGCCAAGGCGCCGCTGTTCGCGATCGTCAGTCGATTGACTTCTCAAAAAGGCATGGATCTGGTCCTCGGTGCCTTGCCGACGCTGTTGGCCGAGGGCGCGCAACTGGTCGTCATCGGCAGTGGCGAGGCGGATATCGAGGCCGCTTTCAGAGCTGCTGCAACGGCTCATCCCGCCGCCGTGTCGGTCCATCTCGGCTACGACGAGGCGCTGTCACACCGCATTATGGCTGGCGCCGATATCCTGCTCGTTCCTTCGCGTTTCGAGCCTTGCGGCCTGACGCAGCTCTACGCCCTGCGCTATGGCACCTTGCCACTGGTGCGGCGAGTCGGCGGTCTGGCCGACACGGTGATCGATACCACTCCCGAGACCCTCAAGGCAGGTATCGCCAACGGTTTCTCTTTTGAGGATTCCAGTAGCCGCAAGCTGGCCGCACGTATCAGCAAGGCCTGCGGGTTCTACCGCGATGCCGCGACGTGGCAGCACCTGCAGCAGTACGGCATGGCGCAGAATTTTTCCTGGGACGATTCGGCAATGCGCTACGAGGCGCTGTATCGAAGCATCTGAAGAGTCAGAAACGCGTCCAAAGCGGGCTCCTCGTCGAGCAGGTCGAACGGTTCTCGCCCTGTACGCAGCCTGACTGCACCGAGCAGCATCAGCGTTGCTGCTGTCGGCAAAGCCGAGCCGGCACTATAATCGCGGCAGTAGCTGCCAAGATCCTTGCTCTGTGTCGACGGCTCTGCCGTCTGACGCGCACAGTGGCAAGATGCCTGCCGCCAGGGTGAGCATCGGCGGCCGCAATTTCCTGAACCAAACTCCCACAGGAGAGCTCCTTGTCTTTTGATCATTGTCTTATCCGGCCGTTTGCCGGCCTCCGTCCGCGCAGCGAAGAGGCGGCAGCTGTTGCCGCCCCCCCTTATGATGTTCTCTCCAGCGACGAGGCCCGTGCGGCGGCCAGCGGCAAGCCCCTGTCCTTCCTGCACGTCTCCAAGGCCGAGATCGACCTGCCGCCGGAGATCGACCACTTTGCTCCGGAGGTGTATGCCCAGTCGGTGAAAACCTTTCAGCGCCTGATCGACGATGGCGTCCTGTGCCGAGACCCGCGTGCGTGTTATTACGCCTACCGGCTGGTGATGGGCGAACATGCCCAACTCGGACTGGTGGCCGCTGCTTCGATCGCCGCCTACGACAGCAACCGTATCCGCAAGCATGAGTT
This sequence comes from Candidatus Accumulibacter appositus, assembly GCA_000585055.1. Taxonomy (GTDB): domain Bacteria; phylum Pseudomonadota; class Gammaproteobacteria; order Burkholderiales; family Rhodocyclaceae; genus Accumulibacter; species Accumulibacter appositus. Next base: position 21,942 of record JEMX01000009.1, read on the forward strand.
CACTCGCCCGGACAAGGAAGACGACCGCGTTCGGCAGATTGAAGCGCTGAATGCACAAACCGGTCCCGTGCTGCTGGTCAATGGCGACGACGAGACGCTTGAGCGTTTGCTCCGGCAGGCTAGCGAAAGCGTGCCAGTTGCCGATGTGACCGTCGACAACGGTATCAGGCACAGCCTGTGGATGATCGACGACGAGGAGAGCATTCGGCGTATCAGTGCGCTCGTTGAAGCGATGCCTGCGCTGTACATCGCCGACGGCCATCATCGCTCGGCGGCGGCCTCGCGAGTGGCGGCGGCTCGGCGTGGACAGGCCGGCGCAGCCGATAGCGCCGAATATTTTCTGGCGGTGGTTTTCCCCGCCTCGCAGATGCGGATCCTGGACTACAACCGTGTTGTGCGCGACCTTAATGGTTTGAGTGAGGAAGCTTTTCTGGCGGCTGTTGGCGAGCGCTATCGCGTCCTGCCGTCGGCCAGCCCGGTGCGGCCGGAGCGTAGCGGCGTCTGCGGCATGTATCTTGGTGGTCGCTGGTATCGCCTGGAGCTGCTGCCTGGTCTGCTTCCCTCGGATGATCCCGTCCGGCGGGTCGACGTTTCAGTGCTGGCCGAGCAAATCCTTGCTCCGGTGCTGGCAATCACCGACCTGCGCCGCGATACGCGCATCGATTTCGTTGGCGGTATGCGCGGCCTGGGCGAACTCGAACGACGGGTGAATAGTGGCGAAATGGCGGTCGCCTTTGCGCTCTATCCGACGCAGATGGCCGACCTGATGGCGGTGGCCGACGCCGGTGAGGTGATGCCGCCCAAGTCGACGTGGTTCGAACCGAAACTCGCTGACGGACTGGTGTCGCACGTTCTGGATTGACTGTCGCGGCGAAGCGCGCCTGACACAAGTAGCTCGGGCGCGTGCTGAATGGCTTGTGTGGGGTGTGGGCTTTAGCCGGCCAAGGTCTTGCTCTTGACGACGGAAACCTGTGCTTTTCCGGCGCTCAGCTCACCGATAACCGTCGCGTGGTCGAAGCCTTCCTGCAGGAAAGTCGACAGGACTTCGGTGACCACTTCCGGCGCGCAGGCGATCAGCAGGCCGCCGCTGGTCTGGGGATCGGTAAGCAGCGCCTGTTCAACGGCAGTCAGATGCTTTGTCGGTCGTGCCACGTAACCGCCATAGCTCGCCCAGTTGCGATCCGAGGCGCCGGTGATGCAGCCTTTTTCTGCATAATCGAGCGCATTGGCCAGCATCGGCAAGGCGGCGCAATCGATCACCGCGGAGACCTGCGATGCCTGGCAGATTTCCACCAGATGACCCAGCAGCCCGAAGCCTGTCACGTCGGTCATCGCATGCACGCCGGCCAGGCAGGCGAGCGCCCGTCCGGGTGTGTTCAGCTGCGTCGTCGAAGCGATCATCGCGGCGTAGTGGCTTTCCGAAAGCAGGCCTTTTTTGAGCGCCGCACTATAGAAGCCGACGCCCAATCCCTTGCCGAGAATCAGTTTGTCACCGGGTCGGGCACCCGAGTTGCGCTTGAGGTTGTCGGGGTGCACCAGACCTATGGCGACGAGACCGTAAATCGGTTCGAGTGAGTCAATGCTGTGGCCTCCGGCGATCGGAATACCGGCTTTGGCACAGATCGATTCACCGCCTTCGAGGATACGTTTGATCGTATCGAGCGGCAGTTTGTTGACCGGCATGCCGACGATCGCCAGCGCCAGCAGAGGCATGCCACCCATGGCATAGACGTCGGACAGGGCGTTGGTCGCCGCGATGCAGCCGAAGTCGAAGGGGTCATCGACAATCGGCATGAAGAAATCGGTGGTCGCCACCAGGGCCTGGTCGGCGTTGAGCTGGTAAACGGCTGCGTCATCGCTGGTCTCGATGCCCACCAGCAGTTGCTTGGGGACAATGGCCGGAGCGGTCTTGGCGAGGATCTCTTCGAGCACATTCGGAGCGATCTTGCATCCGCAGCCGCCGCCGTGTGCAAACTGCGTCAGTTTGAGCGGCTCGGTGGCAACGAGTTGCGGAGTTGCGGGATCGCCGGTGCTGGATTTTTTTTTGGTCATGGTGCTGGATTTTTTTTTGGTCATGATAGTCCGGTAGGGGGCTGGGGGGGGGTCAAGGGGGTGGTGCGAGCTAAGCCTCTACCGGGGAGGCCTTTCAGCTGCTTGCAAAGCCCGCCTCATTGATTGCCGCAGCGAAGTCGGCGCGGCTCGCCAACGTCGGGTCGTAGCTGATTCTGGCCCGGCCCGCCTCCAGCGACACCTCGACCTGGCCAACTCCGGGCAGGCGTTCGAGGACTGCGCTGACACTTTTGACACAGGCCTGGCAGTGCATTCCGAGCACGCCAATGTCTATCGTTTCCATCTCGCTTCCTGTTCATGTTATCGGGGCCGTTGCTCGCCGATGCTTGTCGCAGTCAGCCTCGCTTCCATCATCGGCTGCGTCAGAGATCAGCTGCGGCCCGCACGCCAACGCTTGAGGAGCAGCGAGTTGGAGACCACCGAGACCGAACTCATCGCCATTGCGGCGCCGGCAATGACCGGGTTGAGCATGCCCAGCGCGGCCAGCGGTATGCCTAGCACGTTGTAGATAAAGGCAGAGAAGAGATTCTGCCTGATTTTGCGTAGGGTCGCACGGGAAAGAAGGATGGCGTCGGCAATTCCGTTGAGGTCGCCACGCACCAAGGTCACGTCGGCTGCCTCGATGGCGGCGTCCGATCCGGCGCCGATGGCGAAGCTGACATCGGCCGCCGCCAGCGCCGGCGCGTCGTTGATGCCGTCGCCGACCATGGCCACGACAGCGCCGCCGGCCTTCAGCGCATTGATCGCCGCAGCTTTTTCGCCGGGAAGTATGCCGGCCCGGAAATCCTCGATTCCCGCTTCGTCAGCGATCGCCGCGGCGGTCGCCGTGTGGTCGCCGGTGAGCATCACCACCCGGATACCCATGCCTTTGAGCCGGGCTACGGCGGCGCCCGAGGTCGATCGCAAGGGGTCGGCGATGGCCAGCAATGCCAGAGCGGCCTCGCTGCCCCTCCGGCCGCTTTCGCTAGTACCGCCGCCGGAGCTCTGTTCGCTCAGTACCACGACCGTCTTGCCCGTGCGCTGCAGGCTGTCGATCTGTTCGCGCGGCAAGCTCATGCCGACGAATTCGCTGGGAGAAGCGAGGCGCAGCAGGCGCCCGCCAACCCGGCCTTCCACCCCGCGGCCGGGGAGGGCACGGAAATTGGTCAGACTTGCCAGCGTCAGCCGGCTGGTTTGGGCATGCCGCAGGATGGCCTTGGCCAAGGGATGCTCGGAACCCTGTTCGAGAGCTGCTGCCAGTGCCAGGGCCTCGTCAGCCGACACGGCCAGCGGCAGCAGGTCGGTGAGCACCGGCTCGCCGCGGGTCAGTGTGCCGGTCTTGTCGACTGCCAGCACGCTGATCTTCTCTGCATGTTCCAGCGCTTCGGCATTCTTGACCAGGATTCCCTCGGCGGCACCGCGTCCGGTGGCGACCATGATTGCCGTCGGCGTCGCCAGCCCGAGGGCGCAAGGGCAGGCAATCACCAGTACCGCCACGGCATTGACCAGGGCGGCGCTGAAGTCGCCGCCAAACGACCACCAGCCAAGCAGGGTGCACAGCGCAATGGCGCAGACGACGGGCACGAAAACCGCCGAGATGCGGTCGGCGAGTCGTTGCACGGGCGCTTTTGATCCCTGGGCTTCGGCGACCATGCGGATGATTCCGGCGAGCAGGGTGTGCTCGCCGACGCCGCTGGCTCGGCAGCGCAGCATGCCCTCGCCGTTGCCCGTGGCCGCGAAGACGCGTGCTCCCGGCTGCTTGGCCACCGGCATGCTTTCGCCAGTGAGCATCGCTTCATTGACCGACGATGCCCCGTCAATGACTTCGCCATCGACCGGCAGGCTTTCACCCGGGCGGACGAGAAAGATATCACCGGGAATGAGCAGCGCGGCATCGAGTTCGATGAGCTTGCCGTCGCGCTCGACGCGCGCGGTTTTCGGCTGCAGGCGAACGAGCGCTTCGATGGCGTCAGTGGTTCTCGCCTTGGCGCGTGCTTCGAGCACTTTGCCAAGCAGTACCAAGGTGATCACCGCCGCCGAAGCCTCGAAATAGACGTGTAGATGGGCCGCGCCCGCGACGGTGACGAAGAGGCTGAAACCATAGGCCATGCTGGTTCCCAGGGCGACCAGCAGGTCCATGTTCGCGCCGCCACCGCGCAAGGCTTTCCACGCGCCAGCGTAGAAACGCCAGCCGATCCAGAACTGTACCGGGGTCGCCAGTCCGAGTTGCAGCCAGCGCGGCAGAGGATCCTGGTGAGCTGGTGCGCTGCCATCGAACATGGTCAGCATCTGTGCGACCAAGGGCAGGGTCAGCGCGGCAGCGATCCAGAAGCGGCGCAGTTCAGCCTGTTCGGCGGCCAGTTTTCTGGCCTTCTCGTCGCTGCGCGAGCGATCGTCGGCGAGCCGGCCGGCAAAGCCGGCGCGCTCGACAGTGGCCAGCAGCAGCGCTAGATCGACCATGCCTGGCGTATAGCGGACCGTCGCCCGCTCGGTCGCCAGGTTGACCGCCGCCTCGACTCCCGGCAGACGGTTGAGGAGCTTTTCAAGGCGCGTCGAGCAGGCGGCGCAGGTCATGCCCTCGATGGCCAGTTCGCTGGCCTGTTGCGGCACGCTGAAACCGGCTTTCTCGATTGCGGCGACGACCTCTTTCGGCGAGCTGGCGCCCGCTGAAAGATCGACCTGGGCGCGTTCGCTGGCCAGGTTGACGCTAGCCATGACGCCGGGCAGGCGGTTCAGGACTTTCTCGATGCGCGTCGCGCAGGCGGCGCAAGTCATGCCGGCGATCGGCAGATCGAGGTGCGGTGAGTTCTTCTCTTGTTCGCTCATGGCAATGGCAGCGGTAGGGGGGCGAGGGACGGCATCACTTGGCCAATCAGGAACTGCCCGTCACGATGCGCGCCAGAGCGATCAGGCCCCAGACGCCAAAGCCGAGAATCAGCATCCCGGAGGCGACGCGTAGCGTGCGATTGCGTGCATAGGCCTGCAGGCGCGTGGCAAGCAGACCCGCCAGCAGCAGATTGGGCAGGGTGCCGGCGCCGAACGCAAGCATCAGCCCGGCACCGTGCACTGCCGAACCGCTGGTCAAAGCGGTGGCCAGTGCGCTGTACACCAGGCCGCAGGGCAACCAGCCCCAGAGCAGGCCGAGTGGAAAAGCCTGCGCCATGCTCCGTGCGGGCAGGAAATGCCGGGTCAGCGGTTGCAGATGGCGCCACAGCTTCTGGCCGAAGCGCTCGGTAAACGCCAGCGCTCTGGTCAGGCCCATCAGGTAGAGCCCGAGGGCGATGAGCATCAGGTTGGCGAGCAGGAAGAGGGCGTTGCGCAGCGGTAGCTGCCCGGACAAGGCCAGGCTCGCTTCGCCGAGCGAACCGGCGATGGCCCCGGCCGCAGCATAGCTGATGATTCGTCCGGCGTTGTAGGCGAGGTGCAGCGAGGCACGTGCGGGACCGCCCATCGACAGCGCGCCGACGATGCCGCCGCACATGACGACGCAGTGCGTTCCCCCCAGCAGGCCGATCAAGAGCAGGGCGAGATAAGTCGATTCTGGCATTGGCATTAGTGCGAAAGTCGCGCAAGCGACTCACGAAGCGCCCTTCTCCCCTCGCGGGAGAAGGGCGGTGGAAGAGGGGGCGGGTCGCAGGACGAGCGCGAACGCCGAAATGAAAAAGGAGGGATTCTACTCCCTCCATCTCTGCGTTCGCCTGCAGCTCAGCCGTGAGGGGGAATCCGGTGCAGGCTTCAGATCACTTTCGAGTAGCGGGTACGCTGTCGGTCGGCACGCAGATAGCGGTCGAAAACCATCGAAATTGCGCGTACCAGCATCCGGCCTTTCGGGAGAACGGTGATCCAGCGGTCGTCGATGCGCACTAGCCCGGCATCGACCATCTCGCGCAGATCTTCGAGCTCGGTGGCGAAATGCTTTCTGAACTCGATCAGATGAGCAATTTCAATCGACTCGATGGACAACTCGAAATGACACATCAGCGATTGAATGATCGACCGCCGCAAGAGGTCGTCGGCGTTCAGTTCGATACCGCGATAGACGGGCAGGGTGCCGCTGTCGAGCAGGTCATAGTACTCGTCGAGCGTTTTCACGTTCTGACTGTAGGTCGGCCCGACCTTACCGATCGACGAGATGCCGAAGGCCAGCAGGTCGCAGTCCGAATGGGTCGAATAGCCCTGGAAGTTGCGATGCAGGCGACCCTGGCGCTGGGCCGTTGCCAGTTCATCGTCGGGTTTGGCGAAGTGGTCCATGCCAATATACACATAGCCGGCTTCGGTCATCTTGCGGATGGCCAGGGAAAGAATCTGCAGGCGCGCGTCGGCGCTCGGCATATCCACGTCCAGGATGCGTCGCTGCGGCTTGAACAGGCTCGGCAAGTGCGCGTAGTTGTAGATCGATACGCGATCTGGGCTGGCGGCAATGACCCGGTCCAGGGTGCGACTGAAGCCGATCACGGTCTGTTTGGGCAGGCCGTAGATCAGGTCGACGCTGATCGATTTGAAGCCGCTGGCGCGCGCCGCGTTGATTACCGACAGGGTCTCTTCCTCGCTCTGGATTCTATTTACGGCCTGCTGGACGGCCGGGTCGAAGTCCTGGACGCCGACGCTCATGCGATTGAAGCCCAGTTCGGCGAGCAGTTCGACGGTTGCGCGATCGACTTTGCGCGGGTCGACTTCGATCGAGTACTCGCCATCGTCGATCAAGGTGAAGTGCTGGCGTGTTGCCGCCATCAGCTGCCGCATTTCATCGTGCGAAAGGAAGGTCGGCGTGCCGCCACCCCAGTGCAGCTGCACCACTTCGTGATCGCCTCCTTCAAGATAGCTGCTTTGCAGCGCCAGCTCTCGCGCCAGATACTTCAGGTATTTGGCTGAGCGACCATGGTCCTTGGTGATGATCTTGTTGCAGGCACAGTAGTAACAGATGGTGTTGCAGAACGGAATGTGGAAGTACAATGACAACTGCCGGCTGACGGCACCGATGTTGCGCTTGCCGAGCCACAGCTGGTACGCATCCGGGCCAAAGGCCTCGACAAAGCGATCCGCTGTCGGGTAGGACGTGTAGCGGGGGCCATTGATGTCGAAGCGGCGAATGATCTGCGGATCAAAAACAAGGTTTTCTGCGACAGAGTTCATGTTTCCACTACATTGTTGGTTGCGTGCATTATCGGATTGCCCTGAGGTAATCGGGTTGACGTGGATCAAACGCGGGGTTTAGTGAAAAGGACGCCGATGTCGACGAAGGATGCGACCGTGAGGCTCGCCTTTGAGGTTGTGAAGACCGCTTGTTCGAACTGCAACCTGCGCGAGCTCTGCCTGCCTATTGGCCTCGAAGCAGACGAACTGAGGAAGCTGGACGAGCTGGTTTCGACGCGCAGACGGCTCAAGCGTGGCGACTACCTGTACCGTGTGGGCCAGGAATTCGAGTCCATCTACGCGGTCCGCAGCGGTTTTTTCAAGACCGACGTGTTGATCGAGGACGGTCGCGATCAGGTCACCGGTTTTCAGATGACTGGTGAGTTGCTCGGCCTGGACGGGATCAGCAGCGAAGTGCATACCTGCAACGCCATTGCTCTCGAGGACAGCGAAGTCTGCGCCATTCCCTTTTCGCATCTCGAAGGCTTGTCGCGGCAGATTCACACCCTGCAGCACCACTTTCATCAGGTGATGAGCCGCGAGATCGTTCGTGATCACGGGGTGATGATGTTGCTCGGCACGATGCGCGCCGAGGAACGCCTGGCGGCCTTCCTGCTTAATCTTTCGCAGCGCTTCAAGGCGCGTGGCTACTCGCCGGCCGAATTCAACCTGCGTATGTCGCGTGACGAAATTGGCAGCTATCTCGGCCTCAAGCTGGAAACCGTCAGCCGTGCCTTTTCGCGCTTTCAGGACGAAGGCCTGCTTTCCGTCCACCAGAGAAAAATCCGCATTCTCAACACCGCCGGCCTGAAGAAACTGATGTCCCATCAACGCGTTTGAGGCGGTGCAAGAGGTGCCTTTCCTTGCTTGCTGCTTCAAGGGATCCACGCCAGCGGGCCGAGCGCGTTGCGGCTGACAGCGACGGCGACGATGTAGGCAAAGGCCAGTAGCGCGGCGATGAAGAAGATCGCTCGCTGGCTTTGGCTGCGGCCGCGCTTCAAGGCCATGGTCCCGCAGCCGATGTAGATCAGCAGGCCGATCAGTTTGGCGGTCAACCAGGTGGCCGCGAAGGGATACTGAGCGCTGATCACGGCCATGGCGATGGCGCTGGCCAGCAGGACGGTATCCACGATATGGGGCAGGACGCGTACCAGCGGTTGCTGCAGGCGCGGTGATTTGCCGAGCATCCAGAGCCCGCGCACGAAGAACCCTGCGCCGCTCAGCACGACGCAGCCGATATGCAGGTATTTCAGAGTCAGATAGGTACTCATTACCGGGCTGCCGCTGCCGCAGCGGAAGTGAGTGTCAGGGTTTCTACGATCTTCAACCGCTGCCGGCGGTAGAAGGCGACCGCGGCCAGCAGGTTGCGCAGCAGCCAGGCATTGGCCAGCAACAGCGCCAATCCAGCGGGATAAGTGAGCCACTCTGGCCAGAGCACGGCTGCCAGCAGGAGCGCCACGGCGACGAAGTGTGCCTGCATCTGCCGGTCGAGCTGGGCCCCGGCGATGACCTTGTTCATGTTCGGAGGAAGCACGCGCCCGCGCCCGAGATTCTGCAGGTGTGACCAGACCAGGAAAGGCACGATCTTGTAAAGCATGCCGATCATTACCGACATGAAGCCGCCGAACAGCGCCAGGACGCCGCACAGCAGCGGCCACTCGGAGCGCTCGCCAAGGGGCGGCCAACTGCTTGCCGCAAGCCACAGCGAGCAGGCGGCCAACGTGCTTAGCATCGCCACGCGCCAATAATGCTGGGTGGCGTCGAAACGGGCACGCTTGCTGCGGCTTTGCAGCTGAAGTGTCAGCGCCGCGAAAGCGGCGACGGTGAGCACCGCCAGCGCCGCGAGCCAGGGTGACGACCATTGCCAGCCGGCGATATCGACGCTACTCCACAGCAACAATAGCGCGAAAAGCGACCAGGAAAAGCGGCGCGTGAACCACTCTGGGTAGGCTGGCGTCATCTGGAACATCGGTACTACGACGAAAGCGACGGCAGCTAGAAGAACGACACTCCAGCCGATGAAACCCCAGCCGAGATGGATCGACGTCAGCTGCATCAGTGGCAAGGCCAGCGCGCCGTCGAGAGCCACGGCCAGCAGCATGCCGAGGCACACGGTCACCGCCAAGCCAATCAAGGACAGTTTCAGACCCAGAATGGTCGGGTTGGTCGAAGGCACGCCATACAAGGCGTGCCCGGCGCCAAAAATGAACAGTGCGACGCCGCAGCCAATAGACAATGCGGCCAGCTCGAATAGCAGCGGCTGGTAGCTCAGGAAGCCCGCCGCCAACAGCAGCGCGCCAGCGGCGACTGCCAGGTGAACCAGGGTGGCCAGGAGCTGCGGTCGCGAGATGTTTGCGCCGGCGACCACCGGAAGGATCTGGAGCATCGCGCCGAGCATCACCTGCAGCATGAAGCCGACGGTGATCAGGTGCGTCAGCGCCAGAGCGGCCCCGGTCCAGCGTGAGGCGAATAGCTCGGGACCACTCCACAACACAAGCAGGGCGGCGAGGACGGCAAACAGCGGTGCAGTCAGAAAAAAACGAAGTGGCGCGGCGAGCGGGGGAGCCTGATCGAAGGATAGCAGCGCCTGCATTACCGTGAAAGTCGCGTAAGCGACTCACGAACCTTCCTTCTCCCCCCGCGGGAGAAGGGCCGGGGGAAGAGGGGGGGCCGGTCATGACTTTCATCATTTGGGGTGTCTCGGCATGTCATGATCGTTACGGCGCTTGATGTTGGATCAGGACTTCCACCGTGCCGTCAGCTCGGCGCTCGCTCTTCCAGGTGAAACCGTTGAGTTGGAGAGCCCTGTACAGCGGGTAAGGCTCACGCGGCAGGAGCACCAGCAGTCTTTCCGAGGTCGCAAGCTTGTCGAGTGCTTCCATGGTGCGAACCATTGGTTCCGGTGGCTCCAGGTCGCGGGCGTCAAGGAGGATGGGGGGCTGGCTGTCGCTTTCCATCTGCATCATGCGGGCGTTTTTGCCTGACCAGCGAGCTGCTTCTGCAGTTGTGGCAGCAGCGCATCCAGCTGGTCGGCCAATTGCTGGTCACACATCGGATACAGGATGTTTTCTTCCTTGACATTGTGTTGCTGGATCATGATCAACAGGGTCTCGGCGTTGCCGCTGTAGTCCTCCACATCGCGCTCGGCCAGGGCGGTTTCCGCCGCGGCCAATAGCTGCCGCATTTGCATGTGCTCGCTACGCATGACCTGCGTTGGCCCCTGATACATGCCGGTGCGCTTCTCAAAGAGGGGGAAGAGAATCGCTTCCTCGGCCTCGAAATGATTCAGCAGAGCGTCTCGCAAGCGTGGAAACTCCGTCTGTGCCAGTTCCCAGTCCTCGTCTGCCACAGCCTTCTCGATCGCAGCCAGAAAGTCATCGCAAGAGCGATGATCCTGGGTCATCAATTCGCTGATCTCGTGCATGAGATGCCTCGCAAAATTAGTGGTGCCATTGTCGGCCGCTGCAGCACCGCTAGCGTTGATCGACATCAAACAATGTTTTTCAAGGTGTCGTGCCTTGAACACACGACCTGATTTGCCCCGAAGGGCTCGCCAATGCAGGCATCGGCTGATGACAGTAGATTTCCTGCCCGCCCTTAGGCGGCGATGCGGCGAAAAAGTTCGCGGTCGTCTGTTCTTTTGGCTGACTACCTTTGCGGGAAATCGCTTTCACCGCCAGGATGCCGGCTTTCTCCGGGTTGCAACTTGGTCGAAAGCCGGCCTGTCGTTTGACTTCCGTCAAGATTGGTGTGACCTTTGTTGCCTATAGTCAATTGTCAATTGACGTCACTGTGGAGGAAGCGCCATGTTCAAGCACATCCTTGTTCCTGCGGATGGATCAGATCTTTCAAAGGAAACGGCTCGGCGCGCGGTTTCGTTCGCCAAGGAGGCCGGAGCGCGCATTACCGCTTTTTTCGCCAAGCCGGAATACCCGGTCAGCTACTACGGCGAAGGCGCGCTGATCGATCCGACCACACCCGAGAAATTTGCCGAACTTGCCGAGCAGCAAGCGCAGCAAGTCCTTGACTTCGTCGCCGACCTGGGGAAGGAGGCTGGCGTCCCGGTCGACAAGTTCTCGCTGACCAGTGACATTCCTTACGAGGCGATCATCGACGCGGCGACGCAATCAGGCTGTGATCTGATCTTCATGGCCTCGCATGGCCGCCGGGGAATCAGCGCCTTGTTGCTCGGCAGCGAGACCCACAAGGTGCTCACGCACTCGACCATTCCCGTTCTCGTCTATCGCTGATCGCCGCGCGTCATCGCCTGGTTCGCAAGTGCGCTGGGCAAGTGCTGCTTTGGCCCGACGCGACCGCCGTGGGCGCAGTGTGGCAAAATGCCTTGGATGCTTGCACGCCCGCTGGTCAAATGTGACTGGCGGCGAAAGGGGGCTATGAGCATGCGGTGCTTCGCGAAAGTAGTCGGCTGGCGATACCGGGGGCTGCTTGTCGCTCTTTGCCTGGCCACCGGCGGTACCGCTGTCGAAGCGGTCGATGTCGGCTTGGCTGGCGTATTTCCCGGCAAGGCGCTACTGACCATCGACGGCGGTGCTCCGCAAACGGTGGCTGTCGGCACGGAAACCAGCGAAGGCGTTCGGGTACTGGCCGTCGACCGTGAAACGGCAACCATCGAGAGCGAGGGAAAGAAGCGTATCCTGCGCGTTGGGCAGAACGTGGTCTCAAGTTCTTCGGCGCAGGACAGTCGCAGGGCGGTACTGACGGCTGACGGCAACGGTCATTTCCTGACCACCGGGAACATCAACGGAAGGAGCGTTCGTTTTCTGGTCGATACCGGCGCCACGATGGTCTCGCTCGGCGCCAGTGATGCGCGGCGGATCGGCATTGACGCCAGCAAGGGCCAGCCGGCGATAGTGAACACTGCGAATGGTCAAGCACGCGTTTCTCGAGTACAGCTGAACAGCGTTCGTGTTGGCGAAATCGTCCTGCACGGTATTGATGCGTTGGTGCATCAGCAGGACATGCCGTTCGTGTTGCTCGGCATGACTTTCTTGAATCGTATGGAAATGCAGCGTGACGGTCAGACAATGACCCTCAGAAAGCGCTACTAGGAGGAGTCGATAATGCGTCCGCGCAACGAAGAAGCAAGCATGCTGAGCCGTGAGCTCGATATCCTGATGGGCGAGCGGCAGAGGCTGCTGGAAGTCGTCGGTGCCGCCGCCGCACTGATCGCGTCGCTTGACAGCCGCGCGCTGCCACCGACGGCGGTGAAGTCGGCAGATTTGGTGGCGACATCGATCAACGCCTTGTCGGACGAGACCCTGCGCGACGCGCTGGCGGCCGTGCGCGCAGAGATCGAGGACGGCGAGCCGGACGACGGCGAGCGGGAAGGCGAGCGTGTCGTCAGCCATTGAGGCCTTGCCGGGTGCTACAACAGAGGCAGGTGACAAGGCCGTCGATCTGGATCAAGTACGGCAGGTCTTGTCTGTCGCGCCGGCGCGCACACCCTGTGTCCTCGAAGACGGCGTTGGCGACGAAGAGCTGCTGCCGGCTGCGGTGCTTTTTCCGATTGTTCAACGCAATGGCGAACCAACGGTATTGCTGACGCAGCGTACGGCGCATTTGCGCGATCATCCGGGGCAGATCAGTTTTCCGGGCGGGCGTTGCGAAGCAAGCGATCCCTCTCCTGCCGATACGGCGCTGCGCGAGACCAGCGAGGAAATCGGCCTGTCGTCGGCGCAGGTCGAAATCATTGGTTATCTACCCGAGTACCGTACTGCGACCGGTTTCCGTGTCACGCCGGTCGTGGCTATGGTGACGCCACCTTTCGATTTGCAGCTCGACGCTTTCGAGGTGGCAGAAGCGTTTGAGGTGCCTTTATCCTTCCTGATGAATCCTGCCAATCACCAGCAGCATTCGCTCCACTACCGCGGCAAGCTGCGTCACTACTACGCGATGCCCTACGGCGATTACTTCATCTGGGGTGCCACCGCGGGGATCATCATGTCCCTCTATCGCGCCCTCGAAATCGCTGCCCGCTAACGATCCTGCCTGAAGGAACGCCCGACATCCTGAAAGGCATGCCCGTCCTCTCTTTGCCGGTCTTTCTCCCACGCCGGTAGCAAGGAATTACGTGAGATGCTTGCGCGGCTATCGTGCTAATCGAGAACCAGCGCGACTTTCTGGAGAAACTGTTCCACCTTCTTCCGGTCAGGGACCGCGCCGAGCGCCAGGTGGAGTTGACCGAAGTGCTGCCGCAGTTCGTCCAGCGTTTCCGATTTCTCGATTTTTGCTGCCAGAGCGCGTGCATCTGCACCCAGCAACTCGTGCAAGGTGCGAATGACGTAGCTCTTGGCAAGGCTGATGTCCTCGTCGGGCAGTGCTGTCGGAAGGGCGGCGCCGGTGGACGCCGACAGCTGCCGAACGAAGCCGCCGTTGAGCAACTGTGCGAGGTGCTGCTGGCCCTCCGCCGGTGAGGTGCATAGGGCCAGCAACTGTTCCCCTGTTCGCTGCCCATCGATCATGATCAGCATTGTTCTTACGCGTGACGGCAAGCGGCGAGCGCGGGTGGAGATCTCGTCCAGGCCCTTCGCTGTCTTGATGAATACAGACGATAGTTCCATGCTGAAAAGCCTTTTGGAAGCGCTTGGAGCGATTTTGCGAGAAGGGTCGCGTTTCTGCAAGCCCTCGCATACCTGTGGTAATGTCCTCGTTTGACTACCCAGTCGTCGCCAGCCGTCAGGCGTTCGCGATGTCGCTCACGCAAGATTTCGCCACGAGCCTCCCAGATGAGACGCTTTTCCCTGCTTGCCGTCCTGCCGCTTGAGCAGCTGCGGTCACTGCTCGTCTGGAACCGGAATGTTGTCGCGCGCTATGTGACGATGGGATTTGGATAGTTCGCGCACTATTATACGGACATTTCGGCAGGCGCTTGGCATGAGCGACCAGGTCCTGATGCGCCCATCGCTTTCTTTGCCGCTCCGCGCCAGAGGAGGCGCGATCGAGAAATCGGCGACTCGGGAAGCTTCGCACGGCCAAGCTTTGCTATCATTGGCTGGCTACCTTTGCGGGTCACCGCTGCTGCTTTCCCCGTTGTCGGCAGTCTTGAGGGTGCGTTGTGCGGTTGGCGAACGCAAAGCGAGTGGAAGTGTGATGATGCTTGCGTATCCTGCTGGGCGGCGCTGCGGGGGCGCACGGGGTGCGCCCTGGCCTGCCCTCAGCGAATCGCGAGGACGCCGGCCATGCCGACAGCGGTGTCGGTGACGAAGCAGAAGTGGATTTCATGGAGAGTGCCGTCGGTCTGATTGGGCGTGCGCTACTACTGTGGTTGTTGTTGTTTGGGCTTGCCAATCTGGTAGGCGGTTGATCGATTATTTACAGGAGTTTCTTCATGAGCAGAGAAGTCGTTGTACTAAGCGCAGCCCGTTCGGCCATTGGCACCTTTGGTGGTTCACTGGCCAACATGGAGCCGCACGAACTGGCCGGCATCGTAATGAAAGAGTCGATCGCCCGCTCGGGTGTCGACCCTCAGCAGATCAACTACGTCACCGTCGGCAACTGTATTCCGACCGATTCACGTTTTGCCTATGTCGCGCGAGTGGCGTCGATCCAGGCTGGCCTGCCAATGGATTCGGTGGCGATGGCGGTCAACCGTCTGTGTGCCTCTGGTCTGCAGGGCATTGTCAGCACCGCCCAGAACATCCTGCTCGGCGATTCCGATTACGGTGTCGGCGGCGGTGTTGAAGTCATGTCGCGCGCTGCCTACATGCTGACGGCGATGCGTTCCGGGGCACGTATGGGCGACGCCAAGGCGATCGACATGATGGTGGCGACGCTCAACGACCCCTTCGGTGTCGGTCACATGGGTGTGACTGCCGAGAACCTTGCCAAGAAGTGGGATATCAGCCGCGATGAGCAGGATGCACTGGCCGTGGAGTCGCACCGGCGTGCCGCGGCGGCCGTCGCTGAAGGCCGCTTCAAGTCGCAAATCGTGCCGATTGTGATGAAGACCCGCAAGGGCGAGGTGACCTTCGATACCGACGAGCACATCAAGTCGACGACGACCATGGAGACGCTGGCCAAGATGAAGCCCGCTTTCGCCAAGGACGGTACCGTGACCGCCGGCAACGCGTCGGGTATCAACGACGGCGCCGCATTTATGGTGTTGGCTGCTGCAGATGTCGCCGCTGCGGCGGGCCAGAAGCCGATCGCTCGTCTGGTTGCCTACGCCGTCGCCGGTGTGCCGAATGAGATCATGGGCGAAGGTCCGATCCCGGCCAGTAAGCTGGTACTCAAGAAGGCGGGCCTGACGCTCGATCAGATGGACGTTATCGAGTCGAACGAAGCTTTTGCGGCACAGGCCATCGCCGTCAACAAGGCTCTCGGCCTCGATCCGGTCAAGACCAACCCCAACGGCGGCGCCATTGCTCTCGGCCACCCGGTCGGTTGCTCGGGCGCTTTCATCGCCACCAAGGCGATCTACGAGTTGCAGCGCACTGGCGGCAAGTACGCGCTGGTTACTATGTGTATTGGTGGCGGCCAGGGCATCGCGGTCATTTTCGAACGCGCTTGATCGCAGTCTGCAGTCCCTTTTACCGCGAGAGTCGCGCAGGCGACTCACGCGACTCCCTTCTCCCCTCTGCGGGAGAAGGGCCGGGGGAAGAGAGGGCGGTCATGACCTACATGACTTGGGGTGTCCCTTCGTGTCATGGCCGTTAGGCGCTTCAGAAAGCAGAAAAGCCCGGCCGTTTTGCGGTCGGGCTTTTTTTGCGCTGTTCGTGGCGCTTCGATCGCCTTACTCGTCACTTGCCTTGCTGTGGAAGGCGCAGCCCCAGGGCCGCTTGCTCCGGTGTCGTGCCGTGTTCGACGACGCCGAGCAGGGGCGCCGCGAGCCGCTCTTGCAGGGCTGCCAGATTTTCGCTGAAGCGCGACATTTCCGGGTCGATGCGATTCGCTACCCAGCCTGCCAGGGGCAGGCTGCGTGCGGCGATGGCCTGTTGCGTGAGCAGCGCGTGATTGATGCAGCCAAGGCGCATGCCGACGACCAGGATTAGTGGCAGCTGCAAGACTGCTGCCAGATCGGCGGCGTCGGACCCTGGCCCCAGCGGAACGCAGAAACCGCCGACACCCTCGACCAGCACCGCGTCAGCGAGAGCCTGCAGCTGCGCGAAAGTGGCAATGATGTGCGGCAATTCGATGCGCCGGCCTTCCTCCTCGGCGGCGATGTGCGGTGCGATTGCCGCCTTGAAGCCATAAGGATTGACCAGTTCCAGCGGCGGCTGCAGCGACGATGCCGCGAGCAGGCGGTCGACGTCGTCGTTGCGCCCGTTGTCGTCGAAACCGGCAGCAACCGGTTTCATCGCCACCGCGCTCAGCCCGGCACGGCGCAGCGCATGCAATAGTGCGCAGCAGACAAAGGTTTTGCCAATTTCAGTGTCGGTTCCGGTGACGAACCAGGCGGGCTTGTGTTGCGTGGAACCAGCTTGCATGTTCACTCTCATTTCCTGGCGTAGGCAAGAATGACGTCGTAACGGGCCGGCAGGCCGGCGGATGTGCGGTATTGCTCGTAGGCGGCCTGTACCCTCTGCCAAGCATTACGGCCGAGCAAGCCGCTGCGCGCGCCTTCACCAACCGAGTTGGCGCCGATTCCTTTGACCGCCCGCAGCAGGGTCTTAAGATCCGGGTAGTGCATATTGATCGTCTGCCGTCGCAGCCTGACTTCGGCGAAGCCGGCCAGCGTCAGTGCCGCGCCGATGGTCTCTGGCTCGCTGAAGCTCAGGGTGTGGCGGTGGCGGTCGATGCCGGTGAAGGCCGCGCGCAGTTCGGAAAAGGTCTCCGGACCGAGCGTGCTCAGCGCCAGTTGCCCACCGGGACGCAGAACGCGCTGCGCTTCGGCAAATACTTTGCCGTTATCGCACCATTGCACGGTCAGGTTCGACCACCAGGTCGAGAAGCTTTCGGCGCGGCAGGGCAGCGCTTCGATGTCGGCGGCCAGGCAGCTATCGGCATCCTTGCGCGCGACGGCCAGCATCGTCGTCGCAAAGTCGACCGCGGTGATGTTGGCGCTCGGCCAGCGTGCGCGCAGCAGGCGGCAACCAAAGCCCGTTCCACAGCCGGCATCGATGATCGTAGCGGGTTCGGGAAGCGGTGCGAAATCGGCCAACAGCTGCTCGCCGACCTGGCGCTGCAGGAGGGCTGCGTCGTCGTAGGAAGCGGCGGCACGCGCGAAGGATTCGCGAACGCGCGGCTTAGGGGGTAACAGGGGCATGACAGAAGTCGTCCAGCAGTCGCGCGAAGCGATCCGGGTTGGCCAGAAATGGGGCGTGCCCGGCGGTATCGAAAATGTCCAGTTGCGCGTCCGCCAGTTGTTCCTGCAGGTAAGCTGCCGCGGCGACCGGGTTCAGCGGGTCCTGGCGACCGTGGATCAGCAGGCTGCGGGTGGCAATGGTCGGCAGCAGTGGCCGTAGATCGACCTCGCGCAAGCATTCCAGGCCGTGGTGCAGTGCTCTACTGTCAGGCAGGGGCGCTTTTCGCAGACCGGCGAGGAGCGTACGGGTGATCGCTCGTGCCTTGGCGTCGCCCTGGCTGAGGAGAGCAAGAAAACGCTGCAGGGTTTGTTGCGGCTGCGCTGCCACGCTGGCTGAAAAGCCGTCGAGGAGGGCCGGCGTTTGCGCTGTCTGCCAGTCGCTGCGCTGTACGAAACTGGGCGTGCTGCCGACCAGCACCAGCCCGGACACCCGTTCGGGCGCCAGCAGCGCGGCGCGCATGGCCAGCAGGCCGCCGAGTGACCAGCCGCAGAGGGTGACTTGCTCGGGCAGCGCGTCGAGCAGCGCCTGCGCCGTCGCCGAGAAGTCGGGGAGCGCCGCGTGCGGGTCGCCGGCAGCGGGGTTCTGGCCGTAGCCAGGCAAGTCCACCAAGTGTACGCGGCAATTGCGTGACAGGCGCTCGAGCAAGGGTTGCCAGACCCAGCTGCCCAGCCCCCAGCCGTGGATCAAGGCCAGATCCGGGCCGCTGCCGACGGCAGTGCTCATGCCAGTTCCCGCAGCGCGTCGACCAGTTGCGCAAGCTGTTCGGCCGTGTGGCTGGCGGTCAGTGATACCCGCAGGCGTGCGGTCCCGGTGGGCACTGTCGGCGGTCGGATCGCCGGCACCCACAGGCCGCGCTCATAGAGCGCGCTGGCGATGCGCAGGGCCGCGTGGTTGTCGCCGATGATCACCGCTTGGATCGCTGTCGGCGACGGCAACAGGCGCCAGCGTGTGTCGGCCAGTCCGTCGCGTAACTGCGCAATGAGTTGTCCCAGCCGACGCCGCCGCTCATCTCCGTCGGCGATCAACGCCAGGCTGGCGAGCAGTGCGCAGGCTGTCGCCGGGCTGCTGGCAGTGGTGAAGATGTAGGTACGGGATCTCTGTTCCAGCCAATCGATGACCGTCGAGTCGCCAGCCACGAAAGCGCCGGCCGCGCCGGCCGCCTTGCCGAGGGTGCCCATGTATAGTAGGCGGCGGGCGGCGGGTAGCTGGAAATGCGCGATACTGCCACGGCCCTGCGCACCGAGGACGCCGAAGCCGTGCGCGTCGTCGATCACCAGCCAGGCATCGAAGCGTTCGGCGAGGTCCAGAAGTCCGGGCAGGGGCGCCAGATCACCGTCCATGCTGAATACCGCGTCGCTGAGAATCAGCTTGCGGCGCGCCGGGCTGGCGGCAAGCAGGCGTTCGAGCGCCGCCAGGTCGGCGTGCGGGTAGCGCTGGCTGTCGGCGCGCGAGAGCTGCACGGCGTCGATCAGCGAGGCGTGGTTGAGACGGTCGGCAAAGACCGCGTCCTGGCGCCCGACCAGGGCCGGAACGATTCCCAGATTGGCCATGTAGCCGGTCGAGAAGAGCAGGGCGCGGGCAAAGCCCGTGAAATCGGCGAGCTTCTGCTCGAGGGTGGCATGCGGTGTCAGGTGGCCGCTGACCAGATGCGAGGCACCGCTACCGACGCCCCAGTTTCTGGCACCGACGCAGGCCGCCTCGATCAGCGCCGGGTCGTTGGCCAGGCCCAGGTAATCGTTGCTGCAAAAGCTGATCAGCGAGCGGCCATCGACGTTCGCTTGCGGACCGCAGGGAAGGTCCAGGGTGCGGCGCTGGCGTCTGAGGCCGGCTGCTTGCAGGGCGTCGAGTTCGCTTTGCAGCTCGTCCCAGATCATGGGTGCAGCGCGCTGTCCAGTGCGCTGATCGCGCCCGCGACGAGGAATTCGCACTCCGCGTGGCTGATCACGTAGGGTGGCATGAAATAGATCGTGTTGCCGATCGGTCTCAGGAGGATTTCCCTGGTCAGCGCCTGTCGGTAGAAGCGCTCGGAGAATTGCGCATCGTCGCTGAGCACGTCGAAAGCGGCGATCATGCCGCGCTGGCGGAGATGCTGCACGCGCGGGTGATCGGCCAGCGGTTTAAGGCAGTTGGCGAGATGCGCGCCGAGTGTTCGATTGGCTGCGATGACCTGGTCCTCGGCGAAGATGTCGAGCGTCGCCAGGGCCGCCCGGCAGGCCAACGCGTTGCCGGTGTAGGAGTGCGAATGCAGAAAGCCGCGGCTGATGCGGTCGTCGTAGAAGGCGGCATAGACCGTGTCGGTGGTGAGCACCATCGATAGCGGCAGGTAGCCACCGGAAATGCCTTTCGAGAGACACAGGAAGTCGGGCCGGATGCCGGCCTGCTCGTGGGCAAAGAAAGTGCCGCTGCGACCACAGCCGACGGCGATCTCGTCGCAGATCAGGTGCACCTGGTAGCGGTCGCACAGGGCGCGGGCCAGGCGCAGGTACTCCGGGTCGTACATGGCCATGCCGCTGGCACACTGGATGAGCGGCTCGACGATCAGGGCTGCGATGCGCGGGTGATGCTCGTCGAGATGACGCTCGAGCGCCGCCGCGGCGCGCTGGGCGACGTCAAGCGCGCTTTCTCCGTCTTGCGCCAGGCGTGCGTCGGGCGTCGGCACGGTGCTCGCCGGACGAATCAGCGGCGCGTAGGCGTCCTTGAACAAGGCAACATCGGTCACTGCCAGCGCGCCGACCGTCTCGCCGTGATAACTGCCGCGCAGGCAGAGGAATTCCTGTTTATCGGCATGGCCGCGGTTACGCCACGAGTGAAACGACATCTTGAGCGCTATTTCGGTCGCCGAAGCGCCGTCGGAAGCGTAGAAGCAATGCCCGAGCGCGCCATCGGTCAGCGCTGACAGGCGCTCGGAAAGTTCGACCACCGGCTGGTGCGTGCAGCCGGCAAGGATTACGTGTTCGAGTTGCTCGAGTTGCTCGCGCAGCGCGGCGTTGATGCGCGGATTGCAGTGACCGAAGAGATTGACCCACCAAGAGCTGATCCCGTCCAGGTAGCGCCGGCCATCGAAGTCGTGCAGCCAGACGCCCTTGCCGCTGGCAATGGGAATCATCGGCAGGGCGCTGTCGCCGTCCGCGTGCTGCTTCATCTGGGTGCACGGGTGCCAGACGGCGGCCAGGCTGCGCTGCAGCAGATCGCTATTGCTCATGTGCGTTTGCCTGCCGCCGTTCAGTGCAGCGTTTGTGAGGGAGAGTCGTCCTGCTCGGGCATCTCGGCATGGACCGTTTCACCCTCGCTATTGGGATACAGCGGTGCGCCGCAGTCGTCGCAGAACTCATAGGGGAACTGCTGGTCGAGGACGGTGACTTCCTTGAGGCCGGTCTTGCGTAGTACGCCCTCGATTTCTCCGGCGACGTCCGTGGTTTCGTCTTCGATACCCAGTAAAGGCCAGACCACGCCGTGGTAGATGACGTCCTCGTCGCGCGGGCCAAAGCCGATCCGGTATTCCTCAAGCCGCTTGTCGTGGAAAGCGCCGACGATGGCGCGCAGATTGTCGGCTGAGTCAGCAAGTGTCGCCTGCAGGAAGGCCACCGAAGCATTCAGCGAGTAAGGGCGCGAGGCGCTGTCGGCGGCGCGACAGGCCGCGTGGTAGGCGTCGGCGAGCAGTGGTTGATAGGCACAACCGGTCAGCAGCGGTTCCAGGCAGGGGGCGCCCTGACGCAGCCACTCCTTGAGGGCCGCCTCACGAGTGCTCTTGTCTGCCTCGTTCCAGCGGAAAAGGGGTAGGCCACGTGGCACCGCGAGCGCACCGACCAGGTAACGGGTGTCGGAGAGAAAGCGGTTTGTTTCCGGCATGCTGGAGGCGTCGACGCCGAGATCGCAGCCGGCGAGCGCCGCGGCGCCAAGTTTCTGCAGCAGTTGCCAGGTGTCGACAAAGCTGTGCGGTAGCTGGTCCGGGCTATACAGGTAATCGGCAAGCGCGACGCGGGCGCCGGCGGCAAATACGTGCGCTCCGAGCTGGACCTTTAAGGTCTGCAGGAGGCTCTGTGGAATTTGCGTCGCGGGAATCGAGAAGCGCGACCAGCCGAGTACCGGGACGGCAATTAGCAGGATGTCGAAATCCTGGCCACGATCGAGCATGGTGCACGATTCCGCCTGTGACTCGACGATGTCGGCGAGATCGTCATGGGCCATCGCGTGCGTGTCGAAGAGGCGATCCAGCGAGGCGTTCAGGTCCTCCTCGGCACCATCGTGCAGCAGCCGGTCGACCAGGTCGGCCAGGCGCTTTTGCCAGAACAGGTCTTCGAGCTTGCTGCCGGATTCGGCCAGACCGATGGCCAGGCGGCCGAGTTCTGTGGCGTCAGCTGAAATACGCTTGCGGGAGGAGAAGCGGTTGCGTTTCATGGTCGGGAGCCTGCGGCAGAGTCAATCCGCCATTGTAGCAAGCTGGCGAGCCCGAGCGTCCGAGCGCGTGCATCTTACCGTGAAAGTCGCGTGCGCGACTCACGCACCTCCCTTCTCCCCTTGCGGGAGAAGGGCCGGGAGAAGAGGGGAACGGTCATGGCTTTCATGATTTAGGGTGTCTGCACGTGTCGTGACCGTTAGTGCCCGTTCGTGCATTTGCGCGTCGGGCAGCGCGAAGCTCGCCTGCCGCCGCGCAAGGGCGCTGCCCACGCGACGCCGACAGGCGTCGGCAGCCTCAGGCGATGCGCAGCTGCGCCAACGATGCGAACGCAGCCTGGTTGCCGATGTCCGGGGTAATGACAAGTTCGAGGACGTTGACCGCGGCAAGCTCGACACGATGGTCTTCGTTCTGGCTATTGGCCCCGTCCGGGCTGAAGTTCCATTGCTGCCGGACAATGTCGCGGAACGACTGTCCGCCATCGACCGAGCAGCGCAGAACGTACTCCTGGGTACGCTGTACCGAGGATTCGACGAAAGACAGCCAGATCCTGCGCAGCGTCTGCGGCTGTGCAAAGAGCAGGCGGATGGTCTGCTTGCCCGGAGCTGAGGCACGCCAGCCGTTGCCGGTGCCTGGCACTAGGGCGGACTCGATGGGATGAGCCGCGTCTTCCGAGCTGATTTCGACCTCGGCCAGGTCTTCGAGATTGAGCCAGTCCCCACTCGGCGACGCGCCGACCTGCTGGACATCGGAGATTACTCGCTTGCGCATGGGCAGAAACCCTTCATCAGTGACCGGCACTCCGCGACGCGGAGGCCGTAAAGCGAGATCTTCGCCGCTACGCTGGTATTACGTTTCCCCGAGTCGTCCGGCGACCTCTCGTTCGGCCTCTATCCAGTACTGCGCGGACGAGCCTTGAAAACCGTCATTCTCGGCGATGAAGTAAGCCGCCGACTGGATCATGCAGTAACGTTCTTCAGCGCTCGGCTTTTCTGCCACTGGCGCGGCGGGAGTGGCCGGCGCTGTTGCGACGGGCTGTGGGCTACTCGTGGCAGCGGCGCTGGCTGCCGCCGCCGAGGTCTTCTTTGCCGCTGGTTTCGTCGTCGCAGCAGCTGTAGCTTTCGCAGCCGCAGACGGCTTGGCGGCGGCCGGCTTGGTCGCCGCGGCAGCGGCTAATGTCGTTGTCTTGGTCGCCGCCGTCTTCCTGGCGGCTGGTTTTTTCTTGGTCGTGCTTGTCGTGGTTTCTTCAGCCATGATCGATCCCTTGTGTTCTTTCGATGTCAGTATGGTTGGTGCATAGAGCGGGCACGTGAGCGGCTCTGCCGCCCCGCAGGTACCCCGGCAGGATAGAAAAATCGGCGCTTCCGGTCAAGGCAAATAACTATCTTCAAGGAGTGGTCACCACCCGCGCCACGAATTGGTGAAGGCGTCGCGAATCAGCCCGCGCCGCGAATCGGTACAGGCGTCGCGAATCAGCCCGCGCCGCGAATCAGCGCCACCAGATCCTCGGTCGAGGGCAGGGCACTGGCTTCGCCTTCTTCCAGGATGCTCTCGGCGAGCGCGCGCTTGTCGTGGTGCAGCTCGACGATGCGTTCCTCGACGCTGCCCTGGGTGACCAGGCGATAGACGGTCACCGGCCGCAGTTGCCCGATGCGATGCGCGCGACCCATGGCCTGGTCTTCGGTGGCCGGGTTCCACCACGGATCGGTGATGACCACGTAGTCGGCAGCCGTCAGGTTGAGCCCGAAGCCACCGGCTTTGAGGCTGATCAGGAAGAGGTCGCCTTCCCCCGCCTGGAAAGCCGCGACGCGCCGCGTACGTTCAGCGGCGGGGGTGGCGCCATCGAGGTACTGATAGGCAATTCCGCTTGCGTCCAGCTGTTCGCGTAACATCGCAAGAAAGTCCACGAACTGACTGAAAACAAGCGCCTTATGTCCATTTGAAACCAGCTCCGCTGCGAGTTCCGTGAAGGCCTGCACCTTGGCGCCGACAATGCCCAGTTCGGGGCTGCACAGGCGTGGGTCGCAGGCGGCGCGACGCAGACGGGTCAGCTGGGCGAGGATGTTGAAGCGCGCCTGCGCCTGCGGCGCGCTGTCGAGGCTGGCGTCAATTTCCTTTGCGGCCTCGCGACGCAGTGCTTCGTAGTGTGCCGCTTCCGCGGCTTCCGGGGTTACCGTCAGGATCAGCTCGGTGCGTGCCGGCAGCTCTTGCAGGACTTCGGACTTGCTTCGCCGCAGAACGAAGGGGCCGACCAGCCGCTTGAGGACGTGCTGTGCCTCGCGATCCCGGTTACGCTCGATCGGGCCGGCGAAGCGCTCGTCGAAGCGGCGGCTGCTGCCGAGCAGGCCGGGATTGGCGAAGCGCATGATCGACCACAGATCGGACAGCCGATTTTCGACCGGGGTGCCGGTCAGCGCCAGGCGGAAGTCGGCGTCCAGGGCGAAGACCGCCTGCGAGCGCTTGGCAGCGGCATTCTTGATGGCCTGCGCCTCGTCGGCGATGAGGGTGTGCCAAGTGCGCCCGGCGAAACGCTCCTGGGCCAGTTGCAACAGGGTGTAGGAGACGATCAGCAGGTCCTGCGGGCCGGCCTTGGCGACCAATTCCTCGCGTTCGTTGTCGCTCGCTTCGCTATAGACGCGGACATTCAGACTGGGCGCGAAGCGCAGGGTTTCGGCCAGCCAGTTGCCGCAGACCGAAGTGGGCGCAATGACCAGCGCAGCGCCGCCGGCTGCGCGTTCGAGAAGCACGCCGAGCGCCTGCAGGGTCTTGCCGAGGCCCATGTCGTCGGCCAGGCAGCCGCCGACGCCGGCAGTCGCCAGGCGGACTGCCCACTGGTAGCCGTCTTCCTGATACGGCCGCAGGCTGGCCTGCAGCAGGCTGGGGAGTTTCGGCGTCAGGGCCTGCGCCTGGCGCAGGCGGTCGATGACCTGGCGGAAGTCCCTGCCGGCCTCGAGTTCGGTGCCGTCGAGGATCTCGTCGAGCCAGGCGGCGGCGATGGTCGGCACCTTGCCACCGTTCTTGTCGGCTTCCAGCACCGCCGCCAGATCGCTCAGTTTCTGCTTCAGCGAGCGCGTCAGGGCTGCGTACACGCCGTCTCCCATGGGCACGAAACGGCTCTGGCCGCGGGCCGCGGCGATCAGGGTTTCCAGTTGCAGCACCAGCCCCTCGTCGAGCCGTGCCTGTCCGGCGAGTCGGAACCAGTCGCGTTCGCGGCTGATCTTTATGCCGAGCTGGCGGCTGTCGAGGGTGAGCACGCGAACGCTCTTACCCTTGGGCCAGTCCACCGCGGCAATTGCCGGCAAGCTCGGCAGTGCTTCCACCGCCGCCAATGCCTCCTCAGGGTCTTCGATCAGCCACTCGTTGCCGCAGCTGCCGCGCTCGCCGCTGTCGAGGAAGGGCAGGGCGTCGAGTACCGAGTCCAGATGCTGGCGCTCGCTGTTCAGGTCGCGCTCGGTGCCGACCGTTTCGCTGCCGCGAACCGCCATCAGGCGCAGTCTGCCGGTGGCGGCCGGCAGGCGCGGCCCGTCCGGACCGAGCGGAGCGACCACCAGGCGCAGCGAGAGAGCATCGCCGAGCGGCGACAGTTCGGCGCGCAGCCGCGAGTCACAGCTCACCTGCCGGGTTGCCTGTGCCGAATCGGCATGAACGTGGAAATGTGCGGCCAGTGCGTGCAGGGTCTTGGCCAACTCGGCCTGCGCATTCGGTGCCTCGGCGGGCACCGAAAAGCGACCCGAGACGAGCTGTGCGGCCTGTTGCTGGGCGCTGGAAAAACGAACCAGGCGCAGGCGCTGCGGGCCATCGACGACGAGCGTGATCAGCCGCAGCGCTTCCGTTTCACGACGCTCGTCGGCGTCCTGTGCATAGTGGGAATGGGCCGCAGGCGGCGCCCGTAGCGGCGGTTCGACGCGCATCACGAAGCGCCCGTCCTGGCGGATTACTTCGAGTTCCGGCGCCGCTTCGCTGAGCTCTACGAACTGCTCTGGCGCACCTGGCAGGATGATGTAGGGGTGTCCGGGCAGCGCCGCGATTGCCGCTGCCAGATCGATGCGGTAGCGATTGCGATAGCCATGTTCGAGGCGAACGGCGCGCGCGATCTTGGCGTCAGCACTTGCCAGCTGCTGGTTGCCGGCAATTCTCGCCAGGCTCATCGGCCGCGGCCGGCCCCAGCCGCGTTGGCTGCGCTTCTGTTCGTGCGGGTGGATGGCAAGCAGCTCACCGCGGCCGCCGATCTCGAGTTCCCACAGCACGCGCATCGCTTCGCCGTTGCCGGGGGCCGCCTGACCGCCGCCCAGCGATTGCAGCGCCAAGAGAATTTCCTGCCATTGCTGGCCGCTGTCGGCGATGAAGAAGCGCTCGGGGGGCGCGCGCCCTTCGAGTACCGCCTGACTGCCGTCGAGAATGCGCAGCAGGGTGTGCATTTGGCAGCGCTTCAGCTCTTGCCGCAGGAGATCGATCGGTGCGCGCCACTCGACCGCGGCGGCTTGCGGGTTCTTTTCGGAAACTGTTTCGCGGCCCAGCCAGGCGGCGAGCAGCACCGCCCAGAGTGAGTCGAGCGGCCAGCGCACCTCGAGGTCGCGGGTCGGCCTGAACGCCGCCCGTTCGAGCGGCGCCTTGCCGAGGCGAACGTCGATGGCGTGCACCCAGCGTCCCCAGCTGGCGTAGGGGCTGGGGGAACGCTTGCCGGACTCCCCGATGCAGAATTTGCGCGCTACTTCGAGATGCCTGGGTGTCGCCTGGGCGAGCAGTGACAAGGGATAGAACCAGGCGATGCTGTCTGGCAGGAGATGTTTGCTGGCGCCGCCGAGCTCGCTCTTGCACTGCTTGAGCGCCGCTTCGAAGGCCGCCTGCCCGGCGCTCCACTGGCCATCGATGACCAGCAGCGCGGCACGAATCGCAGCGCTTTGACCCTCGCCAAGTCCGTTCAGCGCGGCTTCCAGCAGGTCGCTATCACCGCGTTGCATGGCCAGGTCGCCGAGGACCAGTCGCAGCTCTGTGCTTAGGGCTTCGCGATCGCGGGCCAACTCTTCGACTGCCCAATCGGCGACCGGCAGGTACTCGGGCGAAGCGAAGATGCAGACGCTGGCGATCGCCTGGTAAGCGAGGCGCGCCCGCCAGATGGGTTCAATGCCCTGGAAGCTCGGTCCGTCAAAGGGCCGGATGAGGGCCTGGTCGAGAATGACAGTCCAGTCCATCGCGCGGGACAGGAGGCCCTTGATGTGCGACAGCTCTTCGCTGGCTGCGCCCGACAGGAACTTGGCGCGAACGTAGGCAACGGTCGTCGGCACACTGCCGGTTGGCCAGGAGTAGGCCGATCTGGCCGGGTCAAAGCGGTCCAGTTCGGCGATCAGGCGGGCCAGCGAGTCGCCCTGGCTGGTTGCCAGCAATTGCCTGTAAAGCGCTGTGCGCAAGCTGTCGACGAGACGAAAAGTGGACGCCCGCGAGGCCTCGTCGATCAGCAGGCCGTTTTCACGGAGCTCTTGGCTGGCAGTCTTGACGTCGCCGACGGTAAAGGCTTTGCCCGAGCCGCAGCGGAGTCCGCTCAGCGACAGCAGGCGATGCAGGTCGGTGTTGGTGCGAAAAGTCCACAGCAGCGCGCTGGCTAGTGCGACCTTGTGCACGTCCGGCGTCAGCCCGTGGTGGTCGAGCTTTTCGAGGGCGGCGGCGTTCAAGGCAGGTTTGTTCATTGGCGGGCGAAGGCGGGAAGGAGAATGCTGGAAAGAGCGTGGCAATGTCGGCCGACGGCGTGGAGAATCAGGCTACCGCGGGTCAGTGGCTGCGGGTCAGCAGCATCGCGTCGCCGTAGCTGAAGAAGCGGTAGCGTTCGGCAATTGCGTGTCGATAGGCGCCACGAATGGCGTCGAGGCCGGCGAACGCCGAAACCAGCATCAGCAGGGTCGACTTCGGTAGGTGAAAATTGGTGATCAAGCGGTCCACCACCCGGAACTCGTAGCCGGGGGTGATGAAGATGTCGGTCTCGGCGGGACCGGCGTGCAGTTCCCCGTGCTGCGCGGCTGCTTCGAGGGCGCGCAGACTGGTCGTTCCGACGGCGACGACCTTGCCGCCACGGGCGCGGGTGCGGGCGATGGCGGCGATGGTTGCCGGCGGAATTTCGAAGCGCTCGGCGTGCATGCGGTGTTCGGCGACGTGATGCACGCGCACCGGCTGAAAAGTGCCGGCGCCGACGTGCAGCGTCAGCCACGCAACTTCGACGCTGCACTGTGCGAGTCGCGCGAGCAGCGCCTCGTCGAAATGTAGGCCAGCCGTTGGGGCTGCGACAGCGCCGGGCTGGCGCGCGAATACGGTCTGATAGCGGGCTTCGTCGTCGGCGCTGGCGGGGTGCGCGATATAGGGCGGCAACGGCAAGCGGCCGTGTCGTTCGATCAGCGTCCATAGGTCGCCGTCCTCGGCCAGTCGCAGCGCGAAAAACTCGCCCTGTGCGCCGCTACGGCCGTCGACGATCAGGGTGATCGCCTCTTCGAGAACAATCCGGCTGCCGGCTTTTGGCGACTTGCTGGCCCGAATCTGCGCCACGGCGTGGCGAGAATCGACGATGCGCTCGATCAACACCTCGATCTGGCCGCCGCTTTCCTTGCGGCCGCGGAGGCGCGCCCGGATCACCCGCGTATCGTTGAAAACCAGCAGGTCGCCGGCAGAAAGCAGCGTCGGGAGGGCAGTGAAGCGCCGATCGCTGAGTGTGCCGTCGCTGACCTGCAGCAGGCGGCTGGCGCTGCGTTCGCCAGTCGGGTGCTGGGCGATCAGCTCGCCCGGCAGGTCGAAGTCAAAGTCATCAAGGGTGAGCATGGGCGTCTTGCGGTACTTAGCGGTGAGACGGGAAATTCAGGGAGCATGCTCCCCGCTCGGCGAACGATTCCGGCGTGGAAACCGGCATCCGCACGGCTAGGAGGCGGCTGGCCACGGAAAAGCCGTTGCACGACTAATGGCTGCGGAACTCGTTGCTGGCCGGGTCATTTTGCAGCTTGTCGGCGGCCGGAGAATCAGCGATAATCCGCAGCTCTTCTGGCCCACGCACTTCGGGCCGAAGCCGAGATGGCGGAATCGGTAGACGCAGCGGACTCAAAATCCGCCGATGGTGACATCGTGGGGGTTCGATTCCCCCTCTCGGCACGAAATGAAACCCGCAGAAATGCGGGTTTGTCTTTTGTTTCAAGCATTTGCAGGGAAGCCTTTGTTGGTCAATGGGGCGCATGTTACCGCAAATAAGTGCCTTTTCCGGCTTCCTTTACGCCAAAATTCTGTCTTGAATCAAGCTGCGGGGAGGGGCGCTGTGAGCCCACAGCTCCTGCAACCTCAAGACTCCCAAACGACTGCGCGTAATGGCTGAACCTGCCGTGCCGCCATCGCCTCTTGGCGCCTGGTGGCTTGCCATTCGACCGAAGACGCTGACGGTCGCCGTCGCGCCGCTGGTCGTTGGCCATGCGCTCGCCTGGGCGCAGACCGGCTCGCTGCTCTGGCAGCCGGCATTGCTTGCCCTGCTGGCGGCATTGCTGATCCAAATCGGCACCAATCTGCACAACGACGTCGGTGATTTCGAGCGCGGCAGTGATCGACCCGATCGCGTTGGGCCACCGCGGGTGACGGCCATGGGCTGGTTGTCGCCCGCCGCCGTACGGCGCGCAGCGTGGCTGGCCTTGGCCCTGGCCTTCAACTTCGGCATTTATCTCGCCTACCACGGCGGTTGGCCGATCGTCGTCATCGGGCTGACCTCCTTGCTCGCTGCCTGGGCCTATACCAACGGACCATGGCCAATCGCCTATCGGCCGCTCGGCGAACTGTTCGTTGTGCTTTTCTTCGGGTTGGTGGCCGTTGGTGGCAGCTACTACCTGCAGACCCTGTCGATCAGCCCGGCCGCTCTTCTCGCCGGGGGGATGCTCGGGCTGTTCGCGGCAGCGGTGATCACGGTCAACAACTACCGCGATCTGGATACCGATCGGCAGGCCGGCAAGCGCACCCTGGCCGTCGTCGTCGGTCGGCGGGCGACGCAGTGGGTCTATGCGGCGGAAATGCTGCTGCCACTGCTGCTCTTGCCATGTCTGGCGCTTGTCGCCGGGCGCGGCCCCTGGCTGGCACTGCCGCTACTGGTAGTGCCACCGGCTCTGCAGCTACTGCAACGCTTTCGGCGTGAGCCTGCGGGTCCTGTGTTCAACCAGTTGCTGGCCAGCACAGCCCGCTTGCAGTTCGTCTACGCGCTTCTCCTGGCCCTGGCGATCGTTGCCTGAGGCTGCGCCGCGGGCGGGCCCGGGACGGCAGTGGGGCTGCGCGGGGCGGCTTCAGGTGCCGCTGCCTGACGGCGGCTGGAACCAGGCCAGCTTCTCCTGCAGGCGAACCACGGTGCCAACGATGATCAGCGCGGGTGAGCCGATTCCGGCCGCTTCGACACGTTCCGGCAGGCTTGCCAGGTCGGCGGTCAACACCCGCTGCCGGCGAGTCGTGCCGTGCTGTACCACCGCGGCCGGATGGCTGGCCGGCAGGCCGTGGGCGATCATCTGGCGGCATATTTCGGCGAGCCCGCCAACCCCCATGTAGAAGACGACGGTCAGCTTCGGGCGTGCCAAGGCCGGCCAGTCGAGATTGATCGTGCCGTCCTTGAGGTGGCCCGTCGCGAAGGCCACCGCCTGGGCATGATCGCGATGTGTCAGCGGGATACCGCTGTACGCCGCGCAGCCTGCGGCGGCGGTTACTCCCGGAACGACCTCGAAAGGAATGCCGGACTCGACGAGCGTTTCGATTTCTTCACCACCGCGCCCGAAAACGAAGGGGTCGCCGCCCTTGAGGCGGACGACCATTCTGCCGGCCCGTGCCAGGCGCACCAGCAGTTGATTGAGTTGCTCCTGCGGTACGGTGTGATTGGAGCTTTTCTTGCCGACGTAGATTTTCTCGGCGTCCGCACGTGCCAGTTCGAGCACGCCGTCGGCAATCAGATGATCGTAGACGATGGCGTCCGCTTCGCCGATCAGCCGTGCGGCGCGCAGGGTGAGCAGATCGAGGTCTCCGGGCCCGCTGCCGACGATGTAGACGGTTCCGACTGGCGGGGAGGAGTGCGTTGGCATCATTCCTTGTCTTCCGGTTTTTGGCTGAGGTGCAAGCATAAGCGCCCGTCGCCTTGCTTTTCAACTCGGACGGGACGATATGCTTTCTCCAACCGATGATATTTGATGGAGGTCAAGGAACAGACCTATGCAGGCATGTCATCCTGCCCCCAGTCTGACACGGATGTGACCCGGGCGACAGTCAAGAAACTTCAAGAGGAGAGGAAAAAAGCATGCAGAAGGTAATTCGTAACGTATTGATGCTGGCGGCGTTGCCATTCGCGATGAACGTGGCATTCGCAGCGAAGGCCGAGAAGGCCGCCGCACCGGCTCCTGCCGCGGCGACGCCGACCCTTTCGGCCGAAGAGAAGGCAGCTTCCGGCAAGACCTATTTCGAGCGTTGCGCCGGCTGCCATGGCATGCTGCGCAAGGGTGCGACCGGCAAGAATCTCGAGCCGCAGAACACCACCAAGCTCGGTACGTCGCGCCTCGAAAAGATCATGGCCTATGGTACCGAGGGCGGAATGCCGAACTTCGACGACATTCTGTCGAAGAAGGAACTTGCCGACATGGCCAAGTATGTCCAGATGCCGGCCGACGTGCCGCCGGAGTGGGGCATGAAGGACATGAAGGAGAGTTGGAAGCTGGTCGTGCCGGTTGCCGAGCGTCCGACCAAGCAGATGAACAATGTCAACCTCAAGAACGTCTTCGCGGTCACGCTGCGTGACTCTGGCGAGGTCGCTCTGATCGACGGCGACACCAAGGAAATTTGGGGTATCGTGAAAACCGGATACGCGGTGCATATTTCGCGCATTTCGGCATCTGGGCGTTACGTTCACGTCATTGGTCGTGACGGTCGTTACGACCTGATCGACATGTGGTACGAGACGCCGAAGATCGTGGCCACGATGAAGGCCGGCTACGAGGCGCGTTCGGTCGACACCTCGAAATACAAGGGCTACGAAGACAAGTACGCGGTCGTCGGTGCTTACTGGCCTCCTCAGTATGCGATCCTTGATGGTGAAACGCTCGAGCCTCTGAAGCTGATTTCGACGCGCGGCGTCACCGTTGATGGTGAGTACCATCCGGAACCGCGGGTTGCTTCGATCGTCTCTTCGCACGACAAGCCGGAATGGGTGATCAACATCAAGGAAACCGGCATGATCAAGCTGGTTGACTACTCGGACATCGCCAACCTCAAGGAAGTGACCATCAACTCCGCCAAGTTCCTGCATGATGGCGGCTGGGATTCGACCAAGCGCTACTTCCTGGTTGCGGCCAATGCCTCCAACAAGGTCGCCGTCGTTGACACCAAGGACGGCAAGCTGGCCGCACTGGTCGACACCGCCAAGATCCCGCACCCGGGTCGGGGCGCCAACTTCAATCATCCGAAGTACGGTCCTGTCTGGGCAACGTCGCACCTTGGTGCTGACGTGATCACGGTGATCGGTACTGATCCGAAGGGCCATCCGGAGCAGGCATGGAAAGTCGTGCAGGAACTCAAGAACCACGGTGCCAATTCGCTGTTTGTGAAGACGCATCCGAATTCGAAGAACCTGTGGGCGGATGCGCCGCTGAATCCCGATCCTGAGCTGGCCGGTTCGGTCACCGTCTATAACATTGACGAACTCGGTAATCCGGACGCCAAATCGGAGGTCATCAACCTGGCAGCTGCTGCTGATCTCGGCAAGACCAAGGGTCTGCAGCGCGTGGTGCATGGTGAGTACAACGAAAAAGGCGACGAGATCTGGTTTTCCGTCTGGACCGGCAACAAGACCGAGCCGTCGGCGATCGTTGTTGTCGATGACAAGAGCCGCAAGGTCAAGAAAGTCATCAAGGACAAGCGTCTGGTTACGCCGACCGGCAAGTTCAACGTCTACAACACGCAGCACGACGTCTACTGATCACTACCGATTTGCCTGATCTGAACCGGGGGGCCGCGGCCCCCCGGTTTTTTTTTGGCTCGATTGCCGGCATAATTCCCGGCACCTCAACTGCCACAAGGAGTCAAGGATGAAAGTGCCAGTTCTATTGCTAGCGACTGCCATGTGTTCGCCGCTGGCGGTCGCTGCACCGCCGCCGGTCGACCCGGCGATGCTCGAGCTCGCCGACCAGAGCCGTTGTCTGGGATGTCACGACGTCGAGGTGACGGTACGCGGCCCCGCGTGGCGCGATGTCGCCAAACGCTATCGCGGCAAACCCGAAGTCGAGGAAGTGCTGGTGGAAAAGGTCTACACAGGCGGCGGCGGCGTCTGGGGTAAGGACTACATGTCGTCCAACAAGCGCGCCGGCAAGGAGAATATCCGCATCCTGGTGAAGTGGATTCTCACCCTGCCGGATTCCTGATTTGCGGCGTCTGGCCTACAAGGGCGTGTCGTTGGCGCGTGCCCTGAGCAGATCAATGATCATTGCCGATACTTGCTCGATCGAGCGGTGGGTGACGTCAATCACCGGCCAGTTGCGCGCCACGAACAGGCGACGCGCGTCCTGCACCTCCTTGCGCAGCGAGCTGAAGTCGTTGTACTGACTGTCTTCGTTGTCCCATGCCCGCAAGCGCGCGGAGCGGATGCGCGCGAGCCGCGTCGGGTCTACCGTCAGCCCGACGATCAGCGGGCCCTTCGCTTTCAACAGCCCCATTGGCGGCTGCGAAAACGGCACCAGAGGAACGTTGGCGGCCTTGATGCCGCGTGAGGCCAGGTACATGCAGGTTGGCGTCTTGGTTGCCCGCGAGACGCCGACGACGATCACGTCGGCGCCGTCGAGATCTTCGCTGGCAATGCCGTCGTCGTGGGCCAGGGTGTATTTCATGGCCTCGATGCGGCGGTAGTAGTCTTCGTCGAAGGCGTCGCCAGAACTGTTGTGGAACTGTACGGCAGCGCTGGAGTACTCGGCGAGGTTGGCGATCAGCGGTTCGAGGGCAAACTGGCAGGGGACGAGCAGACGGCCGCAGCCTTCTTCGAGTGCCTGACGGACGTCGGTGTGGCTGATGCTGTGCAGGACATAGCCCGGCGATTGCGCGACCTCGCCAAGAATCTCGGGCACCTGCCCCAGGTGACGGACCATCTTCCACAGCCGGCGCTGGATTTCCAGCCCTTCGAGCTGCGCGACCGCATTACGCGCCAGCAACTCGACCAGTTCGCCCGAGGCGTGCGAGACGAGGTGCAATACGAGGGTTTTGCTCACGGCCATCCTTTACCAGTCAGCGGTGGTGACCGCCGTCGAGGCGCAGCACGGTGCCGTTGATCATTACGTTCTTGAGTACGTGCAGGACCAGCATCGCGAACTCGGCAGGGTCGCCGAAGCGATGCGGAAATGGGATCTGGTGCGCCAGCCGCGAATCGAGGTTCTTTTCCATGGCGAACAGCGTCGGCGTGCCGAACAGCCCGGGCGCGACGCCGACGACGCGAATACCCAGCGGACCGAGTTCGCGTGCCGCCGGCAGGATCATGCTCACGACGCCGCCCTTGGACGCCGAATAAGCCGCTTCGCCGCTCTGCCCGTCGTAGGCGGCGACCGATGCGGTCGACAGGATGACGCCGCGTTCGCCGTTGGAGCGCGGCTGCAGGCGCGCCATATCGGCGGCGGCGAGGCGCATCATGTTGAAGGTCGAGATCAGGTTGACTTCGACGAGCTGACGGAAGTCCTCCAGCGGCATCGGGCCATTGACACCCACCGTCGGTTCCGAGTGCCCGCGGCCGACGCAGTGCACCAGCACGCGCGCCGCGCCGTGCGCATCGCGCGCCGTCGCCAGGGCATTCTCCGCCGCCTGCGAATTGGCGACATCGCAGGGAATGGCCAGGCCACCGATCTCGTCGGCAACCTTCTGCACGCCGACGGCGTCGATGTCGATTACCGCCACCTTGGCTCCCGCCTCGGCGAGATAACGCGCCGTTTCCGCGCCCAAGCCCGATGCTGCGCCGGTGACCACTGCCGGACACGCCCAAAGATCCATTTTCTGCCTCCTCGTTCCACCGGCATCCGCTGCCGAAGCAAGCGCGCATTATGGGCCGTGCCCGCGCCGGGTGCAAACTGCCGGGCGGGCCGCAAATCGGCAGCTTTGCTGCTGCTCGGAGGCGCTTCTTCGGATAGAATCGCCCTCTTGGCGGCCACTTCGCTGCCGACCCCCCGGAAGGCGCCGAATCGCCGCGCCACCGACCCGAACCTGACTCGAACTTAACGCCAACCTAAGCGATTCCCGCATCATGCCCGCGCTTCCTGCCCTCGCCCTTCTCCTTCTCGTCGCTGCTCCTCTGGCCATCGCCGAGCCCGTCCCCCCGGTCGCGGCCCCGTCGCCCGAGCGCCAGAGGGCGCTGGTTCACCTCGTCCGCCAGGACTGCGGCTCCTGCCACGGCATGACCCTGCAGGGCGGCCTCGGGCCGGCCCTGACGCCCGCGGCGCTGCGCGAAAGGCCGGCTGATTCCCTGGTCGCCACCATCTACGGCGGCCGCCCGGGAACCCCGATGCCGCCCTGGCACCGCTTCCTCAGCGAGGCCGAGGCCACCTGGATCGTGCAGCAGTTGCTGCTTGGCTTTCCGGAAGAGTAGCTGCGCCGCAGGTGCCTCCTCGATATTCAACGGCATGGAACCAGAAGCAAGCGGGAAACGGAGGCTCCATTTCAGCGCTTCACAGCTGTCGGTTTTTTTTACACGCCGCTTGTCGTCAGAGCCCGCGAAACCACGAAGAACTCCACTAAAGCATACGCATATAACTTCTGGTACGAAAAATGCTTGCACCGTCCAGCAGGAGGCTCGCTAGTTTGCGACTATCCAATCCTACGAACATTCTGGAGGAACAAGTCATGAAGCATCGTTTTCTACATCTGGCAGTGGCGGCGGCCGTTTGCGCCCTGGGTAGCTCCGCGCATGCAGCCCTGGTGCCCGCGGGCATCTTCAATGGTAACGTTGGCTTGAGTGTCGATGGCATCGGCAGCAACAGCACGCCGGTTGGCTCGGTGCAAGCCGACATTCCGGTCGGCGCTACGGTTCTGCAGGCCTACCTCTACAGCGCCGGGACACCCTTCCCGTGGTACTCCGACAGTCCAACGACGCTCGCCGCGTACAATGGCGCCGGCATCACTCTCGACGGTAATGCCATCACCAACTTTGACACGCTCGTCGGTGCCACCAGCACCTTGCGGCCTGATATTGGCCAGTGGTTCACCGGGCGCGCCGATGTGACTTCGCTGGTGCAGTCGTTGGTCACCGGCGCTGTCAGCAACAACTTCTCGTGGCAAGTGGGTGAGGGCTCGCTGAACAATCGTATCGACGGCGAAGTGCTGGCCATCGTCTATTCGCACCCTTCGCTACCGGTGGGCAGCGTCGCCTTGCTGAACGGCGGACAGGACACCGCCGGAGAAACCACCACGGTCAACCTGGGAGCGCCGCTCTCCGATCCGACGGCTCCGGGATTTGCGGCGGAGTTGGGGTTTGCCATCTCGTTCAGTTGCTGCAACCAGGCGTCCACCGTGTCGGTAAACGGTAGCCCGGTGACGAGCAATGCCGGCAATAATGACGATGGGTTGGCTGTTGCGGATGGCTCATTGATCACCGTCGGTGGCCTTGGTGACCCGGCAGCGAACTCGCAGAGCTACGCCAACGATCGCGAAAAATACAACTTGGCACCGTTCTTCAACACTGGCGATACGTCGTTCTCGATCTTCACGAGAAATGCCACCGGCGACGACAACATTTTCTTCGCCAGCCTGTATCTCACCGGAAACATTCGCGACGTGAACCCGCCGGACCCGAACCCGATGCCGGAACCGGCTACCTACGCCTTGATGCTTGCTGCGCTTGGCATGCTGGGGTTCCGGGGACAGCGCAGGAAGGAGCACGACGCAGCGGTTTGATTCGCTTGCTACAGGCTTCGAACGAGACCCCGCTTCGGCGGGGTTTTCTTTTGGTGCCCCCGGCAGGGCGGGCTCCTGCCGCGCAGTTGCGATCTCTCCCAAGGAATGGCCCGCATGAATTTCTCCGATGTCCTCAAGGCACTCAACCAGGCATCGGCCTTCGAGCTGTAGCGCATGCGCGTGGCGATCGACCGGGTGCTCGAACAGCCGCACTGGCTGGACTCGATTCGCTCACGGCTGCGCGTTGGGCAGAGCGTCACCTATGCCGTGCGTGCCGGGGTGGCGGCCGGAAACCCGCAATTGGCTGGACCCATGCCAGTGAAATCTTGCCGCAGGCGCTGTGGCAGCTGCCACTTCTGGGGGAGGGGATGCGTCAAGGGTCAAGCGAGGGCGGCGCGAATTTTTTGCGTCACACCTGGGCTTCGTCCTTCAGCCCAGCAGGCGGCAGCCAGGGTCACGCCTCCGGCGCACCCCCCGCTGCTGGCGGCAGGCGCTCCGCGCCCGCCGCCTGGCCGGTGGACCTCAGGGAAAAGCGGAACCCCAGGGAGCGGGAGCGGAGGTCGCGGGGCCTCAGGATGCGGTACGCGGAGCGCAGCCACCCGGCCCCGTCGAGCCACGAGCCGCCGCGCACGACGCGGGGGGCTTCGTCCTCCTCGGGGCCGCGCGGGTTTTCGTGCAGTTCGCCGTCGTACTGCCGCGGCCCGTCCGCGCACCACTCCCAGACGTTTCCGTGCATTTCGTACAGCCCCCAGTCGTTGGGGGCAAAGGATTTGACCGGCACCGTCTTTTCCCGGTAAAGGCCCTTCTCGCCGCCATCATAGGGATCATTGCCGTCGTAATTGGCCTGCGCCGGGCTGATCGTCGCGCCGAAGCTGAACGGCGTCTCGCTCCCGGCACGGCAGGCGTATTCCCATTCCGCCTCGGTCGGCAGTTCGAGTGTCACGCCCGACAACATCGCCTGCGCTTTTCCGAGGAAAGCTTGCACGTCGTCCCAGTTCACCAGCTCGACCGGATTCAAGCGGTCGTCCTTGAAGTGGCTCGGGTTGTGCCCCATCACCGCCTGCCACAGTGCCTGCGTGCACGCCGTGTCGGCCAGCCAGTAGCCGGCCGTCAGGCGCACCCGGTGGCGCGGCCCTTCGTCAGCGAATCGTTCGGCCTCATTTTCCGGCGAGCCCATCCAGGACTCGCCCGGCTCGATCCAGCGAAAACACTGCACGACGCCGGCGATCTCGACCTTGACCCACAGGCCGTGCTCGTCGTCGCCCCAGGCCGAGGCACAGGGCAGCGGCAGCACCGGCGGGCGACGCAGCGCCTCGGGAGGAAACGGCGGTTCAGAGGAAAGGCTGGCGCTGGCCATCGGAGTGGGGCAAGGCCCGGAAGGTGTTGCAGGGGCCGAAAGCGGCGGCCCGGGAGGCTGTCGGCGCCGGCATCCACCGCTTGCGCCTACCGGCGCCCCGGGCGCCTTGCAGTTCGCCGACGCGATTAGCGGCGCCGGCAGGATGTCGCATCTGGTCCATGATCGTCGGCAAATCCATGCCTCTGCTGTCATCGAGCTCAGGGAAAAGCGGAACCCCTGGTTGTGGTTGCGGTTGTCGCGGTGCCTCTGGTTGCGGTACGCGGAGCGCAGCCTCCTGGCTTCGTTGTTCCACGAGCCGCCGCGCACGACGCGGGGGGCTTTTTGTTTTGCTGATGCTCATCCCGAAGCCGTACTATACACCGCGCAGTTCCCGCCAGCCGCCAGCAGGCGCCGGCGAAAATCGAGGCTCTGGCAGCCGCACAGCGTCGCCAGGGCGAGATCGGCGGCGCGCTGCAAGTCGGTTTCGCTGACGATGGCCGCCGCCGCGGCGCGGTCGATGCGCTGCGTCGCAGCGCGAAAGCGGGCCAGCTTGCGGGGACTTGCCAGCACCACCCCCTGGCGGACGCGAAAGCCGCAGAACTGCATGCCGGCGTTGCTTGGCGCGATGCGCACCCGTGCCTTGAGGCGCAGGCCGCGTTCTTCCTGCAAATGAGTGCTGAGCGCGGCCAGGCTGCGCTCAGCGTCCTGCCGGCTGTCGCAGGCCCAGAAGATATCGTCCATGTAACGTACGACTTGGCCGCAGCCCGGGTGCGCGAGCAGCAGCCGGTCAGCGCTGTCAAGGTAGGCGTTGGCGAAATGCTGCGAGGTCAGCGCGCCGATGGGCAAACCTCGTCCCGGTCCACTGGTCGTCCCGGACTCGATAATGCGCGCCAGCAAACGCAGAAAGCGCGCTCCCTTGAAGCGCCGCGCGAGCAGTTCGAGCAGGAGGTCGTGGCGGATCGACGGGAAATAAGCGTCGACATCGACCTGGACGAAGATCGGCCAGGCGCGCAGGGCGCGCTGCACTGCCGCCACGGCGGCATGCACGCCCTTGCCGGGTCGGCAGGCGTAGCAGCCGTCGACCAACATGCGCTCGAAGCGTGCTTCGGCAAGGTTGAGAATCGCGTGATGCAGCACGCGGTCGGCAAAGCACGCGGCGTGGATGGTGCGCCGTTTGGGGTCGTGGATGACAAAGGCGCTGGCCCGTCCGGCCGGAGCGCGCTCGCCGAGTATGGCGTCGGCCAGCTCGTCAAGGTGGTGCTCCAGACGGGCGAGAAAACGCGCCACTGCCGGCCGTCCGGCCTTGCCGCGCGCAGCCTTCCAGGTCGCCAGAGCGAGGTTCTGCCGGTCGGCCAAAGCTTCCAGCGTGATCGCCTGACGGTGCACGTTTCGCCGCCTAGGCCGGCGCCAGGGCCTGTTGCAGGACGGCGAGAAAGCGCTCGGCGTAACGTTCCAGTCGCGCCGGACCAACGCCGTCGATGGCTCCGAGCGCTTCGAGCGTGCGCACCCGTCCGCGCACCATGTTGGCCAGCTGCTCGTTGGTGAACACCGCGTACTGCGCCACCGCCTCGCTCTCGGCGATGCTCTTGCGCAAGGCTCGCAACTGCACGAAGACCGCGAAATCGGCATCGTTCAAGACCTCGCGATAATCGATCCGGCGAGCGCTGCCCTGATCGGCCTTCAAGGCGTCTGGCAGCGGGCCAGGGCCGGGCGCCAGACTGACGCAGATCGCCCAGAACGACGCTTCGCCGGCGGCCACCAGCTGGCGCTCGACGCTGAGCACGCGACTGGCGGCGAGCAGCTGGTTGAGTTCGGCCTCGGCGGCGCCCGGATTGCACGCCGGAATGGCGAAAAAGCGGTAACTCATCACTGCAAATCCTTTTTCAAAACGCCTGCCGCTGGCCTATTTCTTTTTGCCAGGGGAGCGTCGGAAAGCGCCGCCGAGCTTTTCGAGCAGTTTGTCGACGCCGCTTCGCGGCGGTTCGGCAGCCGCCGAACCGCCGTGGCCTTGCCGTCCCGGCAAGGCCGGTAAATCCTGCGGCCCCTCCGGGGCCTCCGACCGCTTCTCGTGCCGGAGGCGCTCCGCGCCCGCCGCTTGACCGGCGGACCTCAGGGAAAAGCGGAACCCCAGGTAGAGGGAGCGGTAGACGCGGGGCCACTGGTCGCGGTACGCGGAGCGCAGCCTCCCGGCAGCGTAGAACCACGAGCCGCCGCGCACGACGCGGGGGGCTTCCCTGTCCTCCGGGCCGCGCGGGTTCTCGTGCAGTTCGCCGTCGTACGGCCGCTGCCCGTCCGCACACCATTCATCAACGTTGCCGTGCATTTCATACAGCCCCCAGTCGTTGGGCGCAAAGGATTTGACCGGCACCGTCTTGTTCCGGCTAAGGCCTTTGGCGCCGCCATCATAGGGACGATCGCCGTTGTAATTGGCCTGCGCCGGGGTGATCGTCGCGCCGAAGCTGAACGGCGTCTCGCTCCCGGCACGGCAGGCGTATTCCCATTCCGCCTCGGTGGGCAGGTCGACCTTTACCCCTGGCAGCATCCCCTGCGCTTTTTCGAGGAAGGCTTGCACGTCGTCCCAGTTCACCTGCTCGACGGGATTCAGAGGGGCGTCCTTGAAGTGGCTCGGGTTGCGCCCCATTACCGCCTGCCACAATGCCTGCGTGCACGCCGTGTCGGCC
Source organism: Candidatus Accumulibacter appositus (assembly GCA_000585055.1). Classification (GTDB taxonomy): domain Bacteria; phylum Pseudomonadota; class Gammaproteobacteria; order Burkholderiales; family Rhodocyclaceae; genus Accumulibacter; species Accumulibacter appositus. The sequence continues at coordinate 62,697 of JEMX01000009.1, forward strand.
AGCCAGTAGCCAGCCGTCAGGCGCACCCGGTGGCGCGGCCCTTCGTCGCTATGGCGCTCCGCCTCGTTGTCTGGCGAACCCATCGAGAATTCCCCTGGCTCGATCCAGCGAAAACGCTGCACGACGCCGGCGAAGTCTACGTCGAGGTAGAGGCCGTGGCGGTCGCGTGCCATCGCCTTTGCCCAGGCTGGGCGCGGCGTCCGGACGAAGCGATAGCTGCGGCCGGCGCTATAGAGCGAGATACTGCTCAGCTCGGTGGCAAGTCCGACCGGCAGTGGCAGCGGGATGTCGCCGGCTTCGATCCAGCTATTCCGCCGGCCAGCCGCGGGGCTGCTTTCGCAGACGACGCCGCCCTGGTAGAGAATGCCCGGCCAGCGAACAGCTTCGTCCGGCGCCGGGTGTAAAAAGAAGCGATCGTCCTGCTGCTGCAGCCAGCAGCGGCGCTCTGCCATTCCTTGCCGGCCCGCGTTTCGCGCTGCAGCGATGTCGGCAGCCTGGAAGCCGTCTGGAATCTCGCTGTTGCCGGTCAAGGCCCAGAGCGGCGCAAGCAGCGTGGAATTCGCTTCTACCCAGCCGCTATCCTTTCCATGGCGGTAGAGCAGGTCACGGGCGTAGTCGGGGGCATCGCCGGGCGTGTCCTGCGGATGAGCGGCGAAACGGGCAAACCACTTTTCTGCCTGCTTCACCGGCGCTTCGAATTCCGGGCTCCTGGCGAGCTCGGGCGGCACGTGCGCCCGCCAGATCAGCAGCTCCGCATTCTCGGTCGAACGCCCGCGCCAGGCGTGCGCGTACAAGGTGCGGCGCAGGATTTCCTGTTGCTCGGCGGGACCGATCTCCTTCTGGAAGCGATCGCGGTAGGTGGCGACGTGGTCCGGCGCTATCTCGCAGAAACGGTAACCTGCCGCCACCACCGGTGCGTAGGACCAGACGATGGCTTCCAATCCGGGCTCGGCGGCGGATGCCGGGCTTATGCTGCGCAAGGAACGCAGCAGACCGGGTTCGACGCGTACGCAGCAGGCGATGCGCGCAAGCAGGGTTTCCCGCAGATGCGCCGTGTTGGCCGAGTTCACCGCCCCTTGCGGCCGGACCGGGCGCATGCCGTGCTCGCCATTGAGGCAGTGCACGCGGCCGTGCCGTGCTGCTTCTTCCGGGACCAGGCTCGGCGACATGGGTACCCAGGCGACGGGTGGTGTCCCGTGTTCGGCCAGACCTTGCATAAAGGTTTGCCACGCTTGCGCCTTGCCGGGGTCGCCGGCGAGTAGTCCAAGGTCACCGAGCAGCAGCACCTGTGTGCCGGGAGCGGGCAGGGGGATCGGGCGCCGGGTGGCAACTGCCCGGCCGCGCCCGCGTTGCACCGAGAGAGTGACGAAGGGCGACTCGTTGACCACCCACAGGCTCAGGTTGCCATCACCATGCCGGCGGGACACTTCGCGCCAGAGTTGAGCGTAGTCTTTCTCGTAGGGCAGCAGGCGGTCGGCGATATCGATGACCACCAGCAGTTCGCCGCCCCAGTGGGTCAGGCGACGTCGCGGCAGGCGCAAGGGCGTGCGCCCGCGTGACAGCGCGCCGACCAGCGCCGGCACATCCGGTGGGCCGAGATGTGGCCGGGCCAGCGCCCGCTGCAACGCGGGCCACAGGCGAGTGCGGCTGACGAGGGGCACGAATGGCGCCTCGCCGCTTGTCTCGCGTGGCCGGCAATCGGCGAGCTTCAGCGGTTGCAGCAGCCTGGCATCCGGCACTGGTTCTGAAGGACTCTGGTCGACGCGGTATTCGACGAGCGCGAAATGGGCGGCCGACAAGGGCGGACGCTGGCGGATGGATTTTGCCGGCGTCGGCGGCGATGCCTGGCCGTTGACGTCATCGGCGGGGCGATCGTCCTCCGTGTCGGCAGAGGGGATGGTCAAGGCCTGTTCCGGTTGCGCGTCGAGAGTGAGCATGAGCACGCCCGCGAGGCGCTTTTCGCTTTCGCACGCCACGTCCGTCGCCACCTTGCCGTGCACCGCGACCAGCGCGCGCAGCAGGTCGGCCCGGCCAGCGACGCCACCTGCGGCCATTCAGTCGCCTGCCGGTGTCGGCGAGTCGGTGTGGGCGATCGGTTTGCGCCCCTGCGACAGCTCTGGCTGGCGGTCGACGCTGCCGTGCTTGAGGTAGCCATACGCGGACAGGCGCCCAAGCCATTCCTGCTGTGCTGGCGCATCATCCTGGAACAGTTCGCGCAGTGCATAGAGCAGATCCAGATATTCGGCCAGCCCTGGCGGCGGCAGGTTGGCGGCCTTGACTGCATCCCTGTCCTTTTCCAGTTGCTCGGCGGCCATGCCCAACAGCTGGGGGTCGAGCAAGGCCGCGCGCGGTGGTTCGGCGTTCGGTAAGGCGCCGAAGTGCGCATTGCCACGTTTGATCAGCCAGTCGCGATAGCTCCCCGGGCCCGGCTCAAGGGCCAGAACGATGCAGCGGCGCAGGAAGGCGGCCGGTAGCTCGCGTTCTTCGTTGGTCGTGATGACGATCAGTGGCGGCTGTGTTTCCGACGCGCAGATCGGCTTATTCTCTGGTTCGACGTGGAAGCTTCGCTGGCCGAGGACTTCCAGCAAGCTGTTGGGCAGGTCGCTGTCGGCCTTGTCAATCTCGTCGATCACGACTACATGCCCGTTGGGCTTCACGATGGTTTCGTCCGTGGGCATGTACTTGCTTGCCGATTCCCAGTCGAACGCCTTCCACAGCACGCCGGGCCGCCAGTACCTTTTCTTGTCCGCGGCGAGATCCATCCCCTTGACCTGGGCATCGGCCAGCCGCTGCACGGCGTCGAAGCGGGACTGCAGTTCCTGCGCCTCGAAACGCGGGTGTATCGTCTCGCCATGCAAGTGCCAGCCCAGATGAGCGGCTGCCGCGCGCGCCAGCTGCGTCTTGCCGGTTCCCGGTTCGCCGCGCACCAGCAGGGGCCGCCGCGCTGCATAGGCCAGCGTCAGCGCGTCGATTTCGGCAGTCGACCATTGATGCCAGGAAAGCGCGTGACCGGGGCATTTGTCGAGCTTCTGAACCTGATCGTGCCGGAGGGACGCGAAGGGAGAATTCAAAGAGTTCATGTGCCCGCCTGTCCACTTCCAGTCACCAGTGCCGCGAAATCCGGCCAGGAATTCTTCAGCCCCTCCCAGACGGGCGTGAGCGTTTCAACAATGGTGCTGCCGTTCTTGACCGCGCCGGCCGCATCCTTCAGGCCGTCCAGGCAGCGTTTGACAAGTTTGGCGTTGGGCTTGGAACGGTCCTCGGTCTTCAATACCTCCCGGATTTCGCTCAAGTCGCCCTCCATCTTGAGGCGTTGTGCAGAACCCGCAGGGGCTTCGGTGCACGCGTTGATGGCGCGCTGGACTGCATCGAGCATCGATAAGAGATCGGTAAGCTGTGGACCGTTGTTGATAACCCCTTGGGCGACCGCTTGCGAACTTGGTGCGTTGGCCTGTGCCAGGTTGTTCACTGGCGCAAAGAAATTGTTGTTGGTCACGCTCGCTGGTGGCTTGCCGTCGTCGTTCGGCATGGTCGTGTCCTCCCTCCTGGATTCGATTGGGGCCTGGAAAAACGGCCCGAGAAATAGCTTCAAGTAGATCAATAGGTCGCGGATCGACTGCGGCAAGCGCTTTGATTCGTCTGGCCGAAAAAAAGCCTTCACGCCAACTTTTTGCAAGTCGTCCTGCAGCCTTTTTCGCCTTTCGCTGCTGCTCCATGGCTCATTGGCCTTGGCCGATACGACCAGACTGCATTGGAGTTTCTCCGCCGCCCGTGCAACAAGATCCTTCAGCAGTTCGTCGGGAACTTCATCCCATTCGCCCAGCGGAAAGTCGAAGCCGACGTCGATGAGATTGCTCTTTGCGAGCAATTCCTTGCGGATCAATTGCGTGCCGCTTTCCCCGGCGATGCCGAATTCCGCCAGCGGAGGCTCTGGGTGCAGCACATTGGCGGGCAGGTCGTTCGCACTGTCGAAGCGCAGCCCGAAGCGAAAAATGGCAGCGGCGAGAAGGCAGGCGATCAGCGGATCATCATGCCAGACGGGTTCATGCGGCGGGCGAGGTATTTCTACAGCCTTATCAGCTTCAATCCGGATCAATCGTTCCGCCGCAACCAGGGCAATCAGCATGAAATTATCGAATAGCGGACTGTTCCTCTCCAACCGAAAGGCTTTTACAGGGCCATCCCGACCCGAGAAGCAGCTCCGCAACCTCAGCAACACCTGCCTGCTGTCGTTCTCCGTTGCTACCTGGAAGACTGCCTCGCGGGTCAGCGGAGTCTGGCACCTGGAAAACACTTCTGCGCCAACAAAGGTCGGATCGCTTGCCAGCTTTTCCCAGTCTTCCTGCAGGCGCTGCCATAGCATGCGTTGCATTTCGCTCTTGCTTTCAGGCAGCGCCCTAGCTTGTCCGCGCGCGGTCAGCGCCTGCGTCGTCTGCGACATGGCTGGCCCCCCCGGCCCATGAAATTGCCATCATTCTATGCCGAGCAGCGATTCCTTGTCAGCGGCAGGGTGAACAGTGCAGGGCAGGGGGCAGCGGGGGCGACAGAGCGGATACAATGCGCGCTGGCGCAGGATCGCTGCCGCGACGTCGGTCTGCGTCCGCGTCGGGCGGGCTCCTGCCGCGCAGCTCGAATCTCCGCACAAGGAATGGCCCGCATGAATCTCTCCGATGTCCTCAAGGCACTCAACCAGGCGTCGGCTTTCGAGCTGTACCGCATGCGCGCGGCGATCGACCGGGTGCTCGAACAGCCGCACTGGCTGGAGTCGATTCGCTCACGGCTGCGCGTCGGGCAGAGCGTCACCTATTTCGAACCGCGAACGAATGCTTCCGAGACCGGGCAAATCATGGAACTGCGCCGCAAGCGCGCGCTGGTGCTGGAATTCGCGACGCAGAAGCGCTGGCTGATTGAGTATGCGGCGATCAATATCGATGGCGCCGACGTCGAGATTCGCGAACAGCCGCTGAAGGGGCTGGGTCGCAACGAGGTGGCCGTCGGCGAGGTGGTCGGTTTCGTCGGCCGCGACCAGCAGCAGCGCAGCGGCAAGATCATTCGCCTCAACGACAAGACGGTGACCCTGCAGGTCGGGCGACAGCAGTGGCGGGTGGCGTACATGCTGCTGCACCGGGTGGTCGATGGGCAGGCGATTGACGGCGAAGTGCTCGAGATTGCAGGGCCGGCGGATAGCGGGCCGCAATTGCCTACATGACAGGCGGCAAGGCGTCGCCAGTGCCCGATAGCTGTTCAATCTTGTGCGAAACCCCTTAAACTGACGTTTTGCGTCTGGTGGGCGTGCTCGTCGCCCCGGCATATGGGACCGCTGGCCTTGCCGTGGCCAAGCCGATTGACCAACCGTTGCGCTGCCGTTCGCTGCCTAGTCGCCTGTTCGACTGTTCTGCACTGCCGGATTCGCTGCACGCTCGTTGAGGATCGCCATGACCCGAAACCGTCCCCCGCTGCCTCACTGGGCTCCACGTCGTCTGACTATGGCGCTCGAAGCGCGTCACCTGTTCGATGGCGCTGCGCCGGCCGAAGTTGCCGCCGCCGTGCAGGACGACGGCGCGGCGGCGGTTTTCGAGGCCTCGCCGCCGGCCGCCGTTGAGCCGGCGCCGCGCGAACTGATCGTCGTCGATAGTCGCGTCGCGCAGGATCTCGACGTCAGCAAGTGGCTGGATCGCCAGGCGACCGTGCTGGTGCTCGACCAGCAGTCGGACGGGCTGGCGCAGATCGCCGCCGCGGTGGACGGCGAGCAGAACCTCGGCGCGATCCACATCCTGAGCCACGGGGTGCGCGAAGGGATCGTCCTCGGGCAGGGTCTGGTGGACCACAACGCGCTGCAGCGGCAGAGCGCGGTGCTGGCCAGGATCGGCGCCGCGCTGTCTGCCGACGGCGACATCCTCCTCTACGGCTGCGACCTGGCGGCCGACAACCGTGCGTTCATCGATACCCTGGCCGCCTTGACCCAGGCCGATGTCGCGGCGTCGACCGACGCCACCGGCAGTGCCGTGCTGGGTGGCGACTGGCTGCTGGAAGCGAACGCCGGCCCGATCGAGACGCGCGCGCTCGCCCTGACCAGCTTCGAGCGTCTGCTGGCGCCGCCGAGCATCGTCGGCGGCGGCGCACATTCAACCGCCGAAGACACGCCGCTGGTGATTACCGGCGTCAGCATCAGCGATGTCGATGGCGATGATCAGACCGTTTCCCTGGCGGTCAGCAACGGCAGGGTCACGCTTGCCACGGGGAGTGGCGTGCGCATTGACAGTGGCGCCGACGACAGCGCAGAGATCGTTTTCAGTGGCACGCTGACGCAGGTCAACGCGGCCCTCCATGGCATGAGCTTTAGCCCGACCGCGGATTATTTTGGTCCCGCGAGCATTGCTGTGGCGGCCTTCGATGGCGTCAATCTCTCCGCACCCTCGACCATCGCGCTGACCGTGACGCCGGTCGACGACCTGCCGGTGGGCGTTCCCGACCTGCTCACCGCGACCGAGGATGTTGGCCCGGTCTTGGGCGACGTGCTCGTCAACGACAACCTCTTCAATGTCGATTCACCGATCGATACGCTCAGCGTTATCGCCCTGCGTACCGGCACGGTCGCTGCCGGCAGCGGCACCGCCGGCAGCGTTGGCAACCCACTGGTCGGCAGCTACGGCAGCCTGACGGTCAACGCCAACGGTGGCTACAGCTACACGCTGGACAATGCGCTGGCGACGGTGCAGGCGTTGAGGAGTGGCGACACGCTCAGCGATCGCTTCACCTATACCCTGAGCGACGGCCACAGCTCGGCACAAGCCGACATCACGGTGACCGTCGAGGGCAGCAACGACGCGCCGGAGATCATCGGCACGCCAGCCACCCTGGTCGCCAGCTCGATTCCGGAAAACGCCAGCAATGGCGAAAATCCGGGGGTGTCGATCAGCTCGCTGCTCGCCGACGTCGACAACCACCCGGTGGCCAGCGATATCGACGCTGGCAGCGATCTTGGTATCGCCATCTACGCCAGCAGCGTCAGCAACGGCATGAGCGGCGTCTGGCAGTACTCGCTCGACGGCGGGAGCAGCTGGACGCCGGTGGTGGCGGCGTTTTCCGCCACCGAGGCCTTGTTGCTGCCAGCGGCGGCAAAGCTGCGTTTCGTCGCCGACGACAACGCCGACGACCGCATGGAATCGGGGATTGCCAGCCTCCAGTATTACGCCTGGGACGGCAGCGACGGCGCCAGCGCTGGCGACACTGCCGACGTAGGCAGCCGGGGAGGGGTCACGCCGTTCAGTACGGCGGGTCTCGCTGCCGACTTCATCGTCAGCGCGCGTAACGATGTTCCCACCTTGACGCCGGTCGCGCTGGTACTGGACGAAGGGAGCCCCGATCCCACGCCGATTACCGAAACTCAGCTGCCGGTCGTCGATCCGGACAACCAGAGCGATCAGTTGACTTACCGCGTCGAGGAGCTGCCCAGCAAGGGCGTCTTTCTCAAGAACGGCATTCCGCTCAGTGTCGGCGGTCTTTTTACTCAGGACGATGTGCTGGCCCGCAACATCAGTTACCGCTATACCAGTGGCGAGCTGTCGTCCGACGCCAGCGACAGCGTCTGGTTTACGCTGCGCGACGGTGCTGGTGGCGTGATTCTTCGCTTCGAACTGCCAATCACCATTCGCGACGTCAACGCGCAGATTGCCATCACCGGGACGACGCAGGCCGTCCCCGAGCGGATCGGCGACGAGGCGAGCGACTTCACGGTGCTCAATCTCGGTTTGAACGATGCCGACGGCGTCGACAGCGACATGACCCTGACCATCAGCTCGCTGCCCGATCCGCTGGTTGGCCGCCTGCAGTACTGGGATGGAAGCGCCTACGTCGACGTCGTTGCCGGCCAGACCTTTCTCAATGCAGAGCTGCTGGCGGATCCGCTCAAGCCGCTGCGATTCATCTCCACCGGTGCCGAGCCGGCATTGGTTGCCGGCAGTGGCTACACGGGTCCGTTGCGGCCGAGCGCCAGCTTCGATGTCGAAGCCAGCGACAATAACCCGGCGCTGACGCCAACGACGAGCAGCGTCACGGTTACCCTGACCATCGAGGCGCGAAACGACGCGCCGCTACCCCTTACCCAGCTGCTCACCGCGCCACAGGGGGGGCCAGCGGTGGCGATAACTCCTGCTTTCCTGACCAGTACCGACACCGACAGCGATGCCGCCAAACGCGTCTACACCGTCAGCAGCTTTCCAAACGCCGGTCTGCTGCGTCTGAACGGGGTAATCATCGGCCCCGGTGCGACCTTCACCGAAGCCGATCTGAGTGGCGGGCTGCTGACCTACACCCATGATGGCAGTGCCACCGATGCCAACCCGCTGAGCGTCGAAGACCACTTCGATTTCTCGGTCAACGACCGCGACGGGGGTGTCAGCAGCGGCACGCTGGAAATCAACGTCAGCCCGGTCACCCTGAGCGTGCCTGATCCGGGCGGCACGCTGCTGGGGATCACGCCCGAAGGTCTGTTCACCCCGATCACCAGCGTCACCCTGGCCGGCTCGGAAAGCTACGAGCTCTTGGCCGAGCCGGCGCACGGAACGCTCTATCTGAATGGCACTGCACTGTCAGCGCACGACATCTTCACCCAGGCGCAGTTGGCGGCGGGTGAGGTGGTCTACGTCAACCTCGGTGACGAACCTTCAGGCTACACGCCGACCAGCTACCGCGACGCGTTCACGGTCGCCCGCAACGGTCCTGGAATCACCGGGAACTCCACCGTTGAGCTGATCGTCACCCCGGTCGACGACGCGCCGACGATTTCACAGGGCAATCCGGACGGCGGCAGCTTGATGGAAGAAAGCGCCACCAGCGGCCTGGACCACTTCAACCTGAACGGCGCGACCAACGCCGTCAAGCTGACGGTGGCCAATCTGCAGTACGAAGATCCCGATACCGATCCTGCTGCCCTGTCCTATGTCCTGGAAAGCGCTCCGCTCGGTGGCGACCTGCGCCGCTGGGATGGAGCCGCCTGGGTTGCATTGGCTCAGGGCGGCAGTTTTGCGGCGCTGGACGTCGAAAATGGCAAGATTGCCTACTTCCACAGCGCCGACTCCGAACTGCGCAGCGACTCGATTACCGTCCACCTGCGCGACGGCGGCGTTGTGCAGGTGGGTGACGTGCTGACGACTTCGCCGCCGATCAGCGAGCAGGGCTTCGTCACCGTCGACGACGGCACCAACACGCTGGCCATCAACAAGGGACAGGTATCCCGCAGCCCGAGCCGCACGGTGACCTTCACCATTGCCAACGTCAACGACGCGCCAGTGGCCAGCGACGGAACTTTCACGGTGGACGAGGGCTACAACACCGGCATGGGTGGCGTGGACGACAATGACGGGCGGATCCGGATCCTCGACGCCAGCATCCTGGCGGCCAGCGACAGCGACAGCGACCTTGCCGACGACGCGACCTATACCATCGTCAGCCTGCCGCTGCACGGCTCGCTGGAGATTGATCTTGGCGCCGGTTTTGTGGCCCTCGCCGTTGACGAGCCGTTCGACCATGCCATGCTCACCGGGCGCCAGCTGCGCTACGTCCAGGACGGCAGCGAGTTCACCCTCGACAGTTTCACCTGGCGCGTGAACGATGAGGCCTCCGACGCGCCGGCCGCCCGGTACAGCAACGTCGCCACCGTCACCATCAACATCCTGCCGCAGAACGACCCGCCGGTGGTCTTCAACAACACCGGCGCGACCATCGCCAACGGCAAGGCGGTGCCCGAAGGCGGCGTGAGAAACATCACCGCGGACATGCTGGGGTCGCTGTGGGGGGCTCCCGCGACGGACAGTACGGACGTCGACAACACCTATCGGCAGACGCAGTTTCGGATCATTACCGCTGCGCAGAACGGCACGCTCTATCTCGACAACGCGGGGGCGATCACCTCACTGGGCGTCGGTGCATCGTTCATGCTCGATGACATCCAGAATGGCTATCTGAAATACCGCCACAACGGCTCGGAAACGCCGTTGACCGATTACTTCCGCTTCAAAATCTCGGACGGAAGTGGCGACAACGAGCCGGAGGAAAACTTCAACTTCGAGATCATCCCGGTCAACGATGCGCCGCAGCTATCGGGGCTGAATCCGCTGACCTATTTCGAGGACGACGGCGCGACGCTGATCGACGCCTCGGTGCTCTTCAACGACGTCGACCTCGCCAACGGCAGCAGCTACAACCCCGGAACGACGCTGACCATTGCTTACACGTCCGGAGGCACTGCCGGCGACCAGCTCTCGGTGCGTCATCAGGGAACGGCGCTTGGTCAACTCAGCGTCGTCGGCAACACGGTGAGCTACAACGACGGGCTCGGGTCGGTGGCCATCGCGACCATCGACGACGGCGGCAGCAACGGCGTCAATGGCAACAAGCTGCTGATCACCTTCAACGACAAGGCCAACGTCGTCGCAGTCAAGGCGGTGCTCGAAAACCTGAGCTTCCATAACACCGACTTCGCCAACGCCTCGCAAGCCTCCGCACAGGCGACCCGATCGCTCAGCTACACCTTCGTCGATGGCGGCGGCACGGCGAGCTACGAGGACGACGCCGAGACCATCCTGGCGGGCGCAGACACCGTCACCGCCAGCAACACGATCATCGTCAAGCAGCGCAACGACGCGCCGATGATGAGCGCTGGCGACACCGCTCTGGTGCCGATTACTGAAGACGAGACCAGCAACGGGCAAAGCGTTCTCGTCTCGACGCTGCTCGGCGGCACCAGCGACGTCGACACTGACGCCGTTCAGGGCATCGCCGTCGATAGCCTGCTCTCTGGCAACGGTACCTGGCAGTATTCGCTGAACTCGACCAATGGCAGCGACGGCACCTGGAGTGCCGTCGGAAGCGTCACGGAGAACAGTTCGCTGTTGCTTTCCCCGACCGCCTGGCTGCGCTTCATTCCAAATGGCGAGAACGCCACCTCCGCCAACTTCACCTACCGCGCCTGGGACCAAACCACCGGTACCATCGGTGGTCGCGCCAACAGCGATTCCCGCGGCGGGACGACGGCCTTTTCCCTGCAGAGGAACACCGTCTCGCTGACCGTGACGGCAGTCAACGACGCGCCAGACCTTCCCAATGCCGAACTCAGCTTGACCCAGAGCGAGGACGCCGTGGCACCGGTCGGCGGCGCGGTCGGGACGCGGGTTTCGACCCTGCTCGACCACAGCATCGACGTCGACGACGGCGCGCTCAAGGGTGCTGCGATCTGGCTTGGCGCCGATGCCAGCAATGGCAGTTGGTGGTACACCACCGACAATGGCGTTACTCCATGGCTGCCACTTGACGCCGCGGATGCGACGAACGCGCGTCTGCTGGCCGCCGATGCCCGGCTCTACTTCGTTCCCGATGCCGACTACAACGGGAGGCTGGACAAGGCATTGGCGCTGTACGCCTGGGATCAGAGCAGCGGCAACAACGGCGAGAGCTTCAACGTCGGCGCCGCGCCCAAGGGGGGCACGACGGCGTTCTCCACCACGACCGATACGGTTTTGCTGACGGTGACGGCGCTCAACGACGCGCCGACAATCCTGACGAGTTCGCCGACCATCAATGCCATCGGTTTCGCCAACGAAAACACGCCCATTGTGCTCGGGCCGAATTTCACCCTCGGCGATATCGACCTGGAACGCTTTGAAGGCAGCAATCAGGGGCAGATTACCCTGTCCGTGCCGCACGGCGCTTTCGTACTGGATACCACGGGGGTGACGGTCACCGCCGGCACGCAGGCGACCGATCGCGGCGCCGGCGACTGGGGTGGCGGCAGCAACACGCTGAGCTTTACCGGCACCCTGCTGCAGTTGCAGGCCGCCCTGGATACGGTCGAGTATGTGCCTGGCGACGATCCCGATACCTCGGAGACGATCACCGTCACCTTCAACGACCTGAACAACGCCGGCGCGGGTTCCGCCAGCGGCGGCTCTGACGTGCATAGCGTCGAGACCCGCGTGGACATCAACAACATCGCTCCGGTGAACGACGCGCCAACATCCCTGCCCTTTGCGCCGCATACGGTTTCAGGCACTGAAGACAGCGTTGTTTTCTTTACCGGTGCCGACGCACTGAGTATCGCCGACGTCGATGCGCGCGACGACGAGATGGCGGTGACGCTGTCGATTCCGCAGGGCACGTTGACCCTCGGGACGATGACCGGAATTAGCTTCGCTAACGGCACCACGAACGGTAGCGGCAGCCTGGATCTTCGCGGCACGGTGGCCAATATCAACGCCGCGCTGGCCAGCCTCAGCTACACCCCGCTCGCGGATGCCAACTCGCTGAACGTCGCCGCCGCCGCCCGCACGCTGAGCTTTGCGGTCAGCGACCAGGGCTTCGGCCTCGCCGGCGTGGCGGGGGTAGCGCTCTCGGCACCGACCCGGGAGATCGTCATCGACCTCGCCGAGATCAATGACGATCCGCTACTCGACGTTGACGCGCTGGTGGGGATTCAGACCAGCGGCACGCTGGCAGCCACGGAGTCACGCGATGGCAGCACGGCGACCGTCGTCACCGGGATCACCCTCGCCGATCCTAAGGATATTGTTGACTCTGGCTATGGCGACGTCGAGCTGGAGGTCAGCGCGCTGCACGGCACACTGTCGCTCGACTTCGACGCTGGCGTCACGGCCGTCGTCAGCGGTCGCTCGATCACGCTCAGCGGCAGCATCGCCGCCATCAACGCGGCGATTGCCGTCGACAAGTTGAAGTACCTGCCGGACACCAATTTCAGCGGTCCCGATGTGCTCTCCCTGGCGTTCAACGACCGGGGCAACAGCGGTGGTGGCGAGCTGATCGCCTCCGGCTCTCTCGTGGTTACCGTTGCCGGCATCAACGACGCACCGGTGTTTGCCGATCTCGGTGGCGGCGTCGTCTCCGATGCGAGCTTCGACGAGGACGGAACGGCAGTCGAGCTCGACACCGACGCGACCTTGAGCGACCCCGAGCTGAGCGCTTTCAACAACTGGGGCGGCGCGGTGCTGACCCTGCAGCGCGCGGCAGTGCTTGGTAATCCTGGCACAGCGGCTACCGACGACACTTTCGGGGTGACCGGTAGCGGCAACAGCGGCGTCAATTTCAGCGCCACCGATATACGCATCGACGCGACCGTGGTGGGCAGTTTCACCAACGCCGCTGGCGTGCTGACCATCAGCTTCAACGACGCCACGACGACCGCGCAGGCCAATCAGGTCCTGCGGGCGGTGACCTACAGCAACAGCAACGACAACCCGCCGTCGCAGGTGACCATCGGCTACACGATCAACGACGGCAATACCAATAGCGGTGCGACGGCGCAGGGCAGCGGCAACCCGCTGCTGGCGCTGGAAGGCAGTGGCGCGGTGGTGGTTGATATCACCGCCTACAACGATGCGCCGGTGTTGACCCTGGGCACTGGTCTGATGGACCAGTTCTTCGAAGACCGGGCAGCGAGCCAGATCGCGCCGAACGCCGTGCTGAGTGACCCTGAATTGTCGTTCCTGGCGAGCGGCAGTGGCGACTGGGGTGGCGCGCAGCTCTCGCTGCAACGCAGCAACGTTGCCAGCCCCAACCCCGACGACGTTTTCGGCGTTACGGGAAGCGGCGACGTCGGTGTCAATTTCTCCGGCGGCAACCTGCGCATCGATACCCGTGTCGTCGGCACGTTTACCAATGCCGGCGGCGCGTTCTCGCTTACTCTCGCTGCCGGGGTCAGCACAGCGGAAGCCCAGCGCGTGGCGCGGGAGCTGACCTATCGCAATACGCGGCAGACCCTCGGTCAGACGCAGCAAGAAAACTTCTCGCTGACCTGGACGGTCGATGATGGCAATAGCGGCGACATCGACACCGCCGGTCCGCAAGGGCTGGGCGGTGCCAAACAGGCGGCCGAAACACAAGCCATCACTCTGCGGGGAGTAAACGATGCGCCGGTGCTGGCGGATACCGTCCTCGCCATCGGCGCGCCCGAAGACAACGCGGCGCCGGTTGTTGGCGTGGCGGGCATCTTGGTGTCGTCGCTGACCGGCGGCGCCAGCGACGTCGACATGAATCCGCTGAAGGGCATCGCCATCACCGACACGGACACGGCACTGGGCACCTGGCTCTACACGGTGGATGACGGTTCGTCCTGGATCTCGATCGGTAGCGTTGAGGAGAGCGGCGCCTTGCTGCTCCGTGACAGCGACCGGATTTACTTTCAGCCGAACACGGACGCGAACGGTACGGTGACCGCCGGACTGACCCTGCGCGCCTGGGATCAGTCGGGCGGCACCGCCGGCAACGCCGGCACCAAGGTGGACACCACCAGCAACGGCGGCATCACACCGTTTTCCACTGCCACCGACACCGTAGCGCTGACGGTTAACGCAGAAAACGACGCACCAACGCGCTTGCGCGCCAGCGTCGTTCTGGCGAATTCGCTTGAGGACGCCGCCAGCCCAAGTCAGGAAACCATCGCCCAGCTGTTCGATGGTGTCGGCAGCAACGCTGCTTTCAGCGACGCCAAGGACGATCAGACGGTATTCACGGACGGCTCCACCTTTAACAGCCTGGCTGGCATCGTCATCACCGACAACGCGGCGACCGCCGCGCAGGGGACCTGGCAGTACTCGGCGGACGGCAGCAGCGGCTGGACCGACATCAGCATGGCCTTGACTTCGGCCAGCGGCCTGTTTCTGCCCTCTACTTATACGCTGCGCTTCCAGGCCGCCGCCAACTGGAATGGCATCCCAGGTGAACTGAGCGTGCGTCTGGTCGACGATTCGGCCGGCGTACTGCCGGCTGCCGGCGACAGCGTCGACGTTTCCAACGACACGACACTTTCGGGCGGCAGCACGCGCTACAGCGACAGCGCCAACGCGGTGTCCCTGCGCACCAGCATCACCTCCGTCAACGACGCTCCTGCAGGCACTGACAAGACGATTACGGCGATCGAAGACACCGCCTACCAGTTTCAGGCAAGCGACTTCGGTTTCACCGATTTGCACGACAGCCCGCCCAATAGCTTGGCTTCGGTACTGATCTCGACGCTGCCCGCTACCGGCACTCTGAAACTATCCGGCACGGCGCTCACTTTCCCACAATCGATCAACGTCGCAGACATTGCTAATCTAACGTGGGTACCGCCACCGGACCTCAATGGCACCGCCGTTGCGAGCTTCACGTTCCAGCTCGTTGACGATGGTGGCATCCTGGATGGCGGGATTAATACCGATCCCAGTGCTAACACCATTACTCTCGATGTCAATGCGGTGGCCGATATCGTTCCGGATAGCGTCACCACCAACAGCACTGCAGCCATCACGTTCGATCCGCTGGCCGGCACCAACGGCGCCACCGCCGACAACTTCGAAGACCCGGCAGCGGCGATCAGCGCCATCGGCGACGCCAGTCACGGCAGCGCCGTGCTCAATCCCGCCGAAGGCACGATCACCTACACCCCGACGCCGGGCTACGTCGGTCCCGACAGCTTCAGCTATACGGTTAGCAGCGGTGGCGTCAGCGAGACGGCGACGATCAGCGTCGTCGTCACCAACGCCGCCCCGGTCGGCAATCCCGACAGCGCCAGCACGCCGGAAGATACCCCGGTCAGCGGCAACGTTCTGGACAACGATACCGATAGTGACCCGGGCGACAGCAAGACCGTAAGCCAGTTCGTCGTTGACGGCGTCACCGTCGTCGTCCCCGCTGGTCCGGTTGGCGGCAGCACGACGATCGCCGGCGTCGGCACGCTGACGCTCAAGGCCGACGGCAGCTACAGTTTCACGCCGGTTGCCGACTGGAACGGCAACCTTCCGACGGTGACCTACACCCTCGGCGACGTTGCCGGCGCGACCGCCACCGCGACCCT
>JEMX01000010.1:0-12070 GCA_000585055.1 Candidatus Accumulibacter appositus
CCGGGGGCAGGCTGGCGGCCGGCGGCAGGGTGTTCGGCGTGGTCGCGACGGGGGTGGGTGCCGCCGGGGTGGCGGCCGCTTGCTGGGCCGAGGTCAGCCGCTGTTCCAGGTCCGCGAAGCGCTGCATGGTCTTCGCTTCGAAGGCTTGGGCGTTCTTGTTGAGCCGTCCTTGTTCTTCACGTTCGTTCTCGTACTGGGCGAGCTTGCGTCCGGCCGTGCCGACCCACTGATCCACCGGATTGACCTGGCCGCCGGGTGGCATCACGCCGATGTTGGTGACCGCACTCGGTTGCCCGGCGGACGCTTGGGCGGCGCCGGTCTTCGGAGGGTTGCCGGTGAAGGCGAAGATCAGCCAGAGCAGCCCGACGCCGCCGGCCAACAAAGCGCTCAGCATGGCGTATTGGCGCTGCCGGGGGGAGAGGTGCTGCAACACGTGCTGCGACAGGCGCTGCGGCAGGCCGCGCAGGGCCTGGAAGGACTGCTGCGGCGTGGTCATGGCGCCTCTCCTCGGCGGATCACGTAGACGCTGGTGCTCTCGCCGGGGCGCAGGTTGTGCTGCTCGATACTGACGCCGGCGATGCCGCCGGCCTCGCGATCGAACTCCGGTTCGGCCAGCACCATGGGGGCATTGCTGACGTTCTGCAGCAGGTACTTCTCGCCGATCAGGCCGCGTCCTTCGTACTGACGCACCAGCGAGAAGCGCGCCTCTTTCCACAGGGGGACCGAGCGATGGGTCTCTTCGACCCGGACGTCGGGCGGCACCCGGTCCGAAGCCATCGCCAACAGCAGCGCCTTCATTGCGCGGACCGGGTTGGGTGACGGTCCGGCTCCGGCCTGGGCCGCTGTGGCTGGCTTCAACGCCCTGGGCGTCTTGTCGCGGATGACGATGGTGTCGGCGGGCGTGTCCGCGCGGCGCAGCAGCAGCGTGTAGGTGGTGCTCGCCGATGAGACGAACAGGTTGATCGGTTTCGCGGCATCGCCGATCGGGCGAACGTAGATTTCCCCCTTCTCGCGGTCGCACTCGAGCACGACCTCGCCGGCCGGATTGATCGCCGAACTGACGCCGCCGCCGGGCGCTGTGCTGCTCATGCCCGGCGTGGCGGGGAGGGGCGTCGCCGCGCCGCAATGACTCGAATGGATGTTGCCGAACACGTCGGTGATCGGTGCTCCGTCGATGCGGATGCGAGTCGGCTCCTTGATCGACACGATGGCTTCGACCGACACGCCGTCGCTGGCCTCGACGATCTGCAGCGCGTGGGCGGGTACGGCCGTCAAGGCGGCGACGGCGGTGATTGCGGCGATGGCGGTACTCATCGCCCATCCGTGCCGAGGCACAAGGACGAACCGATGCGGGGATCGGGCTTGGGTTGGTTCAATTGCCGGCATTGGGTACCTCCTTGAAACTCTTCAAATGCATGCGCGCACCGGCGTAGCTGAACTCGACCCGGTAGGCCTTGAGGTCGTTGGCGGTCTCGAAGCCGTTGACCAGGGTGCGCAGGCGCCCGCGGATGACGATGCTCTGGCCTTCTTCGCTGGGTACGAGTTGCTGGGGCGCGAACACGGTGGCGGCGTTGATGCGCTTCAAGCGTTCGGCCTCCACTTCCTGCCGTGTCCTGAGCGGGCCGTACTGATCGGGTTCGACGTAGCCGAGCAGGATGTCCTTCTTCCAGTCGATCGAGGCCGGCGTCACGTCGAGCACCAGCCAGGCGATGAAACTGCCCATCTGCTCGAGGTATTCGTTGCTGGCCTGGTCGCGGGTGACCCAGAAGGTTTTGTTGAGCGAGGGCGGCACGACCACGGTGCGCACCGTCCCCAACAGGTTGAGGATCACCACCAGGGCGAGGATCTGCCCGGCGGCGAGCACGCCGACCGCCAGGCCCAGCCCGCGATTGCGGCGCCGCATCTCCTTGATGTCGCCGTTGAGCCGTTCGAAGTCCATGGGCTTTCTCCGGGCTCAGCCGACCATGCGGCGGATGTGCGACGGCGGCGTGGCGCGCATCGCGGTCATCGGACTGGCCGGTAGATGCCAGTACAGCCAGTGGATGGCGAAGGCCGGGTGCTTGTCCGCCTTGAGGCGTGAAATCCAGCGCGAGACGAAGATGCCCATCGCCATGCAGACGGCGAAGGACAGCCTGCTGCCGGACAGATAGCCGACGAAGAACATGAACAGGATCGGCGCGGCGACATCGACATCCCAGAAGCCGATCTTCCATTGGTCATCGAGACGCCGCGGGATATAGGTGTCCGCTTGCATGTCGGTCTCCTGGGTGTCGATGCGGGCGTCAGACCACCGCGCCCATGATCGCGCCGGCGATCACGAGACCCACGGCGGCGAAGATGGCGAGGCCGACGTAGAACAGGACCGGGCCGAAGTTGCGTAGCGCGGAGAGCGAGATGAGCGCGACCACGAAACCGACGAATCCGACCAGGGCCTTGATTCCCGGTCCGAGCGCGGCGATCTGCGTCAGGGCCGAGGTGAGCGGCCCGGTGATGCCGGTGAAGGCGACGAGGTCCAGGGCGTAGCCGGGAAAAGCGGTGCCGAGGCCGACGACGATCGTCGTCAGCAGCATCGCGACGGTCATCGGTTTGCGTGTGGCAACGCGGGGGGAAGAAACAAGCACTGCAGTGTTCATGAAAACCTCCGGGCATGGGTGGAGCGTTGAAAGTGGGATAGGGGTGGGAAGGCGGGTGGGCGTACGGACGCGCCTGCGGGTGGGAGCGCGAGCGCTCGACGGGTGAAGGACTGGGATGTGAGCGGGCGACCGGTGCGGCGTCATGGCAGGTCCTCGCCGCTCATCTGAAAGACCACCTCGGCCCGCCGGTTCTGCGTGCGGCCGGCCAGGGTGTCATTCGAGGCGATGAAGCAGCACGCCCCTCGAGCCTGCAGCGTCAGCGTGGCGGCCAGCGTCGGATGGGTCTTGCGGAGGTGGTCGCGAACCGCGAGGGCGCGGGCGAATGCCAGCGATTCATTGAAGGCCAACGGCCCGGTACTGTCGGTGCGGCCGATGATCTTGATGCGGCGCACGTGGAGCGGGTCGCCCATGGCTCGGTTCAGTTGGGAACGCGCGGCGGAACTCAGCTTGGCGCTGCCCAGGCCGAACTGCACGATGACCGTGCGCGAGCTTTCCGCCTCCGTCGCAAGGTCTTGCGCCAAAGGTGCGGGGGCGACGGATTCGACCGGGGTGACTGCGGCTTCGCGCGCGATCGGCTGGCTGGGCGTTTCCGGCGCGAGTGTCTTGGGGGTGCGGGTGGGGCATGCCGGGGGTACGCACTGTGCGAACCTGGCCGGGCGGCCGAAGTCGAGTTGGGCCAACCTCGGAGGCACCACCGCGTGTGTGCCCGCGGGCTCGGCCGGCATCGACGTGCGGAACAGGCTGCACGACGATGCGAGGGCGGTACAACTGGCGACGAGACCGAGCGCAGCGACACGGCGCAGGAAGCGGGCCGTCATGGCGAGACCCTCACCGACATCAAGGCGGGAACCGTCGTCGCCGTCGATACCAAGTGCTTGCCCAACTGCGCGTTGCGTTGCGCGGGTAACTGGCGGTACACCCGCCAGGCGTATTGGGCGCGGGCCTCGATGCAGTCCTTGCCCTTGAGTTGCGAGCAGGCCGCGTTGTAGGCGCCGACGGCATCCCACGTCGCCCCCCGCCGAGAAAAGCTGTCGGCCAGCAGCCATGCGCCGACCCGGATGTTGGTGCAGGGATCAAAGAGATCGGCTTCATCGATGCCGTGCCGGGACAGGGTCCGTAGGTGGCCGCTGTTGATCTGCATGAGGCCGATGTCGTAGGACCCGGTGCGCTGGAGGTGCGAGCGGTTAATGGCGTGGGCGTTCAGGTTCGACTCGACCCGCGCAACGGCGTAGAGCAGGTCAGCCGAGATGCCGTAGCGCTGGGCCGCCTCCTCCCAGCAGGCCCGCGCCCAGGTGGGCGCGGTCGCCAGGACGGCCAAGGCAGCCAGGCCAGCAAAGTGCAGCGGCAGACGCATGAGTAACCTCTCCAACGAAACCGGAACGACCCGCCGGGGGGCGGGCAGCGAAGGTCTGGGCCGTCGGCAGTGCGCGGACGGTCAGGGTCGGGTTCGGGTCGGTCCGGCGTCTAGCCGGGCAAGGTGACGGTGAGCGAGCGGGTCAGAAGCGGGTGGATGCCGGTCAGGGGCATCAGTCGAGGCGACGCTAGCCTCAGCCGGCCGGCGCGTTCCCGCCGGAATGGGAACGTTCGGCCATGTTGCGGCGTGCCTGCTGCAAGATGCCGGCGCCCGAGCCATCATCTGCCCGGCACAGGGCGACGCAGGCCGTGGTCAATTGGTCGAGCTGGAATTTTGGGTTGGGGTGCCGGTTGGCGGGCGAACGCTGCAGGTCCAACAGCAACTGGTACTGCTGCCGCCACATCGATTCGCGGCGGCGCGGTGTCTCGGGCGGGCGGAGAACAAGCTCGGTCCCGAGAAACCGGAAGATGCGACAGGGTGCATCCTGGTGCGTGAAGACCAGCGAGACGCTGGCGCTGATGAGATCGGGAAAGCGGAAGGTCGGCGAGACATTGTCTTCGCTGCGCAGCAGGCGGTAAAGCCAATCATGCTCCTCGAGCCACAGGCGAGTCTCGATGACATCGTGAACCTTATTCACCTCCGATTGATGCGAAAAGTGATGCTGACGCGTCGCTGATGTGGCGGTGATCATGCGGCTATCCCCAGTTCTGTGGCAGCGTATTGCCCTTACGAGCAGATGACCGCAGGATAGGCAGCCGAGGTTGTGGCGTCTCGTGGGAATGGCGGACTTGAGAGGGGGATTTCGCGATCAGGAAATAGGCCGCTAGGAACATTCCCCGTTGCATGACATATAGGATCTAATCGACAGCTTTCCATCACGGAGAGGACCTCCGACAAGGCAGGTCTGGCGACGGCACCTCGGCCTCAGCTGCCGGCCGGCCTGCGTCAAATGAGCGGCGCCAATGCGTAGTGCACCTGCAGCACGACCCTCGGCACGGTCGAACGGCAGGTCCACGATCCTTCGAACTCCCTGTATCGACCCGTTGCCGCCCGGTCGAACTTGTTCAGAGGTTGTGGTGATGGGCCGCCCCCGTTAATGTCGGAATTTCGAGCATCTGGAATCAGGGGTACGAATGAGCGGGAGAACAAAGGGGCTATTCCGCCAAGCCTTGCTGGACGTGGAAAGCGCCGAGCCAATGTGGGTATGTCAAGCCTGCTTGGACGACTACATGCTCAAGAACCTGAATGGTGCACTTCAGGAGGAGCGGGTCTGCTGCGCTTGTGGCAAGACGACCAGGAGCGCATTGACGCCCGAGCGCATCGCACGATTTATCCGAGAATACTTGCCGAAGCACTTCCAGCCGGACCATGGGCTCTATCCCGGGTACGAGCTGACACTCGACGACGTGGTGGGCTGCGCCATCGGATGCAGTTCCGAGACTCTCCGGAGGGCCGTCTCGGCGTGCCTAGAGGATCTCAATGCGGACGACGAGGACTTCTATTGGCCGGGGCAGGAATACTGCCGCACACCAAGCCCTTTCGAGTCGGAAGACCACGAGCGCTGGTATGCGGTCGGCCCCTGGCACCACATTGCTCACGAGCTGGCCCATGGTCGGCGTTTCTTCAATGACGCCGCGCGCGCATTCTTCGAGTGGCTGATCGGGGAGGCCCTCGAGGCCGAGGATCCGGAGCGCCTCGGGACACCTGCCTTGGTCACCATGCTCGACCCCGGCACGGCCTTCTACCGTTCTCGCATTGCCAGCGGCGAGCTGGAGGCACGGTCGTTTGCGGAGAACGCTGCGGTTGCACTGGGCGCCGCCCCCAAGGAGCGAGCAGCCAACAACCGCATGAGCCCGGCCGGCGTTCCACTACTCTACGTTTCTCGCGAAATCGATACGTGCATCGCCGAGGTTCGCCCCTCGATCGGCGATACCGTGGTGGTGGGGCGCTTCCATTCCACGGCACCTTTGAAGTTCTTCGATTTCACGATGCTGAGCCGCCGGCTGCGGTACGCACCTCTGAGCTTCTTCGATCCTAGCTACCAGAAGCGCAGCGAGCATAGAGTGCTGTTGGAATATCTGCACGAAGAGATTGCACGCCCAGTCCGGGCCAATGACACGGAATATGTGGTGACGCAGGCGCTGGCAGAGTTCATTCGCTATGACAAGAAGTGGGCGTTCGACGGCATCGCCTTTCGATCGGTGCAATGCGAAGGCGGCGTGAACTACGTGCTCTTCGATAGGGGCGCGCCTGAGGCGATGGTTGCACCGGACTGGCGTCCAACATTCGACCTAGCGATCTCGACCGATGCCGTCTCATTGCACGTGATCGAAGGCGTGCGCTACAGCCACAAGTCGAGCTCTATTCCGGTGCAGACATTTTGCGCAGGCTGATGCCAGTATCGGAGGCGAATAGGCGAGCCTGGTGGGGGGCGCTCGGTAACGCTTTCATCAGCTCCATGAGGATTCCAAGGTGCTTGACCAGCGATTCCGCGGGTTGCCGTCCTCTTTTGCTCGTCGTGATCGGTTGTTGATCTAATTAGCCCGTTCGGCCAGGAGTAGAAGTACGTCAATGACTGCTCTGCGCCTGATCGCTAGGGCCGACCCTGGCCCGGCCCGTCCTCATCAGGCTCGTCACCTGAATCGCTCATCCAATCGGGCTCTATTTCGCCAAAGTCCATCGTCGTGCTTGCAGGAAGCAATTCGACTGAGTCGATCGTTGCGCTTCCATTGTCGAAGAGCACTGTGATGATGAGGTCCAGGTCGAGCGCTTCCGTCTGGCTTACCGTAGCTGATCCCATGCCGATGTACTCGCGATCGATGGAGTCCCAATGTTGGAAGCTCGCGATGAAATGCGCTGTGACGTCGATCGTCAGTGAAGTTTGAAGCACGAGGGTGTCATCCTCGTACTCCACTACGTCGAAGGCTTTGATTTGGTCAGCAAGCGGTGTCTCAGATGAGACCTCGACCTGGTCCAGTTCCGCTTCGTAGTACCAGTTAGCTGCCGCCTCAAAATCAATGCTGATCTTGTCTGACTGCGCAGCAATAGCGTCCAGAACTATCGCATCAAGCTCCTCGATTTTTCCGTTGCCCAGCATGGCCTTGAACAACGCCGCGGCATCGTCAGCACCCGCCTGGAATACCGATAACGCATGAGCTAGGTCGTCAACGTAGTAGACGCGATCGGATTCTGAGCAGAACCGCTTCCAGTCCCCATCAGAAGAAACGGCGATAACGGTGGTGTCGTTCTTGATAGCCCATCCTTCGAGAGACAGCAATGCGATGGCATCTGGGAACTCGTGCTTCTTAGCCTCCTTGTTGCCAAATGGCGGCTTTGTCTCAACGAATCGCGATAGCACTTCCGGCAAGCCGACGAACTCAGCACAGGTGAGCACCGTGGCTGAGCTGTCATCGAGAAATTCCTGCAGGCGCTCTTCCGTCCTTGCGTCGCCCGACTGATCGCCAAACAAGAAGCGAAGCGCTTCTGCCCGCGCGTCTTTGTCGATGCCCCATGAATTGCCGAGCGGCTTCAGCGCATTCTTTACTTGGCTACGGACAAGGTCTGCCTCCTTCGTGAGGTGCGAACGCATTTCGTGGAGGACGATGTCCAGAGCGAGATGCGTCGTGTTGGCCCGGCTGAACTGAGACATCTTGGCCAGGACACCGCTCTCGAAGCCGTACTGATGACGTTCGACAACTGACGTATCGATGGAGATAGCACCTACACGACCGCCAACCACGGCTTGCTTGAGTTCTTCGATTGATATGACTGGCACGCTCGCCCTTTTGGTAGATCTTTTGGAGCACCACGCATCAGATCGATGCGACCCTCGGCTCAGCAAAGCGCAGATGGTCACAAACGTCGCCTTTGCTGCGTTGATGCGTTCGTTGTATTGCTACTGCATATCCGTCTCAGATGGCGAATACCATGCCGGTGGCACTAGGCCTCTTCCACGCCACACCTCAACCAGGTGGAGGTTTGCTAGCTCACCCCAGACTTCCTCGTCCGCATGATCCAGAACAATAATCTGCATCCGGCCATCTGTACGGTTGATGACGCGATCGAAGAGTGCGAACACCTTTCTCACAGCCACCACATCTTCATTCTTCCATTCCGGCTCGGGCGCATCGGCAGTAGAACTTTCGATCCGACGCGCGGGAAAGTAAACCTGACTTGGCTGATCGTAAATAAGGAGTCCGGGGACCGGATGATGAGGCAATCTAAGGAAGTATCCTTGCAATGCCAGAGTCAGAGCAATGTGATAAGCGAGCCAATTCGCTCCGCTACCAATCTCCCAGAGGTAATCGTCCCGCGTACCTCTGATAACCTTGACTGTTAATTCCTGAATAACTAATCGAATTGGCGCGTCTGGCCATTCGCCGTCAAGCTGTGGAATCAGGCGGCTTGAGATCTCCTGAATTGTGTTCAGAGCATTTTCAAGCTTCCGACCAATCTCATGCTCGGAGACGAATCTCGCGAGGGCTTCGACCTGCGCCTTCAACGCCGCAATCTCTTCGCCGAGGGCCGACGAGGTATCCGCCGCCTCGTACAGGCGCAGCGCCTCCTGAAGACGACCGAGGAACCGCGAGATCTCCTCACCGCGAGTAGTAACCTTACGCGCTTGTTCGGACTTACCTTCCAGGGTGCGGATTTCCTGACGCACTGCCGCGAGTTCACCCAATACGCCATCCACCGTTTCGCGCTGCCGAAGCGTCTCTCGTCCTAGCGACTCAGCGACGCTGGGGTGGGATCGCAGGCGCAATTCGATTCCCTCTAGCGCCTCGCATAGGTGATCGATTCTGGCGCGGCCGGCCTCGCTTGGCTCCAGAACTGCCACCGGCTGTGCCGACGACAGACTGCGAATCCATGAAGAAAGACCCAACCGGTCGCGCTGAATACGCAGGCCGTTGCCGTAGGCATCGCTGCTTTCGTCCAGTCGCCGCAACTCATGCAGCCGCTGTCTCGACTGATTGAGGTCCGCCACCAGTGTGGACTCAGCCGTGCGCAGCTCAGCGAGCCTGGTCATGATGACGTCCATCGACGCCAGCGTGGGAGTCGCAGATCTGGTGTCGCTCTGCAACGCAGCGCGCAGCAAGTCAACCGTGGAAGGCCAATCGTTGGGGACAACTGTGTATGGCGGCAGCAACCCGTATTCGATGGCAAGGCGTACCCAGGCGAAGCCCTCACGCTGCCACGCTGCCCCCGAGTCTTGCCGAGCCTTCAACTCGCTTTCCTTACGTCTGAGCACGCGCTGCATGCGGTCCAGCTCGTGCCGCGCCTGTAGCAGCTCAGGACTGACCACTCCGAGGACGTAGGGGAAGATGGTCTTCAACTTCTCGCGATGTTCCGTCGTGTCAGCCTTGAAGAACATCACGTCCGGGTTGGCGACGATGTTCTGCGGCTGGAACAAGAAGGCCATCAAGTCGCGGAAGCTCGGACGAAACTTGAAGCGATCTTCGGTGCCGGGCTCGAACTGGAGGTTCGACAGCCCTGCCAGCCGGTTCAGGACTGCCTTCACATGCTCGACGTTTTGGTTTTTGGCCTGTATTTCTTGCGGCGGCTCAATCTCCGGTGCTTCAAGAAGGAACATTTCGCCGGAGCTCTTCAGCTCGCCAGGCTCCCGACGCGCAAGTAGCTTCTGACCTTCAACAGTGTCGATCAGTACACCGAACCACGAACAGGTCTCGCGAATCACGCCTACCGGGATCGCACACTTATCGGATCCAAGGCAATAGTCAATGATCGGGATGACCGAAGACTTGCCGGTCTTGGACGCGCCGCTTATGACGTTGACCATGCCGGGCTCGAATTTGACGACCCGCGGCTCGCCGCCGCGTCGCGGCCACAAGATGACCTGTCGCAGTTGAAAGTACATCAAAACTCCACTCTGAGGGTATGGGCCACTTGCTGATCGGAAAGGCCGGCGAACCAATACCCGACCTTCTCGGACGCCGGCGCGATGCGACGAATGCGCTCAGGGAGCGATGGCGCTGCCAGGTCGTCGTAAGGACCTACGGACCACATCGTTGCCGTCGTCGGGTCGATACGAATCAGGCCCGACTGTTCGGCGCGCATGAGCGACTCAAGGCTGAGTTGACGTAGCGAGAGCGCTCGGCCATGGACAGCAATGAGGTCCTCTCGCTGCTCACCCAGCTTGCCCACAAACAGGTGCAGGCCAGAGCCCTTGTACGTGCTCAACACCATCTCCAAAGTCGGGGCGTGCAGAATCAGCGGTAAAACAAGGAACGCAAGTGGCAGCGTCGCCGCCTGCCCGTCACGCTCTTGGAATCCCAATCCGAACTTCCATAACACGTAGGCCCCCAACGCCTCGTTTTGGACGATAGCGGCTTCGCTCAATCGAACGGGTCGGCCAACCTCGGTCATTGTTCCTCCTCCTTGTCCAGCAGGGCTTCGTGCTTGGCGTGCCAGCCAAGCAGTCGCCGTTCGGCCAGATCGTTGAAGCCCCCGTGAGTGAAGTGTCCTGGCAACGCACGGCTATCAAGCGGCACGTCAAGAACAGAGCAGCGGTTGTAGACCGTCCGTCCTTGAACAACCTCCGTCTTGTCTGCGAAAAGGTCCTTCACTTCACCCTGGATGGCAGCATGCCGCCGCAGCAGCGACCCTTCCCAGTCGTCAAAGCTACCGTCGTAGATGAGCCCTTGCTCTGCCCACGTCGCCTTGTCGCCCGATGTCCGCATGAAATCGCTGGCCGCGCGAAGCTGCTGCTCTTCCGTTGCCTCGATCAACTGCAACTGCTTAATGAAGACGGGGCGGTTCTTCAAGACGGCCTCTGCGTCGGCCGGGCCCAGCGCTACGGTGAATGAGGGCAGATAGCCAGGGAGGTTGTTCCTTTGAACAAAGGCGTGGAAGTTCTTTCGGAACTCGGCGACGCTGATCTGCGCAGGAATGCCCTTGCGAATGCGTTGGTCCGCCCACTCCTTGGCAATTCCGATCGCCGACTGGCAGATGACATCGATGGATGCTGTGGGGACTGCGGGGGCCAGAAGGACACGTAACGGCGCAATCGGATCGGCGTCAACACTGACGGCGGAGAATCGTGAGATGAGCGCGTCGCGATGGGCCTCGGACGCATCTAGGAACTTCTGAACGTGCGCGATGCACTTGGGCGGCTGCGCGCGCGCTTTCAGCTTCTTCTCGATCTCCTTGACAAGCGCGTGTACGGCCAGTGGCTCGCCGGCGGCGTGCATGGTCGAGCTAACCTTGCCAGCTCGCGGAGGTGTCACATAGAGCTGAACCGAGGTCTTGGCGGGGTCTACCTTGCCCGACGCAACTAAGTCGATCCAGTTCGCCAACGCTTTCCAAAGATCCTCGGACCAGTCAGAAAGGGCGTTATGGGACAGGGCGCTTTTGCATTGTTCCAAGAGTAACGTCCCGTCGGCGTAGTGGACGGCAACGTCGTCCAGCAACTCAAGCGACACGCTTGAATCCAGCGGACTGCTAAGAAGGTGGTAACACAGGCGAACAGGCTGCAATGCAAACCCGAGATACGGCCCGGCCGCGCTGTGCTTGACCAAGCCAGTCATACGCGCAGTTCCAGGCTCGCGCAGCCAAGGGCGGCCGACCATCGGCAAATCGTAGACTCCATGACGCTCCCTGCGTGTCAGTGCCCGGCTTGTCGCTGGACTGCATGCGTTGTTATGCAGAGGTTAGCAGCAATGACGAGGCGAGTATCAAGATGTGGGGCAATCCCTAGTTTCACTTGCCGCCCCTATTCCAGTATCGCATTTAAGCGGCCGCATGCTGAATTGCGACGACAGCGGCTTAACGACAGTTGGCACGCATTTCCCTTTAAATGAACGAGCAGACATGAGCGACTGCTTTTCGGCAGCGAGATTGGCGACTCGAAAGTCTGCAACGGCTCGGCAGTTCCAGTTCGCAGGATGGAGAAGCTGCCTCTCGTCGCAGCCTGGCGAGTGAGCGACAGGTAACCGTCGCATTGCGACTCCACAGGCAGCTGCTGGCGAATGGCGGCAGAGGCCGAGGCGCTGTCACCGATATCGATCGCCCGACGGTCTCATTTGTACTGCGATGCTGACATTCAGTGACGTAGCCATGACACTGG
>JEMX01000010.1:12474-162577 GCA_000585055.1 Candidatus Accumulibacter appositus
GCATTGTTGAAGAGGCGCTGGTTGACCGAGGACATCTCCCGGGACACCGCGCCGTTCACGCCGGCTGGCGAAGGCGCATCCTTCGCGGCAGGAATCGGCGTGACCTGGGCCGTCGCATCTTGCATGCTCATCGCCCGATCCAGCATGCGGGTGGCGGGCTCGGCGCCCCAGTAGGCGGTGGCCGCCTCGTGCTCGGCGCGTAGCTGTGCGAGGAAGCGCTCTGGGGGATGGGCCGACGGCACGTACAGCACCAGGACCAGCAGGGCGAGTAACGACAGCACGGCGACGGCGCGGATCATGCGGCCGCCTTTGCCGGGGTGTGGCGCGAATCCGCATCGGGATCCAGGATCGGAAACCGCCCCTTGATGATCCGACCGCCCGACACCGAGGCGAAGTACTGGAGGTTGGGCAGCTTCCCGAGCACGTCGGCTGGCACCATCTCCTCGAAGCTCTCGGTGAGTTGCGCGGAATAGCTCGACGAGAAGTCGCCGAGGTGGGCGTCCGACCCGTGGCTCAGGCCTACCCGCACCGTATGAATCGCCGTCTTGCCGAAGGTCTCGACCACGAAGTCCTGGGTCGGCCGGTCCTTGGTGCGCAGTGCGATCAGGTTGTTGAGGTTGCCCAGCGCCATGCGCGCCGCGTCCTCGCTGCCCAGCCGCTTGGCGAGGTCCGCCAGGGTCTGCATCGCGCAGGTGGTGAAGATGCCGCCCTCGGCACCCTTGTTGAGGATCTCGATCAGCGGCTGGTTGATGACGTTCGAGACCTCGTCGACGAAGAGCGCGATGCGCCGGTAGCCGCCGAGGTTGTAGCGCATGCCGGCGCGCGCTGCCTGATCGGCCAGTGCGAGGGCGCCGATGGCCGAGGCGACGGACGGATCGGGCAGCGAGTCGAGGCACATGTAGAGCACATGACCAGCGCGTTCGATCTTTTCGAAATTCATGATTGGCCGGGTGTCGCCAGCGTCGAAAGGGTCGGGAGAGAGGCTGCGGCCCAGGTCGCCCGACGTCAGCATAGACAGGATGGGCAGCAGGTTGGCGGTGATCTTTTGGTAGTGCTCGCGATTGTGGCGGAAGGTTCGCACCTGGGCATCGATCACCTTGTTGCGCTGGTTCTGGGCGATGTGGTGCTCGTAGTAGGCGACGAAGGCCATCAGGTCGGCGCTGGCCGCCTCCGACGGTCGCTTCAGGTTACCGCGCTGGGCGTCGTGCAACAGCTTCTTCATCTCGGGCAGTTCGCGCCAGCCGACGCCCAGGGTCTGATCGTAGAAGCGGCGCATCGAGCCCTCCAGCACCGGCTCGATGCCGCCCTCGATGTACTTGGTCAGCTTCATCAGGTTCGGCCGTTCTTCGATCTCGACCAGGCCCTGCACTACGACATTGACGGCATCCCAGCCGAAGGCCGAGAAGGCGCCGGCCGTGTCCGGCGGCATGATCGACTGGATACGCGAGGCGATCTCGGTGGGTTTCTGCCAGTTGAAGGTGAAATCCAGCCGTACCCCCCGCTCCGGGAATGCCGGGTGGAATTCCATGAAGGTGTCCGGCTCGCGGTAGTCCGCGCAGGCGCGTTCCACGACCCGTTTGAGCCGGCGGCTGTTCTTCGGGTCGATGACGATCACGACGTCGCCGCGCCGGATCGCCTGGGTGATCAGGTTGGCCAGTGCCACGCCCTTGCCGGACTGGGTGGTCCCGACCAGAAGCGTGCCGCCCTCGAAGTTCTGCAGCGGCCGGTGCAACGGGCCTTCCTTCGGTTCGACGCCGTGGATATATGGCAGACCGATCTCGGCGTCCGGCTGGGGCTTGCTGTCGTAGCCCAAGAGCTGTAGGAGGCGCGGCGATACTGCGAACTCCCGATAGTCTATCTTGGCCAGTTCGTAGAGCCGCTGCGAATGCACCGGCTGCCATTCGAAGCCGAAGCCCAGGAACACTAAGGCCGGATCCTGGCACCATCGAGCCAGGTCGTCGGTGCCGACGACCTCGATGCCCCGTCCGCCGAGGGAGGCGCGCAAGACCAGCGTGCGCAGTGCTTGGGCGACCCGCAACACGCCCATTGCGAAGCAGACGAACGCAAGCGGCAGGGCCAATTGGCGGGGGAGGGCACCAGTGACGCCGACTCCGACGAAATAGAGCAGCGCCAGCCACCAGGCGATGCCGGCATAGACCTCGTAGGCCCGGCGCCAGGGCATCTCGTAGCGGCGTACCAGCATCTCAGCTTCCCTCCGCCGGTGGCGCGGCAAAGCCCGCCAGATCGAGTCCGCTCACGCAGCGTGGGTCCAGCACGATGCCGACGGTGGGGTTGCCGTTGAATTCGCGCGAGAGCGTCGGCGGGCCGTTGCGGTTTGGTTTCACCAGCAGGTTCGCCTCGGTGAGGGCACGCATGGCGAGGGATGGCTGGACGCCGCGCCGCCCGAATTCCTCCAGCGGTACGAATATTCCCTGGGCGACGGTGCACACGGTGGGCGGACCCATGCCATCGTTGAGCGTGCGAACGGCCTCGGCCAGGGCGTCGCGAACGACCGGGTTCAGACGCATCGGGGCTTGCAAGGCGAATGTTGCCGAAGGCGATGTCGTCGCCGGTTCCGGCGAGGGTGATCTGGGTGTTTCCTCGACCGGCGCCGTGCGTGCTTCATTGACGGTGGGCGGCTCGGGCGGCGGAATAAGCGACAACTGGGTGCCGCTCTTCACCGGTGCCAGCGGTGGCATGGATGGAGGCGTCTGCGGCGCAGTTGGCGCAGACGCATGCGCTGGCTTGAATTCCAGCGCCTGGGGCAGGGCCACGGGGGTTGGCTCGATTCCCGCGAGGAGAATGGCCGGGGCCGAGAGCTTGACGGCTTCGAGCGGAGCCTTGGCGCCGGACGGCTGGATGGACCAGGTCGCGCGGCCCGCCGCTGCCGCTTCGAACACGCCAGCGGCCAGCAGCAGTTCCAGCATGGTCTCGGGTGCCTTGGGAATGCCGGCCAGTTGGTCAGCCTCGAGCAACTGGTGGACATCCTCGGCGGCGCCGGGCCAGACCAGGAACAGACCATCCTGTCCGAACCATAGGCGGGACTTATCGCGGTTGGCCACCCAGGCCGAGTTGCCGCTGGTCAGCCGCCGCAGGGCATCGACGAGATAGCGTTCTAGGTGCGAGCCATATTGCGGCGAGCCGTAGCGGTCGGCACTGGCGGCCAGGTTGCGGTCGATGACGAGCGCCAGCGAGCGGCGGACAAGTTCGTCGAGGATGTTGTGGTCGCGATAGACCGGGATGCCGCTGATGCTGGCCAGTAGGTGCGGCACGATGACCGCGTTGCCCTCGGACAGGTCGGCCATCACCGCAGGTGCCACCACATGGGGCAGCGCGAACAGGCCCAGGCCACGCGCCTCGACCGCCTGCGGGCGCCAGCGCAGGAAATAGCGCTCGCTGCCCCGGGTCGCCAGCCAGTCGGCCAGTGGCTGAAGGAAGGCCGGCCACGCCTCGCCAGCGGCATCGGTGACGATGATATGGCTCATCAGCCGGTGCAATTCGCAGCACAGCCCAGCGATGAAGGTCGCATGGCGCCAGCGCGGCTCAAGTTGCCGGCGTGCCGAGATGCTCATGCGCCCCGAGAAAATGTGTGCGTCGGTGCCTTGCAGGCTGAAGAACGCTGTCTCGAGGCCGAGCCGCAAGAGCCCACCCGGCTTGCTGAAATAGTTGTCGGCGGTCGCCGGCAGGAGATGCACGCAGGCGGCATAGCGGCGCACCAGCATCAGGACATCGCGCTCGAAGCTGTCGCGGTCGATGCCGTAACACAGCTTGATGCGGGCGATCAGGTCCGCTTCGCCGGCCAGCAGATCATCGACCGGCACGGCGGCGAATCCTGGGTCGGAGGCGGGGTAAGCAGTGACAGGCGTTGGTGTGGTGGGCATGACGGCACCGCGATGCCGAAAAGAATGCGAAGTGGCCATTCTTCTGCCGGCTACCCAGCCTGTCTCCTCGAAACAGGGACTATTCGGCAGGGGTATCGCCTTCGGCACCTGGGCTAAGCATGTGAAAGAGCGCCAGCATGCCCAGTTGGCGCTCCGCTATGTCGCAGGTGCGGCGGGCTGGGTAGGAAGCCTGGATGCGATGGTCCAGGTAGAAGCGTTCGAACAGCTTGCAGAACGGGCAGGCGTCGCCCGGGTATGCCACGGTGCCAACTGCTGCAATGAACTCGCAGCCGCAGCTTGGGCAGGTCAGCACGGACAACGTGGGTGCCGTAGCCAGCCAGATGCCGTCGATGTAGGAGATGAGGTTGAAGGCCCGGTCAAGGCTGATGCGGTAAGGCGGGAGCGTGGCAGCCTGGTATGCGCGGTAGGCAAGGACCAGGGCTTCGCCGGCGGCGAGTCCCTGGGTTCGCAACTGGTGGTACTTGGCGCCGATGAGGCAGGCGTCGGTGCGCAGAATGAGGTTGGCGCCGTGATACCACTCGGCCGAATCGGGGGCGCGTCCGCGGGGGATGGACCGGGGATCGGGGAAGAAGAGAGACTGCACCTGCCGCGGCGGGATGCCGGTGATGAGGTGGATCGTCTTCAGTCGTGCGCCGAGCGCCGCCAACTGCTTCGCCAGTTGCATGGCGCGCAGGTGCCG
This sequence comes from Candidatus Accumulibacter appositus, assembly GCA_000585055.1. Classification (GTDB taxonomy): domain Bacteria; phylum Pseudomonadota; class Gammaproteobacteria; order Burkholderiales; family Rhodocyclaceae; genus Accumulibacter; species Accumulibacter appositus. The sequence goes on from JEMX01000010.1 coordinate 17,056, forward strand.
GTCGCCACGGGTCGGCATGGGTCGTGGTTCCTACCGCCGGTTTTCCATCGGCATGGGCGGACGGACGAGCGCCATGGGACCCACCAACGCGCGCGGCGTGCTCAGCAACGTCACCAGGTCGGCGCGCGGTGGAAACAGGGTCGTGTCGCCGACGTTGATTACCAAGGACCACAACTCGTCGAGGCTAAGTTCTCGAAGATGGTTGGCTTGCGCCGTATTGAGACCGTACCTGCAGCAGGTCGAAGCGGGGTCATACTGGAGACCGGCGCGAATGACGACCAGCACGTTCAGGTTGATCCATTCGACATCGGTAAGTGTCACGCGACTCATGGTCTTGTACTCCGGTTGGCCCTGGAGCGGCTGGTGCCTCGGCATCGATGGTGGAAAGCCTCATGAGCGATCCGGCGCGATGGCCCGGTCAGAGCGAGGAGGCAGCATATTTTTTGTTGACATTAAATAGCAATAGCATTTTATGAAAAACGTGGTAGTGGCTCGTCTTGCCACACGCAAGGCCCGATTGAAGCCATCGCTTGAGGAATAGTGCCGCCACCGTGTGGACTGCTTGAGCTGTTTGGCATATAGCTATGGGCCGATGAGAAAATGACTTCGACGAGCGGGCCAAGACCAACGATGAAGCCAAAGCGGCTACTCAGCACGAAGGCCGCCCTACTGCGCCGGTGGAGGGGCCGCCACCACACGATCTGATGCTGTGGCGGCGCGCCGTCGGTATTATGGTATTGGAATGATGAAGGCCGGGCCGGGGTGGACACCCCGGCCGGCTTTCAGCGATTTTCTGGATCAGGCCGCTTCCGCCAACCCTTTCCACTCATGGGCCGGCAAGTCGATCAGCCGGCCGCCCAATGCTTCGAACTCCGTCGCGCGGTCGTAGTCCTCGACCTCCTGACTGTAATGCGTCACCGCATTGACCAGCCCGTAGCCGGACAACTGGCCCTCGGCAATCAGATGGCGCAGCACGCCGGCGCGCTCGTTGTCGTTCAGCGTGTAGCGTTGGGCCAGCACCTCGACCGTCTTCACCGGGTCTCCCACCAGCGGGATGTGAAGCGTCTTCTGCATCTTCTGCGCCGTCTGGCGGAAGGTCGCCTCCGACACTGCCGCCTGCACCACGTCGCGCACCTTGAGGAAGAAGGCCTTGTCGTCGGCGCGCAAGGTGTCGTCCTGGTAGACCTGGATGCGTTCATCCTCGCCGCCGAGCGCGCGTCCCACGTGGGTTTTGCGCAGCGAGCGGTCGGCAGCGATCAAGCCATTGCTGCACACCAGTCGGAACAGCAGCGGCTGCACCGACAGCGTCCCCTGGCCGACCTCCGAGTTCGAGATCACGACCCCGGCCTGAACCACATCGCCGGGCGCCATCTCGTATTTCAGGCGTGGCGTGATGCACTTCAGGTACATCTTCGTCTCGGTCAGTTCGACCGATTCGAAGCGTACCTCGGGCAGTTGCTGCAGGATGGGCAGCACGCTCTCGGCCAGGTCGAAGTTGTCCAGGCGGCGGTAGCGATCCGACAACACGGCGCGCACCTGACCGTCCAGGGTGCGCAGCATGCGCCGCTCTTCCTCGCTCTGCAGCCAGGTGTTCACGTTGCGATCGAGCAGGGCCGGCTGGTCTTCGCGCATGCGCTCGAAATAGGCATACGGGATTTTCAGCTTGTCCGCCAACTGGCGACGCGCCAAGGGCGTGACGCCGTAGTGCACCGGGCTGCCGCCTTCCTCGATGACGAGTCGGGTGCTTCCCAGATCGTCGGTGGCATGACGCACCAGCGTCGACGGCACGATCAAGTCCTTCTTCGAATGCAGCTGGCGCTCCAGTTCCTGGGCCAGGCTGACGAGAGAACGTCCGTTTTTCACAGCAATCTCCTTGTCGGAAAAGAAAAGCGGAGACGGCATCACCCCTCGGGGGAAGCGCATCCCCGCCAGGGTCGATGACGGACCGGCGGTTGCCGGTCCAGAAAGGGCGCGAGAAGTCGCGCCGGAACTCCAGGGCTGTCTTCGCGGCGCCGTGGGGCGCCGCCTGGTGTGACAACTACCAGTGGGGCAAACGGCCTTTTCACCGTCACCGCCTGATGCAGTGCCGCTGAAAAGGCGGGTGCAGCCAACCGGCCGCACCCCTCATCAAACATTCATGCCGCACGCGGCGCCTGGGCTTCCAGGCGTTGGCGCCAGACATCGGCCCAATCGGTGCCGGCATGCTTGGGCAGGAACACCCGCACCTGCCGCCGACCGCTATTTTTCTCGTCCCGCTTCAACCGGCGCGCCAGGGCGAAGGCAAAGGCCTGGCCGGCGAAGTCGCCATCGGCATCGTTGTCGGCATAGATGCAGACCTTGCGCACCGTGTCCGGCAGCCACAGCTTCTCCAGATTGCCGGCGTTGAGCCCGGCCCAGACCGGTTTTCCGGTCGCCAGATGCAAGGCGAGGCCGGTCTCGATACCTTCGCTGATCGCCAGTTCCTCGGTCGCATCGAACAAGCGGACCGCGGCGCCGTTGATCCCGGCCGAGAGCACCTTTTTCGCATCGAGCGCCGCGAGCTTGCCGCCGTCCCGAAGATAGGTCCGGTGCAGCGTCACGGCGTGGCCGTCGGCACCCTGAATGCAGGCCAACATCGCCGGGTACTCGGCCACCTTGCGCGACTTGCCGGCGGCTTCCTTCTGGTAATAGCCGAGGGCAGGGTGGAAGCGCAGCACCTTCGGATACACCGGCAGGGCGAGACCCCGCCCGCTCAGGTAGCGATCGACTTCGTCGCCCACCGTCACCGGCCGGGCTTCGTTCCAGATGCGCTGGGCCAGCTTCTTCATGCGCTCGGCCGAAGGCTCACAGCTTCGGGACGGTGCCGTCACCGGCATCATCCCCAGGCAGCGCTCGACGTCACGCAGCGCCGTGTTGAAGTCCACGCCCATGACGGCTTGCAGCAACTTGAAGCCGCCACCCGGACCGCACTGGCGGCAGTGGTAGTTCCCCTCGCCGAACTTGTCGGTGTACTGGAACCGATCGGTGCCACCGCACAACGGGCAAGGCAGGTTGCGCCGCTTGAGGATCCGTTCATCCACGCCCAGGCTCGCCAGGATTTCCGTCCACCGGCCATGGGCACGCTGCTTGACCGCTTCGATGCGGGCCGCGTACTCACGATCCTGCATAGCCAACTCCCGTGTTGGCGGAACCGGCTTCGGCGACCAGGGCCACCGAATGGCCAGGCGCAGCACCCACCCCCACGGTGACCTGGAAGGCCTTGCCGTGCAGCAGAGGATACCGGCCCAGCCGCAAGTCCTGCAGCAGCGAGTCGAGCGTCTGCACCGGATCGACCGAACGTAGGCGACGGATGAGGTCCGCCAGCGCGTCGCGGTCCGCGTCCAGGTCCGAAGCGAGGAACTGGTCGTTTTCGTCGATGTAGGACGAGGCCTGCCGCACCGCTTCGCCGGAGGTCTCGCCGGCCGGGATGTACAGGACACCATGGTGGCAGACACCCTTGTCGGTGACTTCGACGACCTTGCTGCCGGCGCGCAGGCGCACGGCCTCGCCTAGGATCACGGTGGGCCACACCCAGCGTCCTTCCAACTGGACGCGGACCTGTTCGGATACCGCTTCGACTTGCACCGTTTCCTGATCCAGAAAACGCACATGGCGCCACGCCCAGTGCTCGGAGCTCAGGCCGATCCAGTCGAAAACAAGATAGCCCTTGGCCCGGGCCAACATCCAGCGCGCCGCGTTGTCGTCGTCCAACCAGTCGAGGGAGACCAGGGTCACTGCGCCGCTTTCGACGGCTTGGCGGGTGGGGGCTACGGCAACTTGCCGGACATAGCTTCGGTCGTCGTCCTGGATCGGATAGTCGACGATCTCATCGAACAATTCGGCGGGCAGCACGTCGAGGTCGTTCAGGAGATCCACATGACCCCAGGCGCGCATCGCCGCGTAATAGATTGCGACGAAGCGCTCAGGCGAAAGCTGGGTCTTGGCGACATCTAGCGTCTGGCGCCAGCAGGCCTTCAACTCGGTATCGATCCGCTTTTTTTGTACGTCCTCGTCGATCAACTTGTCGCGATCCGGCAGGCGCGCCATGAACTGGCGCGAATCCAGGTGCACGACATTGACCTCGTCGAACGGGCAGTAGTTGGGCTTCATGACGCAGAAGCCCTGCAGGAAGACCATGGTGTTGTAGCTGAACTTGCCGTCCCGCGTACCGGTGAGGTGGACCGTACCCATCGGGCTGGCCATCGTCGCCAGATGCGCGGCGGCAAAGCGCCGCAACAGCGGCTTGCCGTTGAACAGCACCTCCACCGGAAAACCCAGGCACAAGCTCTCGATGCGATTGCCCAGGTCGGGCAGGTCAACGCCGTGCAACTCGATCCGGGTACCGGCAACGGCTTCGGCGATGGGCTCCACCTCGATGGACGCCTTGTCCAGCGCCGCCGCGGTGTCGATGTCGACCCGCTGATGCTTTGAGGCAACGATACAACGCGTGGCGGCGTACAGGCACTTCGAGAAGCCGACCCCGAACGGGCGCTCCTCGGCACTGGTGGCCGCATCCCAGCCCGACTCGTGGAAGCTCAGGAGCTTTTGGAAGTCGTCGAGGCCTCGGCCATCGTCTTCCACCCGCAGCACCTGCGCGGTGGCGTCGTAATGGATCTCGATGTGCATCGCGCCGGCGCGGCGGGCGTTCTGCAACAGCTCGGAGACGAGCGTGAAGCGATCGGTGAAAGCGTAGCGTTGGTTACGCAGCGCGCCTTCCTCGTTGATTCGAACCTGTATCTGCATGATGTGCTCCATGAGTGCAGGCGGAACCCGGCCCTGGCGGGACGGACCCGCCAAAGGGGGAAAGAACGATCGGTCAGCCGACGTAGCGGACCGGTGGGGTGAACAGCTGCCCGGCGGCCAAGGCCTCGATCAGGCTGTGCCCGAGGAACTCCCGGGGCAGCAGGTGCTGGGTGCTCAGGACCCGGCCCTCTTCATTGAGCCGCTCGACCTTCAGGCCGATCGGATGCCAATGCACCCGGTAGGCCAGCCAGTCGGCGCCGGCGATGACGAAGGTGCGGCCGGCCCTGCCGGTGAGGACTTCGCTTTCCTTGACCAGGAACTCGATGTCTTCCGGCGCCTGGACGGTCAGCAGGGACGGGGCGTCGTGCGCGATGCGCGTTTGCGTGTGCATGGCGGCCTCCTCACAGCACGTGCGGCGTGCAGGGCCCGTCGTCGGGCGCGCCCGCGTCCGTGCGGCGGGTGGATGGATCGAAGGGCAGATCGTTGATCCGCGCCAGGGCCTCGCGGTCCCCCGGCGTCGCCGTCAGGCAATCGGCGTGCAGCCGTTCCCGCCGGATCTGTTCCAGCCATACCGCGTCTTCATAATCCAGGCGTCCGACGATGCCGTAGGCGACGAAGATCGCCAGCAGGCACAGGACATCCTTGAAAGTGGTCATGACGACTCCTTGAAAAGGGAGGGCCTTCGCGTTGGCGACCAGCCCGAAAAATGAAAAATGCGTCAGGCAAACAGGTCGCCCTGCACCGTCATCCGCTTGATTTGCTCGTTGATCCACTGGGGATTCTTGGCGAGCCGGGCCTCGACCCATTCGGGGTTGTGGACGACGGCGTCGCATACCCAGTCGGGGTAGCGCTTGAGCGAGGTGTTGAACCAGGCCTTCAGGTTGTGGCGGATGCGGTCGCGCACTTCCTCCGTATCGACCCGACCGCAGTAAGCGATCGGCGACAGCGGGCTGCAGCCGACGACACGCAGGCAACTCACGAAGGAGAACGGCAGGCCGTCCTTCTCGCGTTCGCTGAACACCCAGCGCAGGGTGTCGAACTTCTCTTCCAGCGGCGTCGCGGGGTCGGCCAGATGGCTGACCTCCTGCAGCAAGCGCCAATGCAGGAAGACGATGTCTTCTTCACTCCATTCGACGGGGGCATCCTCGTCGTCGAGCACAGCGTCCAGGGCTGCACGATCGGGGATCGCCGCCGGACGGTGACGGGAGGTGGCCGCGAAAAAGGGAAAAATCGGCGGCAAAACAGGGCCCACGGGCGTGGGACGGGAAACTCGGGGGGATACGCTTTGATTCAGCATCGTTGGCTCCAGGAAAAATTGGAGGCAACGCGCACCACGACTGGGGGCATATGCCCCCGTGGGGTGAGAAACGGCCGGCCCGCTACGTGCGGAACGGCGCTATGGGAAGAAGCTCCAGGGCTGGCTTGAACGGGCGGTGCGAACCGCCGTGACCGGTATGCCAGCTACCGATCGAGGAAGGCTTTCGGGGAAGGGGCGCTTACGGAAGCACGGAAGCGCCTCGCCCCTGCCTCGAAAACTTGCCTCGATGGCATGGGGGCGACAGGCACCTTTAGGGGTGCCGGCAAGATCGGCGCACGCGGCAGCGGCAAAGCCGATGGCATACGCGACAGACAGAGAACTCCAGGGCTTGCCTTGTTTGAATGCAGGGCCAGCTACTGCATGACGTCAAGGTAGTGGTGCCGGATTGCCAGGTCAATACCGAAAACAGTCCGAATCGGGCCCGATGCCGAAAGCCCCCTCAGGCTACGGCCATTTCCAGTGGCGAATGCGTATGCCGGCGCGGATGATCGGCCCGAACACGGTATTTCGAGGAGCATGGCATGTCGGAGATTCAGATCGTCAAGGTGGACCAGGGGGGCGTCAACGCCCGCATCCTCGCCAAGGAGGCCAAGGCCGATTTCCGGCGCGTCGAGGCGGCCAGCCTGAAGATGCCGACGCGTTTCACCAGCGCCGAGGGCAAGCGCTTCTTTGCGCGGCTGTTCAACACGCTGCAGCTCAACACCCACTTCATCTCGGTGATCGCCCGCACGCGGCTCGAACACGAGGACGTCGCCAAGATCGAGGACACCATTCGAGCCCAAATGGACGCCGTGACCGCAAACCTCAACCACGCCATCGACGGCGCCGAAGCGCTATTCAAAGCTCATGGCATCACCAGCGCTGCGACCTACGACACCGTGCCCCTGGATGTGGACGTCCATGTGCTGTCGTCGATTGGGCGACGCTTCCTGGAGGTGCTGGGCAAACTCGACCAACTGATGCCCTTGCTGCAGACCCTGGAGATTCACGAAGTGATCACCACCCAGGCGGTGGACGTCCAGCGTGCAACGCTCAAACGGCAGGTGCGCGACGTCGCCAATGGCGCACGGAATTTTGCGATGGGGCTGCGGCGACGGATGAACGCCATGGACGCGCGCAGTGGCGACAGCCGTAGCGAAGGAAGCCGGCAAGAGGCCGTCTTCGTGGGCGTAGTGAATGGCGCGGACAAGCCCGGGTCGGACGGCGACTTGTCCGTCGTTTCGAAGGAGGTGGACGCCGATGTACAGCTAGTGGAAGCCCTCGAAAGTACGGTGCCTTCAGTTGGTGATTAGCGTCGATTCCGCAAACCGATCTGACTCGTCTGTCATGCGTGGCCAAGTATCAACAAGGATGATGATAACCAAAACAACATAAGAACCCCTGTTTCGATAGTCCAGTGACCGTCATTCTTGTTGAGTGAAAGGACAACACGATGGCGGTCAAGAAAAAAGAATCCGCCCGTCTGGCGAAGCGACTGGGGGGCAACTTGTCCGGGCGGCGCAAACAGCTGGGATGGACACAGGAGATGGTCGCGGAGCGGGTCGGCGTCGATGCCGAAACCATCTCGCGCATCGAGCGCGGCGCGCATTTGCCGTCCCTGCCGACGCTGGACAGGCTTGCGGTGGCGCTCCAATGTGCTGCGGGCGACCTGTTATCGACGGAAGGGCCTGAAGAGGCCAGCGAAGCGGCGGCCTTTGGGGCATGGATTTCCGAACTGGGGTCTGACGATCGGGCATTCGTTATGACAGTCGTGCGGAGTTGTTGTGATTACTTGGGCAGCCGTTCGAAATAGCACGTATTCCCATCCGTGGCGGGGGAAATGGACCGCCCGGCCAGGGTTCGTGCGCGAAACCCTCCGGACACTCTTCCTGCGGTCGGATACCATGGCGCCCCGCGAGACCCGGGCTCACATCATGGCCCTATTCGCCATGGCGGGTTCGAGCCGGATCGGCTTCGGCAGCGATCCGACTTCTGGACCGCGACATTGATCACGGCGTGCTGGAATGGTTTCGGCACCCGTGCCACCTCCAATCGCTGGCCGACGCGGCCTATTGAGGCAGGTACGTCCCGGAACGTCTTGCGTCGGCCCACGGGCCTCAATATCGTATCGACAGGTTCCACGTCAGGCTGACCTGACCCCGTGGGTACCCGCACCGCTTTCATGGCGGCGTCGCAGTCGATACCTGCCTGTTGCCCGACGATCCGCTGTCGCGCGTGCTGCGCGGTGCAGGTGCGGATCGGCTGATCTTTCCCGACCCGGACGCCCTTGGCCGTCATGCGGTGGGAGTCACTTTCTTGCCCATCCTTCCATGCCGCGTGACCGGGGCGCCGGCGGCATGTCGTCGAGTTCTGCGTTCCCTATCGGCCCGCGCCATCCTGACCTAGCGCGACCGCAACAGAGCAGGTCATGTCCTTTATCGGCACCCGCCGTGACGAGGCCCGATCATGCCCAACATCCGTACCGCCGCGAAGGTGGCGGCTTCCAGCGCTTTTTCGACTACGCCTGCCGCTCCGGTTTCGACCCTGACGTTGCCCGAGACCGGCTTCCTGCGCCAGCCCCAGGTGCTGGCCTTCGTTCCCATCTCCAAATCAACGCTCTGGCGGCGCATCCAGGCGCGCACCTTTCCCGAGCCGGTCAAGCTCTCGGAGCGGGTGACCGTCTGGCGCGCGGAAGACATCCGCCGCTGGATCGCGCAGCAAGGTCAGCCCGGGTGACGGGCATGGCGATGAGCGGAGACCGGCTCGGCTCGCAACGGCGGCGTCGTTCGCGGCTCGCAACGGCGGCGTCGTTCGCGTATCGACCGTGGTGGCGCCGACCCGCCACGTGCGTCGCGCCCGCGCTCATCGGTCCGGCCGGCCAGTGCTTCGGCGACGGCGGCGCGCTCGGCCTGATGACGAAATCCCGCGCCTTTCCCGGCGTTTCCGTCTGGCGAAGGGCGCGTCGGCGCTCGAACATTCGGGCTCATGACGATCGAGAGATAATGGGAGAAGCAAGTCATGCAAGACAACGAGGAGATCAGCAAGCATCACGAGAACGCATTGCAATCGGTTGCCATGCTCCGTGCCGTCATCGGTGGCGAGACCTACGAGGCGGTGGCCGTGCGATTCGGCGTCTCGCGGACGGCGGTCGAGCGGCGCATCAAGTCCGTCGCGTTCCAACTCACCCAGGTGGTGGGCGTGGATGGGCTCAAGGAGGAAGGCGCGGCTTTCGTCCGGCGGCTGCGCCTGCATCGGGACGCCATCCTGGTTGCGCTGGAAGGCTTCGAGCCCCAGCCGCCGGCAGGCGTCCGTCCGGCGCGGGTATTGTCGGCGGCGGAGGTGGCCCAGGGCGCGGTGCGCATCAAGGGCCGCACCAGTCGCACCTGGCACGACCTGGCCCTGTACTACATGCTGTTCGCCACGGGCCTGCGCCCCCTCGAAATCGCCCGGATCGAGGTGCGCGACTACCTGCATGCCGACGGCAGCGTGTGCAGAGAATCGGAGTTGCGTGCCGACGCGGCGATCAACGGCAAACTCCGGCCGCTGTACTTCAGCAGCAGCCGGCTCGACGATGCGCTGGCTGCCTATTTCCGCGAGCGTCTCGCCGGCGGACATGGCCTGGGTGGGGCGGATGTCTACCGTGGCTTGGACCCGGGTAGCAGACTATTCCTTTCCCCGAGCGGCGAGCCCTACAAGATCACGCCCAACAATGGCGAGCCGGGGCAGAACCGCTACGTCTGCCGGGCGCTGCTGGAGATCTACCGCAAGTTGTTCCGTTACGCCGAACTCAAGGGGTTGAGCACTCAGTCGGCGCGGCTCACCGTGATATCGCGGATGTATGAGCGCGGGGCCGATGAGGATCAGGTGGGCGCGATCCTGGGCATCGGCGAGCGCAGCGCGGTGCGGGAGCTGTTGCCCCGGCCCAAGCCGACGCTGGCGGAACTGCTCGATGAGTTGATTTGAGCTCGCCATGGACTCCCAACGCTTCGCCATCAAGGGCCGCGTGATCGGCGCGGACGATTCACAATTGCAGGAGGCGCTCGCCCATGTCTACGAGACACCCGAGCGGCCGAGATGCCTATGCGTGCCCGGCGGCGTAGAGATGTACGTGGCGCGGCATCGCCAGTTCGTGGTCAAGCGCATGCCGGACAGCGGCAGCGCTCACCATCCGGGCTGCCCCTCCTACGAGCCGGAGGTCCAGCAGTCCGGACTGGGCGAGCTGGTCGGTGAAGCGGTGCTGGAGTCGGAACCGGGCCGGGTCGAATTGCGGGTGGATTTTCCCTGGGCGCGGGTGCTTGGGCGCGGCGTGCCGCGCGGCGAACCCCAGGAGGTGGCCGAGATCGGCGTGCCGCGGCGGCAGATGACGTTGCGGGCCTTGACGCACTTCCTGTTCGAGCGCGCGGGCTTCAACCGCTGGAGCCCGGCGATGGCGGGCAAACGCAACCAGGGCGTGCTGCGCAAGTACCTGCTGGAGGCTGCCGAGGAGATCATGGTCAAGGGCGTGCCGCTGGCCGAGCGCCTGTATGTGCCCGAACCTTTCAGCGAGAGCGCCAAGGCCGAGGCGGCACAGCGCCGGCGCGAGAAACTGGCCGTGCTCCGCCCCAAGGACGGGCAGACGCCGCTGGCCATCGTGATCGGCGAGTTCAAGGCGAGCGAGGCGACGAGTCAGGGCCGCCGGATCTGGATTCGGCACATGCCGGATGCACCGTTGCTGATCGCCAGCCGGAGTTGGGAGCGCATCGAGCGGGTGTTCGCCCCGCTGTTCGAGGCGCGCGATGCCGATACCGGGCATCCGGTCCGCGTCATCCTGGCCGCGCTGATCCGCGCCCGCCGTGAATACACCTACGAGATCGATGCGGCGAGTTTGATGTTGACGAACGAGCAGTGGATTCCCATCGAGGGCGTGCATGAACTGCCCCTGATCGACACGCTGATCGCCCAGCACCGCCGCTTCGTCAAGCCGCTGCGCTATGACGCCCGGAGTGCGGCGGCCTTTCCGAATGCCTTACTGCTGGATGCCGGGCCGGCGCCGGTGCCGCTACACGTGGTGAGTGCTTTCATGGATACGAAGGAGCGGCTTTCCAAAGAAAGGGCAATTGCGGAAATCGGTGCGCAGGGCGCCTGGGTCTGGAGGACCGAGGAACAAATGCCGCCCTTCAGACGAGATGTAGAACTGGCGCTGCCGTCTTGATTCGCGCTATTGAAGCGTAGGCCCGCACAAGCGCAGCAACTGCGATCGGATCTCGGCCGGAGATGCTGCCAGATCCACGGTGGCAAACCGTATGCTGTGCCCCTGGATGAAGACCGTCTCATCTACCGCGTGTCCAAGGCAAGGATGAAGAAGCAACCCGCTGGCGCAATCCGCAAACGAATCGCCGCGCCCAACCTGCGAGCGTAGGTAGGCGTAGATCTGGTACACGTACCCGCTGCGCAGCGTTTCCTCTCGATACCAGCCGCTCGTGACGATCGACGTGAACTTGGTGTCGATGACGATTCGCCGACCGGACGGCGCGTGGTCGAGCACCACGTCGGTTAGCATCGTTGGCAAGATCTTGTCAATTCCCGACGTCTTCTGTTCTATCTGCCAGCTCAGCATACCGCCGCACCGAACGCGCCATCCCTGAGGTTGCAGAACCACGTCATAGAAGCCACCTACGGCTTTCTCGAACAGTCGGCGGACCCACGTGACCTCGCGGTCCGGCAGAGTCAGTACTTTCATCCCCGCCGCCTCGGTTGGCAACGCAAGATCGAAGGCCAGTTTTGCCGCAGCCACCATGAATCTGTCGTCCGCGTCGTTGCGGCCAAAACGATCGGTGCTCATTTGGGCGCGAGTGGGCGCGTCGCCGGAGACACCCATGGCCTTCATGCCACTCGCAAGTGAGCGGCAGCGATGCGCCACGTCCTTCCTCCGCACGACTCTGGAGATGGTTTCCAGTGCTGCACGGATAAAACGATTGCGTGGCGTGTCGATGGTCAACTCATCAAATCGACATGCCACCAGGCCACGATCGAGCAATCGATGCCGTTCAGTGTTCAGGACATCGATCCGCCCCCGCACGCGATTGAGGACGGCATCCCGAGAGCGGTAGCCAAGACTGAGACGGCGGCGCTGCCTCACTTCAACTGCGTGGGCAAGGATCTCGGCGACCAGATCGGGCAGATCGTCAGGGTTGTCCTCCAGACCGACATTGCCGATGCCGCGAGTGCGGAACAAATCCGATGCATAAAGCATCAGCAACCACAGATTGCGCACCGGAATACGTCCGATGTAGCCATCTGCGTCTACCGACGCGTTCTCGACTTGCACCCCGACCACACCCGTCACCAGCTCTGAATCAGCCGCGCGCACGCCTTCTGCGCTTCGTCAGGTGCGTCAAACCAATACTCATCGAGCAGCGGCCCGATCTCGGTCTCGACCACCTGCTGGAACCACTTCTTCGTGTCCCCAACCTCCAGTCGGTGGGCGGGCGTCACGTAGCTGTGGCCGATCCGGAACTGCTTTCCCAGACGCGCGTCAGCCGCGATCTGGTCATTCAGTTCGCCGATCCGATGCTCGATGTCCGCCACCATTGCTGGATCGACAGCACTCTCTTTGACCACCCAATCCCGCCAAGCAGGGCCTAACCTTGGCTCCAGACCAACGAATGCGAAACGGCGACGCAGCGCGAGATCGACAAGGGCCAGCGACCGGTCAGCGACGTTCATCGTGCCGACCACGTAGAGGTTCTCCGGAATGTGGACAGGGCGGCGCTTGCCATCAGCATCCGGGTAGCACAGCTCCAACGCCTCGTTGGGCGTGCGCTTTCCAGCCTCCAACAGTGTCAGAAGTTCGCCGAAGATCTGCGCCGGGTTGCCACGGTTGATCTCCTCGATCACCACGACAAACTTCGACGATGGGTCCTTCGACGCGGCCTTGATCGCTTCCATGAAGACGCCATCGGCCAGCGACAACTTGCCTTCGCCGGTTGGCCGCCATCCCCTGACGAAGTCCTCGTAGGACAGGTTGGGGTGAAACTGCACCGCGCGGACTTTGCTTTCGTCCTTTTGTCCCATCAGCGCAAACGCAAGGCGCTTCGCCAGCCATGTCTTGCCAGTGCCTGGCGGCCCCTGAAGTATCAGGTTCTTCTTGGTACGAAGGCGGTCGAGCAGCCGATCAATCTCGTCACGTTCGAGGAAGCATCCGTCCTTGAGAATGTCATCAACCGAGTACGGCACGATCGGCGCAGCAATATGAACGTCTTCCTGTGTCGCCGCATCGGCATCATCGTCCACATTGTCGGCGTCGCCTGCGTTCTTCTCGCCGCCCAATGTCTGCTCATCGGTGGGGTCCTTGTACAACCATGCTTCCAGCGAAAGCTCGGGATATGAGTGGGCCGGGTACGAGGCTTCCTGAAAGCGCGGCTCCAGCACATCCATCACAGCAAGATAGTTTGCCGAGTTGCAGCGTCTCTTCGGGCCGTGAAGGCCAATCGGCACGCCGAGCTTCTTGCTGACGTAGACCTGAGAGTTGTGGTCAAGGCTCAGGAACGCCCATGGCCTGATCCAGTAAAGGCCGAACGTTAGATTCCATGCCACGCCTCGCCGCCCGTTGGCGCTATCGAACGCCTTGGCGAATTCCTCGCGGGCAAGGTCATCGTCCGTATCCGCATACGTGATGCCTGCAGCAAAGACGCCCCAAAGCGAATCGATGTGGTCGGTTGCACGATTGACCTCGAATGGGAAGTACCAGGACTTCAAGTTGTTCAACAGCGGGATGCCTTCGAACGTCTCCGGAACAGCCTCGCCAACGCCCAGGAACTTGGCCAACTCGGTTGCGATGATCTTTCGGTTGGAATCTTTGATGCCGCGGTTGAACAGACCCATCGTCGTGAATGGACAGATGTCCTTCACGAAGCCCGTGGTGCCGTCCGCATACTTGTCTTCTGCCAGGTGACCGAGTCCGTCGACCCGCACAGAAATCTCCCTGATACCTTCAACAAGGGCAGCCCTGTTGTTACGGTAAGTGAGCAACTTGTCAGCAATCGCTTCGTAGAATTTTGTCCAGCCGAAGCGATGCTTGTTGGGCGCCACTGTCCCAAATCGTTCCCGCCAGTACCCAAATCGTTCCCGCCAGTAGGGTGCGTTTCGAAAACGCTCAACGTCCTGCGGCTTGCCATCGAAGGTGAAGGCAATCAAGCCATCGGTCATCCACTCGCCAGGCAGAACGCGCCAGACCGTCCCCCGGTGAGTGTAGAAGTACCACTCCCGAACCGGCTCGACCTTTGTCCAGTCAACCTTTACCCGCTTGCCATCATTCAGGTTCTCGGTGATCGTGCCGATTGCCTTGATCGCCATCACTGACACCGCTTGCCCACGGCTTTCGAAGGGCAGTCCATGCTTGCGCGTGTACGACGACTTGATGGCAATCCGATCTCCCGGCCGCATCGATCGCACCACGTCGAGGTGCTTGTCCTCGTAACCGTTCTCCCAAATCCCGTCGGCTAGAAAGCGTGGCATCTGATCGTCGGTGCCCCCGTAGCTTGCGCCAACAAACCAGCTCGCCGGTGCGCTGCCAGAGTTCTCTGTTTTTGTGTTCATGGATCTCCTCAGATGGAGGCGGGTAGGGCAACAAACTGACTGCTCGGTCCTTCCGAACGGAGGTTCAGGTTCGGGCTGTTCGAGATCACATAGGCCAAGGGCCGCGTCAGTGTGAACGGGAATAGCACCGGCAGCGATTGCAGCGTGGGCACCGACACGGGCTTGCCGGTGTAGCGCACGGCTGCCTCGATGAGCCACGCGGTGAGTTCGTCATTGTCGATGGTCGTGGGCGCCAGGCGGATCACGCGCTTTCCCTTTTCCACCCGCTCCACGGCACCCCAGCTCGCTTGGCTTTGGATGACCATGTTGGTCATGCGCCGGGTGCCTTCACGCTCGCCGTAGATTTCGCTCATTCGGCGATGCACTTCCGCTGACGCGCAGTCACCTTGGAGGGCGGACAAGCGGCCGACCAGTTCAGCGACCTTCCCGAAAAAGGGATAGGTCGCAATGGCTACACCCCAGCACAGCGCTGCAATCGGAACATCCGTTTGCGACTTGTAGAGGGATACGCCGCGATCGGCGAATCCGACCAGGCTGGCACGCGGCTCAAGCCACAGTCGGTTCAGTACGGTGCGTGTTTTCTTCTTGGCTTCTAAGCTAAGGCCGGCTGCGACGAGCAGTGCATTCAGATCATCTAGTCCGGCTGTGCCTGCACGAATGTTTAGTGCCGCAGCCGCCCAATCAAGCTGAATGAACCGATCAAAGCCGATTTGAGGCGCTGATGAATTCATTCGGTACCAATCACATAACTGACTTTCACAAAGGGGACGATCAGCTCCTCTACGGAGACACCTCCGTGGACCACCACCTGGTCACCCTCGGGAACAAAGGCTGTTCGACCACCTGCGAATAAGGGCATGAAGTTCGCCGGTAGTCCAGCGAGATCCAATCGTACTGTGCTGGGGTACGCGGCGGCAGAGTCCGCCAGCAGCGTCTCACTTCGATAGACCCTGACGCGTTCCCCTCGCGTCTCCGCAATGACGCCTTGGTTGGGTCTGCCAACTCCGGTTGATTCGACGTTGCCGTGATCGGC
This sequence comes from Candidatus Accumulibacter appositus, assembly GCA_000585055.1. Taxonomy (GTDB): domain Bacteria; phylum Pseudomonadota; class Gammaproteobacteria; order Burkholderiales; family Rhodocyclaceae; genus Accumulibacter; species Accumulibacter appositus. The sequence continues at coordinate 32,724 of JEMX01000010.1, forward strand.
CGTCAGGTAGATGTGATAGCCCTTGTCCAGCAGCATCGAGAACAATCGATCGACGAAGCCGGTCACCAGCCAGTTCCCAATCCACATGGCCACGTCCTTCTTTGAACGTTCCTTGTGAAGCCGGTCGTCCACCTCGTCAATCACCAAGCCCAAGATCTTCGGTCGACGATCCGCCAAGTCTGATTCAAGCATGTCGAGCTGATCCACCTGTCGTAGAGCTCGGCGATACATGACGTCATTCGGGTTCACGCCTTCGTTCTGCCAGAACGTCTTCCACAGGGCTTCTTCCTTGTCGGTCCGGTCGATGGAGTCGTCGAACTCGCGAGGCTTGAGACCCGAGAACAGCGCCTGGCGCGAAACCGATGTGACCGTGGGAAGCCACGCGAATGACGTGCCTTCGTCGAAGGCAAATCGCTTCGTGCTGGCTATCAGGCGTTCTCTGATCTGCACCCATTGATCGAACGCCAGGCCATCGAAAACCAGCAGGGCGACCTTCGCCTCGCCCGCTGCACGCCTATGCCGCAAAAAGCGCGGAATGTGGTGCACCATGACCGGACCCTTGGTGACAGGCTGAAGCATCAAGTCGGCGTAGTGCTTGGCCGCAACCCATGCCTGCAATCGTCCGTCAGACTGCGCATGCAGCGCATTGATCGACGATCGCACCTTCAAGAATTGCTCGCTACCCTCAGCGCCCGGCAGTCCATGAGCGCGGGCCAGGATCTCACCGTAGCGCTTGGCAAACTCGCTCCAGTCCTTGTGCGACGACCCGTCCGAGGGGATCGATGCGATCAGACCATCGACGCCCTTGAGTACCAGGGCCTGCAATGCAGCCGGGTCTTGAACGATCCCGGCCTTGATCCAGCTCGGCATTGATGCCGGGACGCTATGCACGGCCAGCGGGTGCAGCATGCCGTCGAGGAACATGGAATCGACCAGCACCTGCACGTCAGAGTGATCAAACGGAATGTCGACCCTAGCGACATAGTCCGGAGGTGGCGGCTCACCCGTGCGGGAGCCATCGAGCCCCAAACCTGACAGGTAGCGATACCACGCGTCCTGGACGACACGCAGCAGCACACTTTTCGAGGAGAACCACGCCGCGACCGGCTGATCCGCGAACAAACCCTTACCTTGCAGGATGCTGGCGGCATGCTTGGCGAACAGTGGCGGCAACGAGCGGTTTGCAAAGTGCATCCGCAACAGCTCGCGCCAGAAGTCGACGGGCGTGCGGATAGACCGAGGCGCGAGTTGGTAGACATGTTCGAGGATGAAATCTTTGGACTCGTTCTCGCCGCGAGCCGACTGCAACTCCGCTTCATGGGCATCGAACAGTGCCGCAAGATGCTCCGGTTCTACCTGCTTGACCGTGCTGTAGGCCAACCGGGGGAACAGCTCGGCGAGGCTGAGTCGCACCACACGGCCGTGATGCACGATGTCCCAGGGCAATGCGTTCTGGTCCGCACCACGCAGGTGCAGCACCAGCGATGGTGCCGGACCAGCTTCGCCGCGGTCCCAGGCGCCTCGATACCGCTCTTCAAACTCGGCGCGGAAGGCGAACGGGTCCTCGTACAACATCACCTCGAAGCCACGGCTGCGCAGCTCGGCAAGCAGCTTCTCGTCGAGCAGCACATTGTCCGGGTCGCAGGCCACCCAGAGCCGGGTCAGGTCTGCAGTGAAGTGGCTGAGGATTCGATCCGTCCACTGGTTCATCACGGCTGTCCTCCAGGCAACACATCTCCGGAGACGCGCACCAACATCACTGCGTTCAAGTCCGGCACGCTGGCCTCGGCGTCGCCAAGGGATGCCATGCGTGCATCGTGTTCCTGTTTCAGACGCTTGCGTCGGTGCTCCCGCACAGCAGGCAACCCGATGCGGCCAATCGCCTGGCTCCGGGCTTCGAAGGCGTAGCTCGCGCGCTCGCGTTCTTCTTTGAGCCGGGTGCGGTGTTCGTCCAGCAGCTCTTTGAAGATCCGTTCGCCTTGCGTCCGCGCAGCGGCTTGCGAAGCATCGAACCATCTCACCGCATCTTCAGCGCCGCTCACCGCACGCACATCGACGGTTTCGGTCAGCAGCAGATCCCAGACCCGCTTGGCCGTGGGAACAAAGGTCCGCCCGTCTTCAGTCACGAACACCGGAAGGAAACGCTTGCGGCTGAGCCCCTCGGCGAGGAGGCTGATCTCCCACAGCGACCAGATGCCACGCACGGAGTCGGGCAAACCCGTCACGCGAATCACCGGCAGCGGCTGGCCAGCGACAAAGCGCGGCAGTTCGCTAATGACGGCCCGTGCCCGGGGGTCTTCCAGCGTCACCCAATCCAGTTCGGGGTTTTCGTCAGCAGTCCGGGCGTCGAAGCACGCCTGCGCCGATTCGCTGCCGTCCGCCCACTTCACCCGCCACGCCTTGCCAACCTTGGTCGCGCTTGTACCCAACTGAGCCCCGCGCGCCGCCAAGCCGCTGGTGATGGCCCGTTCCAACCAGAACTGCGCTGGGTGGTCACGCCATTTCCGGGCATCGTCAGCATCCAGGTCGTGCTCTTCCGACAGCAGATCGCTGCTCTTCTTTGACTCGGCGAGGGTCGTCCGGAGCTGCGACACCACCGCATCGCACTCCTGCTCGATCGCGTCCGGATTCTGCAGCCCGTGCACAAACAGTTCGTCGAACATCGGGTCGGCTTCCACCGAGTCCATGACGTCAGACGCCTTGTCCACGCCGAACTCCTGGGCGATCACTTCGAGCTTTTCCTCCAGCACCTGGCGCACGCGGTGTTCCACCGTGTCTTCCAGGACGAAGTTGATCGCGCGCACCACATGGTGCTGGCCGATACGGTCCACACGGCCGATGCGCTGCTCGATGCGCATCGGGTTCCATGGCATGTCGAAGTTGACGATAACGTGGCAGAACTGCAGGTTCAGGCCTTCGCCGCCGGCATCCGTCGAAATCAGGACACGCACGTCTTTGGAAAAAACCTGCTGCGCCCTGGAGCGCGCATCCAGATCCATGCCACCGTTGAGCGTGACCACCGAGAATCCCCGGCTCTCCAGGTAGTGCGCCAGCATCGCTTGCGTAGGCACGAACTCGGTGAAGATCAGCACCTTCAGCGCCGGGTCGTTTTCTTCTTGCTGCAGCTTGTAGATCAGCTCCAGCAGTGCCTCGGCCTTGGCATCCGTGCCCGAGCCTTCCGTCTCGCGCGCCAGCTCCAGCAAAGTCTCAACCTCGGACTTCTCTAGCTCCCAGCCGCTGGCTTGGACTGCCAGGTCGACTTGGGATTGTCCATCCAGATCGGCCCACTCGTCGGGGCTGGTGTTCTCGAACAGGTTGCCTTGGGGCTGCGGCGCCTCCAGGAGGGCCTGACGCTTTTCCAGAGTGGTTCGGATGGCTGCTGTGCTGGACGTCACCAGCCGCTGCATCAGAATCATCAAGAAGCCGATGTGGCGCTGCTTGGCAGCCATCGCCTGGTTGTAGCCGTGACGCACGTAGTCGGTCACCGCTTCGTACAAGCGCTGCTGCGCGTTGTGGCGCGCCTGCCAGGCCACCGCCTGCAGCCGAGTAACCCGGGGCTTGAACAGCGGCTGTCCTTCGGCGTTGATCGACGCACGCTTCTCGGTGCGGATCACGAAGGGGCGTACCCTGTCCCGACTGACGCTGCTTTCGTCCGGAAACGCTTCCCTGTCCAGCAACTGCATCAAGCGCATGAACTGGTCGGTCTTGCCTTGGTGTGGCGTGGCCGACAGCAGCAGCAAGTAGGGCGATGCCTCGGCCAGGGCGGCGCCGAGCTTATAGCGGGCCACGTGCTCGGTGCTGCCGCCCATGCGGTGGGCTTCGTCGATGATGACCAGATCCCACGATGCCGAGATCAGGTCTTCGAACCTCTCGCGGTTGTAGGTGTTCAGTTGTTCCAGGCTCCAGCCGCGCCGAGCCTCCAGAGGCTTGACCGAGTCCAGAGAGCAGATCACCTGGTCGTGCATGCGCCACAGGTTGTCTTCGTCGCCCACTGCGCCGCTCCGCCACTGGCGGAAGGCCGCCAACTCCGAAGGCTCGATGAACTGGAATTTCTCGCCGAAGTGCAGCCGCATCTCCGCCTGCCATTGGCGCACTAGCCCTTTGGGCGCGACGACGAGAATTCGCTTCACGCGGCCACGCAACTTCAGTTCGCGCAGCACCAGGCCTGCCTCAATCGTCTTACCCAGGCCCACCTCATCGGCGAGCAGGTAGCGAATGCGGTTACGGCTGATGGCGCGGTTCAGCGCATAGAGCTGGTGTGGCAGCGGCACCACGCTGGACTGAATCGGCGCCAGCAGCAGGTTGTCTTCCAGCGCGTCCAGCAGCTTGGCCGCCGCCGAAGTATGCAGAATCTGCTCCACGGTCGGCCGGATGCTTGCCAGCGGCGCCAGATCGAGCGTCCGGGCGCGCACCACGGCATCCTTGGCCGGCAGCCAGACACGGTAGGCGCATTCGCCCCACACGTCCTGACGCTCGATCACCCGGCACGGCGATGCCTGCCGGGTCAACCAGCACCAATCGCCAACGCTGAAGCCGCTTTCTCCCACGCTCAGGCACCTGCCTCGGTGCGGGTCAGCGCCAGGTCATACAAGGTGAGCAGCTTCTCGTCCTCTTGCAGCGTTTCCTCGGGTAGCTTGTTGGCGACGCTGATGATCGTCGTGTAGTCCTTGTTGGCCCATGCCGAACGGAAGCCGGTGCGCAGCACCTCAAGCCGAGACTCCTTGATCTTGCGGCCCGTGAATGCCTTGTAGATCTCGAACTCCTTGAGCAGCGCCTTCTCGCGCTTCTTCTCCAAGTCCTGGGCCTTGTTCGGGTCGGGCACGTACCAGCGGTCCTTGGCCTTGGCCACCAGCGCAGGGTTGCTCTTGTCTAGGCTGCGAAGATCCTTGTGGTTGGTAGAGAGGTAGCTGTGGATCTGGCTCGGCACATCCCCGTTTCCGTCGTACCGCAGGAAGTTGTCGTCCAGCAATTCATCCAACTCCGGGATGAGTTCCCCCTTCTTCCTGGCGGACCCAATTTGCGGAATGTATTCGTGAGCGACCTCAGCCCTTGTGGATGGTCGCCTGAGGAGGAAGCTGGTCAACCAATCAATAGCACTTCTCTCATCAGAAACAAACAAATCCGCTTGCTTAACTTGCGGAATTCGGGATCGCGCCTTCTCGTACTCGACCGCTTGGTCTGGCAGAAAGGTCATTCCATCAATCATCTTGAAGCGTATGGCCAGTTCGGCGATGAAATCAGGGCTGGAGAATGGAACCATTGCGCCATGACGGATGAACCACGCATCGAGGCGATCCTTGATTCGGCGTGCGTCGCGCTCGATATTGAAGACCAACTCGGGAAAATCGCCGCCTGTCACCTTCACCACAGGCAATTGCTTGAGATGTGTCTGAACAAAATCCCAAGCAGAGTCAGCAGTCGCACCATTTGCCGTAAAGCGACCTTCCAGCCCACCGTTCGGTTTGTACGCTGAGATGACAAGGTCTTGCTTCATGGCGGTGGCCGAGGTGACTTGGCGGTAGCTGCCTTGCACCTTGTCCAGTGCTGTGACTTCGGCCACCACGAAGCCAGCTTGCTGCAAGGCCACCTGGATCGCATTCCACACGGCTGCCTTGCTATTGGAGAACACCACTGTCATCCAGCGACCAGGCTTGAGCACTCGGAAATACTCACTGAAGCACCGACGCATCAAGTGCTGATACTCGGGCAAAGCTTTCTTCTTGAATCTGTCGACAATCGCTTCGGGTCCTGCGTCAGTGGTCACACGGTGCCAAGACTCCACAAGAAAGTTCAGATCCGCGTAATAGATGTTCTCCCCGAACGGTGGATCAGTGAAGATGTAGTCGATCGACCCATCTGCCAAAGGCAGCGAAGCGACGGAACCGGTAGTAGTAATACCTGCGCCCGCCGTGCGTGTACCGAAGGCCTGGAATGTTTTCGCGAGTCGCCCAAGCTTCCCGTCAAGGATGTACCACGGGCTACACTCGGCGTGCTGCGAGGCAACGTAGTAAACGCCAGTCATGTATTGATTAACTTGAGAAAACCCGGTGGGCCGGTACCTATTTAGCAGAGAGGCTGTCCAAAGTGCCTGCTCAACAAAAAACAGCAACATCTCCCGAACACGCGCATCGGTTTGAGTGGACGCCTTCCGCCAAAGCGCCGCCATTGAATGGAGAGCGCGTGGCAGGAAGAAATGGTGAATGTTCGTAATACCGGAATAGTCCATCCGTGCACGCTCATGGGTCATATGCATCGGTGGAATTTCCATCGTTGGTACATCGATCGGCAGCGCCATCGAATCGATGCGATTGAGCACCTCAAGATCGTGCTTGTCAGGCGACTTTTGGTGTCGGCTCCCTGCGACCGAATAGATGATCAGCGAAGGTTGACGCTTGGGTGTTTGAAGGGTTTTTCCGGTCGCAGAGTCGACCGTTGCCGCGAACAGCCTCTCCATTTTTTTCTTCGTGAGTTCGGCCCCACAGTGGGGACACGGGAAGGAGTCCTTGACGCGCTTGCTTTCGTCGTCAAGTGCTTCATCGATGAAGTTGACTTCGCCGGCGCATTCTGGGCAGCTATATATCTGGCTCCAAACCGTGTATTCGATGCGTCCCTTTGTCTTGCCATCCTTGTGAAGCGTCTCATACATCCAACCAAGTTCCTGCTCGACTTCCTTGAGCAGTTGCTTTCCCGCATTTGCAAAGGCCTCCACGTCGAACGGCAGATTGTAGTTTGCTGCGATGAACGTCGCGGCAGGCGACAAGTCGTTGAGGATGACTCGACGTGAGCCCCACTTGGGCGCGGCCTTACCTTGCTTCTTCCACTCCATTTCCAGCTCGTGCCGGTAAGCGGTTGGCGCTGATCCGCACCACTGCGTCGCAACGCCTGTCATCCCAGAGCCGCTAAAGCCGTCGAGCACGATGTCGCCAGGCTCGGTATAGTGCAGGATGGACGGCACGATGGCCAGATGCGGCACCTTGGTGTGGTACGAGTGCGCCTTGTAGAGCGGGTCCGTTTTGCCAACAGACACGTCGATCGTCTGCGGTTCGCGGTTGTACTTCACGCTGGGGTCATAGGGCTTGCCGTAGTGGCGCACGAACTCTTCGAGGAAGGGATTCGGACAGGCTGTGTAGTAAGGTGGATCAGACATTGCCAGGATGGCTTCGTCGGTACCTTGCGGGAACCCTTCTGTCTTGCGAAATGCGGGCTCTTTCAGCCTCTCAGCCAGCAGTTTGAGGAAGTGCTCACGCCGAGCTTGCTCGCTTGGGAATGTCTGACCAAGGCATTCGACAGGACTTGTTGAAGCCCCATGGTTCTGGAAAAAATCATTCATCCGGAGTGATCCCGCTAAGGTTGATCCGCCCAACATTGGCGGCGGCTGACTTTCTTGGTTTTACCGCGATGGCTATGGCCTTCCCGGTCTCAATGGTTTGACGAATCGCTTCTTTAAGAACATCGGACTGACTGGGGGTGGTACCCACCCAAGCCTTGGAAACAATCGCCGTGAAGGAAGAGTTATCGAAATGGCGGCCAGCGTTTTCAAAAGTTACGCGCAGTCCGCCACGCGATCCTCGGGTTCCTGGGCTCTGGGTCAGCAGCTTCCAGTAATCGAGCGGCAGGTACATCCCTGGTACCAGCCCGACGTCATCCGGGTTGAAAACCAGCCGAGAACACAATTTCAGAAAGAACGGGTTCTCCGTCAGGCGGAAGCCATCATGAACGGAATTGGCCGGACAGGCTTGGATAGCTGCCAGCAGCGCATCCATGCGATCAATTTCACCGGGTAGATTTCTATCGCTTAATGGTCGAAATTCTGACTTGCCGTCTGAGCCTTTTCCCATCGCTTTGTACTGAACCATGACAAAGCTTTGAAAAGTCTCATTGAAGTAAATGAGGTCCGTACCGGTCTGCTCTTCCAGTGGGAGACGATTGGCAAGGATGACGGTGAGTCGCTCCGCCGTCGCAGCTGATTCGAATACCGCCGCGCTGTAAGGGTAGGTTTTGATGATGTCAAAACCGGGCAGATTCATTAGGTCGTGAATCACCATCGGGTCTTCACGCAGCCGGGCGCTGGGCAATCCGTCAAGGAAGGACACCGGTGTGTCTTCGGGTGGTGACCACTCTTGAATGGGGTCGCGGCTTAAACCTGCAACCGACAGTGCCGTGAGCACGGCTTCTTTCTGTTGTGCCAGGTTGTCTTTGGTCTTGGGAGAAAGCCGTTGAAGGCGCTCTGTTCGGGCGTGGCTAAACCGCTCCAGCAACGAGCTGGCCTGAGGTGCGAGTTGCCGAATGATCTCGATGACAGCGGCAAATCCCTTGTCAGTCAGGAGACCACCTGAATCGAGACGCCTTCGCACGGATGCGGCATTGCGTTTTGGCAGGCGATTGATGATTCGCTGAACCGACAAAGGCTCTGAAAGCTTTTCAACCCGATCGAGGTTCAATCGGCTCAGCCCTGTCCCGGCACGTGTACCCCGTCGCCCCAGGCCAAGGTGGGTAACCTTGCGCGCACTGATGACGATGCAGACTAACGGCAGGTTTCGACTGTGCTGAAAGTCCGCCACTGGCTCGGCAAACGACCGCTCTTCCTCGACGCATTCGAGGAATGCCGCCATCCGGTCTTTAGATAGCAGTGCGGCGAAGCCGCTTGCCTTTGCCATCTAGCGAGCCACTCCCTTGTCTGTGGCGTCACTGTCTTGGACAGACGCTATTTGTTGCCAGTCATCCGCAATTGCCTTCCAATCCACGCTGCGCGGAATGGCTTCTATCTCGCCTATTTCGTTCTCTTGCTTACCCGACCACACCGCCCAGAAGTCCGGGTCGTCGGATTTTGGCCGCTGGCCCTCAGGCAAGGCATTCATCTGCACCAGCACTGGTAATTCCGAGGCCCAACCCAACAGGATGGCGTGGCGTGAGGGTAGCGAGGGAAGATCGCGCAGCAGACCACGCAGGTTGTCGGGGACCAGCTTATGCACCAACTCTTGATCGCGGTCGTTGCTGATGCGGTGAAGTAGGTAACTGTTGCACTGGGACAGCACTGTGGGCGACAGCTCGCTGGGACGTTGGGATGACAACACCAAACCCAGTCCGAACTTGCGCCCTTCGCGGGCGATTTTCTCGAATACCTGGCAACAAATGGCGGCTGAGTTCTGATTCTCAGCATCGTCCTGGTAGCGCTTGATAAAGGTGTGCGCTTCTTCCATCACCAGAACGGTGGGCAGCGTTTTACCGTGGTTGAGCCCGCGATAGCGCTGCAAGGCTTCCAGAGTCATGCGGGCGATGACAGCGGTGACGATATGCACCACTTCGACAGGTACCAGTGAAAGGTCGATGACGGTCACTGTGCCGTTGGACGCTTGGTTGTCGCCGATGGTGTTGGCCAACCAGTCATGCAAACTTACTTGATCCGAACCTGTAGTAATTCGGCTGATCCTTGTGTCCGACAACATAGTGCGGATACGCATGATCAGGTAATCGAAGAACTGTGCGTTGTTTTCCTGATTAGCCAAACTCTCCAAGTGATCCGCAAATTGCGCACCATTAAAGCGCAGGGGCGCATCTTCATTTGGGCCAGCCTGGTAGACGATGCCACCAATGCTATTCAGATAGCCTTGAAAATTTGATATGACGATTTCCACTGCTGTAGCAGGAAAATCGTTATACCCGGTCTGTCCATTCTGCTTTCGGAAAGTCTGCTGAGGCCGGTTGAGTAATGCCTGTATTTGATCGCGCAGGTACTCTATGTTCGTACGGTGATCAGAGAACTCGCGTGAAAACGCCTCCAGATCCTCTATGAATATGGGGAGCTTGGGTCCAAACTTCCAGCCTTCATAGGTTTCGCCGTTCCTGACTTGAGCTTTAAGCGTAATCAGTATCGAGCTAATTTTCCTTCGTAATATAAAAGCCGGATCTTCTGCGAGGTCAGCGCCACTGCGCATCTCGCGCAGAGCTCGCCGAAGCAGGGGTCGTTGAGCACGTTCGCTGGCCTGTGTAAACGCGCTCCACTCTGCGCTGTTCCAAAACCAGAGCGGCACCTGTAGCTGCTCGATGCCGCTATCTGGTTTCGGTTCGACAGCGAACACACGTACCTTGCCCAGTCCATCAAACGCCTTCGAGTACTCGCCATTGGGATCGAGCACAATAAAGCGGGCGTTGGGATCGGTGCCGCCACGTGCTTTGCAGGCTTCTTCCATCGACCAGCGAATCAAGCCAGCAACCGAACAAGATTTTCCGCTGCCGGTATTACCCAGCACGGCCAGATGACGACCGAACAGGCGATCGGGGTCGATCTTGACTTCGGCATTGGCCGCCAGCGGACTGACGCCGATTTTTACCCGGCGGTTTTCGCCGGATTCGACGATGGCGCGCAGCTGGGTTTGGGTGGGCAGCAGTACGGGGTCGCCGACCGTGGGATAGGCTTCCACACCGCGCTGGAATGTGTAGCGTTCCTTTCCCTGATGCTCGCCTTCGTAGCACAGACCGCCCAATGGGTTGAGGCTCATCTTGCGTAGCGGGTAGGGCAAATCGACCAGACCGAAATCCTGCATGCCCTTGCGCTTGGGGTACTGGGATCGCTCGATGGTGATCCACTCTACCTGGGCGACCAGATAGCCTGCATCACTGGGTACCAGCACATAGCCATTGATACGCGGAAACGGCCGTGGTGTACCGGTATTCATCGCGAGGTTGTCGGGCGCTTCGATGTCCAGCAGCACCTTGATTTCGTCAGGAGAGACAAAGTCGATGCTGCCGATGCGCAGTGAGTCGGCGTAGGCCAGGGGCGAGAAGCTCATAGCAGGTCCGCCGCGTCAAAATTGCCATCGGGTTTTCCTGCTGCCGGGGCCGAATGGGCTTCGGTACCGTAACGCTGCTTGAGCAGCTCGCTCATGCGGAAGGTGGTTTTGTCAATTGCAGCTTTGGGCAGAAAGCTTTCGGTCAGCGTTTGCAAATCGGCCAGCGCCGGGCCGATCAGTAGGCTGATCTGCGAAGGTCGTCCTAGCTCTTGGTAGGTTTGCATAATGCGGCCGAGCGGATCGTCATAGGCAATCACCACCAGATGGGTGGACGGAACCGTGAGCATGTCGCGGATGACGCGGTTAATGTGTTCGTCGCCAAAGCTGTAGCCGTAGGTAATCAGCGTGCTGTTGGGACGGCACACGGCTGCGGCGAGATCACGGAACAGCTCCACGTAGGGGTAGTCCGAGGTTTCCCGATCCTTGGATGCATTGGGGTAGATCATCAGCTTGTGGGCGCTGGCATCTTCCAGTCCGGGTGTCTTCAGGTAGGGCTCGACTTCATCCGCGCCAAAAGGCAATCCGATACGGCGGATGTCTCTATCAGCCTGCACCCAGTCCACCGAACCATGCAGCTTGGTAAAGCGGGCAACCCCTTCCAGATAGCGCGGTTCGCCACGAATGCCCGGCGGGTTGTAGTGCATGTCTAGATCCAGCCGCGACGAGCGAAAGATTGGCATGAGGTTTCCGAGGAAGCGGTCCAGCAGATGCAACCCGGCCAGTTCGGCCCCGGCTTCGATCAGGCGGTCGTAGTTGGTGGTGAATATGTTCAACCGGTCCCTTACGCCGGTGCGGCTGGCGAAGCTCATCAGGAAGGTGACCAGCACATTGAAAGCTTGCTCGCGCTTGTAAGCACCTGAACTGGCAATGCCGGCTTCGCTTTCGAGAATGGACTTCGAGAAAGTTTCCAGCGTGCTGGTCAGCTCGGTGCGCAGCGTTTCAGCTTCTGTTGTCTTGCCCAGTATCTCCAGCCCGCGCAGCAATTCGTTGGCAGCGCGGAGCTGGTCTTCCAGATTGCCTGCTTCTCGACCTGCTTTTTGGGCGGCTTCTTTCGCTGCATTCTCGATCTCGTCCTTATAGCTAGTCAGGGTTGCCTCGCTCATTCCAGCGGCTGGCTTGCCTGTCGCCAGTCGGTGTACCGCATGGGTCAACCCCGAGCCTGCCAGCAGCGAAAGATGCTCCGATTGGAATAAGGCGGTCAGCCATGGCTCGACACGGCCGCGTAGTTCCTTGGTGCCGAATGTTTGGCCCTGGGTTAGCCAGGAGGTTTCCGTGCCTTCGCAGAGCTTGAACTTGCCATCATTCTTGGCGGTAGCTTCGAAGCAGACAGGCGCGTGGTCGTCCCTGACTTTCAATGTGTTGCTCATGGCTTTGCTCCTTATTCTTTTGCTCGGTCAGGCATGTAATGCGCGCGGGATGCCAATGTCTTCGCCAACCGCCAGAATGGCCAAGAGCTCGTTTTCAGTCATGGGCTCACTCGATCACAAAGCGCAGCTTGGTCGAGTCCTTGCCCTTGCAGCGATCGTTCAGGAACGTATCGAAGCGGCTGCGCAGCTCGTCTGGCTTGGCGGGCGAGCCGCCTTGAAGCAAAGCTTGCCTAAGCTCATCACTCTTGACGCCGATCTTCTCCAGTCCCGACAGCGCTTCTTGCGCGGCGTTGGCGAACTCGGTGGTCATTGGTTCGGGAAGCTTGCGTGAGGTGAGGAAGCCGTCGATCAGCTTCTTGCTGGCCGCCGGCAGCAAGCCCAGGCTGTCTTGAGTGAACGGGTCTTCCAGGTTCTCCAGCAGGGTTTGTTGCCAGTTGGCCTGCAACTGGTCCAGGTCTTCGTCCAACTTGTGCAGTCGGTTGGCGGCCGGAATCAGCTCCATCTGCTCAGCGGATGGGCGGAACTGGCAGTGCGGGCACACCGCCGCCGTCATCAGCGTGGGTTCGTCCAGCGACGAGCAGCTCTTCAAGCCGTTCAGCGACTCTTCAAACGCCGTGAGCTGGCTCGTAGGCATCAGCGACACGCCGGCCAGAATGCGCAGGCCGAGCAGGCGGTCGTCCTTGCGCAGCCCATTGCGTGCCTTGTCTTCGGCCACACCCAGACGCGCCTTGCTGTGGCTGGCGATGTAGGCGGTGATGTAGTCCTTCTTGAGCTGGTTGAGCGTCTGCCGGTACTCGCCGGCGTGCTCGGCCGTGCGGTCCAGACTGAACTTGGCTTGCAGGGCCTTCCGAGCAGCCTCGGCTTGCTTCACCCATGCGTGCTCGGGGGGCAGCACCATCTCGGCCTGGGAGAGGTACGACGCCGTGCCACCCAACTCCGCCACCAGTTCGAGCAGGCGCTCGACGGCTGCCAGAACCTCCAGATTTTTCTTCTGGCCGTCGATGTCTTCTTGCGTGACGCGCAGGTTCTTGAGCTTGCCGACGGTGTTGTACGGCGTCAGCGACTCGGTGAACTTCTTCAACGCGTCCAGCCGGACGTGCCAGTCTTTGGCTTCTTCCTCGCGCAGCAGGTTCTGGCCCCAGAAGCTGAGCTTTCCTTGCTGCAGATCGGATCCCGCCTTGAGCACACGCGGCACCAGCGCGCTGACTTTGTCTTGCAGTTTGATCACCGGCTCGGTGTCGCCCTGGCTGGCCTTCTGCGCCAGGCCAGACGGCAGATCAAACAGCTCGAACAGGGCGCGCAGCACTGCAAGGTTGATCTCTTTCGGTGCCTCGACGTGCTTGAACTGCTTGAGCTCGTCGATCGAGCGTTCCGCGAGCTGCACCAGCTTGCCGGAGTCGACCTTGTCGCCAGTAATCGACATCACCAGGTCGCCGGAATAGACCAGGCCACCCAGCACGGTGACCAGCAGATCCGGCTCCAGGCGGTACTTGATCGGCGCGAAATACTCGACGTCCGAGGTGCCAGAGAGCAGTTCGCTGCGGTTGAGCACCTGCCCGTGGCCCTTGGCCTTGAGCCGGGTCAGCACCTCTAGCGCGTAGCGGGACTTGGCCGGATCCACCCGGTCGCCATCGAGAAGCTCCAGCGCATCCAGCACGGCGACAGCGTCCTTGGTGCGGTTGCCACCGGCGAGTGCACGCAGTGCATTGCCAACGAGCTGCTTGCGGTTGGCTTCGGTAACCAGCACCGAGAAGGTAGGGTACTCGGGCGACAGGTCCACAAAGCGCTGGCCCAGCACCAAGCCTGAGATGACGTTCACGACATCGCGGAAGTTGATGCGCTCGTCCGTGCCCAGCCGCGCACGGTCGCGCAGGGACACGCCCTTGGACCACTCCTGCAGGTTCTTCTTCTTGCCTTGGTAGGTGACTTCGAAGGCAGTCATCTGCTTTTCCTGCAGCCACTTGCTCATGGCTCGCAGGAAGTCTTGCGCCTTGGAGAGGTAGATGGCCTTGGCACCGCCGCTGGCGGTCGATGCCAGATCCAGCGCTGCAGCGTAGGAGGACAGATGGCGTTTGAGGTCGTCGTCCAGGCCCGTGAGCCGGAAGAAGACTTCGTCCGACAGGCTGTTGTCGGTGAACTTCGGCTTGTCGAACGGCTGGATGAAGTAGACGTAGAAGTCCCGCTCGGGCTGCGCCGTGGGGCGGTCGTTCGGGGCGCCGAAAAACAGGTAGCCCATGCGTTCGACACGACGCTCCTGCCACTCGAGCTGGTACTGCCAGATCTGGAAGCCGGGGTAACGCAGGTCGTCGCTGCATTCCATCAGTGCCTTGACGGCGCTGTAGTAGGCCCGGTCGAGCGCATCGTCGGACAGGGCTTCGGCGCGCTTTTCGATCTGCGCGTCGTAGTCGATGTCTTTCTTGAGGTCGAGGTAGTACTGCTCCGTGTCTGGCGCCTTGGAGATGAACTGCCCGTTGACGGTCTTGAGCACTTCCCGCATCACGGTCTGCACCATCGACAGCAGGTTTTCGGCGGGCTCACCGGGCATGTCTTCGACGCCCGGCTGAAACAGGCATAGGGCGTCGCGCAGCTCGGCGGCGGTGGGGCCGATCGGAATGTGGATGTCGCCACCCGTGGTCAGGCGGTGAACGGCCAGCGCGTTGATGACGCGCATCGCCATTGCCTTGTAGGTCGGGCGCGTGAAGGCCTGCTGCACGCGCGACTCCAGCACCTCGGAGACGCGCATGACTTCCTTGATGTTGGGGTCGGCGCGCAGGACCGAGTTGGTCTTGATGGTCTGCCAGAAGCTCTCATAGCTGATGAACAGCGGCCGGTCGGTGGGCACGTCCTGGTCAATGATCGCCAGCATGGCGGCCTCGATGGTCTTGAGTGCGCCGCGCTTCTCGGTGAAGTGGATCTGCTCGAAGGTCTTGAGGTAGTCCGGGTGGACCGGGAACAGCCGAACGTATTCGTCCATGCGCTCGTTCATGGAGCCGTAGAACTTGGCGAACGGCGTGAGGTATTCGCGGATCTTGTTCTGCTGGTCGGCGGTCTTCTTGAGCAGACGCGCCGAGACGACAAAGCTCACGTCCTGGCGGTCGATCAGGATCTGCGTGAAGCGCTCGTTGACGCGCCGCATGCTGTCGGCGACGTGCTGGAAGCGCACGCTGTCGAAGATGGCCTCCTGCACGCCGGCCACGAAACGGAACTTCAGGTGCTTGGTGACTTCGCCGATCTGGCGGAGGATGGCCAGGTCACGCACTAGTTCATGGTCGCGGCGAGACTGCAGGTATTCCAGAAATTCGTCGACGACCAGCAACATGCCTTGGTTCGGAAATTTCTCGCCGAACGCGGCCATCATCTCCTCGAACGATTCCTTGTTGTTCAGTTCCTGGTTCGCTGCAGGGAAGGTGTAGCCGACGCCGAGCTTTTCCAGGAAGCGTTCGAGCTGCTGCGTAATGATCTGGCGCAACGGCATTTCCAAGCCGCCCACCTCAATGCGCAGCACCTTGAAGCGGCCGGCGATTGGGGCTACCGCCTCGGCGACCTTGGCGTGGCGAATCATCGGCGCATAGGCGGCATCCTCGGCCACAAGTGACAGCACCGACATCAAGTGCGACTTACCGGTGCCGTAGTTGCCGACGATCAGCACGCCCTTGTGATCAACCGAGTCGTCGAAGTTGAGCTGGGGAACCATGAGCTTGGAGATCCGCTCGGCCATGTCATCGGATATGACGTAGGTCGAGACGAGCTTCTTGGCCTCGTCCGGGCGCCCGGCATCGAGCAGCTGAATGACTGACTCGATCTGCTCGAACTGGATCAGATCTCCATATTTCATGTGGTTCGCCATGTGTTCCTCGTTTCCCCTGTACGTCAAATTTCGAGAACGACCACGCCGTCACGGCTGTAGTCGCGATGTTCTGGATGGCTCATGTCGGCGTAAATCAGCCGATCACCTCGGAGCTCGCCCGGCCACACGGCCACGACGCGCTTGGAGTGAGCCAGCCGCTTGACCAGATCAAGCGGATTGATTTGCAAGTTCTTCTCGAACAACAGCTCGATGTTGTCGAGCAGCAGCGGGGCGTCCGTGCGTTCCTTGTCGGCGATCTCGCGCAGCAGTTCGCCGGCAGAGAAGCCCCGCTTGTTGTTCGGCGTTGCAGCCAACCGGCGGCCCAGTTCCAGGCCCACATTCAGGGGCTCGATGTTGAGCTTGGTGCCCAGCTCGCGCAGCAGCTTGGTCTTGCCACTGCGGCCGGCTCCGACCAGCAAGACCAACTTGCTGTTGAGGTCGCCGATTTCCCCGATGAGTCTTTCGAGTTCTGCCAGCATGTACTGCCCTCAGTCCGACTCGGCTTCGAGCCGCTGTTGGTCAGGAGACCGGTAGCCAGGTGCCAGCACGGCGTTCTTCACGCCGTAGATCGCCAGCGGATCTTTCAGCCAGAGCCGGTACTCGTGGCCGCGCAGGCTATGGTCTGGCGAACAGTCCACGCTCCACTTGCGCAAGATGTATCCAGCAGTGGCTGCACGCAGCTTCAACCGCAACGCGCCGTCCTGCATGCTGTAGTCCATCTCCGTGATCTCAGGTCGCGGTTGATCTGGGTGAGGCACGAGCTCCAGCTCCACGATCCGGGTCCATTGGATGTCCTGATCGCTGGTCTCGTGGGGCTCCAGCTGCTTTCCCTTCAGCACCACCGGGCGTCTGATCCGGGTAATGACGAAGTCTCGGAATTCCTGCGTTTTTCGATCAAAGGCGCGGACGTGCCAGCGCAGGCCGTTATCTATCAGCGCAAATGGGACAATCTCCCGCTCGGTACAGCCACTCGAGATCGAGTGGTATTCGATCTTGAGAGGGCTTTCGTGGTGGATCGCTCTGGTCACGCTGGCCAGCGCGTCCAACTCTGGGTGCGTCAGTCGAGAAGGGCTTTCGCACGCAACCCAAGCTTTTAGTCTTACCGGCTCACCATCTCCGAACCCCTGGGTCAGCCAGGACAGCACACGCTCCGGAGGGAAGTCGAAGACTGGGTGGAAGTCAGAGCCAAGGACATAGGACTTGCCCTTGGAGTCGTAGTCGATGTTGCCGGCGGCCAGTTCCTTGTACAGGGCCAAATCCCTGGTGGCAGCGGCGGACTGGATGCCAAAACGTGACACCAAGTCCTGCCGTCGGATCTCCCCAATGAATCGCACGCGTAACTCCACGAACGCAAGGCGATCGCGTTGCGGTTGGGTCAGGTCGGCAAGCTGTTCTTTCGACATCCTGGGGTGCTCATTCTAGTTAGCGAAGGCTGATTAGGCCTATTGCATGAAGTATATAAGCTGCTCTAGAATGTGTCCAAGGCATTATTGTCGTGCATATATCAGCTGCACTGTGATTACCATTTAGGTTTGTGCAGGTGATCAGGACTCTTGATCGCCACGTGATCGAACCGCCAAAGGAGGCCTCGTGAGCAAGCCAATCACCCCGCAGATGCCATTTGTGTGGCCTGAGCCTCGCGTCAGCGCTGGGGTGGGCAGGTACGAGGCCAACCTCCCGTTCGAGGTGGCCGCGCGGGCCGCGTGTAGTGTGTTTGGCGTGGTTTCTGCGATCGACGCCAGGGCGGTGAACTGGATGGAGGGGTACCTCGCTGATAATGCCGAGACCATGCTGCGGCTGGTGATCAGCATCCACCCGACGTGCCGGACCTCGGAGTCGGATCTTCAGAACCTTCTTCGGTTGGTCGAGCGTCACGGTGATCGCGCCGCCTTCAAAGTGTTCCCGGAAGCGTCACTGCTCGACCGGTCATCCAATCTCTTGTGTCTTTGCGGCTTGGATGGTGACGGGGCGGTTTCGGTAGGTCCGACTGAGAACATGGGGTTCGCTCCAGCGTCACCCTCGCAAGCGAACCTTGCTTCGGTCGTCACTGCGGCGACCTTCGAAGCCTGCCGGAAGTGGTTTGACTACCTGTGGGGCATCGCGGGTCCGTTGCGTCCGGATGTCGCTACGTCGATGCCGAACCTGGTGCTGCCCGAGGGTGACGTGGAAGCTGCCCGCTTGTGGGAGGACTACCGGCGGCGCTGCCTTGGTCACGAATCAGCCACCGAGCCACCGGTGCGGGCCGTCGTCGACCCGGAGTCCGGCGAGGTAGTTCTCGTGGACCAGAACAATGAAGCGCTCCCATCCCCGACGGAATCCATCGGCGTCCCCAAACTCGACCCCCTATCGGAATACGTGGCGCGGGTCTTCGAACTCGGCGCACTGGTTTCGGTGGATAAGTTGAGCCGCATTCCGCCGCTGGAGGCGCCGGTCAAACCAGAGTGGTTCGGGGTGGACAGCTTTCGTCAGACCGGGATGGTCAGGGCGCAGACCTCGATCAAGGTAGCTCCGTTCGATGAGGCGACGCTCAAAAAGATTGACAGACTGCGCCGGGTATCCGGGGAGTTGCTGCCGCGCTATTCGTTCGCGCTGGCCGATGGTGTCCGGTGGATGCCCAAGCAGGCCATCCCGCTTTTCGAGGCGGCGCTGACGGCCGCGAACGACGACGCGAAGAAGCTTCTCGGAGAGACCGTGGGTGACGACATCCAGGCCTTCCTGGGGTCGCAGCGCGAGCGCATCCGCAACGACGCACAACGCATGTACGAGGCCTATCACCCTGGCGGGAAGATCCCTGACAACGCCGTCACCAATATCCTGGATGAACTCAAGGTGCGTCTGGGCAAGACAAAGGCTGACAAGCTGATTCCCAAGGTTGCGTACTCTCCTGTGGCCTTCAATCCGTCGCAGAAGTCGGAGTGGTCGTCGCCGTGGGGTCAGGCCTTCGCGCTCCTCAAGGGGATCGCGGAGTTTCCGCGCGAGGCCATGACAAATCGATTTTTCTGGCAAGGCATCAGGACGGACGAGGATGCCCTGATCAAGGCCATGAATGTGGCCGGTGACTACCTC
Source organism: Candidatus Accumulibacter appositus (assembly GCA_000585055.1). Taxonomy (GTDB): domain Bacteria; phylum Pseudomonadota; class Gammaproteobacteria; order Burkholderiales; family Rhodocyclaceae; genus Accumulibacter; species Accumulibacter appositus. The sequence goes on from JEMX01000010.1 coordinate 51,794, forward strand.
GTCGACGAGTATGGCGGACGCAAAGCTAAGCAGCGTGCCGAACTGGAACTGGGCCTGATCAAGCAATTGGAGGATACGTCAGGCGACGCGCTGGCCAAGTGCCGGGCTCTGTGGACCTTGATCACGAGCGGAAAAGAAGATGCGGTGGTCGCCCTTGTAGAAGATCCCGCCACCAAGCAGCAAGAGATCGCAATCAGGGAATAGCACGTGGAAAATACTTGCAGCCCACTGGGCGTGTTCGTGAAGGCAGTGGCCTTCGCCGCCGACACCGACACCGACACCGACACCGACACCGTTATCGAGGTACGCAATGACTGCATACCAGAGCGAACTGGTCATTGATTTCGGCGAGGTGGGCTTCCGAAATTCGAAGCACCCATTTCGCGTGCGTCTCGAATCCAGTCCATTGAGGCAACTGATCGAGGAAGCGGGGAACGCGCACCGCGTATACGAGCTGCTGTTGATCGATCGCCCAGGGGACATCTGGGCCTACACGTCGGTTGTCCTCGACGAACTTCCGCTTGGTGTTGCCAGTCGGGTGGCCCGTGCCCGCGATGAGCATACCTCACGCTCCGAAAGGGGGGCACATGCCTGGCCAGAAGGACAGATGCCGTTCCAGGATTTCGACCAACTGTTCTATTGGGCAGGGGACGACACTGAACCCGAGGATGAAGTCTGGCTGACCTACCGCAACTCGTCGGTGATGCAAGCATATGCCGAGCAGTCGCTGGCCATTGCTCGTGCGGCCCAGAGCAGACTGGACTGGAACGATCATCTCCTTCGCCATATTGTTGCCCGCATTCGTGCAGGCAAACATCCATATTGCTACCTGGATCGCCGTGTCGCACTCGCGAAATGCCAAGAGTCGATTCCGAACGAGTCGAGCCACTCGCCAGCCTTTTTCAAAAAGCTCGGAGAACTACTCCGAGACGGTGAACTGGCTTCCGTTGCCTACCGTGCTCGTGGGGATTACCGCGTTCTACACATGATGGCGACGGAACAACGTCGACGGGCAGGGCGCACGGGGCATGCGGCCGGCAACGCCCTACATCTCAGTGCCCTTGTGGACTACACGATTGATAACGAGGCATGGGACTCCGAGATTTGGTTTTTTAGCGAAGGGCTTGCCCCCGGTGATCTGTTTATCGAAGGTGGCGGTTTGGGTGCCACAACAGTCAAGGAACTGATTGAGGTACATGGTCGGCGTCTAGGCAACTACATCCTGTCAGCACGAGACGAGGGCGAGATAACTGGTTTCGACAAGGAGATGGGCGATCGCTGGGTGCTCTACCGGAAGCAGCCCCCCTACAGTCGTCGCAAGGGCTTGGAACGAATTCAGGATCGACAGCGAAGTAAGCTGGGGCCGGTGCTGAGCTTTGCCGAAGAGGGTGGGACGCTCTTCGATTTCGAGAAAGCCGTCATCGTCATCGGGCTCGAGGTCACTGCGCCTGCACGTTCGATGATCGCTGCCGCAGTCGCTGAATGGCAGGGCCATGGCGGGAATCCCATGGTGATCGTGTGTGGGGCGCATACGGATTTCGAACGCGCTGGGTGTCGCGATGTGCTCGTGCCGCCTGAAGACATCTTGCCCGCGCTATCCCCCGAGGTCTGGCTATTGGACGTCTTGTCCCGCCGTTGCCCGTGGATTGATGCAGTGCTGGCGTTGCAAGCCCCTACATGGACCATGGTGGCGCTCGAACGCCACGTCAGCTGCCAGGATGGGCTGTGGCGTCCGTGGATCGTGGCAACGCCGGAAATCCAGCATCTAAGTGCCGACCTGACGCTCAACGAAGATCTCGAAGCCCTGTTCCGAGAAGCCTCGGAGAGGGCGAAGAGCATGCGGCCCAGGCTACTTTAGTGGATCAGTGGCAATGCCGGACAAAGCGCAGCCCAACTATTCCTATACCGCACTGGATGGCTCTGTGCTGGCATTGAGCGAAAGCCGGTTTGACGAACGCCAGCGTCGCCAGCGCCATCGTCTTCAGAAAGGTGCGGTGTGTTGGGATTATGCGCCCCTGCTTGATGTCGTCCGACGAGAGCGTGGCTTCCGAAATCATCGGTTTACGGGGAAATCGGCAGCCGAATGGGTAGCCGACTTACGGCGGCGCAAGTCACCGGAGTTGGACCGCTTCACCCATTGGTATGAGTCCCTCGTCGGCCATTTTCTAGGCGAACTCGCAAAGCGTTCCCGCATTCCGGAAAACCTCTACAGCATCGAAGTGGCTCGGCCGCCCCTGACGTCATCGCTGCCAAGTCTGATTCGCGGACTGGGATTGAAGCGAGCCAGCGCCGAGCAGTGGGCTGCAACTTTGCGGGCTATGACCAGCAAAGGGGTGAAGCCCGAGGAGTTGGACGAGTCAGGCGTGTTGATTCGCCTTGAAACCCAGTTCGCAGGGGAAACGTTATCGCAGGCACAGGTTGTCCGTCTGATCGATCTTCGCCACGTGACACCGAAGTTTGTCTGCGAATCCCGCTTTGGCTTCATGACGAAGGCTGGGTGGAACGAGTGCTGCCAGTGGGTGCCGGCGAAAGACTATAAGAAGCGCGGCCTGTGGGGATCCAAGGGAGACCGGAGCTGGTACGTCATTCGTTATCGGCATCGGGCATTGGGCTGGTCTGTCGTTCGTTGCCGCTACACCGACCTATTTACGCGGCGACCGGATTGGTGGTGGGTGCTCGACGAGCGAGGAAAGCTCATCGCACAACCTCCAGAGGGCTTCGATTCGCCAGAGGACGCCATTGAATATGCCGAGCACAAAATCAACCAGCGCTTTTCGTCAATGGGAAGGGATCATGCCTTATCGAAGTGGGAGCGCTACTCCCTGCCGGGCAACGACGGCTATCGCGAGATATTGATCCAACTGGATGATTGGCCCGGGAGTTACAAGCCGCGCCACTATCGGACACGTAATGTCCTTGTCCATATCCGGACAGGGGTTCGGGAGACCGACGACGGAAGGCAAGTGTTGTTCTTGGACGAAATCCAGAGCGATTGGCATGCCGATCTCCATGCGGCAAGCAAGGATGATTCTGCTCGGCAGAACAAAGTCCCGCCCCCGGATGCGCCTTTCCGGAAGGATTGGCCTTTGCTGGCATTGAAGTTGATGCTGTGGTGGTCGCAGGTGCAGAAACTGGATGGCGTGGCCTGGAGTACGGCTGAACTCCAGTCTGCGCGCTGGCGAAGCTATGGCCCACCGGAAGCACTTTATCGGTCTGCCTTGCCTGACGCCGCTCGATCGATTGCAAGGGTGCTGAGTCTCGAACTGGCGCAGACCACTATGGCGGTCCGGAGCAACACACGCTGGGTTGAGCTTGCCGATGATGGATGGGTCGTGCGCAACAGGTCTGGCGTACCAATCACGAAACCGTTTCGCCACCGAGGACAAGCGGAGGTTTTTGCCGATCTGACTGGATCGTTCGTGAGAGTGAATGTACCCGTGCTGTGGTTGAACGATGTGCCCCCGATCAAGGCTATTCCGCTATATGGCGCGGCCACGGAAGACTTCTGGCTTCAGTCTGATTCGCGGTCTGCGAGATTGGATGGGTAGCATGAATCACGAACCTGAGCGGCAGTTTCCCGTGCGCTACACGATCATGCCGGATTACGGCGGTGCTTACGGTTGGATCAACAGGGAAGGAACGGACGCACTTGGCCCCAATCATGCCGACACCTGCGGCTGGGGCGGCGATCACCCGATCTCCGAGGAACTGCAGGAGTCCTTTGCCGCTTGGCAGACGGAATTCGAGCGAGCGCAGAATGATTGGGAAGCAGGGATCGCACTTCTGGATTGGCCGCGTTTTCACGAGCGAGGCATGGCCTTGGCTCGCCGGCTCAAAGCTGAGTTGGGCGATGTTGCACGGATCTATTACGAAAAGCCGGTTGAGGATCCAAACCAGCGTGTCAATGAGCGTGTTGAGATTCTCGCCGATGGCACGGTTGTCGAAGCCGTGTTTCCTCGGCGTCTGCAGACGTCATTACCCGACTGGTTACCGAACACGGTTGTTTCCGGTGGGCAGACAGGGGTTGATCGCGCGGCCCTGGACTGGGCATGCAACCATCGCATCCCGCATGGCGGCTGGTGTCCTCAGGGGCGTCGCGCTTCGGATGGCCCTCCGTCAGCGAAGTATCAGTTACGCGAAACCGAGTCGGCCGGTTACCGCCAGCGCACGAAGCTGAATGTGCAGGACAGCGACGCAACACTGATTCTCAATGTGGGGGAATTGGACGGGGGCACTCTGCAGACGCTGCAGTTTGCCGAACGCATGGGCAAGCCGCATCGTGTGGTTCAGCTGGATCAATGCGTGCCGGCTGAGCCAGCAGATCGCATCACTCAATGGCTGATTGCAGGCCGGATCAACACCCTCAACGTGGCTGGGCCGCGCGAGGAAAAACGCCCTGGCATCTACGCACTGGCGCTTTCCGTGCTGGATCGTTGCATGGCATCCCAGGAGGAGAAAGCATGACTGCGCAGATTTCAGAAAGACTCAGCTACGAGGGCCAGCAACTCGCGATGTGCACCAATCCCTTGAGCCTGTACTTCGCGATGGGCGGTGACGGTCCCAACTTCGAATACAACTGCACTGCCCTGTGGCGCGGTTATGTCGGCACATGGGAAATCGTCGACGGCCGTTTGTACTTGGTCGAGTTGCATGGGACGCTGGAGGGGGGCGAAGAGGCTTCCGTGGCCACCATCTTTCCAGGCTACCCCGATCGAGTCTTTGCACACTGGTACTCGGGAACGATTCGGATTCCGCAAGGCAAGTTGCTCAACTATGTCCATATGGGGTACGGCAGCACCTACGAGCGGGATCTGTTCCTGGAGATCGAAAAAGGCATCATCAAAAAGACCCACGTGCGCCAGAACGGGCATGCCGAAGGCGACGATGGCCCGGAGGGGTACGGTATCGGCGGGATGACTGTTTTCCCGCGCGGCAAGCAAGACGAGGGGGAAACATCGTGATCTACCTCTACTGGTATCTGGGCATTGGCGCAGTCGTCCTGATTCTCATGGTGGCATACCACAAGCTCACCAAGCAGAAAGACGACAACTTGCCGAGCGATATCCTAGCCGACCTCCGCCCAGAGCGGAAAAAGCTGTGGTTTCGGCTTCTGAACGATGTGCTCGGCCCCGCTTTGGTCGGAACGTTGATCGTTCCATTCTGGCCGGTGCTCGTTTTCTTGAAGGTCAAGGAACTCTTTTTCGGCGAGCCTGCGCGTGGTGCCGTCGATGAGCCAGAGTTTGCCGTCTCACGAGACGACTTGCAGACGCAACTGAGCATCCAGGAAATCGAACAGAGAGAGATGGTTTTCGATCCATTGGGGGCTGCACCCAATGTGCCTTTTGGCCATCTGAATACAGCATGGAAGCAGTTCTGCGAAGGCATGGAGCCCCACGACGGAATTTGGAGTTTTACTGCCCACTGGACCAGTTCGTGGGACAGGAAAGATTTACGGCAGGGCTACGCCATCGTGCGCGGCGAAGAGGTCGGGCGCCATTTCGTCACGATCTGGAAGGACGTTGAGGAGGGTGCTGGCACAGAGGCGGTTAGCGGCGCGAAGACGGAGGGCTTCAGCATTCCGGCCTGGTTGCGCAAGCAGGCAGACTGACCGCGTCCGTTGGCAAGTGGGTAACGCCCTAATCAGCAGAAGGCGCACAAACGAAAATGATCAGGAAGATGCTTGGAGAATTGCGCTTGTTTCTGTTTCCGCCCGTCACACGACGCGACGCGCTGGAGATCGCACTCAGGAAACTTGCACAGCCTTCAGTTGAAGCGCCATTGATCTGCCATGGCCGGAAGCCTCCGAGGTGCAATATCTATAACGAACCGGCGGAACCTTGCTGGTGGATTCAGGTGCCATGGGGCGACGGTCGGGACGGACAAGTGCTTCGGGGCAGTCGCGTGATGGTGGTTGGGCGCAGTACGGGGACCATTCATTACGATGGTTCCGCTAATGACGAGGGATGACCGACCATCCGTGGATCAAAGCTTGAGTAGGTGCCGCTGTTCGCTCATCCACGCACCTCATATGAATGGGCAGGCCAGCGGCAAGCCTGTCGGCCGTCGCTCCAGATCACGGGCAGAAACAGGACATCCGTTTCGGAGGCGACGACCCTAATGCATCCGGATTGTTAAAGAACCGCATATCGCCTACGCGGGCAGCACTAGGACCTTCGGCACAGAAGGGTTTCGCTCATTGATCTAGTGAAGTCGTCTCGACGATGACCTCGAACTGTTCCAGGACCTCCGGCCGCCGCTGCTTGATGAAACGGACGACCGATTTGTTCTCCAGCAGCTTGGCCAGATAGCCTCTTGCCAGCACCAGATTGAGCACGTCCTCGGCATAGCTCTGCTCGACCAGCTTGTACGGCCCTTGTAGGTTCGCCATTTCCCGCTCCATGCGTGACATCTGTTCCTGGGTCACGCCGGTCAGTTTCTGTGGCTTCTTGCCATTGACCAGCATCTCGGCAGGTGTACCTGTGCGGGCTTCAGATTGGACGCTGTTCCGAAGGACTGAAAGGGGAAATTGCAGGGAGGTGTGCGTCGCCCCAAGGCGCAGTGGGGTTGAAACGCGGGGAAGTCGCGAGAGCATGAATCGTCGGAATGTCCCGATATTCATGGAGGAGCGCCGTCATGGCCCATCCCAACGCACATCCCGTCACCGCCGTGCAGGGCGGCGGTACTACGGCTGCGCCGACCCTGCTGGGGCAAGGCCCCGCCCGCATTCCTACCGGCGGGAAGATCCGTGCCGGCATCAAGGTGCTCACCAAGAAGGCCGCCGGAGAGCCCAAGGCCAAGGCGATCTACGATCAGGGCGTGGCCGCGGGCCAGTCCTTCGAGCAGATCGAGCGCGCCATCGCCGAAGCTCTGCCCGAACTCAAGACGCCGCTGGTGCCGCGCAACGTGCCGTGGTTCACCGTGCGGGCGCAGGACTTCCCCAATCCCGAGATCGCCCGGGAGATTCTGGACGCCTACGGCGAGGATCGGGGCGAAGGCCGGCGCCTGTACCGCTTTCCGGTCGTATTCCCCTCCGACTACTGGCAGACCGTGATGCCGCACGAATTAGCGGCCTGGGGTACGCACGAAAAGCACTACTGGTCGCAATACTCGGCCGATGGCCGGGTGCGCCACTGCATGTGCCATGCCCCGGTGCCGGTCGACGCCACGGGCCGGCGCACGATCCGCCTCTTCGGCGGGCGCAAGACCACGATCCGCGAGGACAACGGCGGTCTCTGCGAGCCCGAGGCCTGCCGCGAGTACCAGCAGCGCCAGTGCAACCTGACCGGACGCTTCCTGTTCTTTATCCCCGGCATCCGTTCGATCAGCGCCTTCGAACTGCACACCAACAGCTTCTACGCGATGAATGCGGCGATCCAGAAATTCGAGACGGTCGGCTTCCTGCGTGGCGGGCGCATCTCGGGTTTCCTCGACCGGCAACGCACGCCCTTCTACCTGACCAAGAAACTGATGGAGGTTGCCCACATCGACGAGCAGGGGAGGGCGGTGCGCGTGCCGCAGTGGATCATCGACCTGGAGGCGCCGGTGGATGTGACGGCCTTGCTGCGCGACAACGAAGACACCGAGACGGCCCTGGTGCAGGCGCAACTGGCGACGCAGGTGCTTCAAGGCAGTCCGGCAGCAGCCAGTACCGAATCGTTGCCGCCGGATGCCGCCGACGTGCAGGCGATGACGGCGACCGACGCAGCATCCGTCGAGGCGCCGCCGCTGCGCGAGGGCCGTCCCAGCTTCGAGCAACTGATGGCCCGCGTGCAGGCCTACGGGATCGTGCCGGAACGGTACCAGGCCTACGCCGACCGGCGCTGGGGCCGGGGCTGGAAAATCAACCCGAACGGCCGCGCCCAGGCCTGGAATGAACTGGAACGCTACGGCAACGATCCGCAGGGCTACCTCGACAAGATCGAGAGCGAGATGCAACTGGTGTCTCGGGGGAGGACGGCATGATCCGCATCGCGCACTTCTCCGACCTGCACTACGGCACCAAGAACCTGGCGGAAGCCGACCGTTGCTTCGGCGCCGCCATCGACCGGGCCATCGCGTTGGGTGCGGAGGCGGCGGTTATCTCGGGCGATGCCACCGACCATGGCCTGGACTTACATGCCCCAGCCGCCGAACGGCTGGTCGCGCAGGTGCGGCGACTGGCCGACCACTGCCCGGTGTTGATGCTGCAAGGGACATTCTCACATGAGCCCCCGGGCACCCTGGCGATCTTCAGGCTGCTGGGCGGACGGCATCCGGTGCATGTGGCCAGCCGTATCGCGCAGGTCGCCCTCACGGCCCAGGACGAATGGCTCGCTTCGACGAGTTGGTGTTTCGATGGGGTGCCGGCCGGTGCTCGCGCCCTGTTTACCTGCATCCCCACGGTGAACAAGGCGGTGGTGGCTGCAACGGTCGGTGCGGCGGACGCTGCCCAGGCCGTGGGCGAGCACCTGGCCCTGCTGCTGCGCGGCTACGCCCCGCTCCATCGCGCGGCCCGCCGGCAGGGCGTGCCCACCATCGGCGTATCCCATGGCACGGTGTTCGGCTGTGTGAGCGAGCACGGCGTGCCGATGGCCGGCTTCGATCACGAGTTCACCACCGGCGCGCTGTTCGCCGCCGAGGCCCAGGCCTTCATGCTCGGGCACATTCATCGGCATCAGGCATGGGAGCAGCAGAGCAGGTTAGGGCGGCAGTGCATCGCCTATCCCGGCTCGATCGGTCGTTTTCATTACGGCGAGGAAGGGGAGAAGGGGTTTCTGCTCTGGGAAGTCGAGGCCGACCAGGCGTGCTTTACGCTGGAGCCGACGCCCGCACGCCGGACCGTCGATATCGTGTTCGAGGGCAAACCCGACCTCGACGCCCTGCGCACAGCCGTCGCGCAGCAGGCCATCGCCGGTGCGTTCGTGCGCGTGCGCTGGACCGTCGCCGATGAAGACCGCCATCAGGTCGACCGCGCGGCGATCGAGCGGCTACTGGACGGGGCGGCGGAAACCAAGCTGGAGGGGCGCATCGTGCCGGTGGTGCGCGCGCGGGCGGCGGGGATTTCGCAACTGGCGAATCTGGCGGACAAGGTGCGGGTCTGGGCGCAGGTGACCGAGGCGCGGGCGGAACCCTTGCTCAAGTGCATCCAGGCGCTGGCAAGCCAGGAACCGGAAGCCATCGCCGAGCGTGTGCTGCGTGGGCAGGAAGTCCACGATGGCGGGGAATGCATCGACACCGCTGTCACCCTGTCGCCTCCCAGGGCCGATCTTGAGCCCGCGCTGTCGTTTTGACTTGGCCGGGGTCTGTCCCTTGGGGACGGACTTGCACACCCTTTTTTGTGCGGGAGACTGACCTGGTCATCCCGCTGGAGTATCGCCATGCAACCTCTTTCACTCACTCTCAAGGGCTTTCGCGGCGTTCGCGATGGCCTGGGACGCGATGTCCTGACTCTCGACTTCGATCGACTGGCCGATGGCGCCGAACTGGTCGCCATCGCCGGTGCCAACGGACGCGGCAAAACCACCGTGATGGACAACATGCACCCGTACCTCACGATGCCCTCACGTGCCGGCGCGGCGGGGCCGGGTGGGTTTTCCTACTACGACCACGTCTGTCTACCCGAAAACGAGAAAGACCTGATCTGGATCCACGACGGCCGCAGCTATCGCTCGCAGGTGGTCATCCGCCTCAACGGCCGGCGCAAGACCGAAGCCTTCCTGCTCCGGCTCGCGGACGACGGGGCATGGAAGCCCGTGGTGCTGGACGATGGCACCGTGTCGGACGGTAAGGTGGACACCTATACCCGCTGCGTCGAAGCCATCTGTGGCAGCGCAGACACCTTCTTCACCTCGGTGTTCTCGGCGCAGGGCAAGCGGCAACTGAGCGCCTACCGTAATGCCGAGATCAAGACCTTGCTGGCTGACTTGCTCGGACAGGAAGAAATCCGGGTGCTGGGCCAGAAGGCGAGCGAAACGGCCCGCCTGCTCAAGGCCGGCCTTGCGGCGATCCGGCAGGAACAGGCGGGACTGGATGCGGAAGCGCAGCGTATCGAGGCCGAGCAGCGCCGGCTCGACGGCGCGCAAGCCCGCGTCGCGCAGCGCCTTGCGGGTCGCCAAGCGGCCCAGGCCGCGCAGGAGTTGGCCCGAACCCGGCACGCGCAATTGATGGCCGAATGCGAGCAGTCGCGGGGTGTGGAGGCGCGCCGGGGGCAACTTCAGGGCGAATGCCATGCCGTGATCCAGGCCGGCACCCAGGCCATTGATGCCTTGAAAGCCCAAGACCAGGGCGAGGTTCAGCGGCTGGAACGGCTGGAACAGCGGATCGCACTGCGCCTCGCCCAGGAGTGCAACCGCCGGCAAGTGTTGCAGAACCAGCGTCGACAATGCCTCGCTGTGTTGGCGGGTGTGCAAGCCGTGCGGCATGCCGAGTGCCGTCTGCCCATGGCCGAGCGGGTATTGTCGCTGCGTTCGGCTCATGTCGGGGCATGGCGCCAACAGGTCCAAAGCCTGACGCAGTGCCAAGCGGCGAAGCGTATGGTCCAGCAGAAGTTGTCCGGGATCGAACGCGAGGCCGGCCAAGCGGCGCTGAAGGCCGAGGAACTGGCGCGGCGCTTCGGTCTTACTGGCGAGGTGCCGTGTGCCGGCACCGACCTACAGGGGCAATGCCAGCTCCTGGGCGACGCGCGGGACGCCAAGGCCCTGATTCCCAGCGCGCAGGGGACCATCCAGCGGCTGGGGCGCGAGAAGGCGGCGGCACAGCGGGAACTGGACGCCTTGTGCGGGCAGCATGACGAGCTCGCAGGGGCGCCCCAGGCGTTGGCCTGGGCCGAGCACCGGGCCGAGTTTTGCCGGGCGCGGGCCTCGCGGTTGGCGCTGCTGGCGGCCCAGGCCGGTGAAATGGCGCGGGCGCGGATCACACTGGCCGGGATCGAGCAGGAATTGACGGAACCGCCGGCCGCCCAGCGACCGGATGCCGCTGCCGATCAGCCGCCCGGGGAGACAACCGAGGAGGCCGCCGAGCGCCAACAGATCCATGCGGCACGGCAGGCCATCGCGGCCCAGCACGAACAGCAAGCCAAGCACTACCGCGCCACCCTGGATCGGCTCAAGCTGGCGCTGGCGGCCTTGCCGGCACCTTACGACGGGCAGCGGCTAATCGATGCCCAGACCTCGATGGAACAGGCGGCGCAGTCGGCCACTGCCGCCGAGCAGGCCCATCTGGGCGCAGTGCGCGATGCCGAAGCCCTGAGCGCCCTCGTGCAGCAGGCAACAGCCCTGGCCGGTCGCCAAGCCCAAGTGACCAACCGCATCGCCAAGGTCGAAACCGAGTTGGGCAACTGGAACCTGTTCGCTAAGTGCATGAGCAACGACGGTCTGATTGCACTGGCCATCGATGACGCCGGTCCGGCCTTGTCGGGGCTCGCCAACGACCTCCTGCTGGCCTGCTACGGTCCTCGTTTCACAGTCTCCCTCCAGACGTTGGTGGAGACCGGCAAGGGCGAACAGAAGGAAGGATTCGACATCCTGGTGCACGACGGCGAGTCGGGCGAGAGCAAGAGCGTCGGTCTGATGAGCGGCGGCGAACGGGTCTGGGTCAACGAGTGCCTGATTCGGGCGGTGGCGCTGTACCTCGCCCAGCACACGGGGCGGCGCTACGGTGCGCTGTTCTCGGACGAGGCCGATGGGCCGCTGGACCCCGAGCGCAAGCGCATGTTCATGGCGATGAAGCGGGAGGTGCTGCGGCTGGGCGGCTATCAGCGGGAGTTTTTCGTATCCCAGACGCCGGAACTGACCGCCATGGCGGATGCGGTGATCGATCTGGAGACCCACGCGGAATCGGGCAAAGCCCCGGCAGGGTGTAGCTCGGCTGTATGAATTGAGTACGTACGTGGTTGCGGCTCCCGCTTTCCAGCTGTACCATTTGAAGGCGTACACATAAGGAGCCCGAGATGCCCCGTGCGATCGTTGAAGACAACAGCCGACTTGCCCTGCGCGTTCGCCCGGACGACAAGGCGACGCTGATGCGCGCGGTGGCGCTCGAGCACACCGACATGACTGATTTCATCCTGCGCCATGCCCTGGATGCGGCCCGCAAGGTCATCGAACAGGCCGAGCACCTGACCCTGTCCGAGCGCGACAGCCTTCGGGTGCTGGATGCGCTGGAGAACCCGCCGGCGCCCAATGCCAAGCTCCTGGCGGCGGCGCGCCGCCTGCCCAAGGGCGCATGAGTCTGCCGGATTGGCGCGACGCGCCGATCTCGAAGGCGCACGACCGCGAGTCCTTCGATTGTGGCGAGCCGGAACTGAACGAGTTCCTGCGCCGCCATGCGCGCCAGAGCCACGAGAAGGGGGGCGCGAAAACCTTCGTCGCCTGGCCCGTCAATGACGGCAAACGCGTCCTAGGCTTCTACAGTCTCAGCCCGGCGTCCATCGACTATGCGCGCACGCCAGCGCTGGTGAAGAAAGGACTCGCCCGCTACGACGTACCGGTATTCCGGCTGGGGCGCTTGGCCGTGGATCGGACGGTGCAGGGCCACGGTCTGGGCGGACAACTACTGTTGGCCGCCGGACGCCGCTGCCTCCTGGCCGCAGCCGAGGTCGGCGGCGTCGCTCTCTTGATCGACGCCAAGAACGAAAGGGTAGCCGCCTGGTACCAGGCCTATGGCGCGCTGCCCCTGCTGGATGCCCCGCGGTCGCTGGTGCTGCCGCTCACCACCATCGAAGCTGCGCTGAAGGCGGCCGGGAGGCTATGACGATGTCGCCGACTTCCGTGGGTGGTTCGAACAAATTTCGTGAGAGTACAGATGTGATGATGATCGAGCGTTCCCATACCAGCCACTCTACTAGGGCCATTTATACACCCTTTATCTGACCGGGGTGGTTCAAGAACGCAGCCAGCATATTGTATTGTGGACAGCCATACAAATTTGACCATCGAGCCATGGCTGAGGAAAAGTCAGTTGCTGTCAGCTTTCGAGTGACACCGAGATTCAAGCGGCTGCTCGGAGCCGCCTCGAGCCGCGAGAATCGGTCACAGACCAACATGCTCGAGACTCTGTTGTTCGAATACTGCAGGGTGAACGGCGTTGAGGACACTGAGCCAGTCCGTGCCGCTGCTGATAAAGAGGGAGTAACGAACAAGTGATTGAGGTTTCGAATATTGCAACCCACCTTCTGGTGACCGGTGGCTTGCTGAGCGTATTAGTGCTGGGCTTTTTGGCTCTCTTTCTGGTGCCTGGCGTAATTCACTGGTTCCGCCTGCGGAATATTCTTTCTGGCGTTGGTTCGCTTGAGGCCAAGACGTCACCGGGTGACTTCAAGAAGCTCTTCATGCGAGACAAGCAACTGGCCCACCTCTGGGCGGAGTATTCAGAGTCTCTGCATGTTCAGCGTGAAGAACGTGATGGCCAGATGCAAGTGGTTGCCGTTCGGTCAACCATCGCGGCAGATACATATTTCAACGAGCAATTCGTTGTCGACAGCAGGCTCCGAACCGAATTCTTCAAGCACCTGCCCGGAATCTTCACCGGCCTAGGCATCATCGGAACCTTCACGGGCTTGATTGAAGGCCTGCGTCGCTTCCAGGTGAGCGAGAATGCAGCGACCGTCCGCGCCAGCCTCGAGTCGCTGATGCATGCAGTCGGTGAGGCCTTTCTCATCTCCGCAGCCGCCATTACGGCCGCGATGGCGGTCACCTTCCTCGAGAAGCTGTTGTTAGCTGCGCTCTACCGGAAGACAGAGGCGATTGCCCACGGAATTGATGCCCGCTTTGAGGCAGGGGCCGGAGAGGAGTACCTCTCGCGCTTGGTCAATGCATCGGAAGCCTCAGCCAGCCAATCTAAGATTCTCAAGGACGCCCTGGTCAAGGAGCTCGGCGACATCCTCCGCGAGCTGACCGCTTCGCAGCTCTCGACCGGTCAGCAACTTCATGCACAGCTTGCTCAGCGCATCGAGGAGTCGACCAACCGGCAGGTCGAAGCAGCACGAGAAGACAATCAGGTTCTTGGCGATATCATCGCCGGCAGCATTGAAAAGAGCCTGAAGGGGCCCCTCGACAAGATTGCTAACTCGGTCGAGACCGCCTCCGGTGACCAAAGTGCGACCGCCGTGAAGATGCTGAACGACATCATGGTCAGTTTCAGCCAACGACTGAACGACCTCTTCGGTGGCCAAATTAACGGCATCAACGAGTTGAACAAACAGACCGCTCAAGGTATGCAGGATGCTGTTGCTTCCCTCAACGCCCTTGTCGGAAAGCTTGAGGAGAGCGGGAAGAAAACCACCGACGACATGGCGGCGCAGATGGCCGCCTCCATCAGGGCAATGGAGGAGCGCCAAGCCAGCATCAACACGCAGACCGAGGAGTTCGTCGACCAGATTCGGCAGTTGGTGCAGTCGTCCCAGGCCGAGACACAGCAGAAGCTCCAAGCAACGCTCGATTCCATCGGTCAGCAGATGACCACCATCCTGAGTAAGCTGAGCGAATCTCAGGCGAAGGTGTTCGAAGACAATCGGGCGCGTGAACAATCTATGGCGGACCGCGCCTCGAACGCCGTCTCCGAGATGACCGGCAGCGTCGAAGCCGCTGTGAAGGAAATCTCCGCAGCTTCCCAGACCATGGCGCAAAGTGTTTCGACGCTCACGGCGGCAACTGCCTCAACCGTGGACAAGATGAGCGCTGGCGCGAATCGGTTGGACACCGCGGCAACGAACTTCGCTGCTGCAGGCGACCGGGTGACCAGCGCTATGGGCCAAGCTGCGACGGTGAGCGGCAAACTGACCGAGTTGTCTGGTGCCCTCACCACGAGTTCGGGCGCCCTCCAGGAGGCACTGCGAGACTACAAGTCGCAGAGGGATGCTGTCAGTGCGCTGCTCGGAGACGTACGGGCCACAGTCGAGCTGGCAAAGAAGGAAGTAAGCCTCACTGGCGACGTCCTGCAGCGCATCGAGACGTCGACCACCAAGCTCAGCCAAGCGCAGAAGGCCGCCGACGAGTATCTCGACGGGGTGAGCCAAGTGCTAGCCGACTCCAGCGACGCGTTCCGAGAATCGGTTGTGTCGACCTTGGCGAAGGTCAACCACGACTTCCACACCAAGCTGAGCAGTGCAGTCGGCCTCCTTTCGACGGCGGTTCAAGAGCTGGAAGTGACGCTCGGTGGCAGCCTTGCAGCGAGGCGCTAAGCGATGTTCGGTGCTCGTGCAGTAGTGCGAAGGGGCAACCGCGATGAAGCGGAAAAGCCCTTCTGGATTTCCTTTGCCGACCTGATGACAGCCTTGATGGTCCTGTTCTTGGTTGTCATGGGCGTTGCCCTGCTCGCCGTGACCAAGAACGTGACCGAGCGCGAGAAGAAGCTGGAGCAACATCGCAAGAACATCGAAAAAATCATGGAACGCTTCGAGGAAGCCGCGAAGCGACACGAGGGCATCAAGGTCGACAAACTCCGTCAGGTCATTGACTTTGGCCAGCGTGCGCAGTTCGCGTTCGGCGACTGGCGCCTGAACTCCCAACAAGAGGATGTGCTCAGGAAGTTTGTGCCGGAAATCATCACCTTGGCCAACGATGAGCTCGGGAAAAGCATCCTGAAACGCATCGTGGTTGAGGGGTACACAGACAAGACCGGTACCTACCTTGCCAACCTGAATCTCAGCCTGCTTCGCAGTCAGAAGGTTCTCTGCACGATGTTCGCAACCAGCGGTCCCAGCCTCCTCAACGCCGAGCAGAAGGAGCAGGTACGTGGTTTGTTCTTTGTTGGAGGCTACTCCTTTAACGCAGCAAAGGATACGGCTGAGGAGAGCCGCCGCGTCGAAATGCGAATGGAGTTTCTTGGCGTGGATGAATCTCGCAGTGCTCCCCCCGCAGGTACCGGCAACTTTGGCGACTGTGCATTGCGATGACAGCGCTCGACCGTCTCTCAGGACTTCTACGCGGCAGCCTTCGGGTGGCGGAGCGGCCGTTCCCTCAGACCGACGATTTGGACTCGGTTATCGCAGGCCTGAAGAAGCACAACAAGGCCGGCTCTGGCTCGAACGTCCCCGAGGACATGCAGGAAGCCGCGGTTCGTAAGTTCTGGCATGCCCAGCGGTTCGAAACACTCAAGGACGCCCGACTGGTTTCCTTCGGCATGTGTGTGCCGAGCCGCCCCTCCGGTCCCTGCATAATGGAAGACCGCCAGCGCTTCCAGGCAGTGCTGGACAGCCAAACCGGCATTGACCAGTGGGTAGATGAGCCACGGTGGTATCGCCGTTGCTATCAGGGGCTGGTACGAAGCTACTTCACCTACGATGCCAAGGTGGCTCAAGCGCCCACTGTCGGGAAACAAAACTGGGGAGACCTGAGGGATTATCTAAACGAGCGCACTCGCAACATCGTGGATAAGAAGGTCAACCCCGATTGGGTCACGACTGCGGTGGGGAACCGGCAACTTTTCGGGGAGGACCCCTGCGCCCCCTACGCCGCCGATGTCCTGTCAGGTGATACGACCAAGGTTGACCTCCTCTGTGAGCAACTCGGCGTCGTCAAGTCGTCTTGGTTTCTGCGCGAACTGGTTCTTTCTCAGGTGCGCCAAGCCACCAAGTTGAGCCATGAGCACTTCAAGGACCTCATACCCCGACTGCTGGAGCTGCTGTCAACGAATCTGGTGCTTAGAGACCGGGGCCTGATTCTGATGCTCGACAAGTTCGCATCTACGGTGCAGCCCGGCATCAACGAGCCTCTTCGGAACGCCGCTGTGGAGTGGTGGGGTAACCCCTGGCTTCCTTCAAATGAGACCCGCTGGGGCGGCGTGATTTCGGCTGCTCGGGAGATGGTGTCCGAGTGGCTCAAGCGCGAGTTCATTGAGGCCTTCTTCACCAAACTCGCCGAGGATGGCGTCGGTGACCGTCGCCGAGCGAACTTCTGGCTTCGCTACGTGAAATCGATGGACAACATCCAATTCGCGCTCGGTGCACGAGCCCTCCACTCGAGAGACCGCGATTTCGAGGCACTGCGCAAGAAGATGAAAGGGCTGTACACAGAGCTGAAGACAACGGACAGCTCTAACAACGCCTTCATCATGACCCTCGGGGACCTTGTAGCCGTTGAATTCGGCGGCATGGGCAATGCGTTCTATGGCTACGACGTGCGCAAGACCTTGCCGTTTGATGCCTCTCGTCCGGTAGGCACAACCGTCAATGCGTCAAACTCCCTCAAGCATAAGAACCGTATGCTGTGGATGCAGCACCAAGACGGCATCAAGGGTTGGAAAAAATGGGAGGATATGTTCGAGGCAACCCTCAAAAAGCACTTTGACATCACTCCGAACGCTGCCGCGAGACGAGTCGTACCACGGGCAGTTGCACCTGCGCCTACTGAACTTACCCCTGGACCGGTCGCTCCTCGCCCACCTGTTCAATCACTAGGGACTGGCCAGACCGGGCGGCATTCATGCGACGAGCACGATTTAAGCATGGCTGCGCTTTATGCTTTTGCTCGTGCTCATGAGCTCAAGGTCGAGGACAATAGGAATTTGAACGGTAACCTGTGGGTTCGGACCGATGACAACGACCTTCGAGTCGACAAGGCACTTCTCGACTGGGGCTTTCAATACAAGCCGGGCAAGGGCTGGTGGCGATAGGACAGCAACGCGATATGGTCTTCAGTTTCTTCAAGAAAGCTCACACGGAACCTGCGGAACCGTGGCGCCGCCAACTGTCGGACAAAGGGGTGGTCATCCACCGCTCGGGTGAAGGCACCTTGCTGGCGGGCGAGATGCTGCCTGCTTATCTTGCTCAGCTCATCGACGATGGATTCGCAAACCAGGAGCCCAACGACGAGGTGAGCATTTCGTGGAACTCTATCTACGAAGCCCTGCGGAGCCCGGGATACGACGAGTTGGCCGAGGTGCTGGAGTTCCCACCCTTCACGTCATGCGTGCCTGCGCTGGAGAGCCGGAACTCATTGACCGACGATGATTTCTCCATCGCCGTTTCTGGATGGCGCTCGGGTCAGCATTTCGTCGAGCAACCCGAGGTTCTGGGGGCGCTGCTCGTTCGGGATGATCAGACCGAACTCATGCGGCCTGAGCACTGGGAGCTATTCACCGAGGTAGTCGCCTTTTCTAGGCGCGCGCCGGACCAGCGCAACGAGAAGGTGCACCGACAGACTTGGGGGCGAATCCGTAGTCTGGCTTTGAAGGCCGGCGCCAAGCTTGACGACTTCCTGCATCGCTCAGTTGTACTCACGCCGGAGCGCCTTGACATCGGACTGAGAAAGTCGGCACCCATCGCCGATGATAGCGTTATAGAGATTGAACCCTCCTTTGCCGGGGCGCCTCCTGACTGGTTTGAGCGATTTGACAGCTCACGGGAAGTTCTCGACCGCTACGACATCGTCACCCCAGAGGGCATTGTCCAGGTCCTCATCACTCCTCAGGTCAAGACCGTTCTGCAGGAGGTAAAGCGGCTGCCGCTGAGACGCGTGGCAGGGTCTCGCGCTCAGGCCTTCATCCTCAACCCTTTCGCAACGCTCGGCCCAGACGCTCAAGACGTCATCGATGAGGGGCAGTTCGAGAAGGCACGGGAGCGCGCGGGGCTGCAGTATGAGCGCTTTGTTCCGAACATCGGGCGCGACGCAACCGGTTACCCACTGCGGGTCGGGCTCCTCATTGAGTCTGCGAGCGCTGCCGGTCCTGCCTCATCGGAGACAGAGTGGCTGACAGATGAGGAGTTGGCGAAGTTCGTCGCCCGTCTTGAGGCATCTCTGGCCAAAGGGTTCCAATTGCTTGGTTGGAACGGCTACGACCTAGAACTGCAAGGGGAGACGCCGAGTCACCTCGCGGAGCTGCAAGCTGCTTTGGAGCAGCGGCGTAAGTCGGAATCCATGGTTTCCTACGCCCAGGTTCATGACCTGAGCGCGTACTCATCGCGTATCGAGGGTATCGGGGTAGAGAAGCCGTACTACTCCCCCTACATCACGAAGAAGAAAGACGACGAGGGTTGGTTCCCCGAGAACGTACTGCCCCTAATTGCATATACCCCCGAGGGTGACACCGAGCCCATTGCGGTTCCAGCCACGAAGGATGCGCTCGAGAAGCTGCGAGAAGCAATTACAAAGGCCGAGGCGGCAGGCCAAGACACGCTTGAGGTTCCCTGGCTTCCTAAGCCGATGCCTCTCGAAGAGGCCAAGGATATTGCAGGCACCTTTGATGAGGTGCTGGACGAGGTCAAGCACAAGAAGTTCGACCCCGAGCGGCAGGCAGCGGAGCGCAAAGAGAAGCTCGGAGCGAAGAAGACGCTCATTCTTCGGTCCAACATTCAGGCCGTCGACTACGACGAGCAGCGGCGCGAAGCTCTACTGGCGCTTCCAAGCGAGCCTGAAGACCCTCCTGGTTTGAGCAGTGACTTCACCCTGCTGCCACATCAGCGGCAGGGCCTTACCTGGTTGCAGCATTTGTACAAGTCCCAAGCCGAGCACCAGGTGCGCGGTGCGGTGCTGGCAGACGACATGGGTCTCGGAAAGACCTTCCAGCTCCTGGCCTTCATGGCTTGGCTTGCAGAGAAGGACCTTGATGTCGCCCCAATGCTGGTTGTGGCGCCAGTGTCTTTGCTGGAAAACTGGATGGAAGAGGCCGGCAAGTTCATTCGTCCGGGTCTCCTACCCATACTCACGGCTTACGGCGACTCCCTTGCGCCTCTGCGGGTTCCGCGGGAGGCAATCGATGCTCGACTGCGCACCGAGGACGGACTGGTTCGCTTCCTCAAGCCTGGATGGGTTGGCAAAGCGAAAATCGTCCTGACGACTTACGAAACGCTTCGGGACTTGGAGTTTTCCTTCGCTGCGGAGCGTTGGTCTGTGATGGTTTGCGACGAAGCGCAGCGCATCAAGAACCCGGCGGCGATGGTCACCCGCGCGGCGAAGAAGCAGAACGTGGGCTTCAAGGTGGCCTGCACAGGGACGCCGGTTGAGAACACGCTTGCGGACCTGTGGTGCCTGTTCGACTTCATTCAACCTGGTCTTCTTGGTGCGTTAAACGACTTCGGGCAGCGTTACCGTAAACCCATCGAGGCCAGGAACGAGGAGGAACGCGCTCGGGTGGAGGAGCTCCGGACGCGCATATCTCCCCAGATTCTTCGTCGCACCAAGGCTGAAGTTGCCAAGGACCTACCGCAGAAGGTAGTAGTCGACGAGTGCAGACAGCTTCCGCTGTCATCCGCTCAGCGCAACCTCTACGCCAAGGCGATTGAGGACTTTAAGAAGCGCAACGACCCTACCGCGTCGGTTCCGTTCAAGAACCATCTGGGCCTGCTGCAGTACCTCCGTCTGGTCTGCACTGACCCACGACGCTATGGGCTGACCGCGTTCAAGCCTGAGCCCCTCGCTGAGTACCGCGCGAAGGCCCCAAAGTTGGACTGGCTCTTGGGACAACTGCAGCGCATCCGTGACAAGAATGAGAAGGCGATTGTTTTCTGTGAGTTCCGAAACATCCAACGCCTGCTTCAACACTATATCGAGCAGACCTTTAAGGTTCGTGCCGACATCATCAATGGCGATACGAGTGCGGCAGCGAACCACACGACGAGCAGACAGAAGCGCATCAAGGCTTTCCAAGAACAGCCCGGTTTTGGGGTCATCATCCTCTCGCCGGTGGCTGTTGGTTTTGGCGTGAACATTCAGGCGGCCAACCACGTCATTCACTACACGCGAACATGGAATCCGGCGAAGGAAGACCAAGCGACGGACCGCGCGTATCGCATTGGGCAGAAGAAGGAGGTCTACGTCTACTATCTGGTGGTGACCGCCGATGACTTCTCCACTTTCGACGTCAAGCTCGACCAGCTGCTGACCAAGAAGCGTGAGCTGGCTAGTGACATGCTCAACGGCTCAGGAGACCTGTCGCCTGGTGACTTCGACATCGCCGATGTCATTCCCGTGGGCAATGCGGCTGATATCCAGGAGCGCGTCGACATTGAGTTTGCTTTGCGGATGGAGTGGCGCCACTTCGAAGGCCTTGCCGCAGCCTTATGGAGCAAACGGGGGTATGACCTCTGCTACTGCACACCAGGCGCAAAGGACCAGGGCGTGGACGTGGTGGCCATCTCTGGCGATCAAGGCGTGCTGATTCAGACCAAGACATCTAGCAATGAGGGCACGAAGCTCGGTTGGGAAACGGTGAAGGACGTGGTTGGCGGCGAGGCTTTCTACCGCCGTCGACATCCCAACGTGGAGTTCAAGAAGGTAGGACTGACAAATCAGTTCTTCAATGCCCATGCACACGAGCAGGCCGAACTCAATGACGTGCTGCTCGTAGATCAAACACTGCTAAGCGAGATGCTGAGCGAGTATCCGATCACGATGTTGGAACTCGAACGACTTCTTTACACAGACTGGGAATCCGTGACATAGGGTAACTTGGTTGCATTGATGAAGGGGAAGGACATGAGCATCCAGGACATCCGAGACCCAGCCGCAATACGTGCGGCAATGGAGGAATACGACCGCGTTGGCCGCACCTACTTCCTCGACAAATACGGTTTCAGCAAAGCTCGCGAATACATGCTGCGCGACCCGGCGACTGGCCGCCTGTATGGCTCAAAGGCAATCGTGGGCGCAGCGTATGGCTATGCCTTTCCCGACCAGGCGCCATTACTGTGAGTGCTGGCGATTTCAGCGGCGGCGAGGCCACCCTAGAACATCTGCTAGGCACGCTGGGCTTTGAGGTCGTACGCATTGGCCAGGATTGGAGCCGAGAAGAGGCCGAGGCAACAGTACACGACTATTTCCAGATGCTTCGCCTTGAAAATGTTCCAAGAAAATAGGGCGTCGGCCTGTCGGCACAACGCCCTGCGGGGGAGCATGGGACTAGCTTGCGGCGGAAGCACTTAGCCGGCCATCAGCACTTCCGGCGGCCGGTCGGCATGGTGTCGAACCACGCGGTTGCCTGCGTTGAAGCACTGATCCAGGTGCACCGCTTCGATCAGGCTTTCCGGCACCGCAATGCCGAGCGTGGCGAGCTTGTCGGTCAGCGTCCCGATAACGCCTCAGTCGAGGGCCGGCTGATGCAGACTGTCGTAGAGGACGTCGTCCTCGCACATGGGCCTGCCCTCGTCGCGCAGCACCAGCAGGAACAGTTGGCTCAACGGCCGATCGTG
Organism: Candidatus Accumulibacter appositus; assembly: GCA_000585055.1. Classification (GTDB taxonomy): domain Bacteria; phylum Pseudomonadota; class Gammaproteobacteria; order Burkholderiales; family Rhodocyclaceae; genus Accumulibacter; species Accumulibacter appositus. The sequence continues at coordinate 73,896 of JEMX01000010.1, forward strand.
TCCGGACACGACAACGATTTCGCCGCCGCAATGCGAGAGCCGGACGTGATGCCGACTCATGCCTCGGGCCCCGACATGTCGAAGACTGGAAGCCCGTCGATCACGGCCGCCTCGCTATCGAACTTCAGCCAGACGATGCCGGCTTGCTCCGCGACTTCGAAGATCGTGGCCAGATCGGCTTCCGTCGGCATCCGGTAACGGGGTACGCCGACATAGATGATGCCGCCGCAGTCGGTCGGGTAGGCGTTGACCGACAACTCGTCATCGGCCAGTTTCAGGCGGGTGCTTGAACTCAGATGCGAGATCGATAACGAGGCCAGGGGGTCAGCCTGCGCTTGCAAGCTTGCCACAGCGGGTGTTTCCATGGGTTCTCCTTCCTCTTGATGAGCCGTCGACATCGTCTTGGGGCGCGTGCCAGTCTGACGACTGAAGTTCATGCCACAGTCGCGACAACGGAACCAGCGCAGGCGGCCCAGCGTACCCAACGGCACGCCGTCGCCCGCGCAAACAGGACAGTGAGGCGGGATTCTCGTCGACATGATGAACTCCTCATGCGACAAGAAAGGCAGCCCGACCCGATCGGGTGGGCATGCCCTTGAGCATCGGACGCGACGCGGTTGGCCAGCGGCGCATGGCGTTACACCAGTCCGCGTTCGGCAAACGACACCACCGTGTCGCCGGCGACGACGAAATGGTCGATCACCCGCACATCCACGAGGCTCAGCGCGTGCTTCAGGTTCTGTGTCAGCATCTCATCGGCCCGCGAGGGCTCGGCTTCCCCCGAGGGATGGTTGTGCGCCACGGCCAGCGCGGCGGCGTTACGGGCGAGCGCTCCCTTGACTACTTCCCGGGGATAGACGGAGGTCTGGGTCAGGGTTCCCCGGAACAACTCCTCGGCTTCGATCAGGCGATGCTGGGCGTCCAAGTAGAGCGCCAGGAACACCTCATGCTCAAGGCCAGCGCAATACAGCCGCAGCCAATCGCGCAGGACTTGCGGCGAAGTCATCAACGGGCCGCTGCGCATTTGCTCACGCAGGTCGCGCAGCAGCAGTTCGCGGGCAACGCCCAGGCGATGGGCGAGGACGCTATCGGTGGTGCCGAGCATGCCCATTTGCGCCACGGCATCGCTCACGTGCAAAGGGTTGGCACCCGACGCGCAAACCAGGGGCGAGAGTAATTCGCGGACCAGCTCGGCGCGGGACAAGACAGATAGATTCATGGCGTTCTCCTCTATGAAACAAGAAAAGCGGGAACGCCGATCCCGATGGGGACGAGGTCCCCGCTTGGGATGAATGTGCGGACGAATGTACGCAACATCGGTCGGCACGATGAATGAGGCAGGTATCGACTGCGACGCCGGCCTGAGGCCGGACTACATTCCACGATGGAATGCAGGTATGCCCAGTCAGTTTCCGGCATCGGTAGGGTGGATTCAAGGGGATGCAGAGGACGCAATGTTCAAGCGGCCGGAATCCGACGGGCTTGCGAATGGCGTCGGTGATGAGGGCGTGCCGATCGCTTCCTGCGGCGCAAAGGTGCTGCCAGCTTGGTCAACAGGGCCTACTTGCACTCCAGTGTGACCGGGATGTCAGCCTATTGGCACTGCATAAATTTTTTGCGTGACCGCCGTAAAACCCGCGACAAGCCTCAAAAATTTGATCAAGATGAAGGCTCAAACCTTCACGTAGAACGACCATGATCCGCCTCGGCTCGCAGATTCGACTCACTCGCCGGGAGGTCGAGCGCTTCCGGAAGATCACCGACATCGAGCCGGTAGACGTCCGCACGCTCGTCGACCTGGACGCCTACATCGACCGATGCAAGGCGTACTACTGGGGCGTCTCCAAGGACACCCAGTTCCTGCACTGGCTCATCGACCGCGAATACGCCCTGTGCCGCCTGGCGGCGTAGCACGATTGGTTTCGGCGGGCGACTTCCTCCCCAGCGTTTCTGCCGGGGAGGCGTTGCTCCATCGGGTACTGCCCTCGAAGTCACTGGAAGACACGCGGCTCGATCGTTGCGCCGCGCATGAAGGCGAGGTAGGCGCCGGCCTGGCCGATGTCACGGAAACTGGCGACGACTTCTTCGCGCCGCAGAACGCTCCAGGACCGGGCGGCGTCGCCCGAAGGCTTGATGCTCAAGTCGGCTTCGCGGTAGGCGGCATGGCGATACAGGAAGTCGCCCGATTCCCAATCCACGATGGCAAGGAGGCAGGCGCACAGGATGGCGCAGCCGCCATGCTCGTCGGGCTCGATCAGCAAGGGGACCTTCAAACTCCCCGTCGAGCGGCCGATCCGGCCGACGACATCGTGCTCTTCCAGCCAGGGTTCGCCGGTGCTCGTGTCGCCCAGGATCAGGCGGACCTTCCGTTCGCGGGTGCGGCAGGATTCCAGGACCCTGGCGGCCTTGGCATCCGTGCCGGGATCGAAGTAGGTCGTGCGTGTCAGCGGCGACTGGCTCCAGGCCTGGACGGCTCGGCCGTACTTTTCGTAGCCGGCGAGGCTCCCGTAGTCCTCCTCCGTAAACGCCAGGTCGGCACGGCCAAGCTTGCTGGCGATCTGGTTGGCGTGATCTCGGGCGTTGGCGAAACCGAGGCAGGTATAGCCCCCGCCGCAATCGATCACGTAGCGCTGCTGTGCAGCATTGATACTCACCTTGTTCATCTCGGGTTCCTTTCGAAATCTCGTGGAACCCCACCCCGTCGGGCGTGAGCCCCACGGGGTTGTTGGGTGTCCGGCAGGCGAGGTCGGCTGGCCGGTGGTGCCGCTGCGGCTCAGGCCGCCTGCGCCACTGCCTGGAATCCTTGCTCGACGGCGCCGGCATCGGTGACCACGACAATCTGGTCGGACTCCAGGCGGCCCAGCTTCAGGAGCAGGGCGTCGGCGTGGTCCTGGTCTTCCGGGCTCAGGGCGGGGCGCAGTTGCAGGACCTCCTTCTTCATGAGGCGAAGCTCTTGGACGATGGCGCGTTGGGCGCGCGCTTCGATGGCATTCAGGATTTCAGTAGCGCTTCTCATCAATGGATTCCTTTCATTGCTGAAAAAATGGGCCGGCACGCCGGGGACAAATCGGCGGGCGACGTTTGGCCCGACGGGCGCAGACGGCGGTAGCAGGCGGGTGTGGGCGTCACGTGAAGTCGCCTTGCCGGCGTTCACGGGCGCTCGATGGGGTGGTGGGGGATCGGCGTGAGCGCCGCACGCACCGCTGGGGGAACAGCGGGCGTGGGCGTTCGGCGATCCGGATGCGACGGCAGTGCCGCCGCATCACAGGCCGGGCCGGTAATGGCCTGGCGCTTCTCGGGTCAGGCGGCCGAGCGCGTTGTTTTTGCGCTGGGCGAGGCCTGGGCTTCAGTGGATGCGGGTAACGGGTCTGCCGCAGACTGGGCTGCCTGTTGCTCGAAGGCCGTGTGTGCCGTCGTGAACTCGGTTTCCCGAGCCAGGCGGCGCACTTGGGCCACGGCCGGCTCCTTGACCACTTCGGGCAGGCATTCGACGGCGATGTCGCTGCCGTGACGCAGACCCTTCTGCAGACTGCGCAGCGGCCGGACGAACAGGCCGTGGCATAGCCAACGGACGAACTGACCGATCCGCTTGTTGCGTGCCTGGCGGGCCTTGTACCGACGCAGGGATTCCTTGCAGCACAGGTACAACGCCAGATGAGCACGCTTCATTTCGGGATCGGACTCGAGCTGGGCCATGACTTCGGTCGCGATGGCCGGATCACGGCCGACGCGCTGGTAGAAGCCGACCCAGGCACGCTCTTCCTCGGACTCGATACCGGAGCGCCGGGGGCGAGGATGGGGTTTCTCAAGGGACATGATGTTTTCTCCAAAGACGAACAGAGGGAACACCTGTCCCTGGTCGGGGAGGCGGTGGACTCCCCGGGGTTGACGGACACGCGGCGCTGCTAAGCTGGACGCTCACCGGTCAAGAGGTGCCCACACCATGCTGCGTGCAGGCGATGCGTTACGGTTCACGCCCGACGAAATCGAGGACTTCCGAAAACTCGGTCTCGACTTCGACGGGGCGCGAACACAGGACGACATCGACCAGGCATTGGCCCGCTGGGCCGATACGCTGAACGAGGAACGTCCCAATCTGCTGGAAAAGATCGCTGCGGCAATGGCGAAGGCCAGGGGCATCCCGCTACCCGCGCGCTTGACGCGGATACGTTGATGCGGTGTGCCTGCCGTTGTCCTCGGCAATCTTCATCCAACGGTCGGCGATCCGGTCCAGGTAGACCAGATCGTCGGCTTCGATCTCGCCCGACTCTCGCAAGCGGGCGATCACCTCCTTGACCAGGGACGGATCGTCCTTGGCCAGTTGGATCACAGTGGCGGCAATGCGCCGGCGGTAGAGGCTGATCGGCATGATCAGGCTCCTGCGGCACGGTACTCGGAAGCGCAGCCAGACCGTCCGGGGACGGTGGGTCTCGGTTTCAGCAACGCCGGCACAGTCGGCATGCGCAGGGACGGTCGGGCGTACCCGGAACCACCCAGCAGCACAGCGACCGGGCGCGACTCTCTCGTCGCAGGGATTGCGAACATGGTGTTCTCCTTCAGGAATGAAAGGGAACACCCATCCCTGGCGAGGAACTTGGGGTTCCCCGTTCGGGATGCTCCGCCGTGGACGGCAGAGCGGCTCGGCGACGTGCCAGGTGGCACGTGCAGGATGAAGGCCCACGGTTCTTGCGAACGGGGCCTTCGCTCGATGCCGATCGACCCGAAGGTCGCGCGGCAGGACACAGCATTCAGCCGGGTGGCTGAACAAGACACACGGCCATGGGCATGGCCGGACCCGACCGACGCCGGGGATCCTTGAGGCAGGTAACGACTGCGACGCCAGCAGCGCTGGACTTCAGGGCGACCGGGGTCGCCGATGAAGGCTGTGCAGACACGATGTCCACAGAAAGCCCTTGCAGTATTGCGCTGGGCTTATCCGGGCTCAAGTCAGCGATCTGAATTGCCACCCGCAAGCGCCAGGGAAGTCAGAGGGTTTGGCTGATGAATGCGCCGCGGACAGAAACAGGCAAGCCACCTTGAGACGTTCGCAAACCACACGCCGCCTCGAGTCAGCCCCCTTGTGCGGAATATCACTTCAGTTGGCCACTGTTCACATCACAACTGACCACCCAAATTCCTCATCCTGACCACGCTCATTTCATCAGATAGCAACCTGCCGCTGCTCGATGATTCCGGAAAGCAACCTTTCAAGCGGCGGCTGTACCCTGAAAACTGCCGAAAGGCCAATTCACACTCCTCGGCCACAACGGCCATTGGGGCGTGTCACCACGAATGGCCGCAATGTATATAGGTCTGCTGTCGTAGTCCTGGCGTCCTGGCCGAAAGACCGCTTGGCACTTCAGGCTACTTCCGGAGCTGACCCGCGGCAGCCACGAGGACCCTACCCGTAGTGGTTGCCGCCGATGCCGGCCCCATATATAGTATTTAGCACTCGCGATCAGCGAGTGCTAAATGGACGAGGTGCCGCACGGTGGCGACCCAGCAGCAGTTTATCGAGTTCCTGTCCGAGATTGAACCGAGCCCCAGCACCACGCAGGTCTGTAGCGCTGCGCACCGCACGCTGCGCGGCAAGCTCGCCGCGCACCCTACTTACAAGGCCATTCACAGGGAAACGTACCTGTCTGGGTCCTACGCCCGCGATACGGCGCTGCGTCCTCGTGTCTCCGACGGCACGCTTCGCCGACCCGACGTGGACATCATTGTGGTCGCCAACCACACGCAGTACGACCAGCCAAGTGACGTCATCTCAATGCTCCGGCGTGCGGTGAAGCAGTCGGGGTACGAGGAGATTGAGTCAAACCGACGCTCCATTTGCGTCACGCTCGGCTCGGTCGATATGGACGTCGTGCCGGTCATTGCCAACCCCTGGCAGCCGGGTGGCTGGCTCATTGCGGACAAGAGCGATGAGCGCTGGCTCGAGACCAACCCGATGGGCCACAACGACTGGGCGCGTGCGGTCAACAAGCGGGCGAACGGCAACTTCAAGCCCTTGGTCAAGTTGGTGAAGTGGTGGCGCCGCGAGAACCTGCCACACCTGAAGCGGCCGAAGGGCTTCATCATCGAGACAATGGTGGCCGAGCTCATGGACTACCGCGAGAACAGTTACGAAGAACTGTTCGCGAAGCTCCTCGACCGCATCTCGACGGAGTACCAGTGGCTGGCCGCCACAGGGCAGGTGCCCCACCTCGCCGACCCCAGTGTCGAGGGCAACAACGTCTTCTCGCGCGTCAAGCCGGAGGATTTCAAGCGGTTCTACGACCTAGCCGCCGACCACGCCCAACGTGTTCGTCGCGCCCAGCGAGAACCTGACCCGGATAAGGCGCTGGTGCAGTGGCAGCGAGTCTTCGGAGACCGTTTCCGCAAACCCACGCCCAAGAGCGGCGGCTTGCTACGGACCGCCGCAGCCGCCAGCGGTGGCATGGGCTTGGCCTTCCCTGCGAAGGCGGTCGTCCCTCCGAACAAGCCGCCTGGCTTCGCCTGATGCGTCTGCTGCTCGAACAGACCAAGCGGATGCTCGCAGAGACGCGCGAGTTGGACGGGCTGGCGGCAGAGTCGAGTTGGCTGACGAAGCTCTCGTGGGGCTTCACCTCAGCCAAGGAGGTGTGCGTCGAATTCGATATCACGGTGCTTGGCAAGGTCCACGAGGCTGTCCTGGTTTACCCAGACCTCTTCCCTCACGCGCCCGCCTACGTGCGCCCGCGCAAGTCCGACGAGGCCTGGAGCAGCCATCAATACCCCGGCACCGGAACGCTCTGTCTGGAATGGGGCCCGGACAACTGGCGACCCGACGTTACTGGTGCAGACCTTGTTCGCAGCACTCACAAACTGCTGGCCTTCGAAAAGCTCGGTACCGCTATCGGGCTGGACGCGCCGTCGCGCCACGAGTTGACGTTGGGTCAGCGGCTTCGTACGGAAACACGACGGTTTGTCGTGACGCCGGAGTTGGCCACCGCCGTGATTGCTGCCGCAGGCGCGCAGCACACGCCCCTCACAGTCGCGACGTCGTGCAGGTTCACCGAGCTGGTGAGCATCGGAATCATGCTGGGGCCAGCCGATGGTCCAAACCTTCCAGGACTTCCGCCTGAGGTGACGGATAGCACCGTAGGTGGCGTGATTGTCCGAACTGGTTGGATGGTACGGTGCGATGACTGGCTTGGCCTTGAGTCGCCGGCCAAGAGCCAGGCGGACATTCGCGATTTCTTGAAAGCAAAGGGGCGATGGCCCTGGCCAGACGATGACGACCGCAGTGGCTTCTTGTTGCTTGTGGACGACCAGTGGCACTTGCGGCCTATCGCGATTGTCAAGGGCACTGGCGACACCGCCTATGAGTACCGCATGGTCGACTTCAGTGGAGCTAGCGCGCCCCGCCAGCCCGAACGAAACCAAGAGCTAGTCGGCAAACGCGTTGCCGTGATTGGTCTTGGGTCCGTCGGCAGCAAGGTGGCCGTATCCTTGGCGAGGTCCGGCGTCACCCGATTTCTGCTCATCGATGACGATATCCTGGCGCCGGCAAACCTTTCGCGCAATCAACTCGATTGGCAGTCCGTGGGCTACGACAAGGTCGACGGCACGCGCGGCGCGATTCGCCTGGTTCGACCAGACGCTGAAGTTCAGACTCGAACGTTTCGGTTCGCTGGCCAAGAGAGCTCTGCCTACAACACCACCGTGCTTGAACAGGTGGCTGCCTGCGACCTGGTCATCGACGCGACGGCCAGCCCGAAGGTCTTCTCTTCGGTGGCCGCGATTTGCGCCCGGCGGGGTGTAGCCCTCGTATGGGGCGAGGTTTTTGCCGGCGGCATCGGCGCGTTGATGGCCCGCAGTATCCCTGGGCGGGATGCCGACCCGCTCGGCGTTCGTGCGGCCATCAACGCGTACTTGGCCACGCTGCCCGAAGCACCGTTCAAACACGCAGAGGGCTACGACGCGGAAGAGGCGGGCGTGGTCTACGTCGCTGGGGACGCAGAGGTGAGTCAGCTTGCTGCATCGTTGGCCCAGTACGCCATTGACGCGCTCACCGCCGCAGAGCCTCTCCAGTTTCCGGTTGCTGCCTACCTTTTCGGTTACCAGAGGGCCTGGGTCTTTGAAGCGCCCTTCGACACTCGTGCGATTGAGTGCCCTGCGGCATCGCCAGGGCCAGCCACACCCGAAGATGCGGAAGCGGACGCTACCGCCTTGGGCGAACTAATTTCGGTCTTCGGTCCGAGCAAATGTTGACCGTGAGCGTTCCGCCTGACGTTCAAGAGACTCTGCGGAGCGCGCTGCGGACTTCTGGGCCCAACGAGTGTGGCGGCATCCTGATGGCGGAGCACATCGGTCCGGACCACTTCATGGTTCGACAGTTGACCGTCCAAGGGGGTGGCAGATTCGCCAGCTTTGTTCGCGGGACGCGTACAGCCTTTCGTGCGCTGAGCCAGTACTTCCGCCAGTCCGGTCACGACTACACCCGCTTCAACTACTTGGGCGAGTGGCATTCGCATCCAAGCTTTTCGGTGCAGCCCAGCAGCATCGACCACCGGTCAATGCTCGACATCGTCACGAACGCGAAGGTTGGAGCGAACTTTGTGGTGCTGCTCATCTTCAGGCTTGTCGACCACGAAAAGCTTGAAGGCAGCGCGCACACGTACTTTCCGGACGGAACAATCGCGCCGTCCGCCCTCGTTATTGAAGGAAGCACATGAAAGTGCCGCTGTTCCAGCGTCAGTCGACAGGCGGTGTCGTCGCGAGAGACGGCTTCGACTACCAGGATGCGTTTCTGCTCCAGCACATTCCGCTCTACCTCTCGCAGAGTGCGTTCAGCCACGCCGCGAGCGAGTTGCTGGGCGACGTAGAAGTGCGCTACCACCGGCCCGGAGGTGGCACGTTCTGCGTGCTGCATGAGGCGAAGCGGAACCAGCTCACCAAGAACGACTTCTGGGCCGAGGTCGCGCGCTTCCTCGAGCTTCACGGCGAGGCGCCGGACGAGTACGTGCGCTTCGTCCTCGTATGCGGCGACTTCAATGGGGACTTTGACCCCTTGTTCCGAAAGCTCGAAAGGTATCGGGGACCAGCGGAGTCGCTCAACACCGATTCGAGCATCCGCGCGTCGGCTAAAGCAGACATCGAAGCGACCATTGTTGGACTGGGCCAGACCAAGGAAGTGGCGCGCTTCGTTCTTGAGCGCGTATCGTTTGTCAAGTACAGCGACTCTGACGTGGCGGGATCCTTTACCACGATGCTGGCGACGCACTTGCCAACTATGGCCGACATGCGCGGTCGTGAAATCGCCGCCTTTCGCATGCGGTGCAAGAAGCTGGTTGACACATCCACTAAGGGGCTCATCTTACGCCGCTCCCTTGAGACTGAGCTGGTCGAATGCGCACCCGATTTGGCGCAAGCGTGGCTCGGCACGGCGACTAGGCTGCAGCTCTTGTCCCAGCCGTCGGCGAGGTTCGAGGAACTCGCGCTGGAAGTGGAGCCCTTCAACGGCTCATCACGTGGGGCCTTGGGTGCCAACAAGTGGGCGGAAATCTGCGAGCAGCTAACCGCCACCGGACAGTTCGTTCTAGCAAGTCGTGCGCGCCGTGGAGTGCTGCTCTCCGCCAAGCAACGCATGTCGCTCGCCTGCACTGTGGGCTATTGCCTGTCTGCCACCCGTGGCTTCACGCTGCAGATGGAACACAACGGCCAGGTGCTGGACATCTCTAGCCACGAGCGCTCGGGGGACAAATTCTTCGAGATCAGCGAGGACTTGCCGCACCCGGCAGGTGACGAAGGGATTGCGTCCATCAGCTTCCCTTACCCGGGCCAAGAGGATGTGGTTGCCGCAGCCCGAAGTCTCGGGCTGGCGGCTGCGCCCAAGGCGTTCTTGGTCAGCGGTGCGGTGCTCACGAATGTCGGCGCGCTGAACACTGCGGTAAACGAGGCCAAGGCTGCGTTGGCTGCGTTTCGTTCACGTCACCGGCTGTCTCGCGTGCATCTGTTTATCAAGGTCCCGGCGGTCTTCGCAATGGCACTCGGGCACCGCCTCAACGGAGTCGGTGTCGTTCAACTCTACGACTGGGTGGAAGTCGCTTATCAGCCGACCGTGGAGCTGCGATGAGAGCACTCGCAGAATGAGTGACTAACCGGCACATTGCCGCCCGGTTCAGCGCGATAGGACAACGGCCGTTATGGCCGATGAGCCGAGATCGGAAATGGTCCCCGAGCGTCGGCTCTATCCAGTTACCTGACGTTGAACGCTCGGAGTGGTGAGCGACCGGATTGGGCACAGCTGCCGCTCAGTAAGGGCTGGTCAAGGGGATGATTTCGGCTGGTCAACGCCAATGCGATTGTGTGGTCAAGTTGTCGCGATTCCACACCGTCGTACCGAATCTGTCGTTCGAGAAGATGCCTGTGGGCGAGATGCCATGCGAGATGAAGCGTACATCGGACACTTTCGAGCGCATGCTGCCGCTCCACATCGTTCCGAAGTCGAACGGGCCGGGCGCGGCCAGAATCGGGTACGGTGGCGCGGCTACTGGTAATCGTCGCCGTCGATCCGCTCGACCGAGGCGTTTTGGATGAGGCTGACGATCCCCTCGGACATTTCCTCGATCTGCTCCTCCGGCACGTTCAGCGCCTCGCATAGGCGGTTCATGGCCCCGAAGTGGCGCGCCAGCGCCCGCTCCATCTGATCGAGGTCGATGGACGCAACGCCCGGGATCACCTCGATGGTGTCGCACAGGCAGCTCTCCAGCAGCTTGATCGAGTCGTCCGCCTGGGACAGGAAGAAGAACCAGTAGGGCCACTGCGCGTCGAGGCCCTTGAGGAAGGCCCGGACCTCCGAGATCTCGAAGATTTCGCGCGGGTCGTCGTTGTATCCGTCGACCATCAGGCTGATCCGACCGCAGTAGTCGAGGGCTGCCCGCGGGTCGTCCGTCAAGCCCTGCAAGAATTCAAGCGCCTCACCGATGTCGCCGGTTTCTATCTGCTGGCGGGAGAACATCAGAAACACGGGCTCGGCAATGCCCGGACGCAGTCGCTGGGTCATGCCGGCTCCACCAGCATCGGGGCATCGGTACGGGATGAATTGACGGCTCGGCTCACCGGATAGGCGATCACGTCATCGGCGTCGGCAGGGCGAAGGAGGGCGCGCAACATCTCCGCATTCCCGTTGGCGGGGTCCAACCAGGCGTCGTAATCGCCGGGGGCCAAGATGACCGGCATCCTGTCGTGGATCGGCATCATCAACGCGTTGGCCTCGGTCGTGATGATGCAGCACGAGTGGATTTCCTCGCCGTCGGGCGATACCCATCGCTCGCTGAGCCCCGCGAATCCGAACAGTTCATTTTCATCCCGGGGGCGGATGAAATAGGGCTGCTTTACCGTGCGGCCGTCTTCCTGAACGGCCTTCCATTCGAAAAAACCGCTGGCTGGCACAATGCATCGCCAGCGACGAAACGCGGCGCGGAATGCGGGCTTCTCGGACACCGTCTCCGCGCGGGCATTGCTGAGCTTCGCGCCTAGGGTGCCGTCCTTCGCCCACCCGGGAATCAGCCCCCAGCGGTAAAGGCTGCCCACCCTCCGGCCGTTCGGGCCGGGGCGAACGACCAGCACATTCGTCGTTGGCGCAATGTTGTAGCGGGGACCGAAGTCGAAGCCATCGTCGAGGTCGAATCGGTCCCGAATCCGGGATCGCGGGCCGTAGAGCGCATAACGACCGCACATCTCAATGCACCTTCGGGGTCTCTTCCCGCAGCCGCCGCCACAGGGCTTCGATGATCACGACCGAGGCATCATCAGGGTTTTGCGCGCGGGCCGATTCCAGCAGGGCACGGTTCTCCGACCACAGCCCCAAGTTGTTCCGAATCCACATGCCCAAGCCCAAGTTCAATGCGACCAGGTCGTCCTGCGACATGGCGGCGATCTTGGCCTTGTCACCATCTGGCAGCAGGCCCAGCAACACGCCGACCACTTGATCGACGGTTTCCGGCCATTGCATCTGGTCGCTCAGCGCGCCGCCTTTCGCCAGTCCCACGGCGGCATAGGCTGTCCATCCGACCACAGGCCAGCACGATGGGAACGTGCCTCTTGCTCAGCCAACTCGTAGCGCTGCGCATCCTCGGCGGATTGTTCCTTGGCGTACTTTCGGTACCACCATGCAAGCCCGGCGGTCACTTGTGCGAGGCCGGCATCGTGCATCTTCGGACACTGCCTCTGGCAGGTCGGATCGGTAACCAGCACCTTGCCGACGATCCTCTGGTAGCGGTCCCGCTTGCTCCACTGCACGTCGACATCCTTGCCGAACACGAGCATCGACAGGGACCCCTTCGAGCGCTGCCCAAATGGCTGAGCCTTCTCGGGCGCATCGATACCGGTAACCCGGATCTTGTGTTGTTCGCGGTTGGCATCCAGCACGGTGATCGTGTCCCCGTCGGAAACACCCACCACGGTGCCGCTGAGTGTCTCTGCGTGGACGGATGCGCACGCGACCAGCATCGTGGCTAACAGCAGCAGTTTTCTCGGCTGAATCTTTGTTCTCCTCGCACCTGTAATGCCAAAACGGGCTACTTCCACTGACTTGCGGTCATTTTATCCCTGACGATCTGAACGACGTTATGGATACTCGAATTGAGTTGAAGCTTCCGCCCGAGCGGCTGTCGCCTTGCCAGCGCTGCCACGAGGCCGCATCCATCGTCGCAACGGAGGCAGGGCTGGTCCATCGGCAGAAAAGAAAAAGGCCAGAGCAGAGTCTGGCCTTTGAATGGGAGTGGAACGTGGCGACGACTGCCGCTACCCCCACAGCCTTTCGGCCGTGGGGGTGAAATCAACTCAAGCGGCTTGTCGTACTTCTTCGGCGTCGACCTTCGCGCTACCGGCTTCGTCCTTGTCCAGGTCGAGTTGCTTGAGCAACTCGCGTTGCCGGACCAGCAGGTCGGTCAGCCGGCCTTCATGCTCGAAGGACCGGGCCAGTTCCAGCCGGAGGTCTTCCAGCCGCTTGCGGCGAGTTTCCAACTGGATCTCGGTATCGGCGTGATGCTTGGCCACCAATTCCAACGCGCCCAGCAAGGCGGCCACCAGGGCCGGCCCTGTTTGATAGGGCTCGGTGTTGTACAGGCAGTGCCCAGCCAAGTACAGGTTCGGCATCTCGTCGCCCCGGGCCGCGAGGATGCCCAAATCGAAGCCGCCGAACCGGCCGACGATCCGTTCGATCATCCGGCTGGCCGTGCGCACCTCTTCCCTGGCCGTCCTCACCAACCCGCGTAGCGCTTCGCCCACCGCATCGGGGCCCACGATTCTGCGCCCCGCCAGTTCCATCGCGATGCCCTGCATGGTCTGCGGCTCGATCCGGGCTGCATCCCGTGCGTACAGTGCGACCTTCTTCTCCAGCGCCTCGATCATCATCGGCAGCCGGCCCACTTCGCTTTCGTTGGCATAGCGCTGGTTGCGCCACACCGAGAACAGCGTCGAAAGCTTGGCCACCTCCGCGTCCACGCCGGCCTTCTCGATCACCAGCGGATTGCCCGACGCCAAAGCTTTCACCTCGGCATAGGACAGTGCTGCCAGTTCGACATCCTCGAGCGACCGGATGCCCTGGTCGCCCTTCATCACCTGGGCAATGAAGCGTGCCTTCGTCTCCAGCGTTTGCCACATGTAACTGTCAAAACTGCCTTCCGTGACATACCGGAAGACTTCCACTTCCTCGCACTCATTGCCCTGGCGCAGGATGCGCCCCTCGCGCTGCTCGACGTCGCAGGGACGCCAGGGCGCATCGAGGTGATGCAGGGCGGTGAGACGCGTCTGGACATTGGTCCCCACCCCCATCTTGGCAGTGGAGCCCAGCAACACCCGGACCCGGCCCTCGCGCACCGCCTTGAACAGCGTCGCCTTCTGGACATCGGTCTCGGCATCATGGACGAAGGCGATCTCCTTCTCGGGGATGCCCGCACCGATGAGCCGGGCCCGCAGGTCGTCATAGACACTGAAGCTCTTGCCGCCCTTGGGGGACGACAAGTCGCAGAACACCAACTGGGCGCCGCGAAACTCCGCCGTGCGTTGCCAGATGGCATGGACCTCCCGCACGCAGGCGGCCACCTTGCCGCGCTCGTCGAAACGCGCCAGCGGCGCCACCAGTCGGAAATCCAGCGCGGCCTTGCGGCCATCGGTGGTGATCGCCAGCATGTTGTCTTCGTTCGGCTTGACGTCGCCGTTGCGGATGGCTTCCGCCCGTTGGACCAGCGTCTGCACGAAGGCTTTCAGCGACGGGCTCGCCGGGCAGGCGACGATGCGCGGCTTGCCGCCGCGCAGCTTTGGCACCGGCAGGTCCAGCATCTCCGCCGTGCGGACGTCGGCCACTTCCCCGAACACCGCCATCAGCTCGGGCACATTGATGAAGCGCGCGAAGCGCGTGTGCATCCGATAGCCGCTGCCGTCCGGCGCGATCTCCAGCGCCGTGACGCTCTCGCCGAAGGTAGCGGCCCAGGCGTCGAACTGCTGTAGCCCGAGCTCCTCCAGCCGGTTGGGCTGCAGGTAGCGCATCATGGTGTGGATCTCGGCCATGGTGTTGGCCACCGGCGTCGCCGTCGCGAACACCACCCCACGCTGCGCATGCCCGTGGAGCTGCATCGTGTAGCGCGTCTTCAGGAACAGATCGAAGGCTCGCTCCGAACTGGTCAGCGGCAGGCCCGCCACCCGCGTCATCTTGGTGAACCGGTAGAGGTTCTTGTGCAGATGGGCTTCATCGACGAACAGGGCGTCGATGCCCAGCACCTCCCAGCTGAGCAGGTCGTCCTTCTTCTGGTCGGCCGACAGCTTTTCCAGTCGCACCGCCCAGTTCTTCTTCATCGCTTCGAGTTGTTTGACGATCCGGTTGGACCGGTCGTTGCTCTTCTCGGCGCGTACCGCCATCTCTATTTCATGGATGATCTCCTTGATGAATCGCTCGCTGAATCGCGGCGACATCCTGATGCGCTCGAAGCTCGAGTGCGTGATGACTACCGCGTCCCAATCGCCCGTGGCGATGCGCGACACCAGCTCGCGCCGGCGGTCGCCTTCCAGGTCCTCCTTGCTCGCCATCAGCACCGACGCGTTTGGATAGAGTCGGACGAATTCCGCCGTGTACTGGGCCAGCATGTGGTTGGGGACCACATGGCAAGGCTTGTTGACGAAACCCAGCCGGCGTAACTCCATGCTGGCGATGACGCACACCGCCGTCTTGCCCGCACCGACTACATGGAACAGCCCGGTGTTGCCGGATTGCACGATGCGCCACACCGAATCCAGCTGGTGCGGATGCAGCACGAAGCAGCGGGAGAATCCCGGCAGCTTCAGGTGCGAGCCATCGAAGCGCCTGGGCCGCGTGGCGTTGAACAGGTCGTTGTAGATCCTGCACAGCTTCTCGCGGCGTTCGGCATCTTCGAAGGCCCAGCCGGCGAACCGCTCCTTGATGAGGCCCAGCTTCTCCCGTGCCGCCAGCGTCTCGTCGGGATTGACGAAATACTTGTCGGTCAGCGGATCGCGGTCGCGCACGGTCGGCACCTGCACATTGAGCGCGCACTGCACGAGCTCGATCGCGTTCATGCGCGAGGTGCCGAATTCCTGGGTCACCTTCACGTTCTGCCGCGCTTCCCACTCGCCGTACTTCACCGACCAGGCGCCGGCTTCGGCCGAGTAGGCCACCTGGCAGTCCTTGAGTTCCAGGACCTGCTGGATGAACGCCTCGACGTCGAGGGCCGGAATCCACACCGCGCCCAGGCGCGGCTCGATGGCCGCCGGCGGCAGGTCTTCCGGTTGCACCTGTTCCAGCGCGTCGATGTTGCGCTGGTAGGTACTCCCGGATAGCACCGCCTGCTTGAGCTTCGCTTTCACGTTGCCCGACAGGTAGTCGTCGGCGGTCTTCCATTCCCCGTCGGCCGGGTCGAGGAAAACCTGCCCCGCTCCGGCCAGTGCCTCCAGCACCGCAGCTTCGGGTGCCCCAAGCAGTTCGGCCATGTAAGCCGGATCGACCCGGCCACGCCACTGGACGGACCCCGGCCACGCCACTGGACGGACGCCGCCAGCGCTTCGGCCGGCTCGCCCGCGGTGCTCGGTTCGACGACCCGGGTCAGCGTGCGCCGGGTGAACAGCGCAGCCTTGCGGGCGGTGTCGGCCTCTTCGTCGTAATGCTCCAGCGACAGCAGCAGCGGATAGTCCGGGTCGCGCCGAAACGCCAGCGCATTGGCGCGCGTGGACAGGCAGCCATAGCGCGATACAAAGCGGTCGTAGGTCCCATTGAGCATGGCGCGCAGGTGACCCAGCCGACCGTCGCCCTCATCCGCCAACTGCGCATCGAGCAGGGCCCGGGCGTGGTCGCGGATGGCACACAGGCCGGTAAGGCGGGCCCGCTGCGTGGCATTGAGCTGGTCATGGACGTCGACCATCTCGCTGCCCTCGACCCGATGGACCCGCCCCTGGTGGAGACGGTAGCTGCCAGGACGGGCACCGGCCTCAGCCGGGACCACCACTCGCAGCGGGGCTGCCTTGTGCGCCACCGGCCGGTAAGCACCGGCAGGCAGCAAGGCGATGCGCTCGGCCAGGGCGGCCTCCAGGTCGCCCTCGAACACGGCGATCGGTACTTCCTCGTAACCGTTGCTCTCGCGGCGGATGCGGCCGATGCAGAACTGCGGGTGCTCGGCGTACCAGGCGTTGATCGGCAGGTGGCGCTCGTAGCACTGGGGGTGACGGAGACTATCGGGCACCGTGCCCAGCTTCAACCATTTGGCCTCGACCGCCTCGGCCCGCTGCCGCTTGCGCAGAAACAGGATGTCGGTCTGCACTTCGGTCGAGGCGATCCCGGCGAAGGTGCCCTTGGGGAGCCGGATGGCACCCAGCAGGTGAGCCTGACTTGCGATGTGCTCGCGCACTGCGTCGTACTGAGCGTCCATCGTGTGGCTGCTGGTAATGAAGCACACCAGCCCGCCGGGGCGCACCAGGTCGAGGGCGCGGCCAAAGAAGTAGTTGTGGATGCTGAAGCGGGCATAGGCCCGGTTGCTCACGTCGGCGACCTTGTACTTGCCGAACGGGACGTTGCCGATCACCAGGTCGAACCAGTGGTCGGGCAGCGGGGTTTTCTCGAAAGGGGAAATCCGCACGTCCACGCCGCCGGGCGCGTAGAGCGCCTTGAGGATGCGGCCGGAAACCCGGTCGATCTCGACGGCGGTGACGCTGCTGCGCTCGGCCAGATTCCGCGGCATGGCACCGATGAAATGGCCGATGCCGGCGGAAGGCTCCAGGATGCGCCCGCCGGTGAAACCGAAGCGCTCCACCGCCTGCCATATTCCCTCGATCACGGGGATCTCGGTGTAGTGGCTGTTGTTGACGGAGGCGCGCGCCGATTCGTAGTCCTCGGCATTGAGCATCGCCTGCAAGCGACGTGAACGTTCGGCCCAGGCGCTTTCGGCGGCTTCGAGATTGAAGCTGGCGGGGAGGCCGCCCCAGCCGGTGTAGCGCCGAAGAACCTGGCATTCATCGGTACTTGCCGGCCGGCCTTCGGCTTCGATCTGGCGCAGAAGCGTGATTGTTGCCAGGTTGGCCTCGAACTTCGTGCTCGGGCCGGTCAGGTGCGCCAGGTCGGCGCGGATCAGTTGTGGCCAGAGGATGCGCGGGGCGGCTTCGGTCGCGGTGGCCACCACTCGCCAGTTGGCGCGGACGGTGTCCACAAGCTGCTCTTGCTCTACGTCGATGAGGTTCTCGACGTCGATGACCTCGACCGGCTCGGCGGGCTCGCGAGAAACGGTAAGGCAAACCTGCTCTACAGGGCGGGGCAGGGTCGGGGCCGCCGGGTCGAACCCGGGCAGCCACAGGGAAGGCGCGGTAGGACGGGCCATCGGTGTGTTCTCCAAGGAAAACGGGGAACACAACGCCCCATCGGGGAGGCGGGCTCCCCGGGTGGGATGGGCAAGAAAAAACGGTCGTGGACGACCGGTTGGCAAAGGCCAGACGTACGCGACTGCGCCGGACTTCATGACGAAGCCGGCATATCGGGTACGAGGCGGCGAGCGCCAAGGGCTTGGAAACCAGCCGACGAGCGTCGGCTGGCGCAGGGCTCAGTTCAGCGTGGTGCGCGGAACCAGGGGCAGCGATCGAACGCTGCCACAACAAAAATGCGGGTAACGACCGCAACGCCCGAGGCGACTCGGGAGCGCTCGAACGAGCGCGCGTTGGCCGAAGCCAGATGCCCTAACAGTGTGCCGTCCGGCGTGCAGCAGTGCGCACCGGTCGGCCATTCGCCTGCGAAATCCCGGGTGGAGCAGGCGGGTTGCGGGTGGCAATGGGTTGAGCGGCGGCTATGGGCCACCAACAGTGAGGGGCCTGATGCGCGTCCAATCGGGTGGCGTCCAACGATGCAGGCATCTGGTGGAACATGCTGAGGATCTGACTACCCGTCGTTTTCCCCTTCATCGATTGCGATGGGGAGGCACGCTGAAGCGGTCTGTCGGTCGCCTGCGCTCGCCATGGCGGCCGGCGCAGACCGCGCCGGTGAAACGCTCAGGCGGACCATCGCCTTGCCCAGTTGCTTCGCATCGAGCAAGGCGGCATCGGCACGCTCCAATACCTGCCCCAGCGATTCCGCGGCATGAAGCTCGGCGACCCCCGCAGAGAACCGCAGCGGCAGGGCGCCACCGGGCACTGACAGGGGTGATCCGGCGAGTGCCTGCTGCAGGCGTTCCAGCAGCAGGCACACATCGTCGCCGCTGCAGTTCATCAGGATCAGGGCGAACTCGTCGCCGCCCAGCCGCGCGATGGTGTCGGCGGGACGCACATGCCGGCGCAGCGTTGCGGCGAAGTGAACCAGCGCGGCGTCGCCGACCGGATGGCCGTGCCGGTCGTTGATGGCCTTGAAGCCATCCAGGTCGATCATCACGCAGCAGGCCGCCATGGCCATCGGGCCGTTGCCCGCCCACCGGTCGCAGGCGCGTCGGAATCCGCGACGGTTCAGGAGTGGCGTGAGATCGTCCTGGTGGAGCAGGTGCTGCGCCTGTTCCAGCGCCCGCTCCAGACCCGCGATGCGCTGCATGACGGCCGAGCGCCGATGTCGCCGCTGGGAATTGGAATGCATGAAGGCCTGTGCGGGGTGAGGAAGAGGGCCTCAGCGTAGTGGTCGGCGGCAGGGGCGCCCAGCAGGAACGGCTGGTTTGGCGCCACCATTTCGAGATCAGGCGCGACCCCCGCGAGCCGATGGATCGAGGAGAATGCCATTCGACTTACATTGGCTCTGCCGTCCGTGTTTGCGCATCACTTCTGGCAGCAACGCCCGGAGGCTTGAAGAGTGGGGTTCGGATGAGATTCTGAACCCATGGACATGTCCCTCGGCATGCCTCCTTCAACCGTTCAGGAGCCCTCCGTATGAAATTCACGAAAGCCGAAATCGACGCCATCATCGAAGCGTCGCCCCGTACCTTCGTTCCCATCAACAAGCTGGTCCTCTCGCAGGACTATCAGGCGCGCGCCGGTGGCAGCACCCCGAAAATGAGCATCACCGAACTCGCGGCCTCGATCAAGGAATGCGGCGTGTTGCAGAACCTGATCGTCGTCGAGGGCGCGCGCGGCCGCTACGAGGTCTGCGCGGGTGGTCGTCGGCTCGACGCGCTGGCCCTGTTGGCGGGCAACGGCGACCTCGCCGACAACTACCCCGTGCCCGTGCTGATCGTGCCGGCCGACCGGGCGCTGATCGCCAGCCTGTCGGAGAACTGCTTTCACATCCCGATGCATCCCGCCGACGAGTACATGGCCTTCGCCAAGCTGATCGGGCAAGGCAAGTCGGTCGAGGACGTGGCTGCCGCCTTCGGCGTCACGCCGCTGGTGGTCAAGCGCCGCATGAAGCTCGCCACCGTCTCGCCCAAGCTGATGGCCCTTTTTCGCGAAGACCAGATCGGCTTGGACTGCCTGATGGTGCTGGCCGCGGTGGACGATCACCAGAAGCAGGAGCAGACATGGGCCGCGCTGCCGTCGTGGAACCGCCGTCCCGACTACCTGCGCCAACTGCTGACTCAGGGCGAGATCGAGTCCGACCGCGATGCCGTCGCCAAGTACGTGACCCTCAAGGCCTATGAGCAGGCCGGCGGTGCCCTGCGGCGCGACCTGTTCAGCGACGACGACAAGAAGGTCTACCTGCTCGATGTGCCCCTGCTGGAAAAGTTGGCGACCGACAAACTGCAAAAGCGAGCCAAGCAGATCGCGGCCGAAGGCTGGAAATGGGTCGATGTCCGGGTCCGCTATGCCTTCGACGAGTACGTCAAGTACGGCGAACTGCGCAAGACGAAGCGTCAACCGGATGCCGAGGAGGCGACTGCCCTGGAGGACCTGGATGGTCGCATCGCGGCGCTGCACGCGCAGATGGAAACGCTGGCCGACGAAGACGGCGACGAGGACACCTTCTATCAGCTCGAAGGCGAAACCGAAGGACTGGAGGAACAACGCAAGGCGCTCGACGAAACGCTCAGCGTGTGGCCGGCCGACCTGATGGCCCAGGCCGGCTGCGTGGTCCATGTCGGCCACAACGGCGCCGTCGCGGTGAAGTACGGCCTGATCCGCCCCGAGGATCGCAGCGACATGGTCCAGGCCGCCCGACAGGCCTCTGAAAACGGTACCGACGACCCACTGGTGTCGCTGCCGTCGCCCAAGACCCGCCCGGTGCATTCCGAGAAGCTGGTGCGTTGCCTTACCGCCCACCGGGTCGCCGCCGTCCAGGCCGAATTGCTCGACCGCCCCGACGTGGCCCTGGCCGCGATCACTGCACATCTGGCGCAGAAGACTTTCCGGGGCAATGACCTCTACTATTGCCGCTCGGAGAACGTCTTCGCCATTAGCGCGACCGACAGCCAATCCGAACTGCGATCCGCCGCCGAGGACATGGTGGCCAGTGCCGCCTGGGCGAAGCTTCAGGCCGAGCGCACCGCCTGGGCCGAGCGGCTGCCGGAGAACCTGGAGGAAATCTTCCCGTGGCTGCTCGCCCAGGAGCAGGCGACGGTGCTGCGCCTGCTGACCTTCGTCGTTGCGGTCACCGTCACGGGTATCTATGGCACCGAACCCGAGCGGCAAAGCAACGAGGCGTTGGCACGGGCCTTGGGGTTGGACATGACTCAATGGTGGACGGCCACCGGTCCCTCGTACTTCAACCACGTTTCCAAGGCACGCATCCTCGAGGTCGTTACCGAGGCGGTCGATGCCAATGCCGCCAGCCCGCTGGCCGCGCTCAAGAAGGATGCTGTGGTGACGGGGGCGGAACAGACGCTGGCGGGAACCGGCTGGTTGCCGGCGGTGTTGCGGGTTCAGGCTCTGCCGACAGCAGGCGAGTGCTCAGAATCCTTGCCAGGCGAAGAAGCAGAACCGGCAATGGCCGAGTAAGCCTCTGCAATGCAATGCCGTTGAACCGATGCGGGAAGACACGAGGCGCAGGCGCGTCGCGCGACCCTCGCCCGCCGCGGTGGGTGTGCAGGAGGGCATCCAGGCTTGAGAGGTAGGTGCAGAGGGCAGACATTCCCAAGGACGAGTCCAAAGTCCAGCCAGCCTGAGCTACCTGGATTTGTGCCAAAAGAGTGCATATAATGTGCGTAAGAGCTGCAGTGCAGTAAATGCTTGCCGGAGAGACGCCATGCCAATGACCGCTGCCTACGCCTCTGCCTTGACCCACGGCTTCGAAGGCTTCCTGGATTTCCTGCGTGACCAGGAAGCCGGACCAGCCGTGCTCTCGCCGAAGCGATTCAGCGACGTGTTGAGCATCGACCTCCAGACGCTGGCCGGGCAGGCCCATGTTCACCGCAACACCTTGAGCCGGGCGCCCGCCTCGGAGAGCGTGCAGCGCTTCATGCGCGAGGCCCTGCGCGTGCTGCGTGCCGCCAACGACCTGACCGGCGATGTCGGCCGGGCCATCTTCTGGTATCGCAACGAACCCCTGCCGCCGTTCAATTACAAGACGGCCGAGCAACTGGTGTCGGAAGGGCGGGCCGAGGATGTGCTGCGCTACGTGGAGTCCCTCGAAGCGGGCGCGGCGGGATGAAGCTGATCCGGCTGGCTGGCGTCACCGCCTATCGCCTGCATGTGCCGAAGTGGGCGGTTGCGCCGACGAGCGGCGCCGGGGCGGCCAAACACGGCGGGCGAGCCAACCGGCCGGGCGTCGAGGCGCTCTATCTGGCCCTCGACACCGAAACGGCGGTGCGGGAATACCAGCAGGTATCGAGCCTGCTCCCGCCGGGAACCCTGACCAGTTATCAGCTGACAGTCGAGCCGGTGGCGGACTTCACCACCGGCTACGATGCCTCGGTGTGGCCACCGATCTGGGAGGACTTCTACTGCGACTGGCGAGCGTTGTGGTTCAACCAGCGTATCGAGCCGCCGAGTTGGATCGTCGGGGACACGGTGATCGCGGCGGGCGGCAAAGGGATTCTCTTTCCGTCGCAGGCGAGGGTGGGCGGTACCAATCTGGTCCTGTTCGTCAATGCGCTGACGGCGACTGATTCGCTCCAGGTCTACGATCCCGGCCGGTCCTTGCCGCAAAACCAGGACTCCTGGGCAAGGTGATCGTCAGCCATCGCTTTGCACGCCGGAGAACGCTTGTCCGACGTGGCGGTGCGACCGAATCCGCCCGCGGCAGGATGCGTCGGGGGGACCGGTGGCCACCGAGCGAGCCAATGCGGACTTGGGCCAGAAACGACACGGCCATGCAGGCGCCTTGACCGAGTGAAGAAACCCATGCAGGAATCCCCTCAGCAAGCGATAGAACGCTACCTTCGCAGCGGCGAGCACGATGCGCACTTCCGGCCATGGCCGGGGGACGACTACATTGCCCAGGCCCGGTACGGCAGTGTCGCGCTGCGCCACGCACTGATCTCGACGGTACGCCATCGAACGGCGCACGCCGAACTCCCTGCCGCCCTGCCCGAACTGGATGTCGTTGCCTTCACCCGCGGCAAAGTGGGCCCCATGGTGCGGGGATTGTTCCCGGTCCACGAACAGGACTCCGTCCTCGACGTGCTCGGACGCTCGGTCGTCTTTCTCACGCCGGCCACGATCGACGCGGTGCTCGAGCAGACGCCATGGCTCAGTACCGCCTGGGACCTGGCGAACCTCTATCTCGCCGGCGTCGGCACGGAACTCCTGGCTGACGACGCGCCCAACCTTCTCGGCCTCAGCGAAGGAACGACCTGCTACCTGTCGGCCGAATACTTCGGCGCCCCGGGCCGCTTCGACGACTTCCTGGTCCATGAGGCAGCACATATCTTTCACAACTGCAAGCGTCGCACGATCGGATTGCGCGAGACCCGGCGGCGTGAGTGGCTGCTGGAAATCGAGTTCGCCAAGCGCGAGACCTTCGCTTATGCCTGCGAGACCTACAGCCGTATTCACGATTTCGGCCAGGGACTGCGGGCTCGGCAGACACTGCTCGCGGAATACGCGCAGGGGCCGATGCCGGCGGACGACAGATTGGATGTGGACGAATACCTCGACATCCTGCGCGAAGCGGTTGCCGCCAGGAACGGCTGGAAACGCATCCTGGCACGGTGCTCGCCGTCCCAGGGTGGGTAGAGCCACCTTTCTTGATCTTCCCGCAATTCCGCAGGCGCTGCTTTCTCGCGAGAAGCTGCACGGTCCTAGCAGTTCGGAAATAGCGTCCCTCTTGGCCGCGACGGCGGTTAGCAGCGGTACCCGCCATCTCGGCTCCCAACCTCGCCGATTGCGGAAGCGGCGACGAGGCGGGAGATGTCGATGGTCACTTCGTGGCCTGGCCTGTCGAGCCCCACGTTGCTGATCGGCGGAATTGTTGATCCAAGACGAGCAACGCCTCCAAGTCGTCCGGCAGCTCTATACCGATTCGCTGACACATCCCGCGAAAGGCTGCGAGCTGCCTGGCCATCGGCACGTCATGGTTCTTGGCCTGGCATTCCCGAAAGAATGCCACCAAGGCATGGGTGCGTGTTCGCTGTAAGCCATCCGCGATATCGTCGAGCACGTCGATACGCCACAAGGGACTCTCGCGCATGAACTCTGCGGTCGGCACGAATGCCGATTCGCCGGTATCTCGGTCCACATAGAAACCGCGCAGCGTGCGGCGCGATAACAACAACAGGAATTCGTCGCGCGTCGGCACGTCGATGCCGGGGCTCAGCCAGTAAGGACTGCGTCGATTGATCTCGTTCATGTTGGCTCCTTCAAAATGATCCAAAGGGCGTCAGACGTTGACCGGCTGTAGTCAGGTCGCGGGCGAATCGTCGGTATCGGCGCCGTGCACGCGGGGTGGTGGGGTGCCGGGGGCTCCACTGCGACCACCAACCGACTTTCCGCAGTAGGCATCTGCCGCTCTTGCGCGCGCATGCCCCGCCAACTGCGATACCGCCAGCCGCGCCGCCCGATCCAGTTTCGGGGAGACCGGCCCGCCCCCTCGAACCGGCGACGGTACGCCAGCGACATCTTCATAGGCATCGTTAAGAACCTCATGGCGCAGGCCATGGCCTGTCGCGCCCCGCTTGCGCAGGGTGATGCCGAATTTCTCCAGGACGTAATCCAGCCGCCGCAGATTTCGCTTCAGGTCCCGACGCGGATCACCCATGTGGGCGTCGCGACTGTCGACCACGCCTTGGGCAAACTCCAGCGCTGCCAGATGGGCCGGACTGTCCAGGGGAATCCAGCGCACCCGGCCGCCCTTGCCCTTGACCCATGCATACCGATCCGCCTGCTGCTGGTTCTCTGGCAGCCCGGTCTCGCTGAACGGCATGACATGCTGGAATGGCCGGAACTGCACCGACTCCTTGCGCCGCAGCCCCAGGGCCGACATCAGCCGCAGCGACGCACCGACACGGATGTCGAACTTGCAAACTTCGGCGATCACCGCCTCGGCATCGATGTTTTGGGCGCTCCAGCTCTTGTCGCGCTGGGCCGACTCGTGGCGCTGGTACTCCTCGAGGCTCAGGCCGTAGTGGTTCGGCTTGCGCACGAAGCCGTGCTTGCCCATCCACATCGCCAGCCCCCGCAGGAAGCTCAGGTAGGTCTGGATCGTCGCCGGTGCCAGATGCGCCTGCTGCCAGACCTGCACCATGGCGTGGATGTGCTTCTGCCCGAGGTTGCGCGGGTCCGGCACCGTCTTGAAGCCCGCCTTCTGCTTCAGGTCGCGGAAGA
Source organism: Candidatus Accumulibacter appositus (assembly GCA_000585055.1). Lineage (GTDB taxonomy): Bacteria > Pseudomonadota > Gammaproteobacteria > Burkholderiales > Rhodocyclaceae > Accumulibacter > Accumulibacter appositus. The sequence goes on from JEMX01000010.1 coordinate 99,024, forward strand.
AGCGCTGCAGAAACTGCGCGCGTTCCTGCCGCGTCTTGTGCGAGACGGTTTTCTCCAGCGCCGTATGCTGGGTGTTGAAGAGTTGGATCAGGATCTCCAGCACCTTGAGCGGCGGCGCCGTGCCCGGCTGGTAGCGGGCGAGGATTTCCTGGGGGGTCTTGCCCGCCCAACCCTGGGGGCGAGCGGGTTGCTGCTGGCTGGAACGCCCGGGGCTGGCGGGTTCCTGCTGCCGGCGGCGAGATATACGGCGAACAGTCTTGCTGGGGATTGCGTCCGACATGGCGATGGCTCCTAAGTCTGAGGCCCGCCGCCCGAACGGCAAGCCGATGTTGGCGTGGAATCCATAGAGGCCACCGGCAGGACGGATTCCGTTGCCCGCGCCGGTCAGTGGTCAAGAACTTCGGCACCGCGCGCGACCACGGCGTCGCGGCACCTACCCAAGGGTTCGTCGGCCAGCGCGTCCGCGCTCGCCAACTCGGTCGGTCTTAAAAACGAAACGGGTTGATCCGGCCCATCCGTGCATTTCTGCAGCCATGGGGGTGGTGATGCCGGCCGGCCTCTGGGGCGTGGCTTGGGCATCGGCGGCGAGGTCTAGCCTCGCGCCATCTGGTGGATCGGTTCTGGAGTCGTAGCGCCATCCACTCGCATGGGTCCGCCCCTGACCGAAAGTCCAGGGCAGTGTCGAGCTTGTGAGCGAAGGCGCGCGGGGAGCCCAAGGGGGCAAACACGACCGCGCGCTGCGGCGAACCGCGTGCTCAAAGGGTGGCGGGAACAGGGGCACGGCATCGGGTGCCGGCCGGGTGCTCTGTTGGCCGTGGCGCGCTTCAGGGAGCGCCCAGCGATGAACGCTGGCCAAGCCACGGCGACTTGCACTACGAAAAATACCTCGGGACCGCCGCCTCAAGGGCGAGGGCATCGTCGGTTCGGGACCGGCGCTTCAAGGGCAGGTAACGACTGCGACGCCTTTTGCTCCGCGATGGAGCGGGGCCAGGATGGCCCTCGGGAAATCGTAGTTGACGCCACGCGGGTAGGGCGGTCAAGTGGGCGGCGCGAAAGCGCGGCGATTCTCGGGAGATTGCGGGTGGCACTTGCTCGCCCGGGAGAGTGCGGTAAGGCGCATTTATTGTCGCAAAGCTGCGGGCAACGAGTCGGCGGGCGGGCTTGACGGGGGAAATCTCTGCCTCTGGTCCTGAGCGGGGCAACTCAGGGCGATGCTCGCGCGGGGACCGCTCCGGCGGCAACTGCCGCGCATGGGGTTGATGCCCGCCATTTGAATGAGAGCGTAGTGACACACACGCCGCTCCGCCGAGGGATGACGCTTTCAAGTGTCAGCGAAATGTCCGTGCATCGCCGGTTCGCTGACAGCGGGCCGGGCCCGATGCCGAAATCGGCCTCATTGAGTGGGGATTTCGTGTGGCGGGATCAGATCGCCCTGTCGATGCTGATCGACCTCAACCCTACTTCGGAGTCTTGCGATGGAATTGATCGTCAGAGCGGTCGATGTCGGATCCGGCAACACCAAATTCGTCACGGCCGCGGCCGGTACCGACATCCGCTGCGCCAGCTTTCCGTCCGTTGCCTATCCGTCGAGCGACGACTCACCGTCGTGGCCGGCGAGTGAGCGCAAGAAAACGGTGTGCATCCCCATCGGCCCGCTGTTCTACGAGGTCGGGCCGGACGTGAGCCTCGCCGCTGATACCTTCCGCGCCAAACAACTGCATGATGAATACACCGAGACGCCCGAGTACATGGCGTTGCTCAGGGGAGCGCTCTCCATGATGAAGGTGAGCCACATCGACCTCCTCGTGGTGGGGCTGCCGGTGGCGCTCTTCGCGGTCAAGAAAGCGGCGCTGGAGAAGGCCATGACCGGCCGGCACGGCATCGGCGGCGGCAAGGTCGTGACGGTCGGCAAGGCCATGGCCGTCGCTCAGCCGCAAGGGGCGCTGGCGCACTTCGCCTCCGAGCACCAGAAAATGGCGATCATCGGCAACGAGCAGAGCCTGATCATCGATCCGGGTTCGCGTACCTTCGACTGGCTGGTGGCCCGAGGCATGCGCCTCGTGCAGAAGCAGAGTTACTCATTCAACCGCGGTATGTCGGACGTGCTGCGCTTGTTGGCGGCCGAGATCACCAAGGATATCGGCTCGCCGTACCGGGACTACGACGCCATTGACCTGGCGCTGCGCACCGGCAAGCAGCCGATGATCTTCCAGAAACCGTACGACATGAAGCGCCTGCTGCCCCTGGCCGAGACCGTCGCCGAGCAGGCCGTGTCGACGATGAAGGAGTGGATCGAGGCACCGCACAGCCTGCAGAACATCATCCTGGTCGGCGGTGGGGCGTTCCTGTTCCGCAAGGCGGTCAAGGCAGCGTTCCCGAAGCACCGCATCCACGAGGTGAAGGAACCGATGTTCGCCAATGTGCGGGGTTTTCAGCTGGCCGGGCAGAACTACGCGCGCAGTTCAATGGCAGCCACCGGGAAGGAGCGTGCCCAAGGCGTGTCGGGAGAGATTGAATGAGCACCGATCATGTGAAGGATCCCAAGCCCATTCGTCTCGTCTTCGAACTGGCGCGGGCCGACCATCCACGTCTGTATGACGAATTGATCCAGTTTCACAAGGGTACCAAGCGGGTCAATCGCCTGCGCGTGCTGGCTTACGATGGTTTGCTGGCGCAGAGCGGTGTCTTCGCCGAGATGGGACGTGGCTCGCCTCATCTGCCTTCCGCAAGTAGCGCGCAGGAGGGCAATGGCGACATCACCAACGACCTCTTCGCGCCAGCGATCGACGCGTGAGCCGGCCATGGGCAAGCGATCGCGCCGGCCGGTGAGCGGCCGGATGGTCAGTGCTTCGGACCTGGCACAGATGGGCCGCTGCGAACGGCTGGTGGTGTTCGAGCATCTCCATGGAACCCGTCGTACGGCCGGGCAGCAGCGAGCCCGGGCACGCGGGCTGGTCGAGCATGAGCACTTCTATAGGGAAGGTTTGGCGGCTTCCGCGCAGGCCGCCCGGAAGGGGCGCTGTTTCATCGCCACCTGCGTGTTCGGCGAGGCTTGGCAGACGGAGGTCCTGCGCCGGTTCAGGGACGAGGCACTGCGACCCAGCGCTTGGGGACGCCGGGTGATCCGCCTCTACTATCGGGGGGCACCCGGCATCTGCGTCGTCCTGCGCCGGTGGCCCCCGTTGCAAGTTCCGGTGCGCATGGTCTTGGGTGCGATAGCGACGGGGCTTCGGTGGTGGTCAGGCTTGCGTGGGGGCGGCAAGTGTCGGCGCTAGCGTGGGGTGTCGGTTGCGCCGTTGCCGTCGTAGGCTTCGCGCTCGTCATGGCGCGGTGGCGATCAATTGAGACCCACGCCGCACGGGCTGAGCGGGCCTCACGACCGGCAGCGCTGCGGGATGCCGAGTTGGTCTACATGGAAAGGCTGTTCCGGGTTTCCACGCCGGTCGGACTGGTGGCGAAGCTTGACCGGGCTTACCGGATGCCCTCCGGCGTGATCGTGTTGGTGGAGTTCAAGACTCGCTGGAGCAACCAGCCCTGCCTGTCGGACGTGATCCAGTTGTCCGCACAAAGGATGGCGGTGATGGGGCAGACGGGGCAGTCGGTGGCGTCCTACGGGTATGTGTTGGTGAAGGCGCCGGCCCCGCGGGCCTTACCGACCGCGCATCGCGTCAAATTGATAACTGACGAACAGGTGGTGGCCTTGGTCAGGAGGCGGGAAGACGTTCTCGCAGGCCGCGTTCTGCCGCGCTGGTCATACTCTCAGAAGGCGTGCCTGACATGCGCGTTCCGAGCGCAATGCGACCGGATACCTCTTTGAGAAAAATCGGGATATCGCGGACATCGCCCAATCAGTTCCTCACGTTGGCGAAGCTAAGCAATCTGCCGAAGCGGGCCCGGCTTCCACGGCCGCCCGCTTTCGCACGCCGTGATGAAGCTTGCCCAGCGTTCCAGGGCTTCCCGACGTTCTGGAATCTCTTCACGGACGTCATAGATCGCTTCCATGCCCTTCAACGTGTGATTCAGGGCCAGTTCGGAAATCTCTCGGGATATGCCCATGTTGCGCATGTGTCCCTTTGCCGTGCTACGGGTGTCGTGAGGCGTGAATTTTCGGATCTGAATGTCACCGCGCTCGAATGCACGTGAAATAGCGGCCCATAAGGTGGTTTCACCAACGTGGGTATCTCCAAGGCGCCGACGCCGACGCTCGATCCTCGCTGGTAGTACCCATGGAGATTCCCCTGCGAGATCACGCAGGTCCTTGAACCAGTTTGCGACAGTCGGCGTGAGCGGAACCAGGAAGCCCTTCCGCGTCTTCACGGAATCGTCTGGAACCCACCAGGTTGCACCATCAAAGTCGATGTGCTCCCACCGGGCTTTCGCCAGTTCGACGGACCTCACGCAGGTGGCGAGCAGAATCCGGAAGGCCAAGGCGTTTTCCACGCCGATATCGTCTATGTCGGCCAATAGGGTCCGCAACTCATCTTCGTTCAGCATCACGCGCTTGCGAATCGGTGGGCGTTCTCCCATGAGGGCAATCAGGTCGATTCCAGCGGCGGGGTTGGAGTCAATCAAGCGCTTTCCACACGCATGGGCAAAAAGAAGCTTGCACGAAGTCAGAATTCGCTTCGAAATCGTCCAGGAACGCTTTGCCGACTCAAGCACGTGAACGATCTTGGCCGGCGTGATGTGCCGAACTTCCAGCGACCCGAGCTTGGGCAGTATGACTTTTTCCAGATCCCACTTTCGGTAATAGATGGTCCCTTCAGCGAGGCTGGGCGTCACCAGTTTCTTCTGCTTGTAGTCGTCGATCAATGCGCGGACGGTCCAGGCCATCTTGGACTGCATCTTCTCGACTTTTTTCTTGGCGGCGGGGTCCTCTCCCTTGTCGATTGATACCCTGTGTTCTCTGGCCATCTGGCGGGCTTTGGCGAGCGACAAGTCGGGGTAATTGCCAAGGGTCAGTTCCTTGCGGCGGCCGGCTCCCATCCGGTAGCGGAGTATCCACGTAGCGGTTCCCGCCTCGGACAGGGTGAAAGTCAGGCCACCCCCATCGGAACGGGCAATTGGTGCGCCTTTGTTGACCCAGTGCTTTATCTGGATGTCGTCGAGTACGTTGATCTGGGTTCCCATGATGTCCGACTCCCGGTCAGGATCAATCGAGTCCTTCTTGCCGGCTCCCGGTCACCAGGGTCTGTTGTTGTGGCGACTTTTCCCTCGCATCGATAACCTTTGTCCCACGTTCGCCGCGCCGTTCCTAGCTTGGCTGATCTCGACGTGGTCGGCTGATGCATTGTGCGAAGTGGGTAGCTGCGAGTGATTCTAGCAGCGAGCTACCCATCTAGCTACCCACTTAGCTACCCGGTTTTGACGCGACGTCATGAGACAAAATGCGACGTTTTAGGATGTATGTAGCTGTTTATTAGTTGATTATGTGTTGCTCGTTGGATGTATTGAAACGTCGTTGGATGTGGATTGAACTCGCAGCTGGCGATTTTCATTCGGCGGGCGGGGCAGCGGGCTTGAAGCCATAGGGGGCGGTGACCGGATAGCCGGCCAAGTCGAGCAGCTCGTTCCAGGCCGGGGCTGCAAAGCCGGTGGCATTTTGCCGGCCAACGCTGATGCTTGGCAGCACGGCCTCGCCGCCTAGTTGCCGGCCAAGCGCCGTTAGCTCTTCCTGGCTGGTGAGCCGCTTCTCCGAGAAGGGAATGCCACGGCCATTGAGCAGTGCGCGCGCCTGCTGGCAGGCGCCGCAGTCGGCGCTGGTGTACAGGACGACCGGGAATTTGGCGCTTGCCTGGCGTACGGCGTAGGGCAGCCGCTGTTGCTCGTCGGCGATGCTCGGTGCCTCATTGACGCTCACTCCGCGTGTTCCCGGCGGTGGTGGCAGGTCAGAGATCACGGTGACACCGCTGCTCGGGTCCACCCAGTGGTAAGTGGTTTGCGCGCCGGCGAGCGTGGCGGTCAGCAATGCAGTGGCGATGGAGGCGAAACGCAGTGCGCTTGTGATGTGCATGGAGAACCTCGCTATGTCATGGGCGCTACGCGGGAACCATGCCGCTGTGCCTGAGCAGGGCGTCGACTTGCGGATCGCGACCGCGGAAGGCACGGAAGTTTTCGATTGCCGCACGACTGCCGCCGACCGAGAGAATACTGTTCAGGAAGCGTTGGCCGGTGGCCTGGTCGAAGGGGTCGCCGGTCTCTTCGAAGGCGCCGTAGCAATCGGCCGAGAGGACCTCGGCCCACTTGTAGCTGTAGTAGCCGGCGCCGTAACCACCGGCGAAGATGTGCGCGAAGCTGTTCGGGAAGCGATGCCACTCGGGCGGCACAAGAACCGCGACTTCGCGGCGCACTTCGCCGAGCAGGTCGAGCACGCTGCGCTCTCCATCCGGGTCGAAGTCGCTGTGCAGCAGCAGGTCGAAAAGCGAAAACTCGATCTGGCGCAGAGTCTGCATGCCGCTCTGGAAGTTCTTGGCGGCCAGCATCTTGTCGAACAGGGCGCGTGGCAGCGGCTGGCCAGTGTCGACATGGCTGCTCATTTCCTGCACGACGCTCCACTCCCAGCAGTAGTTTTCCATGAACTGCGACGGTAGTTCGACGGCGTCCCACTCGACGCCGTGGATACCGGCGACCGCCAGCTCATCTACCCGCGTCAGCAGGTGGTGCAGTCCGTGGCCGGTCTCGTGGAAGAGGGTGATCACTTCGTCATGGCTGAAGGTCGCCGGCCGCGCTTGGCCATCCTTGCTGCCGATTGGCCGCGAGAAGTTGCAGTTGAGGTAGGCCACCGGCTTTTGGATGTCGCCGCTCGCCGTCGACCCGGAGCGCAGTCGGCGGCGCGTGATCGCTTCGTCCATCCAGGCGCCACCACGCTTCGTTTCGCGAGCGTAAAGGTCGAGATAGAACTGGCCAAGCAGTTCGCCGGCCTGCGTTTCGATGCGGAAGAAGCGGACGTCCTGATGCCAGACGGGTGCACGGTCAGGCTTCAGGCAGACACCGAACAGGCTTTCAATGACCTTGAAAAGGCCGCTGAGGACCTTGTCTTCGGTGAAATACTGCTTCACTTCCTGCTCCGAGAAGGCGTAGCGCTGCTGCAGGAGCTTTTCGGAAACGTAGCCGACATCCCAGGCTTCCATACATTCGAGTTGCAGCTCGCTACGCGCGAAGGCGCGCAGCTCGGCGATATCCTGTTCGGCAAAAGCGCGCGCCTTGGTCGCCATGTCGCGCAGGAACTCGAGCACCTGTGGCACCGAGGTGGCCATCTTTGGCACCAGCGAGACTTCGGCGAAGTTGGCGTAGCCGAGGAGTTGCGCTTCTTCGCGGCGCAGGCGGAGGATCTGGTAGATCAATTGCGTATTGTCGAGCTCGGCAGCGCCGAATTCGGCGGCGCGCGTGGTGTAGGCACGGTACATCAGCGCGCGCAGGCGGCGACTGTCGGCGTATTGCATCACCGGCAGGTAGGAGGGCATGTGCAGGGTAAACTTCCAGCCGCTTTGGCCATCCTTCTCGGCTGCCTCGCGCGCCGCCTGGCGGGCGTCGTCTGGCAGGCCGGCAAGTTCGGCCTGGTCGTCTACGAACTCGGCAAAGGCGTTGGTGGCGTCGAGCAGGTTTTCCGAGAACTTGGCCGAAAGCTGCGAGAGTTCCTCGGAAATCGCCTGAAAGCGCGGTTTCTGGTCGTCGCGCAATTCCGCTCCGGCGAGTCGAAAATCACGAATCTCGTTGTCGATGATGCGCTGCTGCGCTGGCGAAAGGCGTGCGTATTCATCGCTCTGGGCGATTGCCTGATAGCCGGCGAAGAGCTCGAGATTCTGGCCAAATTCGGCGTAGAAGCGCGAGATTTCCGGGAGCATGCGGTTATATGCCTCGCGCCACGCGGGGACGTCATTGACCGCGTGCAAATGGCCGACGATTCCCCAGGCGCGCGACAGCGGTTCGAGGCCGTCGGTGAGTGCTGCGGCAAAGTCGTCCCAGGTCTTGGCGGCGCCTGTTGCGGTCAGCCGCAGTACCAGCGCGCGGCAGTCGTCGAGCAGCTGGCCAATCGCCGGCTGCACGTCGTTCGGTGCGATGGCGTCGAAGCGGGGCAGGCCGGAGAAGTCGAGGAGGGGATTGTCGGACGGGGGGGTGGCAGTCATCAAGGGTTCCGTGGGTGCAGAGGAGAGCGCTGAGCGCTTGTTCGTGGCCGGTGAACTGGCTGACCTGGTGGTGCTGGCAGCTCGCTATTCTACAAGGTCGCGATAGGCGTGCCAGGAGGCGTGCCCGATCAGGGGCATGAGAACGATCAGGCCAAAAAAAAGCGTGCCAATGCCAAGCACGGTCAGCGTTGCAACCATCGCCGCCCAGAGAATCATCAAGCGGATGTTGGCATCGACCGCACGCAGGCTGGTGCGCATTGCGGCAATGAAGTCCACCCGGCGATCGAGCAACAGCGGCACCGAAACGACGGTAATGGCGAAGACAAGCAAAGCCAGACTGCCACCGCTGAGCAGCCAGATGATCATCAGATCGCGGTTTTCTGGCAGCTTGGGCATCTCGGCCAGCAAGCTCAGTAGATCAGGCGGGATATGCGGTGCCAGGAGCAGGAAGAGCAGCGTCGAGATGCGCTCCCAGGACAATCCGACGAGGGCCAGCAGGACGCCCAGCTTGATCAGTTCGCGCGCGTTGCGGCGACCGCCCGCCAGCGATACCAGAAAAGTCGAAGATTGACCCGCCTGGCGGCGGCGGCTGATCTCATACAAGCCGCCGCAGAGCAGCGGCGCAATCAGCAGGAAGCCGGAAGTAGCGGCGATGAAGAGATGCCCTTGGCGCCAGGCAAAGATGGTGATCAGGTCGCCAAAGATGGCGAACAGCAGACCATAGGAGAGGCTGGCGATGGGGTTGGCGCGCATATCGCGCCAGGCTTCGGCCAACCATAGCAGGGGCTGGCCGACGGCGACGCTGCGAACATTCAACGGCGCTCGGCGCCGCTCGGGTGACGTGGCTTCTAGACCCATGCGGTCTCCTTGCTGAAGGGCCTAGCGTGAAAGTCGCGACCGCGACTCACGCATCTCCCTTCTCCCCCAAGCGGGAAAAGGGCCGGGATTGAGGGCAACGCTCACGACCGTTGCGCCGGTTGTCATGCGCCGCGCGTGCGCGGCGGTCACTGGACAGGCTTCTCTCCGGTGAGGCGCTGCAGGGCCTCGGCGTACCTGGCACGCGTCCCGGCGATCACCGCCATCGGCAAGCTTGGGCCAGGTGCCTGTTTGTCCCAGGGCAGCGTTTCCAGATAGTCGCGGATGTATTGCTTGTCGTAGGACGGCGGATTCCTGCCTTCGCGGTAGTCATCGGCCGGCCAGAACCGCGACGAGTCCGGAGTCAGTACTTCGTCGATGAGGTGTAGCGTGCCGGCGGCATCGAGGCCGAACTCGAACTTGGTGTCGGCGATGATGATGCCACGCGCAGCGGCATGCTCGGCAGCAGCGGTGTACAGGGCGATCGCCACATCGCGCGCCTGGGTGGCAATCTCGGCGCCGCTCTTGCCGGCGACGGCAAGGAGGTCGGCCAGCGCGCTCGCACAGTCGGCTTGCGCGCGTTCGAAAGACACGTTTTCGTCGTGATCGCCGATGGCGGCCTTGGTCGCGGGCGTGAAGATCGGCGCCGGCAAGCGGCTCGCCAGACGCAGTCCCGGCGCCAGCGGGATGCCGCAAACGGCACCGGTGGCCTGGTAGTCCTTCCACCCCGAACCGATCAGATAGCCGCGCACCACCGCTTCGATCGGCAGCGGTCGCAGGCGCTTGACGACCAGTGCCCGGCCGCGTACCTGGGCGCGCTCGTCGGCCGCGACCACCGTTTCGGGAGCGATTCCGGTCATCTGGTTGGGGACGATGGCCGCGAGTTTTTCGAACCAGAAGCAGGCCAGCTGGGTGAGCAGCTGGCCCTTGCCGGGAATCGGGTCGGGCAGGACGACGTCAAAGGCGGAGAGGCGATCGCTGGTGACGATCAGCAGCTGGTCTTCGCCAACGGCATAGATGTCGCGCACCTTTCCGCGGCCTAGCAGTGGCAGGCTCTTGATCGTCGATTCAAAGAGGGCGTCGGTCACGTGGCTGATCCGGTGGGGGAAATGGTGAAATCGCAGGGGCGAATGTCGAGCTTTGGGATTATAGGACACATCGCAGGCACCGAGAGTGCGTCCTGGCCATCGCTGGCAGGAGCGAGGTTTTCCCAGCGCCCCGTACGACGGCCCGGCCATGGTTCGGCCCAGCTGGCCCCGACGATCAGTGTTCGCGCTCTTCCTCCTGGCGCAGGCGCTTGCGCATTCGCCAGATACCAAACATCGCGGCTGCGGCGATCAGCGGGATCGAAAGCGCGGCGGCAATTTCTGGCGACAGCACCGGCAGCAAGGTCTTGCCACCCTTGGCGAGGTAGTGCACCAGTTGCGATCCATAGTAAGTGATGGCCACCACCGATAGCCCTTCGACGGTCTCCTGCAGTCGCAGTTGTAGCCGGGCGCGGCGGTTCATCTGCAGCAGTTGCTCCTGGTTCTGACGTTCCAGTTCAACCTCGACACGGGTACGCAGCAGCTCGCAGGTGCGGGTCAGACGGTCGGACAGTTCATCTTGCCGGTCGGCCATGGCGATGCAGGTATGCACGGCCGGCGCCAGTCGTCGTTGCATGATTTCGGCAAAGGTCGGGCAGCCGGCGACACGCCGCTCGCGTAGCTCGCCAACGCGCTGCATGACCAGGTCGTGGTAAGCACGCGCGGCGCCGAAGCGGAAAGCCGTGCGCGCGATCGAGTGCTCGACTTCGGTGGCCAGGCTGGTCAATTGCGCCAGCACGTGGCGTTCGTCGGCCAGCGAATTGGCCAGGCCGATCTGGTCGACCATTTCGGCCAGTTTGTTTTCCGCCGGGGTCAGCCAGTTGCCGACTTCCTTGGCGATCGGCAGGGCGAGCAGCGACAACAGACGATAGGTCTCGATATCCAGGAGTCGCTGTACCGTCCTGCCGGCCTGGCGCTGCGTCAGCTTGACGTCGAGAATCTGAAATCGCGAAAACCCCTGCTCGAAGAGAAAGTTGGTAAACACCCATGCAGCATTGTCTGCGACCCGCGCGGCAACCACCGGCGGCCCGGTTGGTGACAGCCCGCTGGTCATCGATTCCGGCGATACGTTTGCGCTCGACTGCAGATCGACGTGAGTGGCGACGAGGAGCTCGCCGGGGATTGCTGCGAGCCATTCGCTGGGTAGTGCTTCCAGGGCACTTGTGCCAGGGTCTTGCGACTCAGCAGTCGCCGACTGGCGGTAAAAGGTATAACTCGAAAACTCGGTATGCAGCTCCCAGCGCAAGACGATGCCTTTGGCAGCAAGTAGCCGATGGCTATCGGAGCCCTCGAGCAATTCCCCGTTGACGAGCCGCTCGAGTTGAGCGAGGTGGGCACGCTCTGCGGTCGTGTCGCTGGAGGCGTTCGCAAACACCAGCTGCGAGACGCGCGCCGGGCTGCTTAGCGGCAGCGGCGAGCGTGCGTGGAACTCGGCATTGAGCGCAGCACGCAGCGTAGTCGGTTCGAGCACCGGGAGTCGCAGCGGCGAGTGCGGATCGCTCACGACGGCATCCCGAAAGCGCAGCCGGGCACGCTGGCACGCCGGGCTGGGGTTGCAGACATCTGAATCAGCTGCACTTTCGTGGTTCCTGGTTGACGGGCGTCAGCTAGCAGCCGGCTGCTGATCGCCGACGCGGACGATTTTCAGCGTGTTGGTGCCGCCGCTGTTGCCCATCGGTTCGCCGGCAGTGAGCACGATGAAGTCGCCTTTTTGGACCATGCCTGCCTCGATCAGCAGCTGCTCGGCCGCATAGAGTAGCTCATCGCGGCTACTCGGCTGCTCGCTCATCAGCACCGGCGAGACCGCACGATAGAGGCTCATCTTGGTCAGCGCCTCGCTGCGCGGGGTCAGCGCGTAGACCGGGACGCCGCAGTTCAGACGGCTCATCCAGAGAGCCGTCGAACCGGAGGCGGTGAGCGCGGCGATGGCTTTGACTTTCAGGTGATGCGCCGCCCAGATCGCGGCCAGCGAAATCGTCTGGTCGATGCGCGTGAATACGTGGTTCAGGAAGTCGCGCTCAAGTGCCACTTCGGCGGATTTCTCTGCTTCCACGCAGATTCTAGCCATTGCTTCGATGGTTTCGACCGGATAGCGTCCGGCAGCGGTTTCAGCCGAGAGCATCACCGCGTCGGTGCCGTCAAGCACCGCGTTGGCGACGTCGGAAACTTCGGCGCGGGTCGGCGCCGGCGAGACGATCATCGACTCCATCATCTGGGTGGCGGTAATCACCAGCTTGTTGTTCTCGCGTGCCATACGAATCATGCGCTTCTGCAGCGCCGGTACGGCGGCATCGCCGACCTCCACGGCGAGGTCGCCGCGGGCCACCATGATGCCGTCCGAGGCACTGATGATCTCTTCCAGAGCGGCGACCGCTTCGACGCGTTCGATCTTGGCGATGGTCAGTGCGTGTCCGCCCGCCGCATGCATCAACTGCTTGGCCATGTACATGTCGGCCGCGCTCTTGGGAAACGAAATGGCAAGGAAATCGACGTCGATACTGGCCGCGGTACGAATGTCGTCCATGTCCTTGGCGGTCAGCGCAGCGGCGGAAAGCCCGCCTCCCTGGCGGTTGATGCCCTTGTTGTCGGAGAGTTCGCCGCCGTGACGAACGATGGTGAAGATTTCCGAGCCAAGCACGCGCTGCACCTCGAGCACGATGCGACCGTCGTCGAGCAGGAGGATGCTGCCTGACGAGACGTCGCGCGTCAGATCCTTGTAGTCCAGGCCGGCGCGGCTGGCATCACCCAGTTCGCATTTTGCGTCGAGGATGAAGGGTGCGCCTTTGTCCAGCCAGATCTTGCCGTCGGCGAACTTGCCAACGCGGATTTTCGGGCCCTGCAGGTCGGCAAGGATTCCGACCGGGCGTCCGACACGGGCAGCGGCCTCGCGCACCAGCTGCGCGCGGGCGATGTGATCCTGCGGTTTGCCATGGGAAAAGTTGAGGCGCACGACATCGACGCCGGCGCGGATCATATGTTCGAGCACATCCGCGTCCGACGACGCGGGACCGAGGGTGGCAACGATCTTGGTATCGCGGGGCATGGGGTTCCTATTCTTGTTGTACAGATGGGGCTTCCATCTGGGGCAGTTTTTCTGGGTTGCTGACTGGGGGAGGTGCACGCACAGACTTGCCAGCAGTGGCATCTGACAGTGGCAGGCAGGGTCACGTTCAACCGGGATTGTCGGCCTTGCTGATCTTGCGGCTGGGCGAGAATTGGCGTGCGGTCACGGCTGTCGGACTCGGCTTGGCTAGGCCATCAGAGTCGCACCCGCGCAATTTCCGTGCAGTGTACGCGCGGCGTAGCGAAGGCGGGCAAGTGTTTGCATCGCGAGCGCTTGGCGAGCGAATTGTTGTTTTTGTGGGGACGGGTATGTGACGCTTGCCGAGTGGCGGCATCGCGCGCAGCGATGCGATCAGTTCTGGCACTGTCGGGCGCGCTTCAGCAGAGACGCGGTGCTGGTAGAGCGACCCACAAGAAGTCGTCAAGGGCTCTGATTCGGGAAACTGAGGAGGTGCTCAGGCAGGCGGAGGGTAGGCAGGAACGGGTATCGAAGTGCGGAGAGAGGGGCGCCCGAAAGCGCCCCCGAACGGCTGCTTAGCGCGCCATTACCTTGATCATCTCCAGCACTTTGCAGGAGTAACCCCACTCGTTGTCGTACCAGGAGACGACTTTGACGAAGGTGCCGTCAAGCGCCATGCCGGCATCCGAGTCGAACACCGAGGTGCAGCTCTCGCCACGGAAGTCGGTGGCCACCACTTTCTCGTCGGTGTAGCCGAGAACACCCTTCATCGCGCCTTCCGAGGCAGCTTTCATCGCTGCGCAGATCTGCTCGTAGGTGGCGTCCTTGTTCAACTCGACCGTCAGGTCAACGACCGAGACGTCGGACGTCGGCACACGGAAAGCCATGCCGGTGAGTTTCTTGTTGAGCTCGGGGATGACCTTGCCGACAGCCTTGGCGGCGCCTGTCGAGGACGGGATGATGTTCTCGAGGATGCCGCGACCGCCACGCCAGTCCTTGTTGGACGGGCCATCGACGGTTTTCTGGGTGGCCGTGGCTGCATGCACGGTGGTCATCAGGCCGCGCTTGATACCCCAGTTGTCATTGAGGACCTTGGCCACCGGGGCCAGGCAGTTGGTGGTGCAGGAGGCGTTCGAAATGATCGTCTGGCCAGCATAGGTGCTGTCGTTGACGCCAAACACGAACATCGGCGTGTCGTCCTTGCTTGGTGCGCTCTGGATGACTTTCTTGGCACCCGCGGTGATGTGCTTCTGGCAGGACTCGGTGGTCAGGAAGAGGCCGGTCGCGTCGACGACGATATCGGCGCCAATTTCGTTCCACTTCAGCTCGGCCGGATCCTTGACCGCGGTCAGGCGGACTTTCTTGCCATTGACGACCAGCGCATTGCCCTCGACCGCGACCGTGCCCTGGAAACGACGATGCACTGAATCATACTTGAGCATGTACGCCAGATAATCGGGTTCGAGCAGGTCGTTGATACCGACGATTTCGATGTCGTCCGAGAAATCTTGCACAGCAGCGCGAAACACCATCCGTCCGATACGGCCAAAGCCATTGATCCCTACTTTGATTGTCATGAAACGGTCTCCTTGAGAAATTACAACACTGTCTTCACGGTCGTGACCACATTGGTCACCGTGAAACCGAAATAGTCGAACACCTGGCCTGCGGGTGCCGACTCTCCAAAACGATCGATGCCGATAACGGCGCCGTCGAGTCCGACGTACTTGCGCCAGAAACTGCTGACGCCTGCCTCGATCGCCACTCGCGGTAGCGCGCGTGGCAAAACTTCTTTCTGGTACGACGCATCCTGGCGGTCGAAGACCCCGGCGCAGGGCATCGAGACGACGCGCACGGCGATACCTTCGCCGGCCAGCGCCTGTTGCGCGGCAAGTGCCAGCTTGACTTCCGAGCCGGTGGCGATCAGCAGCGCCTGTGGATTGGCGCAGTCGGCCAGCACATAAGCGCCGCGGCGAATCGTTTCGGGTGCGATGCCATTGCTGACCGCCGGCAGATTCTGTCGCGAGAGCGCCAGAATCGTCGGGCCGTCGCGACGCTCGATGCCGGCGATCCAGGACACGGCTGTTTCGCTGGCGTCGGCCGGGCGCCAGAGGTCAAGATTGGGGATCAGGCGCAGGCTGGCGACATGCTCGACCGGCTGGTGGGTCGGGCCATCTTCGCCGAGACCGATCGAGTCATGGGTATAAACCATGATCTGGCGCACTTTCATCAGCGCTGCCATGCGGATCGCGTTGCGCGCGTAGTCCGAGAAGACCAGGAAGGTCGCGGTGTACGGGATCAGGCCACCGTGCAGGGCCAGGCCATTGGCGATCGCGGTCATGCCGAACTCACGCACCCCGTAATAGATGTAATTGCCGCCCTGGTTGCGACTAATGCCCTGCGAGCCTTTCCACAGCGTCAGGTTCGAGCCGGCAAGGTCGGCCGAGCCGCCAAGCAGTTCGGGCAGCTGCGGCGCGAAGGCGCTGATCGCGTTCTGCGACGCCTTGCGGGTGGCGATGTTTTCGGCTTTCGCGGCGATATCCGCCAGCGCATGCGTGGCCGTTGCGCTCCAGTCAGTTGGCAAGTCGCCATTCATGCGGCGGAGAAATTCAGCGGCCAATTCCGGAAACGCCGCCTGATAGGTCGCGAAGCGCGCTTGCCAGTTGTTTTCGAAGACCTGGCCGCGCATGCGGCCGTCCCAGCTTGCATAGATGGCGTCGGGAACTTCGAAAGGCGCGTGCGACCAGCCGAGATGCGCGCGGGTTGCTGCCACTTCCTCGCTTCCCAAAGGCGCGCCATGCACATCGTGGCTGCCCACCTTGTTCGGCGAACCTTCGCCGATGCGCGTCTGGCAGCAGATCAGCGTCGGGCGGCCGCTGTCGGCCTGCGCCGCGAGCAGTGCCTGGTCGATGGCCTCGCTGTCGTGTCCGTCGACGGCGGCGATGACCTGCCAGCCGTAGGCAGCGAAGCGTTGCGGCGTGTCGTCGGTAAACCAGCCTTCGACATGGCCGTCGATGGAAATGCCGTTGTCGTCGTAAAGGGCGATCAGCTTACCGAGGCCGAGGGTGCCCGCCAGCGAGCAGGCCTCGTGCGACACGCCCTCCATCAGGCAACCGTCACCGAGGAATACGTAGGTCGAGTGATTGACGATCTCGTGACCGGGGCGATTGAAATCGGCGGCCAGGACCTTCTCGGCGATGGCCATGCCGACGGCGTTGGCCAGGCCCTGGCCGAGCGGCCCGGTGGTCGTTTCCACGCCAGGGGTATGTCCGACTTCCGGGTGGCCGGGGGTCTTCGAGCGAAACTGACGGAAGTTCTTCAGATCGTCGATCGAGACGTCGTAGCCGCTGAGATGCAGCAGCGCGTACAGCAGCATCGAGCCGTGACCGTTCGAAAGAACGAAGCGGTCGCGGTCCGGCCAGTGGGGATTGCCCGGGTTGTGTCGCAGGTGGCGACGCCAGAGCACTTCGGCGATTTCAGCCATTCCCATGGGCATTCCGGGATGGCCGGAGTTGGCTTGCTGCACCGCGTCCATGGCCAGGGCGCGGATGACGTTGGTCAGGGCGGGAGACGCAATAGGCACGATAATTGGCCGATCAGAAGCAGGTTATTGGGTAGCATGGGCAAATTATCCGCCAAAACAGCGGGCATTGCCACCTTCCCTTGCGACGCAGCACCAGGAGGGGGCTGCTTGTGACTACAGATTGGCGGTGCTCGCAGGTCGCTCTCTTGTGGATAGTAAAAGCTAACTATAAACAGAACAAAGTTTAACTTTTAATTATCTATTGTGCCGCCTACACTGGTCAGCACTGAACGACGCCATGTGACCCGAATGCACACAGACCCCACGGCCGAACGCGCGATGAACAGCCGCCCCTGCAGGGAGCCGCGGCGGCAAGCGGTCAATCTGCAGGCGGTGATTTTCGACGTGGACGGGACGCTGGCCGATACCGAGCGCGATGGTCACCGCCTGGCCTTCAACCGCGCTTTTGCGCAGTCTGGCCTGGACTGGGAGTGGTCGGTCGTCACCTACGGCGAATTGCTCGCGGTGACCGGCGGCAAGGAACGCATTCGTTTCTTTGCGGCGCAGCACGCGCCGCAGCTGCTGCAGCGACCCGACAGCGAAGCCTGGCTGCTCGCCTTGCACCAGTTGAAAAGCGAGATCTACGCGCAGCTGGTGCGCGCCGGTGGCATCGCCTTGCGGCCCGGCGTGGCGCGCCTGCTTGGCGAGTTGCGCAGCGCTGGCATACGTCTGGCGATTGCCACGACAACCACGCCGTCGAGCTTGCAGGAGCTGCTGCTCTCCAGTTTTGGCGCGCAGACGGAGTCGCTCTTCGAAGTTATCGGCGCTGGCGACGTCGTGGCCGCCAAGAAGCCGGCACCGGATATCTACTGCTGGGTGCTGCGGCAAATGCAGCTACCGCCGCAAGCCTGTCTGGCGGTCGAGGACTCGCTACCGGGGGTCCAGGCCGCGACGGCCGCCGGCCTGCCGACGCTGATCACCGTCAACCCCTACAGCGTCGACGGCAACTTCGTCGGCGCGCTGAGCGTCGTTGCCGATCTCGGAGAGCCCGGCGCGCCAGCGCGCCACCTGGCCGGAGCTCCGCTCGCCGGAGAATGCGTCGATCTGGCGCAACTGCGCCTCTGGCACCGACAGGCAGTCAGCGGCATGGCTCGCTGACGGGCCGCCCGCCGGCAAGCGAACATCGAATCCTGAATCCGGAATCCGGAATCCCGAACAGCCGACACTCTCTTCACCATTACTCGACACGGAGACAAGCATGGACCAATCGAATCGTTACGCCGACCTCAGCCTCAAGGAAGACGAGCTGGTGAGTGGCGGCAAGCATATTCTTGTTGCTTACAAGATGAAGCCCAAGGCCGGCTACGACTACCTGCAGGCGGCTGCGCACTTCGCGGCCGAGTCGTCTACCGGGACCAATGTCGAGGTGTGTACCACCGACGATTTCACCCGTGGTGTCGATGCGCTGGTCTATCTGATCGACGAAGCCAGCGAAGAGATGCGCATCGCCTACCCGGTCGACCTTTTCGACCGCAACCTCACCGACGGACGGATGATGATCGTTTCCTTCCTGACCCTGGTGATCGGCAACAATCAGGGCATGGGTGACATCGAGCACGCCAAAATCTATGACTTCTACGTGCCCGAGCGCGCGCTGCAGTTGTTCGACGGTCCTTCCAAGGACATTTCCGACATGTGGCGCATCCTCGGTCGGCCGCTCAAGGACGGCGGCTACATCGCCGGCACGATCATCAAGCCCAAGCTCGGCCTGCGCCCCGAGCCCTTTGCCAAGGCTGCGTACCAGTTCTGGCTTGGCGGCGATTTCATCAAGAACGACGAGCCGCAGGGCAACCAGGTGTTTGCGCCGATGAAGAAAGTCATGCCGCTGGTGGTCGACGCGATGAAGCGGGCGCAGGACGAAACCGGGCAGGCAAAGCTCTTCTCGGCCAACATCACCGCCGACGATCACTACGAAATGTGCGCCCGTGCCGACTACATCCTGGAAACTTTTGGGCCCGACGCCGACAAGGTCGCTTTCCTGGTTGACGGCTATGTAGGCGGTCCGGGCATGGTCACCACCGCGCGCCGTCAGTATCCCAACCAGTACCTGCACTACCATCGCGCCGGTCACGGCGCGGTCACCTCGCCAAGTTCGAAACGCGGCTACGACGCCTATGTGCTGGCCAAGATGTCGCGTCTGCAGGGCGCCTCGGGAATTCACGTCGGCACCATGGGCTACGGCAAGATGGAAGGCACCGCCGACGACCGGGCGATTGCCTACATCATCGAGCGCGACGAGTATCAGGGCCCGGCCTACCTGCAGAAGTGGTATGGCATGAAGCCGACCACGCCGATCATTTCCGGCGGCATGAACGCCCTGCGCCTGCCCGGCTTCTTCGCCAACCTCGGCCACGGCAACGTCATCAATACCTCGGGCGGTGGTTCCTACGGCCACATCGATAGCCCCGCCGCCGGCGCGATCTCTTTGCGCCAGGCCTACGAGTGCTGGCAAGCGGGCGCCGACCCGATCGAATGGGCCAGGGAGCACCAGGAATTTGCGCGTGCCTTCGAGTCCTTCCCGGGCGACGCCGACACGCTATATCCTGGCTGGCGCGACAAGCTTGGCGCGCATCGTTAATGCAGGAACAGGACCAGGCAATGACCGACAAGGAGCAGTTCAAGGTTCGCGAAGAGCCTTTCTATCAGCCGCAGGGCAAGGAGGTTGCGCTCTACGAGGCGGCGTATGCCGCGCGTTTGCCGGTGATGGTCAAGGGGCCGACCGGCTGCGGCAAGTCGCGCTTCATCGAATACATGGCCTGGAAGCTCGATCGGCCGCTGATCACCGTCGCCTGCAACGAAGACATGACCGCCTCCGACCTGGTCGGCCGCTACCTGCTCGAAGCCGACGGCACGCGCTGGCTCGACGGCCCGCTGACCACCGCAGCGCGCATCGGTGCCATCTGCTATCTCGACGAAGTCGTCGAAGCGCGCCAGGACACCACCGTCGTCATCCATCCCCTGACCGACCACCGGCGCACCCTGCCGCTCGACAAGAAGGGCGAACTGATTCGTGCGCACGCCGATTTCCAGCTGGTGATCTCCTACAATCCCGGCTACCAGAGCCTGATGAAGGACCTCAAGCAGTCAACCAAGCAGCGCTTTACCGCTTTCGAGTTCGACTACCCCGATGCGGCGCTGGAGATTGCCATCCTGGCCAGCGAGAGCGGCATCGATGAAGGCGTCGCGGCGCAACTGGTGAGCGTCGGCGCCGCCGCCCGGCGTCTCAAGGGGCATGGCCTCGACGAGGGCGTTTCGACGCGCCTGCTGGTCTATGCCGCCACCCTGATCAAGGGCGGCGTCGCTCCCGTCGACGCCTGTCGCATGGCGCTGGTGCGCCCGATCACCGACGATCGCGACATTCGCGACACCCTAGATCATGCGATCGACGCGATCTTCGCCTGAGCGCGGTCGCCAGGCATAGGTTCAGGCAATGGCCCCTCCAGAAAAAACCGCCGACCCGTCCTGGGAGGAGCGCCTGCGCGGCTACCGCGAGCAGCTCGCCTGCGGCTTCCCGCAGGTCGGCGAAGTCTTCGAGGGCTGCATGCGCGAGGCGCTGGCGGTGCTCTCGCCCGAAGGCGTTGACGGCTACCTCGATACAGCGCGCTTTCTCGGTGGCATGGGCCGCGGCGTCGATCCGGTGCTGGCTTTCCTGGAAGAGTGGCCGCCGATCGCTAGCCGGGTCGGCGAAGCGGCCTTGCCGGCGATCACCGCCAGCATGCATGCGCTCTGGAAATCGCCCAATGCCAAGGCGATCACGCCCTTCCTGCAGACGCTGGCCGCCGTCGCCCGGCGTCTGCCTTCGCGCCAGCAGCTGCAGCGCTACCTGGACCTGACGCAGGAGTTCACCGAGCGCACGACTGGTTCGATTCACGGCATTCATCAGACTTTCGCCAGCCCCGGCCTGCCCGATTTCTTTGCGCAGGCCCCGACGCTGCTCAAGCAGCTGTCTATCTCCGGGCTGCGCAACTGGGTCGATTACGGCATCCGCAACTACCCGAATCATCCCGAGCGGCAACGCGACTACTTCAGCCTCAAGTCGGCGGACAGCCGCGCCGTGCTGCAGCGCGAGCGCTACGGCACGCTGTTGGTCGACAAGGAGCGCCTGCTCGACCTCTACCTGCGCGGGATATGGGGCGACAGCGCGCAACTGGTGCCCTATCCGGCCGATCCCGATCAGCCGCAGCGAGCGCAGCCGTATTACGACGCCTCCGGCATCCGCCTGCCCGACGTCCTTGACGACGCGCCGGGCGTTTCCGGCATCGACCGCTACCGTGCAACACTGGCCCACATCGCTGCTCATCGTCGCTGGAGCACGCCGCTGTTCGCCGACAACTGCAGCCCGATGCAGCGCATGGCGATCGAGGTCTTCGAAGACAGCCGCATCGAGGCGCTGATCATGCGCGCCTACCCGGGCATGCGCCGCATCTACCTGGCTCTGCATCCCACCCCGCTGGCAGGCGCCTGCGACCCGGAAAACACCTCCTGCCTGCGCCATCGCCTGAGCATGCTCTCGCGCGCGCTGCTCGATGCCGAACATGGCTACCAGGATGGCGAGCTGCTGAAATTCGTGCGCCATTTCCACGAGACGATGGCCCAGGGTGAGTCCAGCAGCGAGGAAATCGCCGAGCTGGCACTGGCCTACATCGCCCGCACTCGTCGCCAGAGCGACCAGCTGGCCGATGTACATTTCACCGATACCGAGATCGGCTATCGCGACGACAACCGCCACCTGTGGCGATTCCACGAACTCAGCGACGACGAGGAAATGTTCGACGAGCAGCGTCCGACGGCCATCGCTGACGATGTCGATCGCCTGCCGCCGCGCCACTATCCCGAGTGGGACTATCAGAGCCAGAGCTACCGGCCGGACTGGGTCAGCCTCTACGAATCGCTGCATCCCGCGGGCGACGCCGGGGATATCGACCGCCTGCTCGAAAAGCACGCCGCCCTGGCCCGGCGTCTGAAGCGTTTGCTGGACCTCCTCAAACCGCAGGACAAGGTCCGCATTCGCTACCAGGAAGAGGGCAGCGAACTTGACCTCGATGTCGCCCTGCGTTCGCTGATCGACTTCAAGGGCGGCGCCAGCCCCGATCCACGTATCAACATGAGCCACCGCAGCGACGGGCGCAACCTGGCGGTGCTGGTCCTGCTCGACCTCTCGCAGTCGCTGGCCGACAAGGTCAAGGTCGGCGCCAGCGGCGGCGAGCAGAGCATTCTCGAACTGAGTCAGGAAGCGGTGTCGCTGCTCGCCTGGTCGATCGAGCAGCTCGGCGACCCTTTTGCCATCGCCGGTTTCCACTCCGACAGCCGCCACGACGTCCGCTACCTGCACCTCAAGGGCTACAGCGAGCGCTGGGGCGATGTCGTCAAGGCCCGCCTGGCAGCGATGCAGGCCGGCTTTTCGACGCGCATGGGTGCCGCCATGCGCCACGGCGCGCACTACCTGGCGGCGCAGAAGGCCGACAAGAAACTGCTGCTGGTGCTCACCGACGGCCAGCCCGCCGACGTCGACGTCCACGACGAGCGCCTGCTCATCGAAGACGCGCGCAAGTCGGTCGAGGAACTCGACCAGCAGGGCATCTTCACCTACTGCATCAACCTCGACCGCAAGGCCGACGACTACGTCGGTGACATTTTCGGCCGGCGGTATACGGTGATCGACAACATCGAGCGCCTGCCGGAGCGGTTGCCGGAGCTGTTCATGGCGCTGACGCGCTAGCGGGGAGGTGCCGCGGCGAAGCGAGTGAGCCGCGGGGGAAGGCAATCGCTTAAATAAGCAAGTTGTTGCTTTTAAACAGTTTGCAGTTTTGTAAGACGGCTGGTGAAGTGCGTCGCTTGAATGAAGTCATGCTATAGAATTACGAAATGTACAGCATTCCTCAGCGAGGTGCGTCATGCAGGTCAGCAAATGGGGCAAGAGTCTCGCGGTTCGGATTCCCGCTGCCGTTGTCGAGGCCATGAGTTTGAAAGAGGGCGACGAGATCGAGATTGAGGTGGCTGGTCCGCAGGCTTTCGCGATTGCCAGGAAAGCCGACGTTGCCGAACTCCTCGCGCGGCTCCGGAAATTCCGGGGCCGCTTGCCCGCCGACTTCAAGTTCGACCGGCTCGAAGCCAGTGAGCGAAGCTGAGCACTTCGTCGATACCAACGTGCTGCTGTATTTGCTTTCATCCGACGAAGTGAAAGCGCAGCGAGCCGAGGAGATCATTCAGGCGGGCGGCGTGATCAGCGTGCAGGTTCTCAACGAGTTCGCCTCGGTGGCTGCGCGAAAGCTGGGGATGTCGCTTGCCGAGATCCGCGAGATACTGGAGACAATCCGGCAAGCCCTGCGTGTCCTTCCGCTGACGGAACAGTCGCACGCATTGGGTCTGGAGCTTGCCGAGCGCTACCGATTGTCGATCTTCGATGCGATGATCGTGGCTTCGGCCTGGCTTGCCGGCAGTTCGGTTCTCTGGTCCGAAGACATGCAGCACAAATTGGTCATCGAACAGCGGCTCGTCGTCAGGAACCCGTTTCGCTGATTGGCAGGCGGCCATACTCCAGTGCTGGCAAGCAGCCAGCGAAGGTAATCAACACGGCGCTGGCGGACGGGCTCCGGTGAGTGGTGCGATCAAGGGCCGAAATGTGGCGTAAGCTTGCAGCGGGCGTGTCCTCGCAAGTCAGCCGCTGACACACACCGAGTGCTTTTTCCCAACACGGCTGTCAAGCTGTTGTGGCAGTCGCCTCTCACGCAAGCGAAAGGAACCGCAATGGCACGAATCGAAAAGGATTTCCTGGGCGAGAAAGAACTGCCGGATGACGCCTACTACGGCGTGCAGACCCTGCGCGGCCTGCAGAACTTCCACATTACCGGCATCCCGATGTCGGCTGAGCCGTTCTTCGTGAAGGCCTTGGGCTATGTCAAGAAAGCGGCGGCGCTGACCAATCGCAATCTTGGCGTCATCGACGCCAGGATCGCCGATGCGATCATCGGGGCCTGTGATCGGCTGATCGCCGGCGACATGGACGGCCAGTTCGTGACCGACTTCATCCAGGGCGGCGCCGGCACCTCGACGAACATGAACGCCAACGAGGTAATCGCCAACCTGGCACTGGAAAGCCTCGGCCATCAGAAGGGCGAGTACGAGTTCGTCAACCCCAATGACCACGTCAACTGCGGGCAATCGACCAACGACGTCTATCCGACCGCGTTTCGGCTGGCACTAATCCTGCGGCTGAGCAGCTACATGGACGCCTTGCGCCGCCTGGAGGACGCTTTCCACGCCAAGGGCAAAGAGTTCGAAGGGGTTCTGAAAATGGGCCGCACGCACCTGCAGGATGCCGTTCCAATGTCGCTCGGGCAGGAATTCCACGGCTGGGGAACGACCATCGGTGAGGAGGTGCACCGCCTTGCCGATGTGCGCCAGCTGTTGCACGAGGTCAATCTGGGCGCGACGGCGATCGGCACCTCGGTGACCGCTGCCTCGGGCTACCCGGAAATGGTCACCCGCTGCCTGTCGGATCTCACTGGAGTCAAGCTGATCCTGGCCGGCGACCTGGTCGAGGCAACTTCCGACACCGGTGCCTATGTGCAGTTGTCTGGCGTCCTCAAGCGCACCTCGGCGAAGCTGACCAAGATCTGTAACGACATCCGCCTGCTCGCCTCGGGTCCGCGCTGCGGTTTCAACGAGATCAATCTGCCACAGATGCAACCTGGTTCGTCAATCATGCCGGGCAAGGTCAATCCGGTGATTCCGGAGGTCGTCAACCAAACCAATTTTCTGGTTATCGGGCTCGACCTGACCGTGACGCTCGCCGCTTCCGCCGGCCAGTTGCAACTCAACGTCATGGAGCCGGTGATCACCTTCGCGCTGTTTACGTCGATTGCCACGATGGAGCGCGCGGTCAACAGCCTGCGCGTGAACTGCGTTCGCGGAATCACCGCCAACGCCGAGCATTCGCGCGATATGGTCCTTAATTCGCTGGGCATCGTGACCCTGCTGAAGCAGCCGCTGGGCTACAAGCAGTGCGCCGAGATCGCGCGCGAAGGCTACGAAACCGGCAAATCGCTGCAGCAAATCGTGGTCGACGAGCGCAAGTTGCTGAGCCAGGAAAAATGGGACGAGCTGTTCTCGTTCGAGAACCTGATCCGCGGCAACCTCGGCAAGTAGGGCGAACGACTTGATGCGCTTCTCAAGCGACACGGCGCCAAGCGTAGGGTGCTGGCTGCTCGGCACACGAGAGGCTGGGCAGCCTCCCTGAGTGAGCGGTAATGAACCTGACCGGGGCCCGCTCCCTGGTCGCTATCTGGAGAAACGGTCGTGACACTGGCTATTTTTCTGCAATTCGTCGTCGTCCTCGCGGCGATCTGGATGGGCGCACGCTACTGTGTCGCACTGGTCGTCTTGCTGGGCTTTTCCCGGACTTGCGCCACCTGCCCGGTGCCAAGAGCGCCATCGGCATGCCGATCGTGATCGAGGTGGTGATGATGTCCGTCGCGGCGATCATGCTGATGCTGACAAAGGTGAATGTCGACGAAGTTCCCAAGACGGCGACGCTCCGCGCCGGCGTCGTGGCGGTCATCGGGATTTTCGGTCTGGCGTGGCTGGGTGACAGCTTCATTGCCGCCAACAAGGAGGTCATCGTGCCGGCGATCGGGCATCTGGCGGAGGTCGCGCCGTGGACCTTTGCCTTCGGCCTCTTCTTCGCATCGGTCCTGCTTTATAGCCAGGCGGCGACGACCCGGGCGCTGATGCCGCTGGGGATCGTGCTCGGAATCCCACCGCAATTCCTGATCGCGATGTTTCCTTCGGTCAACGGTTATTTCTTCATCCCGACCTATGGTTCCCTGATTGCGGCGATCAACTTCGACTTGTCAGGGACGACCAGGATCGGCAAGTACGTGCTCAATCACTCGTTCATGATCCCGGGCCTTGTGGCCACCGCTACCGCCGTGTCTAGCGGCCTATTGTTGGCACGGCTGATGTTCTGAGCGGTATGTCTGCACTTGGCCGGGCGAGTTCTCAGCCACCATCAGCCCGATGCCATCCCTGCGTCCGGATGAACAGGGCGTAGGGCGGTCACGGCCAGGCGGCCAGGGCTGGATGCACCGCTCGCCGTCGGGAGGAAGAAAACTCCCGTAGCGTTAGAAGGATTCAACGACGATCTTGCCTTTCGCCTGGCCTGTTTCGATGAGCGCGTGGGCGGCCCGGATGTTTTCGGCGTTGATCGGGCTAAGGACCTTGTCGAGCGTTGTGCGAATGCGCCCTGCGTCGATTTCCCTCGCCACATAGTTCAGCAGCTGGTGCTGCTCGATCATGTCCGGCGTTGCGAACATGGCGCGGGCGAACATGAACTCCCAGTGCAGGCTGGCGGCCTTCATCTTCATGCCAGCCATCGGCATCGGCAGGTCGGTGTCATCGATGGTGACAATCGCACCCTGCGGCCGGATCAGTTCAACCGCTGTTTCCCAATGGCGCATGTCATTGAAGATGGCAATGTGATCGACATGTTGAAAGCCGAGCGCACGCACCTGTTCGACCATCGCTTGGCGGTGATTGACGACATGATCCGCGCCAAGCTCCTTGACCCAGCTTTCCGTCTCCGGGCGCGAGGCCGTGGCGATGACGACCAGCCCGGCCGCCTTGGCAAGTTGAATGCCGATCGAGCCAACACCCCCCCCAGCGCCGATGATCAGGACCGACTGTCCCTTGTCGGCACCCTCGCGATCGATGCCGAGACGGTCGAAGAAAGCCTCATAGGCGGTGATCGTCGTCAGCGGCAGCGCTGCGGCTTCGGCAAAACCGAGGCTCTTCGGCTTGAATCCGACAATGCGCTCATCGACCAGCTGGAATTGCGCATTGGAACCCGAGCGGGTAAGGTCGCCGGCGTAATAGACTTCATCGCCGGGCTTGAACAGCGTGACCTCCGGGCCGACGGCCTCGACAATTCCGCTGGCATCCCAGCCAAGGCGCGTGCGCGCACTTGCCGACCAACTGGCCCTGGTGCTTCAGAGTCTTGAACAATGCAGCGGAAATCCCGGCTGAGCGGGTAGCGGACGCTTCGGCGGCTCGCTCAGCTGTGCCGCCTGGATGAAAGCCCGTGCGCTGCGGTAAGCGTCGCTGCTAGCTTCCGCTGTACGCCGTGTAGGCCTGCCAGGCGGCGAGCAGCGCCAGGATCAGGAAGAAAACGCCGCTGATCCTGTGCAGCAGCACGATCGGGATCTTCTGCAGGATGGTGCGACCAGCCAGGATTCCCAACGCCGAGGTCGCGGCCAGTGCCGCGGTCGCGCCGAGCCAGACGGCGGCCGGAACCTGGGTGCTGCTCAGGGCCACGACGGCAAGTTGCGTCTTGTCGCCGAACTCGGCCACGGTCAGCAAGACGAAGGTGGTGAAGAAAATGCCATGGCCGCTTTTCTCCTCGACTTCCTCATCGTCGCCGTCGTCCTTGGCACGCAGGGCGTGCAGGCCAAAAATAGCGAACAGGAGGGCGACGATCGCGCCGACCAGGTATGGCGGCAACCAGTTGGCAATCGCCACCCCGAAGACGACCGCCAGGGTATTGAGCAAGGCGAAGGCGGCCAGGGCACCGAGCATCACCGGCGTTGGTCGATGCCGTGAGGCCAGGGTCATGCACACCAGCTGACTCTTGTCGCCGATTTCGGCGGCGGCAATCAAGGCAAAGCTGGTGGCCGCCGTGGCCGACAGGTCGACGAGGTCGCCAGTGCTCAATAGGGATGCCAAGGATTCCATAATGCTCGCTCGCTTGTCGATCGGGTTTTCCGGAAAGGCCTCTCGGCTGTGCTCCTCCGACGATGGCGGAGCAATGATCAAGGCGTCGAGAGGGCGCGAGTATAACCCGGCCTGGTAAGGCCGCAGGCATATCGAGATCACGAATTGGCGTCATGCGCCGGCCGGGCCGGAAGCAATGCCGCGGCAGCTGAAGCTATCTCCCGCGGTGGCTCTGCGTCGCACGGTGTACGTAGAAGCTCTGCGGCTCGGACGTGAGCAGCAGCTTGCCCGAGCGGTCCATTATCGACACCTGGAGTTGATGCTGGACGTCGTCCTTGGCGGCCGCCTGCCATTCCGAGGCGCTGAGTTCAAACTGCGCGGTCGGGTAGGTGCTGGGTAGCGCGGCACCATCCAGGCTGACGACGATGGCGTCGCCTTGTTCGGCCCGTAGTGCGGGTTCGATTGCGAGCTGAACCGAGATCTGGCCGGTATTCGAGTGGATCGTGCCGCCGCTTTCCGGCTGGGTGATGGCCAGTGTTTGGTAGTAGACAGCAGGCGGCTCTGCCGGGGTCTTTGCGGGCGGCTTGGGTACGGCTGCCGGTGCGTCGCTGATGTTGATCGGCGGCAGTTCCACCTCGGTGGCGCCCGGGCTCGGCAAATCCCTGCCTTCACTCGGCAGGTCGGAGAAGACGGGGCCGTTCTTGCCCTGCGTTTCGTAGATGGTTTGCGCTGCGGCGCTGGTCGCGACGAAAATCCCCAAAAGCAAGTACGGAACCGTTTTCATGGCAATCATCCAGTCGTGTGTTGCGGGTCATGGCGCTATGGTGATTTGGAATATAGCATTTCCAAGAGTTCTACCGCTGCTGCGGCGGCTGACGTCAGCGCCGGCAGCTTGCCCTGTACCCCGGGGCGAGTGCCCAGGGTCGCCTGACGAGGAAAACGAAAATGGACCTGAGCGTCTATCACTGGCTCCTGATTGCCGCCTTTGTCGGCATTGTGATCTGGGTCTTCGGTCGCAAGCGCAAGGCGCGCTTCGAGGAAGAGGCCCGGATTCCTTTCGAAGAAGGGAAAGACTGAGGCGCGAGCACGCCGCGCGCTTGCCGGTTTGCCGCCAGGAAGGCAACGGTGGCAGCTGCGTCGGGCGACTTGTGTCGGCTCCCAAGGGACAGCCGGCGAAGCGGGAATGTGACGCCGCTATCGCAAGTCCTGCGGCATGCGCTGCTGCAGATGATATCCTGTGTGCCGAAGAGGGCGCGCCCGTGCCGGCGCATTTCAAGCGATTGCCATGGCGTCGCGATCACGGCGGAGCAGCGGCTCCGATCACTGTGACTAAACCAAGCTAGGAGAACGTTTCATGAGCAAGCTCGTGGTAATTGCCTACGATGATCAATTCAAGGCCGAAGAGGTGCGTACCAAGCTGCGCAAACTGCAGCAGGACCATCTCATCGATCTCGAGGAAGCTCTTGTCGCCGTCAAGGATGACCAGGACGAAGTGACCCTGCTGCAGATGTATAAACCGGCCGCCGAGCTCGAGGTGCGCAAGGGCTTCTGGAACACCCTGGTCGGGGCGGTGGTGATGAACCCGGTGCTCGGCATGGCCAGCGATGCCCGCGGTGGCGCGATCAGAGGCGCGCTGGCGGGCGCCGGCGTCGACGAGCAGTTCCTGAAGGATCTCGCGGCGACTTTCAAGAACGGCAGTTCGGTACTCTTCGTGCTGGCTCGTCAGGCGAGTCCCGAAAAGCTGCTGACCGCCCTGCAGGGCACCGGCGGCAAGCTTCTCGAGACCACCCTGTCACATCAGGACGAAGCGAAGCTGCAGGCGGCGCTAAAGGCCGCGCCGGCCGGCAGTTGACAGTGCTCGCCCCCTGCCGGTCGACAGGGGCGACACGTCGCCTCGCCTGCGGCGGGCGGCGGTCCAGCCGGTGATGCTTCGCCGATTCAGTGATTTGCCACGCGCGCCGTTTTGCCTTAAAAGGCTACATAGGTGTCGAATCTCGTGGGTTTTTCGGGCCATTCCTTGATCTTGGAGACGGTGCCGGAACTTCGGCTGGAGAGAACGCAGCGCACGCCTGAAGTCGGCTGCTGATCGCCCTTCCCGGCCCTGGTGCTTGCTGCCACGGCCCGCAACAATCATTCTGAAAAGCAAGACGAAAAAGGAGAAAAAATATGAAGCGTATATCGAGGTTCCGATCCCGATTTCTGGCACTTTCCGCCGTACTGGCGGTTTGTACCGGCTTGACTTTCGCCGTCACCATGACTTCCGGCGAGACTGCTAGCGAGAAACTCAGCGCGACTCCGAGTGCGACTCCGAGTGCGACTCCCAGTGCGACTCCCAGTGCGACTCCCAGTGCGACTCCCAGTGCGACTCCCAGTGCGACTCCGAGTGCGACTCCGAGTGCGATTCGGAGTACGACACCCAGTGCGACCCCGGCCGTGACTCCGGCCGCGCCCGCCAGCGCCAGCACCAGCAAGCCCAACATCCTGTTCATCATGGGCGACGATATCGGCATCATGAACGTGGGAGCCTACCATCAGGGCCTGATGGTAGGCGAAACGCCGAATATCGATCGCATCGGCAAGGAAGGTGCGAGATTCATGACCTATTATGCCGAGCAGAGCTGCACGGCCGGTCGCACCGCCTTCTTCACCGGCATGCATCCCTTGCGCGCGGGCATGGTCATGCCGCAGCTTCCGGGTGCCACGAGTTCGCTGTTGCCGGGCACGCCCTCGCTGGCAAAATTCCTGCTGGATCTCGGCTACAACACCGGCGAGTTCGGCAAGAACCACCTTGGCGACAAATCGGCTTCGCTGCCGACCGCTCACGGCTTCCAGGAGTTCTGGGGCTACCTGTATCACCTCGATGCCATGCAGGGAGTCAGCTTCCCGGACATCAACAAGTCGCCGACCGCTCAGAGCATCGTACCGCCGTGCAAGAATACGCCGGTCAAGGGTCTTGCCGAGGCGCCCGGCGCCATCGATCCGCGAGACGGGCTGTGCATGACCCCGCCACGGCCGGTTATGCATTGCACGTCCGCCGATGGCACCGAAATGAACCAGAGCTGCAAGGACCAAGGGCCGCTGACGCTGGAACGCTCGAAGACCGTGGACGAGGAAATCTCCGCCCAGGTCATCGCCTTCCTCGACCGCAACGATCCCAAGAAAACCGGCAAGCCGTTCTTCGTCTGGTATAACCCGGCACGCATGCACGTCACCACCATGCTCTCGGACAAGTATCTGGACATGCTGGGCGAGAAGGGCGGCAAGGACTGGGGCATCAACGAAGCCGGCATGAAGCAGATGGACGACAACATCGGCTACGTGCTGAAGAAGCTCGAGGATATGGGCCAACTCGACAAGACCATCATCGTCTTTACGACCGACAACGGCGCTGAGGGGATCACCTATCCTGATGGAGGCATCACGCCTTTCAGGGGCGGCAAACTCACCACCTGGGAAGGCGGTATGCGGGCGCCGATGCTCGTGCGTTGGCCAGGGCACATCAAGGCTGGCACCAACCCGGACCAGATATTCTCGTCACTGGACTGGCTTCCCACCTTGGTCAATATTGCCGGCGGGCCTTCGGGTGACGGGCTGAAGAAGCAGATTGAGGCCGGCACCTACCCCGGCATCGTCAAGACCACGCTCGACGGTGTGGACCAGCGGGCCTACCTGGAAGGCGAGGCAGATTCGGCACGCGACACCTTCTTCTACTACACCGGGGCACAACCTTCGGCGGTGCGCTACAAGAACTGGAAGTTCTACTACACGATGGTTTCTTCCAATGCGCAGGATGCCTTCAGCAACCCGGTGACCTATCACTGGACCCAGGTCAACAACCTCAAGCGTGATCCCTTCGAGAGGTCGGTCGCGACGGTCGATGGTACCCTCATGGGCTACGGCGGCGCCCTGGCTGCGCCGAGCACTGCGTTCATCTATGACTGGAACCTGCTGCCGATTGGGCAACTGCTTTGGCTGAAGGAACTCGAGACCTACAGGAGCTTCCCGTCGCTGCAGACTCCGGCGAGCTACAACCTGGATAACGTCATCAAGGCGATGCAGGACGCGTCGCACGTCAGTCACGCGGGTCGCTAGCCGATCCGTCAAGGGATCTGATTGAGCAGTCATGCAGCGGGCGGCCTGAAAGGGTCGCCCGCTTTTTTGGGTGATCAATGCGCTCGAGCCGCAGTTCTGAAAGGCTCCGACCGCCGGGAATTCCGTATCACAGACCAAGAAGCAGCGCTGGACGGTCACCAGCACGAAAAACGACTGGAAAAAGATCTTCAGTTTCGAGTGAGTCAAGCGCACGGGGCAATCTGTGCTCCGTTCCCAGCTCCGCCTTGCCTCCGCGGAGCGGCAAACGTTTCCCAAGGAATCATCAATGCAATCGATCAAATCCCGAGTTCTGCTGGCCGGCGCGGTTTCACTGCTGCTCCTGGGCGCCTGCAACTCCGAGCAGAACGAAAAACCTGCGGCAGCGGCCGTGAAGGGAGTGGTCGTGGCCACCGTGAACGGCACCGCGATCAACAAGAGCCGTGTCGACATGATTATCGAACACGGCGCCGCCGCTGGCCAAGCGGAGAACCCGGACACACCCGAAGTCAGGAAAAGCATTATTGAAAAACTGGCCATGCAAACCCTGATCGCCGAGGAGGCGGTGAAGAAGGGCTTGGACAAACTGCCGCAAGTCAGCGAGCAGCTCGATGTCCTCCGGCAATCGGTTCTGGCCGACGCCTATGTGCAGGATTTCATCAAGAACAGTCCGCTCAGTGACGAGCTGTTGAAAGCCGAATACGAGCGTATCAAGGCCACCGTCACTGGCAGCGAATACAAGGCGCGCCACATCCTCGTGGCGAGCGAAGCCGAGGCGAAGGCGATCATTGCCGAGCTGAAGAAGGATGCGGCATCATTCGCCAAGCTGGCCATGGAAAAATCCGCTGATGCCGGCTCCAAGGTACGGGGCGGCGATCTCGGCTGGTTCGACGTGAGCAGTATGGTGCCGGAGTTCAGCAGTGCCATCAGCACGCTGGAAAAGGGCAGCTTCACGCAAGAACCGGTCAAGACCCAGTACGGCTATCACGTCATTCTTCTGGAAGATTCCAGGCCCATCGAAGCGCCTCCCTTTGAGGAAGTCAAAGCCGATCTGGCCCAGCATCTGCAGCAGCAGAACCTCAAGAAGCAACTCGATGATCTCAAGGCCAAGGCCAAGATCGAGCTTGTCGAAGCGCCTGCGGTAGCCGCCAAATAAATCAACTTGCTATGATCGTTTCACGCAGGGGCTGCAGGGGATTGCGGGACTGGTCAATGCCGCTGCTGAACACAGCGCCGCTGTCGCGATGTTTCAATCCCATTAATTACCGTCGAACTGGGAGGAGCATATGGCCAATACAAGCACTCAAGCGGGGACTCCAGCTGCCAGCGGACCCGATCTCGAGAAGATCCCGGTCGAGCAGGTCTTGTCGACCCTGTCTGTCAAGCCCGAGCAGGGCCTGAGCGCTGCAGAAGCGCGGCAGCGTGCGGCCAAGTACGGGCCCAATGCCATCGTCGAAAAGGAAAAGAGCCTCGGCGAGCAGGTTCTCGGCTACTTCACCGGCTCGATGGCCTATGTCATCGAAGCGGCGGCACTGGTCTCCGCACTGCTCGGGCACTGGGATGATTTCGTCATCATCGGCTCCCTGCTGCTGTTCAACGCGGCACTCGAATACTGGCAGGACCGCAAGGCCTCGAACGCGCTGGCCGCCCTGAAGGCGGGTCTGGCACCCGAGGCGACGGTGTTGCGCGATGGCAAGTGGAGCACGGTGCAGGCGTCGACCCTGGTGCCCGGCGACATGGTCAAGATCCGCCTTGGCGTGATCGTGCCGGCGGATCTGCGCCTGACCAGTGGCGACTTCGCCTCGATCGACCAGGCGGCGCTCACCGGCGAGTCGCTGCCGGCCAGGAAGCAGGTCGGTGACCAGGCTTACTCGGGCAGCGTCGTCAAGCAGGGCGAGATGGAAGCGGTGGTCATCGCCACCGGCGCGAACACGTTTTTCGGCCGCACCGCCAAGCTCGTCGCCGGCGCCGGTGCGGTCAGCCACGCGCAGAAAGCGATGTTCCAGATCAGCAACTTCCTGATCGTGGTTGCCGTTTGCCTGACGCTGGTCATGGTCGCCGTCAAGGTCTATCACGATATCGTGATTGCCAAGGACTGGGGTCTCGATGACGCGCTCGGCATCCTGCAGTTCGTGCTGGTGCTGATGGTCGCCTCGATCCCGGTCGCAATGCCGGCGGTATTCTCGATCACCATGGCTCTCGGTGCGTTGGCTTTGTCAAAGGAACAGGCGATCGTTTCCAAGCTCTCGGCGATCGAGGAAATGGCTGGCGTCGATATTCTCTGCTCGGACAAGACCGGCACCCTGACCAAGAACCAGTTGAGCCTCAGCGAGCCGATGCTCTTCGCCGCCACCGACCCGCAGGACTGCATCCTGGCGGCGGCACTGGCTTCGAAGCTCGAGGACAAGGACGCCATCGACACCGCGGTGATCACCGCGCTCAAGGACCAGAGCGTTCTCAAGGCCTGGACCTTGGGCAAGTATGTTCCCTTCGATCCGGTCACCAAGCGCACCCAGGCGACGGTCAGCGACGCCAGCGGCAAGTCTTTCATGGTCGCCAAGGGTGCCCCGCAAGCGATCGTCGATCTTGCCAAGGCGCCCGCGGAAATTGCCGAGAAGGTCAAGCAAGCCGTGGACAAGTTGGCAGCGCAGGGGGCGCGTGCCCTCGGCGTGGCGCGCTCCGCCGATGGCGGCGCGAGCTGGTCCTTCCTCGGCATCCTGCCGATGTTCGACCCGCCGCGCGACGACTCCAAGGAAACCATCGACAAGGCGGCGGAGAAGGGGGTGCGGGTGATGATGATCACCGGCGACGATACCGCCATCGCCATCGAGACCGCGCGCCAGCTGGGCATGGGTACGCACATCATCCCGGCCGCGGATGCCTTCCCCAAGGACATGGACCCCGACAACGTTCCGCCGGCGATCATCGACGCGATCGAGCGCGCCGACGGTTTCGCGCGCGTCTTCCCCGAGCACAAGTACGCCATCGTCAAGGCCTTGCAGTCGCGCGGCCATCTGGTGGCGATGACCGGCGACGGCGTCAATGACGCGCCGGCATTGAAGCAGGCAGACTGCGGTACAGCCGTTTCCGGCGCCACCGATGCCGCGCGTGGCGCCGCGGCACTGATTCTCACCGCTCCCGGCCTGTCGGTGATCAATGGCGCCATTGACGAGGCGCGGCGCATCTTCGGGCGCATCAACAGCTACCTGACCTATCGCATCGCCTTGACCCTGGACATCATGTTCGTCGTCGTGCTGTCCTCGCTTTTTCTCGGCTTCTCACCCTTGACTGCGATCATGATCGTCCTCATGTCTCTGCTCAATGACCTGCCGATGATGACCATCGCCTATGACAACACGCCGGTCAATCCGCGACCGGTGCGCTGGGAGCTGCCGCGCATCTTCGGCCTGGCCTCGATTCTCGGTGTTTTCCTGGTGGCCGAGTCCTTCGGCCTGCTGCTGTTTGGCGTCAAGGTGTTGTCGGACCCGCACTTGCAGGCGACCTTCGGGCTGGCGACGCACGCACAACTGCAGACGATGATGTTCCTGCAACTGGTCGGCGGTGGCCAGCTGCTGCTGTTCATTACGCGCACCGAGCACTGGTTCTTCCAGCGGCCCTACCCGGCCGCACCGCTGCTCGGGGCCGTCGCCGGCACGCAGCTCACGGCGGCGCTGATGTGCGGCTTTGGTGTGCTGGTACCGGCAATTCCCTGGACGCTGATCGCCTGGTCGTGGCTCTACGTGGCGGTCTGGATGTTCATCCTTGGCAGCGTGCGCATCATCTACGACCGCTTCGCCAGCTACCGCACCGCGCGCCACCTGAAGAGTGTCGCCGTGGTCAATCAGTCGCTGCACGCACACCTGGCCACGGCCGACAACCGCTGATCTTGAGCAAAGGAGAAACCCTTCATGGACTTCCGCAAGCAATTCGTCGTCAGCCCGGGCAAGAAGCTCAAGCTGGCTGCCATCGACCCTGCGCAGAGCGGTGGGCAGCTCTCGAATGAGGCGGCGCAACCGGAGATCAGCAAGTACGTCACGCGCATGGCCGAGATGCAGGCGCTGCTCTACGCCAACGCCGACCAGTCGCTGCTGGTTGTACTGCAGGCGCTCGACGCAGCCGGCAAGGACGGCGTCGTGCGCCACCTGTTCAGCGGCATGAATCCACAGGGGACGTCGGTGTTCGGCTTCAAGCAGCCAAGCGCCGCCGAAGCCGCGCACGATTTCCTGTGGCGCGCGCACCAGCGAACGCCGGGCAAGGGCGAGGTGGTCGTCTTCAACCGTTCCTACTATGAGGACGTGCTGGTCGTGCGCGTGCACGACCTGGTCCCGAAATCGGTGTGGTCGAAACGCTACGACTTGATCAACGACTTCGAGAAGCTGTTGACGCAGAACGGCACGCGGATTCTCAAGTTCTTCCTGCACATCAGCCCCGAGGAACAACTCGAGCGCTTCAAGCAGCGGCTCGACGACCCCGCCCGCAACTGGAAGATCAGCGAGTCGGACTACTCGGAGCGCGAGCTGTGGCCGAAGTACACCGAAGCCTATGAAGACGCTCTCGAGAAAACCAGTACGGCGCACGCGCCGTGGTACGTCATCCCGGCAAATCACAAGTGGTTCCGCAACCTCGCCGCTTCGCAGATCATCGCCGAGACGATGGCGGACATGAAGCTCAAGTTGCCGCCGACACGGGTCGACCTCGACGAGGTGCGCCGCAAGTATCATGTGGCAGCTGCGGCAGCGGCGGCGCAGCAAAAGAAGAACGGCAAGGACTAGCGTGCGGCTTGCAGCGAGTTACGGAGGATGGCAATGACTACAGCGAGCGAGGGCAAGCGCTTCCGGCTACCGCTCTTCCAGGGCATCCTGCCGATCGACCGGGCGGGGGTGGGGCGCGACATCATCGCCGGCTTCACCCTCGCCGCGCTGTCGATTCCCGGGACGATGGGCTACACCAAGATCATCGGCACGCCGGTGATCACCGGCCTGTACACCATTCTCATCCCGATGTGCCTGTTCGCCATCTTCGGCTCATCGCGCCATCTGTCGGTGAATGCAGATTCGGCCACGGCGGCGGTGGTTGCCGCCGGTCTTGCCGGCATGGCCGTGCGCGGGTCCAACGAATGGCTGGCGCTGTGCAGCCTGCTGGCACTAATGGCGGCGGTGTTCATGTTTGCCGCGCGCGTGCTGCGCCTGGGCTTCCTCGCCGATTTTCTCTCGCGTACGGTGCTCACCGGCTTTCTCACCGGCGTCGGCGTGCAGGTCTCGCTGCTCGAAGTCTCCGGCTTGCTGGGCCTGCCGCGGATCAGCAACCATCCGCTGTCGCAGATCGTGCACGACGCGCAATCGATCGCCCAGACAAATCCCTATGCGCTGGCGACGTCGCTGGCCGTGCTGGCGGTGATCCTCGGCGGCAAGAAGCTGTCGGAGAAGATTCCCGGGGGCCTGATCGCCGTCCTTGGCGCCATCGCCGTCAGTTGGGCGCTGGGTCTCGACGCTCACCTGGCAACGCTGGGTGCGGTGCCCAGTGGCCTGCCGACGCTCGGGCTGCCACAGGTCGACTGGAGCTGGCCGCTGCTCTGGAAGCTGGCGCCGATCGCCCTGGCCTGCTTCGTCGTCATCCTCTCGCAGAGCGCCGCGACCTCGCGCGCCTACGCCGCCAAATACAATGATCGCTTCGACGAGAACATCGATATGGTCGGGCTGGGAATGGCCAACCTTGGCGCCGGTCTGTCCGGGACCT
This sequence comes from Candidatus Accumulibacter appositus, assembly GCA_000585055.1. Taxonomy (GTDB): domain Bacteria; phylum Pseudomonadota; class Gammaproteobacteria; order Burkholderiales; family Rhodocyclaceae; genus Accumulibacter; species Accumulibacter appositus. Next base: position 136,227 of record JEMX01000010.1, read on the forward strand.
TCGTCGTCAATGGCAGCCCGACCAATACGGCGATGGTCGCCAGTGGCGGTGGCCGCAGCCAGATCTCGCAGATCACGACCAGCGTCATCGTCCTGCTGGTCCTGCTCTTCCTGACCGGACCGCTGGCGCATTTGCCGGAGGCAGTGCTTTCGGCGATCGTTTTCCTGGTGGCGGTGAAAATGATCGACGTCAAGGGGATGACGCGAATCTTCGTCGAAGCGCGCGCCGAATTCTGGGTTGCCCTGGTGACAGCGGCAACGGTCGTCGTCGTTGGCGTCGAGCAGGGCATCGTCCTGGCGATGATCCTGTCGCTGCTCGATCACGTGCGGCGAAGCTACCGCGGCACCAACGCCGTGATCGCCGCGGACAAGCGGAAGAAGGGCTGGCAGACGGTGGCGCTGAGCGCGCCGCAGCAGATCGCGCCGGGCCTGATGGTCTATCAGTTCAGCCACAGTCTCTACTATGCCAACGCTGGACAGTTCGCCGAAGAGGTCTTCGAACTGACGAAGAGCAGGGGGCAGCCGCCTTTGACCTGCCTGTGCGTCGAAGCGGCAGCGATCGGTGATGTCGATTTCTCCGCAGCAGCGATGTTGCGCGATACCGCCATCCTGCTCAGGGAGCAGGGCATCCGGCTGGTATTTGCCAACCTCTCCCCGGATGTGCGCGGGCAATTCGACCGTCACGGAATCACCGAGACCCTCGGCGAGCACGCCATCTATGGCTCGATCCATGCCGTGGTGGCAGAGTACGAGGACAAGTCTGGCGCAGCCGAGGCGCCGCCAAGCGCCCGTAACGGAGGTGCGGCACCGGCGTGATGCTCAGCCTGAAGCCGATCACTACGATCACCATGGCCACCGGCACACCATTGCTGCGCTTGGCCCAGGCAGCCGGTCTGTTCGGTGAACATCCGTCGTCCTTCCCGAGAGGGTAGTAGCCAGACGGCGCCACGGTCGCTATGATCGCTCGCGTATTGACCTGCCTGTGCCGCAATCGAGCCAACGCGGAGGTCACCCCTCATCTACAGGTGGCGATTCGCCACCTGTAGATCCCCAAGACAGTGGCCGGGTCGATTTCTGGCTCCAGGCTCCCGCAATTTCATAGAGACGACAGATGAAACCAATATCCCTATTCGTGCTAAGCCTGCTTGCCACAGCCGTCCCGGCAGCGTACGCACAACTCCCGCAGGCAAGCATGGCGTCCATTTCGACGCCGGACACCGTCGAGTCGCGCATCGGCACGCTCGACTTCAAGGATGGCGCACCGAGTCAGGCGACTCTGGACAAGGTCTATGACAACCTGGACTTCATGCACGCGACCAGTGCATTCCTGAACACCCTATCGGGCGTCAGCATCCACTCGGCTCGAAAAGGCCTGCTGAGCGTCGGCGTCAAGGACAACGAAGTCATCGTCTTCTCGGACTTGATGGATGCCAAGTCCCTCTTCCTGACGGCCAACGCCGATACCGTTTACGCGATTGGCGTGCTGGACCTCAGCAAAGGGCCGATGGTGCTCGAAGTGCCGCCCAGCTTTCTCGGCACCATCGACGACTATTGGTTCCGTTGGGTCACCGACCTTGGCCTGCCCGGTAGCGATCGGGGCGAAGGCGGCAAGTACCTGGTGCTGCCTCCCGGTTACGACGGTCCCTTGCCGGATGGCGGCTTTGCCGTCGCCCACGCTCGCACCACGCGGGTCCTGTGGTTCGGGCGCATGTTCCTCGAGGACAACCAGCCGAAGCCTGCCGCCGACACGATCAAGAAGTACACCAGGATTTATCCTTACCAGGCCGGTGGGGTGGGCACACCGATCGCTGAGTTCCTGGCCGGCAAGGCGAAGCTGGGGCCGGTCACGCCGCCGCCGCCGACCGTGTTCCACGACGGTAGCGGCAAGGTGATGAATACCATTCCACCGAACGACTTCAGCTACTTCGAATTCCTGAACGAAGTCGTGCAGCAGGAGCCGGCAAGCTCGCTCGACCCGGAGTTGATGGGCCCGATCGCCGCCATCGGCATCGTCAAGGGCAAGCCCTTCGCCCCCGATGCGCGGATGAAGAAGATCATGAGCGAGGCGGTCGCGCTCGCCAACGCCACGGCGCGCAGCCTGTTCATGAATCCCCGCGAGCGGAGCTGGTATCACTACCCCAATTCGTCCTGGGTGAATATGCTGTTCGTGAGCGGCTACGAGTTCGAGACGCCGATTCCGGAGATCACGCGGGAAGGCGTCAAGCCCTTCCCGCCTACCGGCTACCGCCAATTGGACGCGCGCAGCGCATTCTTCTACGGCATCACCGGCATCACGCCGGCCATGGCCATGCGCTTGCCTGGCATCGGCTCGCAATACGTCTGGAGCATGCTGGACGCAGACAAGAACACCCTCGATGGCGCGAAGACCTACAAGGTGACCCTGCCCAAGGGCATTCCGGCCGGGAAATTCTGGTCGCTGACGCTCTACGACACCATGACGCGCTCGATGCTTGACACGCCGCAGCGCTACCCGCGCGCCGGCAGCCAGAGCTATCCGTCGCCGGCCGCCGAAGCGGGCGCCGATGGTTCGACGATCGTGTACTTCGGGCCGACGCAGCCGCAGGGCGTGCAGCGCGGCAACTGGATCCAGACCATGCCCGGCAAGGGTTTCTTTGCGATGCTGCGCCTGTACAGCCCGCTTGAACCGTTCTTCACCCAGGCCTGGCGGCCGAGCGAGGTCGAGCTGGTTCGCTAAGCGACTCGCCTGGCCGCTTTACTGTGAAAGTCGCACAAGCGACTCACGAAACTCCCTTCTCCTTTCGCGGGAGAAGGGTCAGGGGAAGAGGGCCACGCGCAGGATCTGCCCGGCGAGCCTGGCGACAATCACCAAGTCATGACCTCTCCCAGTGCTCCTGCGCCAGGATCCGCCGGCCACGATAGCGCTGCAGCAAGCCTTCCGCGACGAAGGCGATGACCAGGAAGGAGAGGAAGATCGCGAACGAGCCGGGGGAAGTCTGGTAGGTGTCGAAAGCCCAGACCGCGATCGCGAGAAGGCAGGCGACGATGCTCAGCAGGATCGCGATCCGGTGCCAGCCGCTGCCTTTCAGGAGCCGCCAGGCGCCGAAGTTGACCAGCGAGTACACCAGTAGCGAGGTCGCGCTGCCCAGCGACGCGACCGTCGTCAGCGTCAGGAAGTTGACCATCAGCAGGGCGAGCAGCGCGGAGATGGTCAGGCCGCGATAGCTCATGCCGATTTTTTGCCCGAACCGTGAAGGCAGCTGGCCGTTCTCAGCCAGCGTATAGGTGATGCTGGTGACGCCGAAGAAGCCGCCGTTGAGACAGGTGACGGTTGCCAGGATGGCGCTGATCAGGAGGGCGTGGAAGCCCATCTCGCCGAAGTTGTGTCGGGCGACGACCGCCAGGAGCGTTGCCCCGCTCGTTGTCAGCTCCGGTCCATCGACCGTGGCCGTGACCGCCAGGGCGAGCGCCACATAGAGCAGCAGTACGATGGCGATGGTGCTGTACATCGCCCGCGGCAGGTCGCGCGCCGGTTTGTCCATGTCCCCGGCGGCATTGCTGACCACGGCAAAGCCCGTAAAGGCAAAGAAGGTGAGGCCGAGGCTGCCGAGTATCGGCGTGGCTGCGGGCCAGGTGTCGACCGCGAGCCGAGCCACCTCCGCGTGCATCGACAGCCCGACGGTGAACAGGGCGAGGACCGCCAGATTGGCGAGGACGACCAGCCGCTGGGCGGCGCTCACGAACTTGGCGCCGATCAGGTTCAGGGCAGCCAGGCCGACGATCAGAGTGGAGCCCAGGATGCGTTCCCAGAGGAGCAGATTCACGTCGCCAAGGCCCAGGAGCTTGGCGGTGAACTTGCCGAAGGCCAGCGAGATCATCGCCATTCCGATCAGCTGCGCGATATAGAACAGGATCGAGCAGCCGCCCGAGAAGAGTCCCGGGCCGTAGGCCTTCACCAGGTACTCGACCACGCCGCCGCGCGATGGATAGCGCACGCCGAGTTGTGCGAAGGAGTGTCCGGTGAGCAGCGCAATGATCCCGGCGACCAGAAACGACAGCCACACCGCCGATCCCGCCTTGGCCGCCGCTTCGCCCATCAGGGCGAAGATGCCGGCTCCGACCATCGAGCCGACGCCGAGGGCGATCGCCCCGCGCAGGCTGATTCGTCTGCTGTTGTTTTGCTCGCTCATGGCCCCCTTCCTTAAGCGTCTTGAAGCGCGCCGACTGACTGCAGCGCGGCAGCCAGACGCTCAGTTTGGCGTCGCGCGGCAACGCGTGGCCAGCGCGAGGATTGCGCTCTCAGGGACGGCAAGTCATGCCAAATCCATCTGCCAGAATGCCCGGCTCGCGTGGCCGCACGAGCCCTTGCAAAGCATGCCGATTCGGCGGACCAGCTAGTATACTCGCAGCCTGTTTTGCAGACACAGCGGACGAAGCCGCGGCCTAGCCGCAAGCTTGCGGGCCCTCGCTTCACCGATGCCGCGGCCATGAGGCAGGCGGCGAAGGTGTGCTCGTTCTCCTCGTGAGTTCATTCGGGTGCGGTAGTTTCGGTAGGGAGCCGTTCAGCTTGGCCAATACGACAACGATCGAGAAAACCGCACGGGAGCTTACGGCCGAGGCGTCGGCCGCCGCCCGGCTGCCGGACGAGGCGGGCAAGCTGGCTCCGCTGGCAGAACGCGCTGAAGCGGAGTTGTCCCAGCTTCCCACAGCCGTCGAGAACGCTCCCCACGAGCTTGCCCAGCTTCCCGCAAAGGTCGTCAAGCAGTTGCCCGGCGAGCTGGCGTCGACGGAAGCCTACGTCGAAGCGAAGTTGCCGGTGATCGAGGCGCTGCCTTTGCCGGACCTCTTTTTTGGCGGGGGGGTGCTGGTCGCCGTCGTCGTCCTGCAGGCCATCGGCTTGCGTCTGCTCACCGGGGCTTGCGTCTGCTCACCGGCCGCTTCGACAAGCTTGCGCAGCGCATCGAGCTGCGCCCCGCCTGGTGGAGCGTTGACCTCTTGCTCGGGTTCACCGTTTTCAGGATGCTCGGCCTGCACCTGTTGTCGATCATGCTCTGGTCGGCAGCCCTCGTTTACGGCGGGATCATCCCTGGATGGGCGGCCGCTGCACGCTTCGCGGCGCTGTCCTACACCACCCTTGGCAGCCACCTGATCCTGACCGATCAGTGGTACATGCTCTCACCGATCATCGCCATTTCGGGCATGTTCACTTTCGCCTGGACGGCCAGCGTCCTGGTGAGCATCGTCGGCAAGTGCAACGAACTCCGTGCCGTGGTCCGGGCGGCGCGACAGCAACGGCGCGACGCCAGGAGGCAGGCCACGATCACCGTGCCGCCAGGCGACCCGGCCGAGGCAGGCGGAGCAGAGGCGGGCGCATCGCGAAGCGGGTAGGAGCGAGCGGCGTCGGTTTGCTGTTTCGGGATGAAGGCGTGCCGCCCATCGTCGTCGAGTGGGGTGTTGGCGAGTTCGTGAGCAGGCTTTCGGCGCGCTTGAAAGCAGGCTCGACCCTCCCGGTGGCTGGAATTCCTATCCTGCACCATGGGTGCAACACTGCCCCCTAGCCGGCGCTGGTCAGCAGCGCTCCCTGGCGGTGCACGCGACCAAGCGCTTCGAGCGTGTCGACGATCTGCGACAGGCGTTTTTTCCAGGCACCCTTGCCGGTGAAGCGCGCTGCCAGTTCCGTTTCCGAAAGCGGAGCAGCTGCGCCTGCCAGCATGTTGGCGACGGCGGCGACCTGCTCGGGTAGTGCGGCGGGCCAGGGCAGGCGTGCGGTGCTGCTTGCCGGGACGGCCGCGGCGGCCAGCGCAGCCTGTTTGCCGGCCGGATCATCGATGCCGAGCGGCGACTGGCTCGCCACTGCCTGCGGGTGCTGGTATTCCGGCCGCAGCCAGCGCACCTCACCGCGCGCTTCTTCCGCCAGCCGCTCGGCGTTCAGCGCGGCCAAGCGGACGAGCAGGGTTTCGCTGGCGGCGTCTTTCTGCGCCGGGTCGGCGAGGGCCGCGCGGAGATCGCTCCAGCCGTAGGCGTCGAGAACGGCGGCGTCGAGTTCGTCGTGCAGGGTTTTCAGCACGCTGACCAGGCCTTGCTCGTGGATGGTCTTTTCCCTGGCGTTGAGCGGCTCGCCGCTGCGCAGCTTTTCGAGGACGTTGTACATGCCGGTCAGTGTCAGGCTGGCGTGGGCTTCCTGTTGGCGTTTGCGGTGGGCGTCGAGTTGTTCGGCGAGGTCGCGGATGCGGGCGGCTTGCTCGGGGTTTGCGGCGGGGAAAGGGAAGGGCTCGAAACAGCGGGTCTTGTTGTAGCGTGGGTCGTTCCCGACGCCAAGCCGGCCGCCGGCAGCTAGCGCCCAAGTGGCGTGGGTGCAAGACGAGAGCACACCCAGATGCAGGGCATCGGCGCTGGCGAGGCAGACGAGCATGTTGTCTGGCGCCATGTCGGCGTCGAGAAACTGGAAGGTGCGATGTTTCGCGGTCTCGACGGTGGCGATGTAGCGCGGCAGGCCAACGAGCATCTTACGAAGTTCCTGGCGCGGTTTGCCATGTAGCCACCAAAGTCGTGCGTAGCCCGCCCCGTCGGGTGTCCCGGCCTTCGCATCACGCTCCGGTTTGACGCGTTCGAGCACCCACTGATAGGTCGCCGGATAACGCGAACGCACTTCTTCGGCGGTGAAGCCGAAGAGGTCGATCAGCTTCACGTCGCGCGGCCGGTCGGTCAGGTCGCGGCCGTTCCTGTACTGCTTGATTGGTGCGTCGACATCGAGGCGCATTGCTTCTGCGGGCGTGACGATGAAACCAGCACCAATGAGTTGAAGACCACGCCCAGTTAAACCACCGTTTGCCTGAAGAGCTTTCGCATTGGCTACGCTTGTCCCGATGCGCAAGTCAGCGTGCAGTAGCCCGACCTGCTCCTGTAGTTCGACGTCCAAGCCATCACTTTTGCCTTCGCGCTCCGCGGTCACGTTCAACAGCCGGCCTTCGCTGTTGCCCGGCACTCCGACCGTCATCGCGATGCGCACGGCGGCGCCGTCGGCGCTGTCGACCCACGGGTGGTCGGGCACCGCGAAGGCCAGCGACACGCCCTTGTCGAGCGCAGCGTGAACGACCCGGCGGTTGAAGGTCTGCCTGAGGCTGTTGGTGGTGATCAAGCCGAAGCGCTGCACCTTGCCCTGGGCGACCAGTTGCGCCGCGTGGTGCCACCAGAACATCACCAGATCGGCGGATTCGGGAACCTCTTTCCAGGCCTTGCGCAGCGCTTCGACGTAGCCGTCGCCGAGCGCGGCACGCATGCCGCCGGCGCCGATGAACGGCGGGTTGCCGACGATGTAGTCGGCCTGCGGCCATGTCGCCTTGCGCGGATTGAGATAGCGCTGCAGCGGCGTGCGCGCGTTTTCGTCGGGTACCTGCTCGCCGGTGACCGGGTGCGCCTTGGTCGTCACGCCGTTCCAGCGGCTGACCGGGACGCCGCGCTCGTCGACGACCGTTTCGACGCCATCGCAGGCGAGGACGGCGTCGCGGCATTCGATGTTGCGGAAGTCCTTGAGGATCGGTTGCGGCGGCAGGCCGCTGCCGCTGGTGCGGAAATGCCATTGCAGGTAGCCGATCCAGAGCACCAGTTCGGCGATGGCTGCGGCGCGCGGGTTGAGTTCGAGGCCGAGGAACTGGTGCGGGTCGACGGTCAGTCCTTCGGCTTCGAGGCGTTGCTGGCCGCGTCCGAAAGCGTGCAACTGGTCGAGCACCTCGCCTTCGAGGCGCTTCATATGTTCCAGCGTCACGTAGAGGAAATTCGCCGACCCGCAGGCCGGGTCGAGGACGCGAATCTGGCACAGGCGGTGGTGGAAGGCGTCAACCTCGGCACGCGCGGTGTCGAGTTTTCCCTCGTTGGCGAGCAGCAGGGCCGCCGCCTGGACATTGCGCCATTGGCCGCGCAGCGGCTCGACGACGGTCGGCAGGACCAGCCGTTCGACGTAGGCCCGTGGCGTGTAGTGGGCGCCGAGCGCGTGCCGCTCGCTGGGCGTCAGCGCGCGTTCGAGCAGGGTGCCGAAGATCGCCGGTTCGACCTGCGTCCAGTCGGCGTGCGCGGCCTGCAACAGCAGGCCGATCTGTTCGCGATCTAGGGCGATCACTTCCGGCTGCTTGAAGAGCTTGCCGTTGAAGCGCGGCAGCGTGGCGCGCAGGACGACCGAGAAGCCGCCGGCGTCCATCTCGCGCCACAATGCGGCGAGTAGCGGCACGAATTGCTGCGGACTGCTCTGCAGGGTTTCGAGCAAGGTGGTGAACGCGCCCTGGCCGTTCTCCCGGGGCAGCAGGCCGACGTCTTCGGCGAACATCGAGAACAGGCAACGGGTGAGGAAGCCGGCGACGAGTTCGGGGTGGTGGCCGGCGCCTTCGAGCGTTCGGGCGATGCGCGCCAGATGGCCGGCGATCTCGCGCGTGACGCGCGCCGAGACGCGCGTCGGGTCCAGCGCCAGCGGGTCGCGCCACAGGGTTTGCAGGCGTTCGCGGATGCCGCGCTCGGCGAGATCGGCGAGCCTGATGCGGTGCGAGCGCGGGTCGGGGAAGGGGGTGTAGGTGGCGCCGGAACGCGTGAAGTCGGCGTACAGCTCGATGACCTGGCCGACATCGATGACGATCAGGAACGGCGGTCGACCCTCGTCGGCCGGCAGCGCGCGGGCATAGCCTTCGGCCTGGCCGCGCGCCCGCTGCAGGGCGTCGTCGAAACCCTTGCTGGCGGCGGCGAGGCGGATCTTCTTGGCTTCGAGAACGAAATGGCCGCGCTTGTAGCAGTCGATGCGCCCGTTTGACGAACTGCCGTCGCCGTGGCGAAAACTGACCCGGCGCTCGAAGACGTAGGCGTTGTCGCGCGTGTCTTCATGCGCCGGGTCGGGGGAGGGGACGTCGAGCAGCCGACAGAGGTCGGTGACGAAGAGCTGGTAGTTGGCCAGCTCGGAACCGTCGGCCGCGCGCCAGCGGGCGACAAAGGCGGCGGCTTGCGCCGTATCGGGATCGGCGCTCAGGCTGGCTTCGGTCATGGGCCGGGATTATGACATGGAGGATGAGCTCGCTGCGCTCCTGCCTCGCGTCAGTGTCGTGCTGTCGTGTTGACTAGACTTCCGCCATGCATGGCAGCGTCGCGAGAGCCTCGTGGTGGTGGGCGGAAGTCCGGCGTCACAGCCGCCCGCAGGTCATTGCGAGGAGGCGAAGCCGACGTGGCAATCCAGTTCCATGCTCTCACTCCTTCCCGCCGCATTGATCTATTGAGTACGCGAAAAGCAAAACCTCTGGATTGCCGCGTCGGCTGCGCCTCCTCGCAATGACGGTGGGTGGGCGGGGGCGGATGGTGGCCGAAAATCCCATCACGAATGCCGCACACGAGCGGGCTCATTTCGCCACCCTTCGAGCGCGTCGAGCGTGGCCTGTAGGGTCGGCAGCAGCACGATGCCGGTCGCCGCTGTCGCGCGTTGCGCACCTGCACCGCCAACCCACAGGTCGATTGCCGTGGGCAGCATTTGGCGCAACTGGCTGACCAGCGCGCCGACCTGTCGCGCCGGAAAAGCAGCGGAAAGCGAGATGGCGACGATGTTGGCCTGGTGGGCGCGGGCGGCCATTTCGATGTCGACCAGCGGCGTCTGCGTGCCCAGCGAAATGCAGGTCGCGCCCTCGAGTGCCAGCAAGGCCTCGACCATCAACAGCCCGAGCACGTGTTGTTCGTCGGGCGGCGTGGTCAGCAGGATGCGTGGTGTGCCGCCCGCGGCCGGCAGGTTGCCGATCGCCTGCCGCAAAAGCGACTTGATCTGCTCGCTATAAAGATGTTCCTCGAAAACCTCGAATGCTCCGCTCATCCAGGCTTCGCCGACGGCGTCATTGAGCGGCGCGACGACGTCGATGATGAAACGCTGCAGGCCGAGTCGCATCATCGCCTGCTTGAGCAGCCGGCGCAGCGCCGCAAGGTCGTTCGCCTTGACCAGCGCGATGGTCTGGCCGATCACCGCTTCGTGCTGCCCGGGATCGCTTCGCGCGGGTGATGCGCCGGCGTTGCACAGCGTGGCGAACTCCTCCTCACTGGCTGCGCACAGGCGACCCGGGCGCAGGCCTTGATCGATCAAACGTTTCATCATCCGCAGCCGTTCGACCTGCTCGGCAGGATAGAGGCGCTCACCGTGCTCGTCGCGAGTCGGCTGCGGGAAGCCATAGCGGCGCTCCCAAACGCGCAAGGTGTCCTTGCCGAGACCGGTGTCGCGCTCGACAGCGCTGATGTTCATGGTTGGAAGCTGGTTCATATCGTGCCGGGAAGTGTTTGCATGAAAAACGCGCAGAGCGTTGCGAAGACGCGGAAGATAGCCTAGATATCTCTAGTTGTCCAGGACATTATCGAGGGCGGCAGCGCTGCTTGCCCCGGGGGGCGGCTGCCATCCGGCTTCGCGATTCTCAATGGCCTGGCAGGTGCCGGCCACAGGTGGTTAAGCAATCCATGTTGTAGCGGATCTGTTGCCGACTGGCCCAGGAAAAGAAGAGCGGCAGCGAATGCTTCGGCCGGCCGCGCTTGATGGTCGACTGTTTCCGACTTCCGCCACGGTCAATTCGCGAACTTGCGTTCCTGGTGTTTCCCCAATCTGTCCTGGACAAAAAGAGAAAAACCGTTGACAAGATGACTGTTGATCAATAGAGTGGACTCATCCCTTTGTGTCCTAGACAAAAAGATGTGTCTGTACATACCTTTCATTGCTGAGTGCGACCTGAAAATGCTCCGTTCAGATATTGATCCTCAGGATTCTGTGATGAAATTCAGAGCCATGCGTGGTTGTCAATCAGGCCCGTAGAACTTTCGATGCCGTGCCGCCCACCGCTACGGGTCTTCTCTTGAATGTCGTAGACAAAAAGTTCTGGCGCGTCGCGGCGCAGTCGTGCTGCCAGGCGCTCCCTCCAGCCACCCGCGTTCAGGATAAAGTCATGTTCAGGTCGCCTTACTTTCTTGCCTTCGCCCTCGGTTTGGGCGCCGCGCTGCCGGCAGTGGCGGTGGAGCCGTGCCCGCCCTTGCTCGATCACAGTTTTGCATCGCTGCAGAAGCGCCAGCCGCAGTCCCTGTGCCAGTGGCGGGGCAAGGTCTTGCTGGTGGTCAACACCGCGACCTATTGCGGCTTTACCTCGCAGTACGACGGTCTCGAGAAGCTGTACGCGCGGCTAAAAGCCCGCGGCCTGGTGGTGCTTGGCTTTCCGTCGAATGACTTCGGTGATCAGGAGCCGGGCAGCAGCCAGGAAATCGCGGATTTTTGCCGGCTGACCTATGGCGTGCAATTCCCGATGTTTGCCAAGACGAGCATCGTCGGCGCCAACGCCAGCGCCTTCCATGCGCAGCTCGCCACCGCGAGCGGCGAAGCCCCGCGATGGAACTTCCACAAATACCTGATCGATCGCAGCGGCAAGCAGGTGCTGAGCTTTGCTAGCCGCGTGCAGCCGGACGACCCCGCGCTACTCGCCAGGATCGATGAGTTTCTTGACCAGCAGTGACCGCCGCCGAAGTGCTGCTACCCACCGATCACTCACTTTTTCGCCTTTGGAGACTACGCCATGAACGCACCTGACCACTTCTTTCTCCCTGACATCCAGGCCAGCACCGATCAGCGGCAGCTGGCGATTCACAAGGTTGGCGTCAGGGGCCTGCGCTACCCGCTGGCATTGCTCGACGCGGCCGGCAAGGTGCAGAACACGGTCGCCAGGCTGGCGCTGTCGGTCGCTCTGCCGCCCGAGCTCAAGGGGACGCACATGTCGCGCTTCGTCGAGCTGCTCGAAGAGAAGCGTGCGCCGCTGAACGTGAATCGCCTGCTGCGCATGCTCGACGAAATGCTGCTCCGGCTGGATGCGCAGAGCGGCGAAATCGAACTTGCCTTTCCCTACTTCATCAGCAAGGTGGCGCCGGTGTCGGGCGTCGAGAGTCTGCTTGACTACGACCTGCGGATGATCGCCGAGAAGCGCGCCGGGCAGGGGTGCGAGCTGACACTCGAGATCGTTGCGCCGGTGACCAGCCTCTGCCCGTGTTCCCGGGAGATCAGTGCCTACGGCGCGCACAACCAGCGCTCGCACATCACGATCAGCGCTCGCCTGCGTTCGGGGATGTCTCCCGAGGAACTGGTGCGGCTGGCCGAGGAGGAAGCCTCGTGCGAAGTCTTCGGACTGCTCAAGCGAGTGGACGAGAAATGGGTGACCGAGCGCGCCTACGACAACCCGAAGTTCGTCGAAGACCTGGTCCGCGACATCGCGCTGCGTCTGATGAAAGAGCCACGCATCGCGCAATGGACGGTGAAATCGGAGAACTTCGAGTCGATCCACAACCACTCGGCCTATGCCGAGATCTGCGGCGAAAATCCTGAATGCGCCTGAACGACAGGGAGATGACCATGCGTAGTGCACAGCGTATCGCCGTCGTCGGTTCCGGGATTTCGGGTCTGGCCAGTGCCTGGCTGCTGTCCCAGAAACATCAGGTGACGCTCTACGAAGCGGGGGACAGCCTGGGCGGGCACACCAACACCGTCGACGTGACGCTGGAGGGTGTCTGCCACCCGGTGGATACCGGGTTCCTGGTCTACAACACGCACACCTATCCGAACCTGACGGCGATGTTTGCCCATCTCGGCGTGGCCAGCGTCGAAACCGAAATGTCCTTTGCGGTCAGCCTCGACGAGCCCCGTCTGGAGTGGGCGGGCAGCAGCCTGGCCACCGTTTTCGGGCAGAAGCGGAATCTGCTGCGACCAGACTTCTGGCGGATGCTGGCCGACATCGTGCGCTTCAACCGCGAGAGCGTCGCCTGGCTCGAGGGGCACTGCGACGATGGCCTGAGCCTGCGCGAATTCCTGGCTGCAGGTGCTTACTCGCGCTCCTTCGCCGAGTGGTATCTGCTGCCGATGGCGGCGGCGATCTGGTCCTGTCCGGCCGGGCAGATGCTCGACTATCCACTGGCCAGCTTCGTGCGTTTCTGCCGCAACCACGGTCTGCTGCAGGTTTTCGACCGGCCCTTGTGGCGAACGGTCAGCGGCGGCGGGCGGCAATACGTCAATAAGCTTGCCGCCTGTCTCGACGATATCCGCCTGGCGACGCCCGTGCGCGCCATAGACCGCAGCGCGGCCGGTCTGATCGTGCGCAGCGATGCCGGTGCCGAGCATTACGATCAGGTGGTTCTCGCCTGCCACAGCGATCAGGCGCTGGCAGTCCTCGGCGAGGCGGCGACGCCGGCCGAGCGCCGCTTGCTGGGTGCCGTACGCTATGCGCCGAATCGCGCCGTGCTGCACACCGACGCCGCGCTGCTGCCGCGCTCGCCGGCGTTGTGGTCGGCGTGGAACTATCTCTCCAGCGGCCAGGAACTTGACCAGCGCCCGGTGAGCGTTTCCTACCTCATCAACCGCCTGCAGCCGCTACCGTTCAAGACACCGCTGATGGTTTCGCTGAACCCGCAGCGTCAGCCGGCGAGCGAGCGGGTGATCGCCGAATTCGACTACGAGCATCCGATCTTCGACCGCGCGGCGATCGCCGCGCAGCGCGACCTGCCGGCGGTTTCCGGTGCGCACGGGGTGTGGTTCTGCGGCGCCTGGAACGGCTACGGCTTCCACGAGGACGGTCTCAAGTCGGCCTTGCTGGTGGCCAACGCCATGGGCTGCCGGGCGCCGTGGCAGGGTGTCGATGCGGCTGTTCGGGTCCGCCCGGCGGCAGCACGGAGCGAGGGACTGGCGGCATGAACGCGGCACCGGCTCGGCTCTTCTTCGGGCAGGTGATGCACCGGCGAGTACGGCCGGCGGCCAACCGCTTCGTCTATTCCATCTATTTCTGTCTGCTGCCGCTGGCGCGCATCGAGCAATCGAGCAGTGCCCTGTTCGCGGTCAATCGCTGGAATCTCTTCAGCTTCCATTTCGCCGACCACGGTGCACGCGACGGCTCGCATCCGCTGCCCTGGGTGCGCCAGCTGCTGCAGCGCGAAGGAATCAAGGCCGACGGCGAGGTCTGGCTGCAGTGTTTTCCGCGTGTCCTTGGCTTTGTCTTCAATCCGATCAGTTTGTGGTTCTGTCACGACCGTGCCGGTGAGCTATTGGCCGTGCTTGCCGAAGTCAACAACACCTTCGGTGAGCGCCACAACTACCTGCTCGCGCACGCCGATGGCCGACCGATCCGCGACGGCGAGACCCTGGAGCGACGCAAGGTGTTCCACGTCTCACCGTTCATGGACGTCGCTGGCTACTACCGCTTCCGCTTTCACTGGCGGTGCGGGCGCGACGCCGGCCCGGCATGGCGGCTGGCGCGCATCGATCATGGTGACGCAGCCGGCGACCTGTTGCACACCTCGATTTCCGGCAAGGCCGAAGCGCTGGCCAGCGGCCCGCTGCTGAAAGCCTTTATTCGCTTTCCGCTGATGACTCTTGCTGTCGTCCTGCGCATTCACTGGCAGGCGCTCAAATTGTGGCTCAAGCGCGTTCCCTTTTTCAGCAAACCCGAAGCTCCACTCGAGGAAACCACCCGATGAATACCATGGAAAATACCCTCAGCCTTCCCGCGGCCTCCGGCCGCAAGCCAATGCCGCGCAGCGCCAGGGCTGTGCTGGCCCTGCTCGAAGGGATAGCGCGCGGCCGCCTGGAAGTTCGCTTGCCCGACGGCGGCAGGCCGTGTTTTGGTCAGGCCGCCTCCGGCCACCCAGCCGCCGTTCTCGAGGTCGCCGAATGGTCTCTCTTCGATCAGGTGCTGGAACGTGGCGACGTCGGCTTCGCCGAGGCATGGATCGACGGTGACTGGCACAGCCCCGATCTCACCGCGCTGCTGACCCTGCTGGCCGAAAATCGCCAGGCGCTGTCGCGCGCCGTCTATGGCCATTGGTGGGGGCTGCTCAGCGCTCGCGTGCGCCATCTGCTGAACGCCAACACGCGCACCGGCGCGCGCCGCAACATCATGGCGCACTACGATCTGGGCAATGATTTCTATAGCCAGTGGCTGGATCCGACGATGAGCTACTCGAGCGCGCTCTATTCGACCGATGCACCGCGATCGATGGCCGCTGCGCAGCGCGCCAAGTACCGGCGCATCCTGCAGCGGCTCGACGCCCGCCCCGGTCAGCGAGTGCTGGAGATTGGTTGCGGCTGGGGCGCTTTCGCGGAAACCGCGGCGCGTGAGGCCGGTCTGCAGGTCGTCGGACTGACGCTGTCGCCGGCCCAGTACGAGTACGCTCGCCGGCGGATGCTGCTGGCCGGCGTTGGCCAGCAGGTGCAGATCGAGTTGCGTGACTATCGCGATCTGGTCGGTGAGCATTTCGACCATATCGTTTCGATCGAGATGTTCGAAGCGGTCGGCGAACGCTGGTGGCCGACCTACTTCAAGGCCCTGCAGCAGCTGCTGGCGCCGGGCGGGCGGGCGGTGGTGCAAAGCATCACCATCGCCGACGAGTTGTTCGCGCGTTATCGTCGCGGTACCGACTTCATTCAGCAGCACGTCTTTCCCGGTGGCATGCTGCCCAGCCCGTCGGTGTTCGGCCAGCAGGCCGCGCGGGCCGGCCTGGCGGTCGCCGACACTTTCGCTTTCGGGCGCGACTATTCGCGCACGCTCGCCGAATGGTCGGCGAACTTCGAGCAGCACTGGCCGGCAATCGAGGCACAGGGTTTCGACGAACGCTTCCGTCGTCTGTGGCGTTTTTATCTGGCCTATTGCCAGGCCGGCTTCAACAGCGGCGCGACCGATGTCATGCAGTTCGAGTTGGCACACGCGCGATGAAAAATCAGCTGATTGCTGCTGTCCTGTTGGTCAGCAGTGCTCTTGCCCAGGCCGTTCCCGACGCACTGCGCCAGGGCGGGGCCGACTGGACCCGCTGGGGCAGTGGCGAGATGAGCTGGTTCGGCTTCTCGCTCTACCGCGCCACCCTGTGGGTCGCGGCACGGCCGGGCGCCGATCTTACGGCGGATGTGCCGACTGCCCTGCAGCTCGACTACCAGCGCGACATTCCGCGCGACCGTCTGGTGCAGGCCAGCCTCGACGAGATGCGGCGACTCGGCGCCAGCGACACGCAGTTGCTGCGCTGGGAAGGCGACTTGAGCCGCATTTTCCCCGACGTCAAGGAGGGCGAGAGCATCGTCGGCGTTCACTACCCCGGGCGGGGAGCGTCCTTCTTTCACCGTGGCCAAGCCAGCGGAGAAATTGCCGACGCCGAGTTCGCGCGCCTGTTCTTCGCCATCTGGCTCGACCCGCGCAGCAGCCGGCCGGGGCTGCGCGCCGCGCTCCTCGAGCGCCCCGCACTGTGAGCCTGCACATGAACATGAACCCGGCGCAGGCGCAGGCACTGTCCTTGCCGCGCCGGCAGCTGCTCGCCTATGGTGCGCTGGGCCTGCCCCTGGCGATGGCTGCACTGCCGGTGTACGTGCATGTGCCCCGCCTCTACGCCGAAGCCGCCGGCATGAGCCTGGGCCTGCTCGGCGGGCTGCTGCTGGCGGCGCGGCTGGTCGATGCGGTCATCGATCCTCTGCTCGGCGGCTGGAGTGACCGTGCGGCCAATCGCCAGCGCTTGATCCTGCTCGCCCTGCCGTGCCTGGCGCTGGGCATGCTGGCCTTGCTGCACCCGCCCGCCAGTTCCGCGCCGCTGTGGCTGTTCGGCTCGATGCTGCTCACCTACTTCGGTTTCTCGCTGGCCAGCG
This sequence comes from Candidatus Accumulibacter appositus, assembly GCA_000585055.1. GTDB lineage: Bacteria > Pseudomonadota > Gammaproteobacteria > Burkholderiales > Rhodocyclaceae > Accumulibacter > Accumulibacter appositus. Next base: position 152,850 of record JEMX01000010.1, read on the forward strand.
TCGCCTATCAGGCCTGGGGAGCGGAACTCGGCCGCGATGCCGGCGAGCGCACGCGACTGACCGCCAGTCGCGAAGGTTTCGGCCTGCTCGGCGTCGTCCTCGCCGCGGCGCTCCCCGGTTTGCTCTCGAGCGACCTGGCCCAGGGCCTGTCCGGCCTGGCACAGCTTTTTCCGCTGCTGCTGCTGTTACTGGCGGTATGGACGCTGTCGGGCTCGCCGCAAGCGCTGGCACGAACGCCGGCCAGCGGCAAGCTGCTCGGCGAGCTGCGCGCGGTCCTGCAAGACCGGCGCTTTCGCCGTCTGCTGGCGGTGTTCGTGGTCAACGGCATCGCCGCCGCCTTGCCGGCGACGCTGGTCCTGTTCTATGTCGCCGATGTGCTGCAGGCCGAAGCCTGGAGTGGCGCTTTCCTGGCACTGTACTTCGTCAGCGGCGTTGCTTTCCTGCCCCTGTGGGTGAGCCTCGCGCGCCGTTTCGGCCGTGTGCGCAGCTGGATCGCCTCGATGCTGGTGGCCATTGCCTCCTTCGCCTGGGCCTGGGGTCTGGGCGCCGGCGATGTCTGGCCTTTCGCCGTCGTCTGCTTGCTTTCCGGTGCGGCACTGGGCGCCGACCTGACCCTGCCCGCGGCCTTGCTCGCCGATATCTCGGAGTTCCGCGCCGGGACTGGCGATGCGCCGGCGGCTGGAGGGGGCGAGTCGGTCCGCAACGGCAAGCCAGCGCAGGCCGGTGCCTACTTCGGTTGGTGGAATCTGGTCGCCAAGCTCAACCTGGCGCTCGCCGCCGGCCTGTCCCTGCCGCTGCTCGAATCGGTCGGCTACCGCCCAGGGGTCGCCGAAACGACCGCCGCTCTCGCCGCCGTCTATTGTCTGCTTCCGCTGCTGTTCAAGACTTGCGCAGCATGGCTGGCGTGGCGCTGGCGCAACACTTTGGAGGTTTCCTGATGAAAACCCTGTGGCTGGCCTGTCTTGCTTGTGGCGTGCTTGGTCTTGGCGGCTGCTCCGGCGTTCCCGCCGAGCGCTACCGCGCCGAAACGCCGGTGCTCGATCTGGCCAAGTACTTCAACGGAACGATCGACGGCTGGGGGATGTTCCAGGGTCGTTCGGGCGAAGTGATCAAGCGCTTCCATGTGCTGATCGACGCCAGCTGGGAAAAACGCGAAGGCGTCGACGTCGGCACGCTCGATGAGCACTTTTCCTGGTCCGATGGCACGACCTCCCGTCGCGTGTGGACCATCACCCGGGTCGGCGCGTCGAACTATGTCGGCCGCGCCGACGATGTCGTCGGTGAGGCGCAGGGCGACGCCGCGGGCAATGCACTGCGCTGGCGCTACGTCCTGGCGCTGCCGGTCGACGGCCGGGTGTGGAACGTGGACTTGGACGACTGGATGTTCCTGATCGACGACAAGGTGATGCTCAACCGTTCAGAAATGCGCAAGTTCGGCTTTCGGCTCGGCGAAGTGACGCTCAGCTTCAGCAAGCGCTAAGACCATGAATCCAAGCATCGAAGATTGGTCCGGAAAACGCGTCTGGCTGCTCGGTGCGTCGAGCGGCATCGGCGCGGCGCTCGGCAGCCTGCTGCTGGCGCGTGGTGCCCGCGTTGCCTTCTCGGCCCGCAATGCTGCCCGCCTTGCCGAAGTGGCTGGCGACGCCGAGCAGGCGCTGCTGCTGCCCTGCGACGCGGCCGACCAGGCCAGCCTGCAGGCCGCCTGGGAGAAGCTGCTGGCGGCGTGGGGAGGGGTGGATGTGGCGCTCTATGTCGCTGGCGATTACCTGCCGATGCGCGCCTGGGAGCTCGATGTGGCACGGGCGCGGCAGATGATCGACATCAACTTCGTCGGCGCAGTGTCCTTCGCTGCCTGCGTGCTGCCGCAACTGCTGCGCCAGGGCGGCGGCCAGATCGGCTTCGTGGCCAGCGTCGCCGGCTACCGGGGCCTGCCGAAATCCCTGATCTACGGCCCGACCAAGGCGGCGCTGATCAATTTTGCCGAAGCGCTCTATCTTGATCTGCAGCCAAAAGGGATCGGCGTACGGGTGATCAACCCCGGCTTCGTGGCCACCCCGCTCACCGCCAAGAACGACTTCGCGATGCCCGCGTTGCTGACGCCCGAGCAGGCAGCGCAGGAGACGATCGACGGTTTCGCCGGCAGTGCTTTCGAAATCCACTTTCCGAAGCGCTTCACCCGCGTTGTCAAGCTGCTCGCCCACCTGCCGTACCGGATCTACTTTCCGCTGCTGCGTCGTTTCGTCGACCGCTGATGGAGGCTGACATGAGCACCACCACGAGCATCGATGCACTGAGCACGTTCTACGAAAGCCTGAGCGCCGAGAGTGTGGCACGCTTCCCGGAGTTCTACGCCGACGACGCCTTCTTCAAGGATCCGTTCAACGAGGTGCGTGGTGTGGCGGCGATCCAGCGCGTTTTCGCGCACCTCTTCCGGCAGGTCGAAGAACCGCGCTTCGTCGTGCACGAGCGGCTGGTCGCCGACAACGGCGCGATGCTGGTGTGGGCAATGCACTTCCGCCTCGGCAGGCCAGGGCGGGGCCAGGCACAGGTCATCCATGGCGTCTCGCATCTCAGGTTTGACGCCGCAGGCAAGGTCGTCTGGCATCGCGATTACTGGGACGCCGCCGAAGAGCTCTACGCGAAGCTGCCGGCAATCGGCTGGCTGATGCGCTTTCTGCAGAGGAAGCTGGCCGCCTGAGGAGGTAAATTTCGGGGAGCTGGTCTTGGGCGGTTGCTGCAGGTGGTAAAGGGCATTCGGGCGTGCGGCCTGGTGCTAGCCTTGCCCGGCGGCGGCGTCTGACGCACAATCTGGCCGCCGCTTGCAGGCGGCCATTCCCCCAAGCCACCTCGAGGTCGCCATGCTCGACACCCCCGACGAACACCAGGACATCCGCGCTGCCGTGCGCGACCTGTGCAGACAGTTTCCGGACGCGTATTTTCGCCGCATCGACGAAGAGCGCGGCTATCCCGAGGCTTTTGTCGATGCGCTGATCGGCGCTGGCTGGCTGGCGGCAATGATTCCCGAGGAGTACGGCGGTTCGGGGCTGGGGCTGACGGCGGCGAGCGTGATCATGGAGGAGATCAATCGCAGTGGCGGCAACGCCGCAGCCGTGCATGGCCAGATGTACAACATGGGCACGCTGCTGCGCAGCGGCAGCCCGGCGCAGAAGGAGAAATACCTGCCCGACATCGCTGCCGGCAAGCTGCGCATCCAGTCGATGGCGGTCACCGAGCCGGGCGCCGGCACCGACACCACGCGTATCACGACCAGCGCGTTGAAGAAGGACGGCCGCTACGTGGTCAATGGCCAGAAAGTGTGGATTTCGCGCGTGCAGCACTCGGACCTGATGGTCCTGCTGGCGCGCACGACGCCGCTTGCCAAGGTGCAGAAGAAGTCCGCAGGGATGTCGATCTTCATCGTCGATCTGCGCGAGGCCATCGGCAAGGGCCTGAGCGTGAAGCCGATTGCCAACATGGTCAATCACGAAACCAACGAACTGTTCTTCGACGACCTGGAGATTCCCGAAGAGAACCTGATCGGCGAGGAGGGCAGGGGCTTCAAATACCTCCTCGAAGGCCTCAACGCCGAGCGCGCGCTGATTGCCGCCGAGTGCATCGGTGACGGCTACTGGTTCGTCGACCGCGCCAGCCGCTACGCGAAGGAGCGGGTCGTTTTCGACCGCCCGATCGGCCAGAACCAGGGCGTGCAATTTCCGATCGCCGAGGCTTTCATCGAGGTCGAGGCGGCCAACCTGATGCGCTTCAAGGCCTGCGCGCTGTTCGACGCACGGCAGCCCTGCGGCGCCGAAGCGAACATGGCCAAGTACCTCGCCGCCAAGGCCTCCTGGCAGGCGGCCAACGTCTGCCTGCAGACGCATGGCGGCTTCGGCTTCGCCAGCGAGTACGACATCGAGCGCAAGTTCCGCGAGACGCGCCTCTACCAGGTGGCGCCGATCTCGACCAACCTCATCTTGTCCTACGTCGCCGAGCACCTGCTCGGTCTGCCGCGCTCTTTCTAGGAAGCCAGCCATGCGCCCGCTCGACGGCATCACCGTGGTCACCCTCGAACACGCCATCGCCGCACCGTTCTGCACCCGCCAACTGGCCGATCTTGGCGCCCGCGTCATCAAGGTCGAACGACCGCTTACCGGCGATTTTGCGCGTGCCTACGACGAGCGCGTGCGCGGCCTGGCGTCGCATTTCGTGTGGACCAATCGCTCGAAGGAGAGCCTGACGCTGGACGTCAAGCACGCCGAGGCGCAGGCCATCCTGGCGCGGCTGCTCGCAGGTGCCGATGTGCTGGTGCAAAACCTGGCACCCGGTGCCGCCGCGCGTCTCGGCCTGTCCTACGAGGCACTGCGCGAACGACACCCGCGGCTGATCGTCTGCGACATTTCAGGCTACGGCAGCGACGGACCGTATCGCGACAAGAAAGCTTACGACCTGCTGATTCAGAGCGAGTCGGGCTTTCTCTCGGTGACCGGCCTGCCCGACGCGCCGGCCAAGGCCGGCTGCTCGGTCGCCGACATCTCCGCCGGCATGTATGCGCAGAGCAACATCCTTGCCGCGCTGCTGCAGCGGGGGAAGAGCGGGCGCGGCTGCCATATCGAAGTGTCGATGCTCGAAAGCATGGTCGAGTGGATGAGCTATCCGCTCTACTACGCCTTTGCCGGCGCGGCGCCACCGCCACGCGCCGGTGCCGCGCACGCCACCATCTTTCCCTACGGTCCGTTTACCGCCGGTGACGGCAAGACGGTGATGCTCGGCTTGCAGAATGAGCGCGAGTGGCAGCTCTTCTGCGCGCAGGTGCTCGAATCGCCCGAACTGGCCAGCGATGCGCGTTTCTCGTCGAACTCGCGGCGCACGCAGGCGCGCGAGGAACTGCGCGCGCTGATCGACGAGCGCTTCGCGCGGCTCAGCTCCGAGCAGTTGATCGCCAGGCTCGACACCGCGCAGATTGCCAACGCGCGCATGAACGACATGCACGAGGTCTGGGAGCACCCGCAGCTCAAGGCACGCGGGCGCTGGACCGAGGTCGATACGCCCTGCGGCCCGATCCCGGCCCTACTGCCGCCTGGCACAGTCGATTCCTTCACCCCGCGCATGGACGCCGTGCCGGCCCTGGGGCAGCACACCGACGCCATCCTGACGGAACTCGGCTGGGATCAGGCGGCGATTGCCCGGCTGCGGGAGCTGGGGGCGGTCTGACTGCCGTAGCCATGCTCTGTGTTGGTCGCCGTCAGGCGAGCGGCAGGAAGCGGTGGATCAAGGGCGGCTGCGCCAGCAGATCGCTGGCCCGCCTGATCGCCTCGGTCACGTGCGGCGTCGCCAGGTGCGCGTCGGCGGCCGCTTGATCGCTCCATTGCTCGACCGTCACGAACTCGCGTGTATCGTCCTGATTGTGGAACACCTCGTAGCCCAGGCAACCGCCTTCGTCACGGCTCGGAAAGCTCAGGTCGCGCAAAAGGGCTGCCAAAGCTGTCTCGCTGCCCGCCCGGGCTGTCAGACGGGCCATGATCCTGATCGTCATTCGCTTCGCCTCCTGTGTCGATGCTTCGTCCTCGGCGTGGCCTCCAATGGCTACGCGACGCCGCAGTTGATTATCGCTCCGTGGCCCCGTTCAGGCCGGAAAACGGGCAGCCTGGCCCAGGCGTCTCGGCAGCCCGAGCAGCGGGTGGCGGCCCGAGCGATTCGATCTGATAGCCACCGGGATAGTCGGGTCGTGGTACTTGCGTGCGCAGCTTCGCTTGCCGGCGCTTAGGCAGCCAGCGCAGGAGCCGAGCGCGTGTCCGCAGCGTTGCTTCCGCGAGCCATGCCAGCCAAGGCGGTGCCGGGCGCAAGGCGAGCGCTGCGAGTAGTGGCGGATCGAGCAGCGCGTGAATGCTGTTGCGGACCAGCGGCCTGAGCAGCGCCGGGAACCACGCGGCAAAGAGTTCACGCGTCGCCAGGGCGACGCTCTGGCTGGCGGCGGTGCAGCAGAAGTTGTCGGCTTCGTATTGGCGGCTGAAGCGTGCAAACTCCTCATAATCCTCGGGGATGTCGCGGATCGACATGCGCTCGCCGACCTGCCGCCAGAACCAGAACCAGGCCAGCGTTTCGGTTTCAGTCATGAGCCGCCAGCCAAAGCGCGCGTTCCAGCGGATGGGCTCGAAGACAAAGCTTGACAGCACGTACAGGAAATCCTCGTTGGCGATCCGAAAACGTCCATGCAGGACGTTGATCCGCGCGATGGCTTGCGCGCCGCGCGGGCTATCGCAGCCGTTTTCGATGATTTCGCTGACCAGCAGATCGGTATCGTCGTAACGCTTTTGGGGACGCCTCTCGAATTCCCCGCTGGCGTGCAGCAATCCGCCAATGCGTGCCGCCGCGAAGGTGCGGAACAAGGCCAGTTCAAGGGCCCGCGTGGTGTCCCAGGGAAAGGTGATGGTCGCCAGGCGACGGGCAATCGTCTGGCAGTCTCTTCTGGTATCGGCTTCCTGCTTGGGGGTCATCCGCTTCGCCTCGCGACCTCATCTCCGCGCATCATTATAGGCGATGCCCGCTCCGCAGCTGCGCTGCGATGCGATGCGATGGTAAGGGTGCGCGTGCCGCCACTCACTGTTTGGTGGGTGTTCAGCGGAAGGTCCTGCTTGGGTGTCGATGGACGCCCTACGGCGGGACTAAGAGCACCATCGGGGAGCGCCTGAGGACAGTCAAGGGGTGGCGCCCTGGCGCCGCAGTTCGCGGTGCACGACCGGCCAATCGGATTTGGGGCGCGTCTGGTTCGACGGTGCCGCCGGCGGGTACTGCTGCGGCTCGCTCATCCCCGCCGGCAGTGGTGGGCTTCGCTTTTGCCTTGTCGGAAAAAATTACACTGCGGTCGGGTGCAGCAATTAGGCCGCAACCGTTTGAATATCTTATGCAAACACTCGTCGACCAAATCCGATTGGGGAAGTGATCCAAGATCGATCCCGATAAGCTGCCCAGCACCCTGTCGATATTTTTTACACGGTCTCCGCTCGACACTTGTCATGCCACGATTAAGTCCAGGATTTCATTGCGCTTTCAATCTTAGGCACGAATGTTGTAACGCATTCTTGGCAACAACTAGTTGCTCAATGGACCTTATCGTCGCGCAGCCTGCCAGGCGGCGCGATCCTGTCGCTTCAACGCGTAAGTGTACTCTTAGTCCGGAGAACACGGCCATGAAATCGCTAATCACACGTATCTCAAAACAGAGGCTCGGATTGCTGGTCCTGACCGTATGCGCCATCTGTTTCGCTGGCCCGGTGACTGCCGAGCTCGCCGTATCGGGATCGGATGCGGACAAGGCTGCATTCGAAAAGCTACTGAAGGATCTGGTTGAAGGTGCCGCGGTAAAGATCGAAGGTGGCAAAGTCAAGGTGGAGGGGACTCCGAGCAACGAGTTCGGAAAGAACCTGAAGACCATCACCGACGACGCTGCCAACAAGGTAACAGCAAAGGTTGGGCGCAATCAGGACGGAATAATCGTGGGCGCCTTCCACGGCGGGGGCGTGCAGGAAATCGACCTGGACGACATCGAGAAATTTCCAGGGCCAGGCACCATGTTGCCCACGAAAGCAGCCCAGTTGAAACACGAACTGGATGAAGTTTACAACTCGGTCAAAGACGGAAAGATGAAGGCCCCACCGGGCAAGACGGACCCGAACCAGACAAAGTCTGACTTTCAAATCAATCATGAAGGTTCGGCAAAGACTGGCGAAGACGCAGTAAACAAGGAGGAAGCCGGCATCACCCGCAAGGGCGAATCAAAGGCTCTGCCCGAAAAGGATGGCGTCCTGAAGGTAAAGGAGGTTTACGAGAAGGGAGACAAGACCATTGACGTGGAATGGAATGTGACCCGAGATGGAAAGAAGTTTCAGGTTGATAGCGTGAAAATGGAAGCGCCGCCTGCACCGAAGGGCGGTCGACTGGTAGTCGAGGAAGAACCGGGAGTCCGTCTTTTCGACGACGTATTCGCACCCAAGGATTTCCTTTCGCTCGGAAAGCCCGGTTATTTGGAAATTGACCCGTTCGGCAAGGTCTACGTGTCGGAGCAAGCGCTAAACAAGGTGCTTGTTTTTGACTCCACGATGGACGCGTCCGGCACTCTGAAGCTTAGCAAACAGTTTGAGATTACCGATCCGGCCTTGAACAATCCACAGGGCATCGCGGTCGCTGCGCTGCAAGAACGTCTTTTCGTCGGCAGCGGAGACAGCATTCTGGCCTTTGACTTGGCAGGCTCGTTTCTGACCAGCTTCAGCGCGCCGGAGCTGCACTCCGTGCGGAGTCTGGAGGTGGACAGGGACGGACTTCTATACGCGGCGAGTTTTGATAACGATCTGATCATCAAATTCGACCCTACTACCGGTGACGCGATTGCCATGTTCGGCAACTCGTTGCTGGACGGCCCTGAGGGCATCGCCATAGATCAACTGGGGAACCTTTGGGTTTCGAGTTTCCTAAATGATTCCATTCTGCAATTCGACCTGGATGGAAACTACTTGGCAACCCTCGCCTCGGGCGGGATGCTGGATGGGCCGAAGGGGCTCGGCTTGACTCCGCAGGGCTTTCTTGTGCCGGGCTTGCTTCCCGGAACGATCGGAAATATACCCGAGACCCTGCTGGTAAGTAGCTATAACAACGACCGCGTACTGGAATACGATTTGCAGAGCGGGTTGGTAGTCAATTCGGCATTTGCCAAGACGCCTGTTGGCGTCGGGCAGTTGACCTTGGAGCCGCTTCCGGAGCCGTCAACCCTGGTGCTGCTTGGAATTGCAGCGCTCGGGTTGATTGGCTTGCGAGGGAAGAGCGCTCGAACGCACTTCAATTTTCGGCGAACCGCTGTCGTCCTGTCGTCTCCGCGGGGTAGTGAATCCGATCGTCTGGTCGTCCCACCGTGTCGTGAGCGACTGGCAGTCCGCTTACTCTAGTAATCCGTGGTAGAACAAGCCGTTGCGTCAGCCGCCGCCGTTCCCGCTGATCGCCCAGTTCAACAAACTGACGATCAATATTGACCGGCCGCAGGTGTCGCCGAACGATATCAAGACCCTCGAAGCGGCAATGAAGACCAAGACCGTCGCCGACTGATCGTCGTTCGCCAACCAGGAGCGCGGGCGGGCCGCGACGATACAAGCTGACTCGTTGATTGAAGCACGCGGGGCGTTTCGTCATCGAACGCTCCGTTTTCTTAAACTCCCACTAGCGAGATCGCACGTGCCGCCTCAAGACAGGATCCACATGAAAATGATTGACGCCTTCATCGTTTGTGCAGCGTGCGCCGCTGCCGTTCGCCTGTGAATGCGGTCACTGTTCGTGATGGTGTTTGGTGGTTTTCTGGTCATGCAGCGTGATGGAGAGCAGGTGATCCCTCTCGGGGAACTTGAACAAACGAACCCTTTGGGGGAGTCTCTGGTTACCAAGCCAAGAGACCATTCAAGTGTGCCACGCCCTGCTGCAACCGCCCGACTTTTTCCGCTTGCTGCTGCGCATCGATGAAGAACTGGCCAGCGAGACACACCCTGCCGGTTGCAGGTGCGGCGGTGTTCTTCACCGCGCCAACTATCCGCGCAAGTCTCGCGCCTGCCTGAGCGAGGTTCGCGGCGATTTCGAGTCGCCCCTCACGACAGGGCTTCCGCACTCGGATGTCATCTTCTTGACAACCCCAGCATGTTCATCCGGAGATCATCATCCCAGGCGGCTGCCTTGCGCTTCAAACGCAAGCTGGC
>JEMX01000010.1:162590-162758 GCA_000585055.1 Candidatus Accumulibacter appositus
AAGCTGGCCTTGGTCTTGTTGGTCGTGTCCAGGCGAATGATGTTGAGCACGATCTTCTTCAGTAGCGAGAGATTCTGGGGCGCGTTGTCTTTGCGGATGGTGCTGGCGTCCTCCCCGAAACTGACGTCGAGGATCCAGTGAAGCCGGTTTTCCACGCCCCAGTGAGCA
>JEMX01000010.1:162963-163113 GCA_000585055.1 Candidatus Accumulibacter appositus
CCCAACGATCCGACCATGACCCTTTTGGACCGCGTGTTGACGATCGACACCTTCGGATTGGTACTGGTCGATGAACGCCGTCTCGATCGCCTCCAGCAGCGTCGGTTGATTGCCTTTGACCGCCAGCAGGTAGTCGCCTCCCTGATCCGT
>JEMX01000011.1:0-86183 GCA_000585055.1 Candidatus Accumulibacter appositus
GCCCCCGCCGCGGCGGCCCCGGCGGCTCCGACGGCTCCCGCCGCCCCCTCGCCGGCCGTGGCGGCAGAGCTTGACGCATCCCCGGCATCTTTGCCAACCACCTCCAGCGAAGCTGAAGTCGCTGCGGTAGAGCAAGACGTCGCGCCTACCCCCCAGGCCGCGAGCGACGGGCTCAACGCGAGTTCGCCCGAAGCAAGCACCACCACAGCCGCGACAAGCGCCCCCGGAGCCGCCGCCGTGGCCGAAACGCCAGCGGCCGTCGAACAACCGCTCGCAGCAACGCCCGCGCTCACAGCAACGCCCGTTATCGAAGCGGCCTCCGTGGCTGAAGTGCCGGTGAGCGCTGAGCCGTCGCCGGCAGCAGAAGTACCGGCGGTGCTAGACAGCCCGGCGCTGGCACCCGACTTGCTCGAGTCCGCTTCGCAGGCACCAGCCATCTCGGCAGCGGACGCGCGCAGTGAGCTGGTGATGATCGAAACGAACACCGACAAGGCGCAGTCATGGCAAGCCGAGGAAGCAACCGAAGCGGCAGCGGCCAGCAAGCCACGCCGCAAACGCGCTCCCGCGGTCGCAGCCGCTGAGGAACCACTGGTGATGGTCGAAACGCAGAAGTAGGCAGCTCGTTTGGCCGCATTTGCCGCGAACGGTCATGACACATGAACACACCCCAGATCATGAAAGTCATGGCCGTTTCCCCTCTCGCTTGCAGTGCGCATGCCGGCTTGCACACCGGAATCGCGCGCCGGGCAAGGCGCATGCGCCCTGAATTCCTCGTCTCACCCCCGGCCCTTGTCGCACACGGGGAGAAGCAAGGTTCGCGAGTCGCCTACGCGCCTTTTACATTGAGGGTCGGAGCTTCTCGCCGCCAGGGTACATGAAGCCATGCTTGATGCGCTCTGACCCGCCCCTCGCCGAGCGTAGCCACACCGCAACGCGCACGCGCGGCGGGCCGACCAGACATGCCAAAAGCCTGTGGGCCTGGCTTGCCTGGCCCGCAGGCTGCATAATTCTTCCCTAGTTTTCCCCTTATACTTGCGCTTTTCGCGGGCAGTTTCCCTTCCCGCGACCAGCAGGAAACGTGGCCGAGGCTTGCCCTATCGATCATTCTCGGTGACTTCGGGAAGTTCCTGAGCAACAGCCAGCCACTACAACTGTCCCCAAGCAGGAGCCGTCATGACCTCTACCCCATTCTACTTCTCACTCGCGCGTCGTCGTGCCCTCGGGGTTACGGCTGCCGGCCTGGCCAGCGTCGCCCTGCTACTCGCGGCAGGCTGTGGTAAGAAGGAAGAGGCAGCACCGCCCGCGCCGCCGAACGTCGAAGTCGTCACCGTAGCGCAGAAGGACGTGCCGATCTACGAGGAGTGGATCGGCTCGCTGGACGGGGATGTCAATGCCGTGATCCGTCCGCAGGTCACCGGCTACTTGATAAAACAGAACTACACCGAAGGCGACTGGGTCAAGAAGGGTCAGTTGCTTTTCCAGATCGACCCACGCACGTTCCAGGCGGCCGTCGACCAGGCCAAGGGATTGCGGGCTCAACAGCGCGCGCTCTACCAGACGGCCAAGGCAAATCTCAAGCGAGTCAAACCTCTGGCGGCCAAGAACGCCCTCAGCCAGAAGGATCTGGACGACACTACCGGCGCCGAATTGTCGGCCAAGGCCTCCCTTGAAGCCGCCGAAGCCTCGCTGGAGAACGCGAAACTCAATCTCAGCTTCACCCGCATCACCTCCCCGATCGCGGGCATTGCCGGCATCGCCAAGGCGCAAATCGGCGACCTGCTGAGCCCGAGCATGCCAACCGAGCTAACGACCGTATCGACCGTCGACCCGATCAAGGTCTATATCAATATCAGCGAACGCGAGTATCTCGTCCTCGCCAGGGCAGTCCAGGCCGAAGGCAAGAGACCGGAGCAGGTCCCCCTGGAACTGATCCTGGTAGACGGCTCGACCTACCCGCACGAGGGTCGTTTCTCGGTCCTCGACCGACAGGTCGACACCACGACTGGCACCTTCAAAGGCGCCGCCCTCTTCCCGAACCCCGACAGGCTGCTCCGCCCGGGTCAATACGGTCGCATCAGAGCGAGGATGGCGATCGAAAAAGGAGCGTTGCTGGTACCACAGCGAGCGGTTACTGAAATCCAGGGCAAATACCTGCTCGCCGTCGTCGGCGCCGACAACAAAGTTGCCATCCGCCCGGTGACTGTCGGCAACCGTATCGGATCGGACTGGATCATCGCCAGCGGCCTGAAGCCCGGCGACAAGGTGATCGCCGAAGGCACGCAGAAGGTCAAGGATGGCAGCACGGTCAATCCGCAGCCCTTCGAGGCGGCGGCGCCGGCTGACGGCAAGGAGGCCACTGGGCCCGCGGAAAAGCCAGCGGCGCCTGCGCCCGAAAGCAAGGGGTAAGCAGCCATGGCCAAGTTTTTCATCAATCGGCCGATTGTCGCCATGGTTCTCTCGATCCTGATGACGCTGATCGGTCTGGTGGCCATGGCCGGCCTTCCGGTTGCCCAGTTCCCGAATATCGTGCCGCCGGAAATCAAGGTCAACTCCACCTACACCGGCGCCGACGCGCTGACCGTCGAACAGGCAGTGTCCACCCCGATCGAACAGCAGATGTCGGGCGTCGACAACATGAACTACATGTATTCGATCAACGCCAACAACGGCCAATCGACACTGACGGTCAACTTCGACATTGCCACCGACGTCAACACCGACCAGATTCTCACCCAGATGCGCTCGAACCAGGCCGACTCGCAACTGCCGGCCGACGTGCGCAATTTCGGCGTCACGGTGCAGAAGTCGACCGCCTCGCCACTGGTGATGTTCGCACTTTACTCGCCGAACAACACCTACGACGGCGTCTTCCTCTCCAACTACGCCTACATCAACATCAACGACCAGATGACGCGCGTCAAGGGTATCGCCAGCGTCACCGTCTTCGGCGCCGGCCAGTACGCGATGCGCCTGTGGGTCAAGCCCGACCAGCTCGCCAAGCTGAACATCACCATTCCCGAGATCATCAACGCGGTCAACGCGCAGAACACCGTCAACCCGGCCGGAACGGTCGGTGCCGAGCCGGCCCCGGCGGGGCAGGAATTCACCTACGCGGTCCGCGCGCAGGGGCGGCTGGAGAGTGCCGAGGAGTTTGGCAAGGTCGTGCTGCGCGCCAACCCGGACGGATCGATCGTCCGCGTCAGCGATGTGGCGCGCATCGAACTCGGCGCTCAGACCTACAACATGGAAGGCCGGCTCAACGGCAAGGCGGCGACGCTGATCGCCCTCTACCAGATGCCCGGCGCCAACGCGCTCGAGGCAGCGGACGGTGCCAAGGCGCTTATGGAAACGATCAAGGAGAGCTTCCCGCCTGACCTTGATTACGTCGTCGCGCTCGATACCACCCTGTCGGTCACCGAAGGCATCACGGCCATCCAGCACACCCTGTTCGAGGCCATCGTCCTGGTGATCATCGTCGTCTTCGCTTTCCTGCAAGGCTGGCGTGCGACGCTGATCCCGCTGCTCGCGGTGCCGGTTTCGCTGGTCGGCACTTTCATGCTCTTCCCGGTCTTCGGTTTTTCGATCAACACCCTGTCGCTGTTTGGCCTGGTGCTGGCCATCGGTTTGGTGGTCGACGACGCGATCGTCGTTGTCGAAGCCGTCGAGCACCATATCGAGCACGGCTTGTCGCCCAAGGAAGCAACGATGAAGGCGATGGACGAAGTCACCGGGCCGGTGATCGCCATCGCCGTCATCCTCTCGGCGGTATTCGTACCGACCGCACTGATTCCCGGCATTACCGGCCAGCTCTATCAGCAGTTTGCGGTGACCATTGCACTGTCAGTGATCATTTCGGCGTTCAACGCACTGACCCTCAGCCCGGCCCTATGCGCCCTGCTTCTCAAACCCAAGGTCAGAGGTACCGGCCCGGCCCAGAAGTTCTACGACTGGTTCAACAAGGGCTTCAACCGCCTGACCGGCGGTTACGTCGGCACCTGCCGGCTGGCCATCCGGAAGAGCGTAATCAGCCTCCTTTTCCTGCTCGGCATCGCCGTCGCGGCCGGTTTTCTCGGCAAGATCACGCCCGTCGGCTTCCTTCCCGACGAGGACCAGGGCTTCGTCTATGCCGGCATCCAGCTCCCCGACGCGGCCTCGCTGCAGCGCACCCGCGAAGTCGCCAAGGAGGCCGAAGAGCTGATCATGAATATCCCGGGCGTCGAGTACACGACGACGGTCATCGGCTACAACATGCTCAGCCAGGTGCAGAACACCTACAGCGCCTTCTTCTTCATTACCCTGAAGGACTGGGGGGCGCGCAAGGCGCCCGAGGAACAATACGAGGCAATCAAGGCCGCGCTCAACAAGCAGCTTGGCGGCATCCCTGCGGCGATCGGCTTTTCGTTCCCGCCACCGGCAATTCCCGGTGTGGGCACCTCCGGGGGCGCCACGTTCATTCTTCAAGACCGTGCCGGCAAGGACATTGCGTTTCTCGCCGAGAACACCACCAAGTTCGTCGACGCTGCCCGAAAGCGTCGCGAACTGGCCGGCGTATCGACCACTTTCCGGCCCACGGTCCCGCAGCTGTTTGTCGACGTCGACCGCGACAAGGTACTCAAGCAAGGGGTCAACATCGACGACGTGTACAAGACGCTGCAAAGCTTCCTGGGTAGCGGCTTCATCAACTACTTCAACCGCTTCGGCCGGCAATGGCAGGTCTACCTGCAGGCCGAGGGCGACTACCGGACGAATATTGACGGTATCGGCCAGTTCTACGTGCGCAACAAGGACGGACAGTCGGTGCCGCTGTCGGCCTTGACCTCGGTGCGCAACATTGCCGGCCCCGAATTCACCATGCGCTACAACCTCTACCGCAGCGCCCAGATCAATGCCTCGGCCGCCCCCGGCTACAGTTCCGATCAGGTCATGCAGGCGCTCGAGGAAGTATTCGCCGAGACCATGCCAAATGAAATGGGCTACGACTACATGGGCATGTCGTACCAGGAGAAGCAGGCGCAGCAGGGGGTCTCGCCAACGGTCATCTTCGGCTTCTCGCTGCTCTGCGTGTTCCTGATCCTGGCGGCGCAGTACGAAAGCTGGTCGCTGCCGTTCTCGGTCCTTCTGGGCACGCCGATCGCCGTTGCCGGCGCTTTCGCCGCGCTGCTGCTGCGCGGCCAGGAAAACAACATCTACGCGCAGATCGGCCTGGTGATGCTGATTGGCCTGGCCGCCAAGAACGCCATCCTGATTGTCGAGTTTGCCAAGATGGAGTACGAGAAAGGCGAGCTGTCGCTCGCCGACGCAACGCTCAAGGGCGCGCAGCTTCGCCTGCGGCCAATCCTGATGACTTCCTTCGCCTTCATCTTCGGTCTGGTGCCGCTTGCCCTTTCTTCGGGCGCTGGCGCGCTTTCACGGCAGGTGATGGGCGGCGCGGTGATCGGCGGCATGCTGGCGGCGACCTTCCTGGCGATCTTCTTCGTCCCGGTGTGTTTCTACGTTGTCGAGAAGCTTGCGCACAAGGGGCATACCGGCCCCTATCAACACCCTGATGGTGATGGTGGCGGACATGGCCCGGGCGCGGGCGCCACAGCTGACGAACTCCCGACGCAAGCCGCAGCCAAGGAGGGACCGAGCCATGCGTAAGTCCTTGATCGCCGCACTGCTGGCGCTGCTTGCAAGTGGCTGCATGATCGGCCCGGACTACCTTCGTCCACAGGTGGATACACCACCTGCCTGGCGCCTCGACGCCCAGACGGCCAATGCGCTCGCGAACTCCGCCTGGTGGAAGCAGTTCGACGATCCCGTACTCGACGATCTGGTCAGCACGGCATTGCACAACAACCACGATCTGCTGATCGCCACTGCTCGCATCGAGGAATTTGCCGGCCGCTACGGCATCGTGCGTGCCGAGCTCTTCCCGCAGGTCGGCGCCGCTTACGAGGCGAGCCGGCAGCGCAGCACGCTTCCCGGTGCAAGCGACGCCTCCACGTACAACAGCTATCAGGCGGTGATCGGTGCCAGCTGGGAGATCGACATCTGGGGGCGAATTCGCCGCCAGAGCGAAGCCGCCAGAGCGCAGCTTCTGGGCAGCGAGGATGCCCGCCGCGCAGTGATCCTGTCACTGGTCGGCCGAGTCGCCGGCGCCTACATCAACCTGCGCGACCTCGATCGCCAACTCGAGATTGCCAAGGCGACCGCCCTGAGTCGAGGGGAGTCATACGACGTCTTCCAGGAACGGTACATGGGTGGCGTAATATCGACGCTCGAGCTTAGCCAAAACAAGTCGCAATACGATGAGGCGCTGGCCAGCATCCCGCCGATCGAAAAAGCGATTGCCCAGCAGGAGAACGGCCTCAGCGTCCTGCTCGGCCGCAATCCCGGACCCATCGCGCGTGGCAAGAACATCGATCAACTGAGCTTGCCAGCGATCCCGGCAGGCCTGCCGTCCGATCTTCTCGAACGCCGTCCGGACATCCAGCTGGCCGAGCAGAACCTGATCGCCGCCAACGCCTTGATCGGCGCCGCCAAGGCCGCCTACTTCCCGACGATTTCCCTGACCGGGCTCTTCGGCTATGCCAGCAACGGTCTAAGCAATCTATTCAATAGCCAATCGAAGACCTGGCAATACGCGGCACCGATCACCATGCCGATCTTTACCGCCGGGGCCATCGCCGGGCAGGTTCAGGAAGCGGAAGCTGTGCAGCAGCAGGCTCTGTTCGCCTACCAGAGAACGATCCAGGAAGCCTTCCGCGAAGTCAATGACGCGCTCATCAATCAGGATCGAACTCGTGAGCAGCTACGCGCGCAGAAACAGCAGGTGAAGGCGCTGGAGCAATATTCGGCAACCGCCCGGCTGCGCTACGATAACGGCTATACCAGCTACATCGAAGTTCTCGACGCCGAGCGCAGCCTGTTTAACGTGCAGTTGCAGTACACGCAGACGCAGCAAACGCAGTTCCAGGCGATGATCAATCTCTATCTGGCGATGGGCGGCGGCTGGATAAACGAGGCCGACAAGCTGACCACTGCAGCCGACCCAGTGGCGCCAGAGCCCGCCGCCGAATCACCGGCGATCAGCACGCAGTAGGCAAGCCGGCTTGCTTGCCGGCTGGCAGTCACCGCTCCGCTCTCAATCAAGATCGAGCAGCACAATGAGTATCCAGGCACAGCACGGACCACCACCTTACCGCAGAGGAAACAGGCATGAGCAAGAAACGAAAATCGGCAAAGAAGGGCAAGGCGGACGCTCTCGTCCATGCGGCTCAGGCCATGAGCGACGCGACGCTTGACGCCGCGGCAGGGCCAGCAAAGAAGATGTCGAACAAGACCTACCTCAAGGAACTCGAGAAGCTCGAGGCCGAGCTGGTTCACCTGCAGGAATGGGTGGTCAGCAAGGGCCTCAAGGTGATCATCGTCTTTGAAGGCCGTGATGGCGCCGGCAAGGGCGGCACGATCAAGGCCATCACCGGCCGCGTCAGCCCGCGCGTCTTCAGGACCGTCGCGCTGCCCGCACCAACCGACCGCGAAAAGACCCAGATGTATCTGCAACGCTACCTGCCGCATTTTCCGGCAGCCGGAGAGGTGGTGATCTTCGACCGCAGCTGGTACAACCGTGCCGGCGTCGAACGCGTGATGGGTTTCGCCAGCGACGAGCAGGTGCTGGATTTCCTCAACGGCGCTCCGCTTTTCGAAAGGCTCATGGTCAGCAAGAACGACATCATCCTGCTCAAGTACTGGCTGGAAGTCGACATGGACGAGCAGACGCGCCGCATCGAGGGGCGCATCACCGATCCGCGCAAGCGCTGGAAGCTGTCGCCGATGGACCTCAAGTCCTACAGCCGCTGGTACGACTATTCGCGAGCGCGGGACGACATGTTCAGGGCCACGGATTCCGAATGGGCACCGTGGTTTGCGGCGCGATCCGACGACAAGAAACGGGTGCGGCTGAATATCATCAGGCACATCCTGAAGAGCATCCCCTACGAGGTGCCAAAACCGGCCAAGATCACCTTGCCCAAACGGCAGAGCCCCGGCAAGTACGAGGAAAGCGACCATCCCGTAAAGTACATTCCGGAAGTGTTCTGAAGCCTTGCTGCCAGGGCGGTTGCCAGCCGCGAACCGCCCTTCTCGGTGCCCCTCGGGCCCGTGCTCGCGGCTACAGGCCGCCAAGCGATCCTGCCAGCGCGCTCTTGGCAGTCAGAGATAACGACCGGCATCGGCAAAATTGACCGCGCGCGGCGGCGGCAGTTCGCTGCGCGCAACGCTCGCCAGCACAAAGGCCCGGCGCATGGGTGGGGAACCGCTCAGCTCCGCAAAGCAGAAATCGACATCGGCAGCGGATTCCGGGCTGGCTTCATCGAGCACCACATTCATCTTGCTGAGCCGCAGGTGGCGCGGCTCGACGTGCAGATAACGCTGCGGATTGTCGAGCACCGCCTTCAGGCATTCGAGTTCCGCCTCCAGCACCGACTCACTGCCCCCTTTGCTCGCCAGTTGTCGCTCGTTTTCCAGCAGTTGCGCCTGCAAACCGGCCTGATCGCCTGCCGCTGCTGGCGCCTCGCCGAACACCGACCCCAAACCCGGTCCGTGTTGCTGAAGGAGTCTCAGGCGCGCCCGGATCAACGAACGACTTGCCTGCAGTTCCTGCCTTTCAACACGCTCCTCGCCAATCTCCGACAAGGCCTGGCCAAGCAGGTATTCGTATACCGCGACTCCCGCGACGCGGCGTAGACGCAAATCATCACGGCCGCAGATGCGCGCCCGGTGGTCCGAAAAACTGACACTGGTCTGGGCCACGTCGCGCTGCACCATTTCCCCCTGTAGAGCCATCCCAAAGACCCGTTGTTCCTTGAGCGCCATCCCCAGAACCACACAGGCCTCGTCCAGTTCCGGGAACTTCCCGAAGAGCGTGCGCAGATTGTCCGAGCGGCCGAGCATGGCCGGGATATCCGATGGGGCGACGAAGAATGCCCGCCAGGCCGGATCAGAAGACCAGACGCCCGACGAAAGTGGTCGTGCTCCAGGCAGGGATTTGACCAGCGTACGCAGGAATTCGACCGTCGTTTCTACCGATGGCCGCAAACGCTTGTGGCAATTCGGCAGCAGCTTGAGACGCGGGTTGGTCAGTGTGATCGCCTTGTCAACGGCCCCGCGAACCATCTCCTCAGAAACCCGCTCGGGGTCAAACTGGGCCGGCCGGTTCTTGAACCAGTCGAGAATACCCATGGCGTATTACTCCCATAAATGACGAACTCGATCAACATAGGACAAAGGGCGGCCGGCGGCAGCAATCAACTTCTGCCTGGAGCCTGCAACGCCCTAGAAAATAGTGCTTCACCATGCA
Organism: Candidatus Accumulibacter appositus; assembly: GCA_000585055.1. Lineage (GTDB taxonomy): Bacteria > Pseudomonadota > Gammaproteobacteria > Burkholderiales > Rhodocyclaceae > Accumulibacter > Accumulibacter appositus. The sequence continues at coordinate 9,341 of JEMX01000011.1, forward strand.
GAAAGTAAAGTGCTAGTCTTGCCTACGGACTTCGTATGCGCCGCTCGCCGAGTCCTTGGCAGACCAAATGCTCGCCTTTCGCCGCTTCTATTCCTACTGGAGGCACGGTCATGCGTTTACCCATGGAGTCATTGAAGCGCCATTCCGCGAAGGCCATTGTCCTGTTCAGCGCGCTCGTGGTGACAGGCTGCGGCCAGCCGGAGCCGCCACCAGCAAGCGCTCTCACCGACGATATGCGCGCCTTCACTGGGAACTGGACAGCCACCGGCACTCGACAGGTTCTGGATCTCGGGCCGGGAAGGCAAACAGGCACCTTCCAGCTTAGCGGCGCCATGATGCTCAGCGGCAAACAGCGGCTCAATCTTGCTTTCCGCGCTGAAGTCATTGGCTTCTCCGACCCGATGACCGGTCTGGTGGGTCGCAGCGTGTGGACCGACGATAGGGGCGACAAGGTGTTCAGCGAGCTGCGCGGCGAAGGCGTCGGCCCCGGCAAACTGATCGATGGCAAGTTCACTGGCGGTACCGGCCGCTATTCCGGGCTCAGCGGTGAATACAGCTTCAGATGGCAACGCATAGGCAGCATCCAGGGTAATGAATTGACAGGGCGAGTCGTCGGTCTGAATGGTTGGGCGCGCCTCGGCTCGCCCGAGGCGGTCGCTCCCACCACTTCAGGAGGTCAGCAATGAGTGCAGCGGCTTTCGGCACGGCAAGAATCGTGAAGTTGGTGGGCCTCCTGCTTGTCTTCTTCGGCCTCTGGTTTGCGCCGGTTCCCGACGGCCTGACGGTTGAGGCCTGGCATCTCTTCGCGGTCTTCGCGTCGGCGATCACCTCGGTGGTGCTCAATGTCTTCCCGCTATTCACGTCGGCGCTGCTTGCTTGCGCGATTGTCGTGCTCACCAATACGCTGACTCCGGACAAGGCCTACGGCGCCTTCGCCAACGCCATCGTGCTCCTGGTAGTCACCGCTTTCCTCGTTTCGCAGGCAGTGGTCAAGAGCGGACTCGGCAAGCGAATCAGCCTGTACGTGGTTTCGGCTTTCGGGAAATCGACGCTCGGCCTGGCATACAGCATCTTCATTACCGACACCCTGATCGCCCCCGGTTTCCCGAGCAATACCGCACGCGGTGGCGTGCTCTTTCCGATCATCCTGTCACTGGCGCAGAACAGCGGGTCGACGCCAGACGACGAAGACAAGCGACGCCTTGGCGGTTATCTGATGTTTTGCGGTATGGCCAGCCTGGCCATCTCTTCCGCGCTGTGGTTCACTGCCACCTCGGGCAACCCGGTCGGCGCCTCGCTGGCCGCCGAGCAAGGGCTGAACATCGATTTCGGCTCCTGGCTGCTCGCCTCGTCGGTACCGTGCCTGGTGGTCATCGCCCTGCTGCCGCTGCTGCTCTACCGCCTCTTCCCGCCCGGAATCACCAGCACACCGGATGCGCCCGGGCACGCCCGCGAGGAACTGAGGACAATGGGGCCGATGTCGCGCAACGAGTGGATCACGGCCGTGACCTTTGCGATCATGATCACCGGCTGGATACTGGCAGCGCCCTACAAGCTGAACCTGACGGCAATCGCACTCGCCGGCCTCGCCACCTTGATGGTCACCGGCGTTCTGACGCTCGACGACATGAGCAAGCAGGGCGGCACGCTGGTCACTTTCATCTGGCTGGCGGTGCTTTTCGGGATGAGCGGCCAGCTCAACGAAATGGGCTTCATGGGCTACGTCGGCGAGCGCTTGGCGGTAGGACTGGAGGGTCTCGCCTGGCCAGTGGCCTACGTCGCCCTGCTGGTCATCTACGTGCTGCTGCACTTCGGTTTCGTCAGTCAGAACGCACAGGTTCTCGCATTGCTCGGCGTATTTCTTGATGTCGGCGTAAAGTCGGGGGTGCCGGTCGCCCTGATGGCTTACGCGCTGCTCTTTGCCAGCAGCTACTTCTCGGTCATCACGCCGCAGGGTGGCAGCCAGAACATCATCTTCGTCGCCAGCGGCTATCTCAAACAGAGCGAACTGTATCGTCTAGGCTTGGCGACGACCGGCTTCTGCACTTTGGTGTTCCTGGTCATCGGCACGCCATGGATACTCTGGGTCGCCGGCTAGTCAGGAATGCCCGGCGACGACCAGCCGGCAGATGCGTTTGCCGTACCTATGCCGGCCGAAACCGAAAACCGGTCGCCGCTAGCGATGGACAATCACTGGCACCTGCGAGTGTGACAGCACCTTTTGCGTGACGCTGCCAAGCAGCAGCTTCTTGATCTCGCTGCGGCCGCGCGAGGCGATAAAGATCGCGTCGCAGTGCTTCGCCTTCGCGGCATCGATGATGCCCTCGTACGCCGACGCCGGCTTGCTGATGAAACCGGAATACTCGACGCCGGCAGCGGCAGCGGCCCCGGCGATCTCGTCGAGATACTTCTCTCCCGTGGTCCGCGCCATCCGCTCGAGTTCGCGCTCGATCCCCTTGTCGATGGAATCACCATCGCCGAAAACAGAAGGCTGCAACATCACCATCGCGTAGTAGCCGATGACTTTCGCGCCGAGCGCGTGCGCAAGCTTGATGCCGTCCTTGATCGCCTTGCGCGACACGGCCGACCCGTCGGTGGGGATAAGGATCTTCTTGAACATGTCGTGTTCTCCCGGCAGTCGTCAGACTGGATTTGTGGCTGTGCGCTGGCATGCTCCTTCTTCGCTCCGGAAGCGAGGAAACCGCCCCCTGAGCGCCATTTCGCCTCATGGCGAGCGACAGGGTCGGCAAACCAACGACGCGGGAAAGAGTATATGATTTTCCAACAAAGGTGGGCAATTTCGCGCACCAGCTCATACACAAGCGGACTCATCGCCTGCCGGGGCAAGCACAGCATGCAGACAAACAAGCAGGCCGGTAGCTGTCTTCCAGAGAGCGCTTGGCTGAACACGCTCATAGGCATCGCCGCCGCTGCTGCCATCGCCAGTTTTGTCGCCGCAGGCGCCGTCCATGCTGCAGCACAGAGCAAACCCTCATCGCAGGCATCTGCGCACGAAGAACTCACCTTGGCGACCGAAGAGGCGACAAAGCCATGGAGCGGCGATCTCGACGGCATGATCGATCGAAGGATCATTCGTATCCTTACGGTCTACAGCAAGACCTTCTACTTCGTGGACAAGGGTGACCAACGCGGCAGCAGCTACGACATCGGCAACCGATTTGTGACCGATCTGAACAAGCAGCTGCTCAAGGCCAAGAAGCTGAAGCAAAAGCACCTCAAGGTTCAGGCGGTGTTCATTCCCGTCAATCGAAACGCGTTGTTGTCAGCGCTGGTTGCCGGTAAGGGCGACATCGCCATTTCCAGCATTGGGGTGACCGAAGAACGCGAGAAACTGGTCGACTTCTCCTCGCCACTGGTTTCCAACATCAACGTGGTGCTGATATCCGGACCCGGATCGACGGCAATTTCCAGCGCCGACGATCTGGCCGGCAAGCAGGTCTTCGTCCGCAAGTCCTCGGTCTAATACGAGGACTTGAGGGCTCTGAACGAACGTTTGGCCGCCGACCGGCAGCCTGCAGTGATCATCAAGGAGGCGCCGGAGTCGCTGGACGACGAAGACCTGATCGAGATGGTCAACGCGGGGCTGATTCCGTACACGCTGTCCATCGACGTCGTGGCTTCGTTCTGGAAACAGGTGTTCCCCAATATCGCGGTGCACGAAGGGGTCACCTTGCGCACCGGCGGTAGCGTCGCCTGGGCCATTCGCGAGGGAAGCCCGCAGCTCAAGGCGGCAGTCGACGAATTCGCCGCCAGCCACGCCAAAGGCACCAGTATCGGCAACCAAATCATCGCGCGCTACTTCAAGAACGCCAACTACGTCAAAAACGCGGCCTCCGAGGCCGAGCGCAAGAAATTCTTCGCACTCATCCAGTACTGCCAGAAGTACGGCGACAAATACGATGTGGACTGGCTGCTGATGGCGGCTCAGGGTTACCAGGAATCGCGGCTCAATCAATCCGCCAAGAGCCCGGTAGGCGCCATCGGCGTGATGCAGATCATGCCCGCGACCGGCAAGGATCTCAATGTGGGCGACATCAGGAAAGTCGAGCCGAACATCAACGGTGGTATCAAGTACATGCGCTGGATGATCGACGAGTACTACGGTGACGAGCCGATGACCAATCTGGACAAGGCCCTGTTCGCCTTCGCCTCCTACAACGCCGGCGCGGGTCGGATTTCAGCTTTGCGCAAGGAGGCCACCAAGCGTGGACTGGATGCCAACGTCTGGTTCCACAACGTGGAGTATGTCGCCGCCGACAAGATTGGCGCGGAAACGGTGACCTACGTGAGCAATATCTACAAGTACTACATCGCCTACAAGCTGATCATGGAGGCCAGAGAAGAGAGGGCGCAGGCGGTAGAGAAGCTGAAGGGGCAAAGCCAAGACGGGCGTTGAGCAATTGTTGGCGCGCGCTCGTCCGCTATCATCAATTCGCATCCTGGATAGCATTGCCCACACGACTGGGCTCGCCTTGGGAAATGGATCCGCATGTTGATCGCTGCCGCCTTCACTCTCCTTGTCTTCGCCTACAGCTTGGTATCGCGCCGACTGGAAAGCACGCTGATTACCGCGCCAATCCTGTTTACCGCGGCTGGGGCGCTGATGCTGCTCATTCCCGAAGCTTCCAGAGAGCTGTCCATTGACCAAAAAGGACTCCTGCTCATCGCCGAAGTTGGCCTGGTGATGACCTTGTTCACCGACGCTTCGCACATCAGCCGGAAATCCTTGCAGGACAACCACAGGTTGCCGGTGCGCTTGCTCAGTGTCGGCATGCTGCTCACCATCCTGCTCGGGGCCGCGGCAGCGATGGCCTGCTTCGACGGCCTGTCGTGGTGGGAAGCGGGTATCCTGGCGGCGATCCTCGCGCCCACCGACGCCGGCCTTGGGCAGGTCATCGTCAGCAGCCCGCGCGTGCCGCCGCGCATACGGCAGGCGCTGAACGTTGAGGCCGGCCTCAACGACGGGCTGGCGGTCCCCTTCCTGATGCTGTTCATCGCGCTTGCCGCCGCAATCGAGGAAGGCGTGGGTACGCGTGGCGTGCTGGCGCGTTTTCTCCTTGAACAGATCGGCTATGGAACGGCAATCGGGCTGGTGATCGGCCTTGCTGGCGGCGTACTCATGGGCCTCGCGCAGCGTCGGCAGTGGATGTCGCCCGAGCTTGGCCAGCTGGGTGTGGTGGCGATGCCGCTGCTATGCATCCTGGCTGCGGAGGAATCCGGCGCCAGCATGTTCATCGCCGCCTTCGTCGCCGGCCTGGCGGCGCAGGTCGGCTTCCCGAAGATCGGACGCCACAGCGTCGAGTTCACCGAAGGCTGGGGACAGCTGTTCAACTTCTTTGTATTCTTCCTGTTTGGCTTGCTCTTCGCGCGCAACTGGCATGATTTCACGCCAGCCATCATGCTCTATTCGCTTCTCAGCCTGACGGTGGTGCGCATGCTGCCCGTGGCAGTGGCCGTTAGCGGTATCGGCCTAAGTCGGGCGAGCGTGCTTTTCCTCGGCTGGTTCGGCCCTCGCGGTCTGGCGTCGATCGTCCTCGGCCTGGTGTATCTAGAACAACAGGCGAGCCTGCCAGGCGAAGACAGCATCCGTCTGGCGGTGATGGCCACCGTGTTGCTCAGCGTCGTCGCGCATGGGCTGAGCGCCAAGCCCGGCATCGAGCGCTACGCCGATAGCAGCGCAGCACTGCCAGCGGACGCCCCGGAATACGCCGCGGTCGCTGCCCCGTCATCGGGCAAGGACAGGCTCCGCGTATAATCCGCAGTTGCGCCCGCCGACACAGATTCCCCGCGGCCTCGACCACCTACCAGAGACATGCCATGAAAACACCAGCCCGACTCACGCAGCGCCTCGTCACCCTCCTTCTCGCCGCTTCACTCGGCGTCCTTTCCGCATGCTCGAGCGTGGAAAAGCAACCGGAGTCCCGCAATCTCGACGCGGCACAGGTCAAGCAGGAGCGTGCGGACACCCTCGCCATGGCCAAGACCGCGCTCGACAAACTCTACGCCAAGGAGCCCGAAGCCAAAGGCGTCGTCAAAGGCGCTGTGGGCTACGGTGTCTTCGACATTACCTCGGTCAATGCGCTGGTCGTCGTCGGCGCGCGCGGTCCCGGGGTGATTTTCGATAATGCGACGGGCAAGCCAACCTACATGCAGGCGATTCGCGCCGGTACCGGCCCCGGCCTAGGCTACCAGAACATTTATCAGATCTTCGTCTTCAAGTCGAAGGAAGCGCTTGATCAGTTCAAGGTCGGCGGCAAGGCGGGTGGCGATGTCGGCGCATCCGCGACCGCCGGCTCCGCAGGCAAGACGATATCCTTCAATCCCTACATCGACGTCTACCAGCTGACGGAGAAAGGCTTCGCTCTCCAGGCCAACTGGGGTGCTGCTGGCTATTACGTGGACCCGGACCTCAACTAAGGCTGCGCGGCGATGCTTGATTCCTGGCCGGCAGGTCGGGAAGAAAGGGAAACGATGATGCCTTCCTCCTTCGCTGACACTGAGCTTACTCTGCGCGACGGCCGCAGGGTACAGCTGCGTGCAATCCGTCGTTCGGACGAGGACGAAATCCTGCAGGCTTTCGAGCGACTGGATCCGGGGGCCCGCTACATGCGCTTCATGCGGGTGGTCCGCGAAGCCAACGTGACGAAATTGCGCAAGCTTCTCGCCTCTTTTCCCGAGAGCGGCACCGGCCTCGTGGCCACCGTCCCGGCTGCCGATGGGATCGACATCGTGGGCTCTACCCTGCTCCTGATCGACAACGATCCGGCCAGCGGCGAATTTTCGGTCACCGTCGCTGCCGAGTACGGGAGGACCGGCCTGGGGCACGCGCTGATGAGCGCGCTGATCGGCGCGGCGAAAGCCCGCGGTCTTGTGGAAATGCACGGTTTCGTGCTGCGGGTTAACACACCGATGCTGCGCCTCGCCGAAGGCCTTGGCTTCACGATCTCCGCGGACCCCGACGACCCTTCGGTGGTCATCTGCCGGCTGCGACTCGACAACCCGTCGGCAACAAGGTCCTCCACCCACTGACCAGGGCGACGAGCTCTCCGGAATACCAGGCTAGCGACCCGCTAGCGCCGCCGGTGCCAGTTCCCGGCGCGCGCTTCGCTCCCCTGCCAGCATGGCCTGGCTGCTATCCAGCGGCCAGGCCTTGAGTTGACGAGATCACTCAACTACAGCCCGAGCACCTTGCAGGTATGGCGGGCGATCATCAATTCCTCGTTGGTCGGCACCACCCACGCCGAAACCTTGCTGCCGGCACTGCTGATGCACGGACCGGCCTGCTCGTTGGCTGCCGCGTCGAGGTCGATGCCCAGCCATTTCGCCTGCTCGCAGACCAGCCGGCGGATGTAGGCGCTGTTTTCGCCGATGCCGGCGGTGAATACGAAGGCATCGATGCCGCCGAGTACCGCGGCCAGCCCGCCGAGTTCGCGACTGATGCGATAGACGAAGTGATCGATCGCCAGGCGCGCGCGCGGCGCGTCACTTTCCTGCAGGACGCGCATGTCGTTGCCTATGCCCGACAGGCCGAGCAGGCCGGAGCGCTTGTAGAGCATGTTCTCGACATCTCTGGCGCTCATGCCTTCCTGCTGCAGCAGATAGAGAATGATGCCCGGATCCAGGTTGCCGGGTCGCGTCCCCATCATCAGACCGTCGAGCGCGGTGAAGCCCATCGAACTGCCGACGCTGCGGCCCTCGCGCATCGCGCACATGCTGGCGCCGCTGCCGAGATGGGCCACGATTACACGCCCGCTGGCGATTTCCGGCGCCACCTCCGGCAGGGTCGCAGCGATGTACTCGTAAGACAGGCCGTGGAAGCCGTAACGGCGAATACCACGCTCGAAGTACTCATAGGGCAGACCATAGAGCTGCGCGACCGTCTCCTGCGTGCGGTGAAAGGCCGTATCGAAGCAGGCGACTTGCGGCAACTCGGGCCTTGCCTCGGCCAGGGCGCGGATGGCGGCGAGGTTGTGCGGCTGATGCAGCGGCGCCAGCGGCATGAAGGTAGCGAGCGTTTCCATGGCCTGTGGCGTCACCAGCAGCGGCGCCGAGTAATCCGGACCGCCATGCACCACGCGATGCCCGACGCCCGCCAGATCCTGCCCCGCAAAGCGCGCACGCAGCAAGGTCGCGATCTCCTGCAAGGCCTGCGCATGGTTAGCAACGTCGCACGTCGTCCAGGATTCATCGGCGATGACGCCGCCGTCGGCACCCTTCGCCTTGAGTCGCGGCGCAGTCCCCAGCCCCTCCACCTGGCCGACGGCCATGGCCTGCAGAGCAGCACCTGCGCCGACCTCAAAAACCGAGAACTTCAGGCTCGAGGAACCTGCGTTGAGAACCAGAATTCCCTTTCCCATTTCAGCCTCCGGCCTTGATTGCGTCGTGCGTCAGCGCGGCGCTGGCCATCAGGCAGGCCACCGCGCACGAGGCAAGCTTGGCACGCCGGTTGTCGGCGCGGCTGGTGAGGATGATCGGCACGCGCGCGCCGAGCACGATGCCCGCGCCATCGGCATGGCTCATGAACGTCAGTTGCTTGGCGAGAATGTTGCCGGCCGCGAGGTCTGGGACGATGAGAATGTCCGGATCGCCGGCGACGAGCGAATCGATCTTCTTGATGCGTGCGGCTTCCTTGCTGATCGCGTTGTCGAGGGCCAGCGGGCCGTCGAGAATGGCGCCGGTGATCTGGCCACGGTCGGCCATCTTGCACAGCGAAGCGGCGTCAGTGGTACACACCATCCGCGAGTTGATGCCTTCGACGGCACAGATGATGGCCACCTTCGGCTGCTCAAGGCCAAGCACGTGCGCCAGATCAATTGCGTTCTGGCAGATGTCGCGCTTGCAGTCGAGGTCCGGCGCAATATTGATCGCCGCATCGCTGACGATCAGCGGCTTGTGGTAAGTCGGCACATCCATCAGGAAGGCGTGCGTGATGCGCCGCTCGGTGCGCAATCCCGTTTGCCGACTGACCACCTCGGCCATCAATTCGTCGGTGTGCAGGCTTCCTTTCATCAGCGCTGCGGCCTCGCCAAGACGCACCAGCTCGACCGCGCGAAAGGCGGCGGCGTGACTATGCGCTACATCTTCCACACGGACCCCGCTGAGGTCGAAGCCAAACTGCTCAGCGACTGCCCGCAGCCGCTCCAGCGGACCGACCAGGATCGGCTCGATCAGGCTTTCGCGGGCAGCCTCGAGCGCCGCGCCCAGCGAGGATTCGTCACAGGGATGCACCACCGCCACCGCTACCGGCGGCAGCTTCGCGCAGCGTTCGACGAAGCTGTCGAAGTGGTCGTGACTCTGGATCGATACCTGCGCCGCGTCCGGGCGGTCCATGGTGATCCGCGTATCCGGAGCGATGACCCTGGCGACACCGCTGACGATCTTCTCGCCGCGGCCGTTGACGCCGAGGCAAGCGAAAGTTACCCGCCGCGTGTCGGGAAACTTTTCACTTGCCGTGATGCTGATTGTGACCTCCTCGCCGATCGCCAGCGGCGCGTGGAAATCGAGATCCTGGCCGGCGTACACCGTCCCCGGGCCGGGGAGCTCGTTGCCAAGCAATCCGGAAATCTGCGCGCCCAACCACATGCCGTGCGCACTCAGCTCGTTGGCGCCAAGTTGTTTAACGAGCTCGAGGTCGAGGTGGGTCGGATTGACGTCGCCTGAAACGGTCGCGAAAAGCTGCACGTCGCGCACGCTCAGCGTGCGGCGAATGCTCGCCGTATCGCCAATGTTGATCTCGTCGAAACAACGGTTCTCAAGGGTGTCGGTGGTCATCATGTACTCAGTGTGGATAGTGATTTGGGCGTTTCGCCGGCAGGACGCCCCCCCCGTTCGCGCCATTCTTGCTCTACAGACACAGGCTAGCGCCTTATGGCTGGGTGGCTGTCCGAAATAGCCATTCTAGCGTATCGACGCGAAAGCGCGCACGGCAGCACCCATCGCCGCAGGCACCTGCATCAACGTCACCATCCCCCACGATTCGTGAATTGGACGTCGGGTTGCGATCGAGTTGCTGGAGAAAGTCACGAGGCTAACTTTGGCTTATGATGATGCTTAGGCAGGCCACCCAGGCGGATCCCTATTAACCACGCTTTTCAGGGAGTGACGACATGAACAGGACATTTTTCTCACAGATATCTCAATGGTCACGTTGGCTACAGCTTGCCCTGCTCACGGCGCTGCTGGCGCCCGCGGCCAGCAGCGCCGCAGACCACTCAACGCTCGAAAAAGACGCGCGCAAGGTGTATCAAAACCTGATCGCCAAGGTCCCGGTGGCGAAAAGCCTGGCAAAGGACGCGGTCGCCGTTCTCGTGTTTCCGAAAATCATCAAGGCCGGCCTTGTCGTCGGCGGACAGTATGGCGACGGGGTACTTTTTCGAGGCGACAAGGCCGCGGGCTACTACAACACCTCTGGCGCTTCGTACGGCCTGCAGGCCGGTGCGCAGCAATACGGTTATGCGATGTTCTTCATGAATGAACAAGCGCTACAGACCCTGAACACGGCCGAAGGCTTCGAAGTCGGCGTTGGCCCGTCGATTGTCGTGGTAGACCAGGGAATGGCCAAGTCGCTGACCTCGACGACGGCGAACGACGACATCTACGCCATGATCTTCGGGCAAACAGGTCTGATGGCCGGTATTGGCCTGCAGGGCAACAAGATCACCCGACGCCAGGACTGATCAGGCTTCGCCGAGCCATCAGAAATGGCTTGGCCCTGCGCCTGCCTTGCACGAGTAGCGCAGGTGCCGGATAGTGGTCGCCGCCGCGCAGCCTTGGCCCAAAGCGGCGCCGCAGCCGACTGGCATGGCGTACGATACGGCCTCGCCGGACGCCCAAGTAATCATTGACAGTTTCTGTACCTCTCCCAGCGCCAGCCATTGGCGATTGCTTCCTCCATCGCTTGCAAGCGGGCGATGGCTTTCACCGAACAAAGGACACGGATGAACTCACCTCCCCGCCAAAGCGGCATTCTTCTACACCCCACCTCGCTGCCCGGACCGCACGGCTCCGGCGACCTCGGCGCCGCCGCTTTTCACTTCGTCGACTGGCTGGTCGCCGGCGGCCAGTCGCTGTGGCAGCTGCTGCCGCTGACCGGCCTCGGACCGGGTAACTCGCCGTACTCCAGCCCTTCCGCCTTCGCCGGCAACGAGTTGCTGATTGACCTCGTGCAACTGCAAGACGCCGGCTGGCTAACCCCAGCCGATCTCGCCGAAGCGCCCGTTTTCCCGGAACAGCGCATCGATTACGCGGGCGTACGGCCTTTCAGAATGAAGCTCTTGCGGCGCGCCGCCGGCCGCTTCTTCGCCGCCAAGAAGACGCGTGAGCACACGAACTTTACGGCCTTCTGCGCCGACGCCAGTGCCTGGCTCGATGATTACGCGCTGTTCATGGCCCTGGATATCGCCTACCAGGGCGACAATGGCACGCTGTGGCAGGAGTGGCCGGCAGCGCTCGCGCACCGCGAAGCCCCTGCACTGCGCCAAGCGGAACGTACCCACGCCGACGAAATCAACTTCTGGAAATTCTCGCAGTGGTGCTTTTTCACCCAGTGGGCCAAGCTCAAGGACTACGCCAACGCCCATCGCGTCGAGATCGTCGGCGACCTGCCGATCTTCGTCGCCGGGCATAGCGCCGACGTGTGGGCCAATCCGGGACTCTTCGACCTCGACGAGAGCGGTCATCCGCGCGTTGTCGCCGGTGTGCCGCCGGATTACTTCAGCGAGACCGGGCAGCGCTGGGGCAACCCGCTCTACCTCTGGTCGGCGCACGCCGCCGAAGACTATGGCTGGTGGATAGAACGTATGCGGCAGACGATGAAACTCTGCGACATCGTGCGCATCGATCATTTCCGCGGCTTCGAGTCCTACTGGGAAATCCCCGCCACGGCCGAGACCGCCATCGACGGCGTCTGGCAACCGGGACCTGGCGAAGCAATATTCGCCGCCATGCGTCGCGAGCTGGCCGACGAGAACGGCAAGCTGAAAATCATCGCCGAAGACCTCGGCATCATCACCGACAAGGTCCGCAAGCTGCGCCAGGATGTCGGCCTGCCGGGCATGCGCATCCTGCACTTCGCTTTCGGTGACGACGCCAGAAACCCCTATCTGCCGCACAATTACGACGCCAATACCGTCGTCTACACCGGCACGCACGACAACGACACCACCTGCGGCTGGTGGGACTCGCTGGCACAGGAAGAGAAGGACCGCGTGCACGCCTACTTGGGTGTGGGCAGCGAGAACAGCGAAGAACTGTGCTGGTATCTGATCCGGCTCGCTTTTTCGTCGGTGGCCCAGTTCTGTGTCATACCAATGCAGGATGCGTTGGCCCTCGATACCGCGCACCGGATGAACCAGCCGAGTGTCGGCGAGGGATCCTGGGAATGGCGTTACCGCTGGGATCAGGTTGCGGCATGGCACGCCGAACGCCTGTCCGATCTGACCACCCTCTACGGCCGCGACTACGCAAGCCAGCACCCCGAGGAATCTGATGAATCCAGCGATTCCGATTGATCAGCTGCCGGCGGCGACAGCTGATCATCGCTGGCAACCCCCCCTCTGAAGACCATCGCCGCCAGGACCCGTCAGCAGATAATGCTCCCTTCGACCGCACTGAACGCGCTCCATGATGGCCTGAACAGGGGCGCGTTTTTTGGAGTACCGGCCCATCGTTTCCCTCGGCGAGCGGAACTGCCTGGGGGCCGAGGCGCTCGCGCCCTCGCTGCGCGCAGAAGCCTCGGCTCCAGAAGAACCCCGCCAATGATCGTTCGGGACGCGTAGCCTCACTCCCCGAGCGCCTCAGGCCACGCGACTCGGGCAAAGTAGCGCGGGCAATTTTGCCGCCTGGCGGGCACTCATCGACGCTCGGAGCCGGCAAAAGCGCAATGCCGCCAGGTCAACTTCGCGCTCCTCGAACTGCGCGGCGCCAAGCCCCGGTTCGCCGCTTTCCGACTCAGCAATCTCGCTTGCCGCAAGCGCCGCTCCTTGGCGTTCGCGAGCCGCCGCGTGGGCCAGACGCCGCTGCGCAAACTCGATCCTCAGCAAGCGGGTCGCAGAACATGCCGTTCCATCTACCCCGGAAGTCGTTTGACGCCGCTTCCGCAAGACTTGCCGCTGGTGCTGCTTTGACGGCCAACCGCCGGGAGACAGGCGTCAGCTCACCGCCCGCAACCAGCGAACAATGCTCGCCGTATCCATCGCGCCTGCCTGACGGGCAATCTCCCTGCCATTTCTGAACACCACCAGGGTCGGAATCGAACGGATGGCGAAGCGACTGGCGAGTGCCTGCTCTTCCTCGGTGTTGACCTTGGCCAGGCGTGTGCCCGGCTCAAGTTGTTGCGCAGCCGCCGCGAACGCCGGCGCCATGGCCCGACAGGGCCCGCACCAGGGGGCCCAGAAATCGACCAGAATCGGCAATTCCGAGCGGTCTATGTGCCGGTCGAAGCTGGCTGCCGTGAGCACGATCGGCTTGCCGTCAAAAAGCGGCGACTGGCAGTGGCCACAGCGCCCCTGATCACCGAGGCGCGCTTCAGGCAGCCGGTTCGGGCGGTGGCAGTGCGGGCAGACAACTATTTTCGAGGTACTCATGGCGGCAAACAGTAGCTCCAGAAGCGATAGCAGCTACATGGTGGCATCGGCAGCGCATTCAAGCCTCCTGGCAGCTTCGGGAACCGCCAAAGCGGCCAGTTTGCCCGGCGGGCTGCTGCCAACGTCCTGTCCCAGGCGTCGGGACGAAGGCCGCAGCGCCGCTCAACAACCAGCTACGCACCTGCCCTCGCCATCGAAGGCCATTATCACGCCGCTGAGCGGCAGGTGCACCGGCACTTTGCTGGCCTTCTTGAAGGCAGCGGCTTTTGACTCCGGCAGCAAGTTGCCGTCCTTGGTCGACGCCTCGTTGGCGTGCGAAGCGATCACCGAGGCCGGCTTGACCAGCTCATTGATCACGTAGGCAGCCTCCATCGGGCCGGTGGTAAACACGTCGCCGATGTTGATGACCACGAGATTCGCCTTGTAATAGCCCCGTACCACCCGATCCTGCTCGGCGGTGATTCCGGTGTCGCCTGAGAGATAGGCGACGAGGCCGTTACTGAAGCGCAGGACGTAGCCGGTGGGCGGCCCGACGTAGGCGGTAAGCGCGTTCTTGGCCAGAGCATCGCCATGCGCCGGGTCAAGAAACGCCGGGTGCAGGCCATTGCTGTGCGCGGCCGGAACCGTCGTCACCTGCACGCCACCAACTTTCGCGTTGGCGCCGAAGCGTACGAGTTGCACCTGCTTCGCGTCACCGCCCAGCTCCTTGATGCGGTTGGCGAAAAAGCTGCCCATCTCGGAACCGACCAGCAACTTGGCCTTCTGCGCCACGACGATGTTCGCGGTGTTCGAGTTCGGCGTCACCTTGACCGAGAAATCCGGCTTGCCGCATTCGCCCGCATTCGCAGACGGTTGGATCAAGTCGCCGAGATGGTCGCCATGTACATGGCTCAAGAGCACCGCATCGATGCGGCCGAGGCGTGGATCGTTGGGGCCGCGTACCGTGCGGCCGGCGTCATAGAGAATGCGGGTGCCGTCCGGATCTTCGAAGAGGATCGCCCGATCCAGGCTGCAGAACTCGCCATCGTGACTACCCAGCGGCGTCAGCTTGACGGCGCCGTCCGCCGCCTGAACAACGCCAGCCATGCTGAGCGCAGCAGCCAGCGTCAGCGAAGCAAGCACAACACTTGTCCTTTTCATGGGTCTCTCCTCATTTCGGGTGGGTGACATGGCCATCGTGTGCCCCTAGCAGCCTGCCGGACTTTAGTCGAAAATCAGCACGACATAGGTGAGGAACAGGACCAGATGGACGACCCCTTGCAAGACGTTGGTACGCTCGCTTTGAATGTTGACGACCGATACCAGCAAGGTGATCAGCAACAGATAGGCTTCTGCGTTTTCCAGACCGAGTTCCACCGTCTTGCCGGTGAACAGGCTGATGGCAAGGATTGCGGGAATGGTCAGGCCAATGGTGGACAGCGCCGAACCCAGGGCAATGTTCATCGTTCGCTGCAACTGGTTGGCCAGTGCCGCCTTGACGGCCGCCATGCCTTCCGGCGACAGCACCAGGATCGCCACCAGGAAGCCCCCCAGCGCCTGGGGCGCGCTCAGCGTACTGACGCCATGGTCGACCAGCATCGCCATTTTCTTGGACAGCAAGACGATAGGCAGCATGGTGAGCGGCAACAGCAGCAGGTGATACCCCAAGGAGCGCACCACCAGATCGCCGTGATCGTTAGCTGCCGGCTCGTTCTCGCTGCCGGTCGCCCTGGGTTGCTCGAAATAGCTTCGATGACGCAGGGTCTGAATCGCCAGGAAGACGCCATAGAGCGCGATCGACATGATGATCAAATATACCGCCATCAGCGGCGACACCTGCCCGCCCGGCGCGGAGGTCGTGTAGCGCGGCAGAATGATGCCCAGTCCCGCAAGCGGGATGATCACCCCGAGATAGGCGCCGGCACCTTTGAGGTTGTAGACCTGTTCCCTGTGGCGCAAAGCACCGACCAGCAATGTCAGGCCGGTGATGCCATTGAGCGCGATCATCAACACTGAGAACAGGGTGTCGCGGGCCAGGGTCGGGTTATTCTCGCCGGTCAGCATGACCGCCGAGATCATCACCACTTCGATACTGATGACCGAAACGGTCAGGATCAGGGTGCCGTAGGGTTCTCCGAGCAGGACAGCCAGACTGTCGGCATGGCGCACCACACCGAAAGCCAGCCAGAGCATGACCGCGAACACCCAGAGAAAGAGGAAGCCGTACCACAAGGGATCGCTGAGATCGACCAACCAATCGCCGCCGAAGATCGCCAGACAGGCCACCGTCATCGCGCCGCCCAGGAGACCGATCTCCGATCGCAAGATTCCGATTGCTGCGGGTTTGCTGCTGGTATTCATCAAGACCGACTCCCCTTACTGAATTGTCATCGCTGTCGAAGCGCGTATCCGCGCATGGCATTCAGCCAGCACCCCATGCTGCCCCCGGCAACGAACGTAGCCGGCCGTGATCCCGCTCACTCTGCGCCGGCCCTCTCGCCGGTGATCACGGCGAATGACCGATGTCCTGCAGCGGCGCCCGCCGGCGAACGTCACATGAGCCTTCAGCGGCACTGTAACAGGAGTGATGCCATGCCTGCTCAACGCGTCGCCCAGCCGCCATTCCGAAAACCCCTCTTCTCCGAGCCTCCGACCAAGGAGCACCCAGGGCGATCGTAGGGCTCGACGGCCCGAAGTCGATCGTCCAGCATGAAGCCCGGCAGAAGCTTGATGCTCGCCAGGGGGCGCATCCCTGCTAGCACATCGGAAATGTTACGATCATGGCTGAGAGCGACCAACGACAAACGCATGATCGTCCTGCGCACAAGGTGTGTGCGAAAAATGAGGGAAGGAGTCAGCCATGACCGACAAAGCGACAAACACTCGACTGCTCGACAAGCTGCGGAATCAGCGTGACCTGGGGGAGCAGCCATTGGCCGGCAAGAAAGGAGTCATCCTCGGCATCGCCAATGACCAATCGATTGCCTGGGGTTGCGCGCAGGCATTTCGCGGGCTTGGCGCCGAGCTGTGCATCACCTATCTGAATGAGAAATCGCGCAGGTTCACCGAGCCACTGGCGCAGGCGCTCGATGTTCCACCCGCGCTCTATCTGCCTTGCGACGTGCGCGAGGAAGGACAGCTGGAAGGCGTCTTCGAGGCCATCGAAAAGGAATGGGGACAGCTCGACTTCGCGCTGCATTCGATTGCCTTTGCGCCCCGTGAGGACCTGCATGGCCGCGTCACCGACTGCTCGCGCGAGGGCTTCCTGATGGCCATGGATGTCTCCTGCCATTCGTTCATCCACATGGCCCGCCTGGCCGAACCGCTGATGAAGAACGGCGGTACGCTGTTCACCATGAGCTATTTCGGTGCCGAGAAAGTCGTCGAGAACTACAACGTGATGGGACCGGTGAAAGCGGCGCTCGAGGCAACGGCGCGATACCTGGCGGCGGAACTGGGTCCCAAGGGGATTCGCGTCAACCCGATCTCGCCCGGCCCGATCGCGACCCGCGCAGCATCGGGCATCGGCCGTTTCGACGAACTGATGGAGAAGGCCGCCGAGCGCGCGCCGTCGCGCGTACTGGTGAGCATCGAGGACGTGGGCATGGCCACGGCCTTCCTGGCCACCGACTATGCAAAGCTGATCACCGGCGATACCACCTACGTCGACGGCGGCTACCACGTGCTTGGCTGAGCACCGGGCATTGAGTGCAGATCGCAGCGATGGAGCAGGCGGGCGGCGGCGCCTGCTGCTGGTGGCTGCCGCTGCGGCGGCGCTCCTGGCGCTGGCCATGGCCCTCTCGATCGCGCTCTTCGATGTCAATCGCTACAAGCCCGAGATCGCAGAAGCGGTCAGGGCGCACAGCGGCCGCACGCTGCACGTCAACGGCGATATCGAGCTGTCGTTCTTTCCCGGGCTGGCCATCGACCTGCCGGCGAGCACTTTGTCGGCCCGGGACAGCGAAGCGGAATTCCTCAGCTTTTCGTCGGCGCACATAGAAGTCGCCCTGCTCCCCCTGCTGTGGCAGGAAGTCCTTGTCGAGTCGATCCAGCTGCGCGGAGCGCGGGCGACCATGACGCTGCGGGAAAAGCACAGCGACACGGTCAGCGAGGGCGACGAGGCCCGGCTAGCGCCCGCTGAAACGGCGGCGCCGGCTACAACGGCGGACACGCCGACCGCGCCAAGCGTCAGCGCAGCGGCAAGCGGCGACACGAGCAGGCAGGCACACTGGGAAATCGGCCAGCTGCTGCTCAGCGACGCCGCGATCAGCCTGCACGATGGCCTCAGCGGAAAGACGATCGTGCTCTCGGCCATCAATCTCGAAACCGGCCGCCTGGCGCCGAAGACGCAACTGCCGCTGGCGCTGAAGGCGCACATCGCGGTCAGCAAGCCCGAAGTTGCCGGCGAGATCGAAATCACGGCCAGCGTAAACATCGACATCGACCGCCACGATCCGGCCAACTCGACCCTTGCCGCCAGCGACCTCAAACTCGGTTTCACGGGCAGCCTCGGCGAGCAAGCCTTGCGCGCCTCGCTCACCGCCAGCAGCCTGTTCCGCCATGGCCAAGCGTTCAGAGCCTCACAAGTCGAAGTCGCTGTGCAGGCCGACGCCGAGACGCTCGCGGCCGGCGCGGCGCTGGCAGGCACGCGTTCGCTCGATGCCACCGTCAGGCTCGACAGCATTGCTGGCCCGAGCTCGGCATTGGTCGGCGAAGGATTTCTGCTCACGGCGACGCGCCGCGATGGCCCGGCAAGCATCTCCGCCCGCGTCAGCGGTGCACTGAACGCGAGTATCGAGGGACAGACTCTGAGCCTGCCGCAGTTCGACGCAGAGATCGGCCTCGAAGACCCGCGCTTGCCCGGAGGGCAGGCACGCCTGCCACTTTCCGGCGCCCTGACGCTCGACGCCAGGCAAGAACGCGCCAGCCTGAAGCTGGCCTCACGCGCGAGCGATGCCAGTTTCGAGGCCAGCATCGAGCTGGCCAACTTCGCGAAGCCGGAAGTCGGTTTCGACCTGCAGGCCGATCGACTCAATCTGGATCGCTACCTGCCAGCCGCCCCAGTGCTCACGGCAGAAGCGGCTGCAAGACGCGAGCCCGCAGCCGCCGAGCAAGCCGCAAGCAGCGAGCCCGGAAAAGGCCGCAACCCGGCGGTGCACATCGTTCGGACTTCCACGTCGGCGCCAACACCACCGCCTGCATCGGCATCGGCAGCGTCCGAGCCTGCCTTCAAGCTGGCCCCCCTGGGCAAGCTGCGCCTCGACGGCCAACTGAAGATCGCCCAGCTACAGGCACACGGAATCAAGGCGGCGGTTGTGCACGCCCGCGTGCACAGCGCCGACGGTAGCGCGACACTCGCGCCGGTGAGCGCGCGGCTTTACGGTGGTCAGGCGGACGGCGACTTGACCCTTGACGGACAGAGCCCACGCCTCGCCCTGAAGCTGGCGCTGAAGGATGTCGACTTCGGCGCCTTGGCGCACGACGCAGGCGGTCACAGCGATCTCGAAGGCCGCGGCAATGTGGACCTGGAGCTGTCGAGCACCGGCCAGTCACGCGTCGAGCTGACCCGAGCGGCGCAGGGGACGGCGCGCTTCGCGCTGCGCGACGTCGCGCTGGTCGGCATCGACCTGTCCGCGGTTCTCGGCCAAGTGAAGGACATCCTGAGCGCCGGCGGCACGCAGTCCGGCAAGATCGACACCTCCCGGCTGACCCGGCTGACGCACCTGAGCGCTACCGTCAAACTGGCTGAAGGCATTGCCCATAATGACGATCTCGACGGCGCCGCGCCCAGGCTCGCGCTCGGTGGTTACGGCCAGTTCGATCTGCTCGCGAACGAGCTCGACTACACGCTGCGCGTCATGATGGCGGCGAATCCTGCCGAAAGCTCGAAGCTGCTGCGCGCGCTGGAGGGCGTACCGATACCGGTACAGGTCAGCGGGCCAGCGAATGAGCTGCGCTACTCGATCAGCCTGAAAAATGTCGCCGCCGATGTGCTCAAGCGTCACAGCGACGACATCGGCGCCGCGCTGATCGATGAAGCGGAACGCCTTCTCGACAGGCTCTTTGGCGGCGACAAGAGCAAGTGAGCTGCGGGCGCTGCGAACGAGGGTAACGGTCATGACCTGTCGAGACACCCCGGATCATGAAAGTCATGACCGTTCCCCCCTCTTCCCCAACCCTTCTCCCACGAGGGGAGAAGGGAGCTTCGTGAGTCGCTGGCGCGACTTTCACATTAAGGGCCCACGGCCCTAGCCCGCTATTCTGAGGCCGGTCTTCTTGAGAATGCTGGTCGAAAAAAGCACGTCGTAAGCGCGGCAAGCGGCGCCGAGCAGCGCCGCGATTTCGGCAACCTTGGCCTGCACTTCGGCACGTGAAGTGCCATGCACCATGGCAAACAGGTTGTATGGCCATTCCGGCAGTTTGCGCGGACGGTGATAGCAGTGGGTCACGAAATCGAGTGCGCCAATGCGCGCGCCGAGTTCGTCGATACGCTCGTCGGGAACGTCCCAGACGCTCATGCCGTTGGCCGTGTAGCCGATGGCGTAGTGGTTGGGGACGGCGCCGATGCGCCGAATGACGCCGCTGTCGAGCATTCGCGCCAGCCGCGCCATGACCTCTTGCGGGGCAATACCCACTTGCTCCGCGAGTTGCTGATACGGACGGGCGACCAGCGGTAAGCCGCTCTGCGTCGCCAGGATCAGGCGGCGATCGATGGCATCGACCGAGCGCGCCGGTGCGCCGCTCATGTGCGCACCGCCAGCTTCATCTCGACGAAATATTCCTGCAGCTTGGGAAAGGGAAAGACCGGCAAACCACTGGCTTCCTCGATGCTGCGTACCGCGGCCGCGATGCCGTCGGCCGTTTCGGTGGCCAGCACGAACCACATGTTGAAGTCGCAGTTGCGGTCGCTTTCGCGGCGGTAGTTATGCGCCACCTGCGGGAAGGCGTTGACCACTTCGAGCACCCGCTGCCAATCCGCTTCGGGAACGCGCATCGCCGCGAGAACGAAAGCGCCCCCCATGCGCTCGACCTGGAACATCGGGCCAAAGCGGGTCAGCACGCGCGCGTCGAGCATCGCCTGCAGACGTTCGAGCAGCTGATCCTCGCTGATGCCCAGCGGCCCGGCGACTTCCGCGTAGGGCCGCTCGCAGAGAGGGAAGCCGCCCTGAAGCGAATCGATGATCGCCCGATCGACGGCGTCGATGCTGGCCGCCTCAGGCATAGCGCGCGCCGCCCTGCTTGAAGCGGGTCAGTGAAAAGAGGATGGCGTGCGCGTAATCATCGAGGTGCAGGCGGCTGCGCAACTCGGCGATACGCGCCTCGACATCGGCGCGGACCTGCCCGTGAATCATGCAGAACAGGTTGTAGGGCCAGTCCGGCAACACCCGTGGACGCTGATAGCAGAGCGTCACTCCCGGCTCGCGGGCCAGGATTTCGCCCATCGCGGCGACTGCCTCGTCGGGGATGTCATGCACCAGCATGGCGTTGGCTGTATAGCCGAGTTCATGATGCCGGACGACCACCCCGAAGCGCTTGATGATGCCCTCGGCGCACCAGCGACGGATACGTTCAAGGACCTCGCTTTCCTCGCAACCAACGCGACTGGCGAGCACCGAAAACGGCCGCATGAACAGCGGCAAGCCTTCCTGCAGGGCCATCACCAGCCGGCGCTCGAACTCGTCGAGCGGCCGCGGCGCCACGAAGGCCTGCCTGCGCACCGGAGCCGGCTGGCCTTGCTTGCCTTGGCCGTCGAGCGAGAAACCGAGGTCGATGTGGTATTCCTGCAGCAAGGGCAGGCGCAGCAGCGGCTGGCCAGCCGCCTGCTCGATGGCCCCCAATGCCGCCTGCAGACGACCTTCCGAACCCGCGGTGACGACGAACCAGAGGTTGTAGCGATGCTCGCGCTCGTAGTTGTGGTTCACCTCCGGAAAGCGATTGACCGTCTCGGCCACCGCAGCGAGCTGCTCCGGCGGCACGGCCATCGCCGCCAGGGTGCTGGCGCCGATGCGCTTGGGTGCAAACACCGCGCCGACGCGGGAAATCTTGCCCTGGCGGCGCAGCGTCTCGAGCAGCCGAAGGACGGCGTTTTCCGCCACCCCAAGGCGCTCCGCCAGTTCGGCGAAGGGCGCCGGGCAAAGCGGGAAGTCCCTCTGGAAGTCGTTCAGCAAACGGAAATCGATCGCTTCATCGGTCATCGCGGTCTCAGAATCCCGTGCGCTGTGCGCGGCTGGTGAAGAAAATGCCACTCGGTGCCTGGGCGGTGAACTCGCCGACCTTGCTGAAGCTCGCGGTATCGTAAATCACCACCTTATTGTCGTCACGGGCGGAAAGCCAGACCTGCTCACCACGCGGCGTGAACTCCATGTGCAGAATCGCCTTGCCCGGTTCGAGGGTTTGCACCACCTTGCCGCTCAGCGTGTCGATGACCTGTACCCAGCCATTGTCAGGAAAGGCGAAATTGACCCACACTTGCCGGCCATCGGGCCGCGCCATGACGAACACCGGTTGTCCCTTGACCGCAATGCGGCCGACTTCCTGCCAGTTGCTGCCGGAAACCACCAGCACCTCGTGCCGGCCGATTGCCGGCAGGTAGGCCTTGCCCTGCGCCATCGACCAGCCCCGCAGGTGCGGCATCTTGAATACCGGTAGCTTCTCTTCGCCGCGCCCGTAGTTGTCGAGAATCCGCCGCGTGCCCTTCTCCGGCTGCCAGGTGTCGAGCAAGGCGACGCCGTCCTCGCCGAACAAGCCGGCGAGGTAATGGCGCCCGTCAGGTGTCACCAGCCCGTCATAAGGCTGCAGGCCAGCCGGGTAGCGTTGTGTCGTCGGATGGCGCGGATCTGCGAAGTCGCTGACCCATATCTCGCCACCATCGAAGAGCGCATAGGCGAAACGGTTAGCGGAAAGGTCGGCCAGGCCGACGACCTTCGAGAAACTTCCCGGCGCGTATTCGGCTGGCACTTCGGAGAGCAGCTCCAGAGTTTCCGAGTCGAAAGCCTTGATCCCACCCGGTGTGTAATTCTGCGCCACGACGATGCGGCCATCCTGCGAGATCGAACCACCGATAGCATTGCCCGACTGCAGCACGCGCTTGACGATGCGCGCTTCGAGCAGATCGATCTTGGTCAGCCCGCCATCACGGCCGAAGACGTAGGCGTAACGACCGTCGCGCGAATAGACCACCGAGGCATGCGAGAGGTCACCGAGTCCGCCGATGCGCGCGTACGGCTTGCCGGCACTGGTATCGACCAGGCTGACGTGACCGCTGGCACGCTCGATCACCAGCCCCAGGTCGCCGGTGCCACGCAAAGGCGGCGACGCACAGGCAGCAAGCAGAACAATCGACAGCAGGGCAAACAGTTTTCTCATCATCGTCTTCACTCAAACAGCGCCCGTGGCGCATCCACAAAATGGTGCCCGCGAGCACCATCAAACCCGATCGACGTATCTCAACGTCCCTCGCCCTCGCGGGCCGGGGCAGAGGGGCTGCCCATACGCGCTCTCGCACGGGTCGTCTCGCCCACGGCCCCTCTCCCCAACCCCTCTCCCACGAGGGGAGAGGGGCGATAGGCTTCGGGGAATACCTTGCGCCTAACTTTATCGTAACACCGAGCGACGCGAGCGCTGGCCGCTCAGAGAATCGGCCTGACCGCCTCTTCCATCTCCGCCTGATCCATGGCGCCGAGTTCGCTGCTGCGGATGCGGCCGTCACGATCGATAAGGACGCTAAACGGCAAGCCAGCCTTACTGTTCCCCAGAGCCTTCATCAGCTCGATGCTCGCCTCGCTGCCACCAATCAGCGAAGTGTAGTTCATCTCGTAGGCGCGACCGAATTCGCGCAGCTGCTCGAGTTTGTCGGCGTCTTCGACGGCGATGCCGACGACCAGCAGCCCCCGGCCCCGGTACCTGGCCTGCAATGCCGCGAGATCGGGAATCTCCTGGCGACACGGAGCGCACCAGCGCGCCCAGAAATTGACCAACAGCGGCTTGCCCTTCAATGATCCCAGCGCCACTGCAGGTCCGTCAATCGCGGGCAGGGTCAAGGCGAAGAACGGTGCGGCCGACGGCAGCTCGGCGGCCCTCCCCGAAATGGCGAACAGCACCAGCAGCAGAAGGGCAGCAAGGCGCTTCATCGCCATCCTCCGCTCAAGGCAGGTCACTGCGACGAAAAGTCAGAAAACCGACCAGCGCCGCCAGCGAGCCGATGGCCAGCGGGTAGAGCAAGGCGTAGACGCGGAAGCCGGCGCTGCCGAAGAGGTCGAGAATGACGTAGGCTGACGGTCCGAGGACGATCAGCTGCGGGTCGAACATGGCCAGCGAAGCGGTACGAAAGACCTGCAGCGGGTTGAGCAAGGCGATGCCGACGGCGACCTCGGGAGCGACCCGGCCCTGGATCATCACCCCGAGCAGGATAAGGTCGAGGAACAGCAACATGCTCAGCCAGACGATGAACGCGGCCCCCTGCGCGACGTCGGTGCTGCGCGCCAGCGTCGAGATCAGCATGCCGATGCCGAGAAAGCACCAGGCCATGGCCGCCAGCAGACCCGTGTAATAGAAGAACATTTCCCACGGCACTTCGATGGCCTTGAACTGTGCCCACAGAACAGCACCGAACATGGCCACGAAAACCGGCAGGAAGATGGTCACGTAGCGCCCGAGGATCTTCCCCCAGAACCACGCCGACAGCGACACCGGCAGCGACAACAGGTACTCGAAGACGCCGGCTTCGCGATCGCCGGCCACCGAACGCACGGTGGTGATCAACACGAAAATCGGCAGGATGGCCATGGTCAGCTGGATATAGGTCACCAGCAGCCGCGACAGGCCGATGAAGCCCAACACCCGCGACTCGGTCAGACCGAAGGCGAAGAGCAAGGCGACAATGCCGCCGAAGACCAGGCTGTAGAGCAGGAACCAGCGCGCGCGCAGCGATTCGACGATGTCCAGGCGGGCGGTCAGGAGGAGTGAATTCATGGCCGCCGGCTCACTTGCCGCGCGCCAGAATGCGCTCTTTCATTTCCTGGTACGAAACCGCATCGGCTTGCGGACGCGCGACGGCCGCAAACTGATAGCCCATCGGACTTTTCATTCCGGGGAGGTAGTGCGCTGCACGGGCGTCGATCCAGCCGCCCATGCGGTAGTCGGCAACCCAGTACTCGGTGTTCGGCGTTTCCTCGTTGAACGGTCGCTGCGAGAGCCAGAACATCGCGCAACCGATGTCGTCGAACTTCCAGACCTTGCCCTGAGGATCGCGAATCTGCGCCGCGAAGCGCTTGTCGCTGATGATCATTCCGCAGCGTGGGTCGGCATCCCGATCCCAATGGACCTGGATCGGGCCGCTGCTCGGCTCGCCGCTGCAGGCAGCCAGTGACCAGCCAGCAGCGACGCCCACGAGCGGCCTGAAACAGGGGCCAAGAGTCGCTGCCGGAAGAATTTCGAGAAAGCGTCGTCGTTTCATGGCTGTTTGTACCTCACTGCAGGACGACCGCCGCGTCGACTTCCTTCATCTCGATGCGCGACAACAGGCCGACGTAACGCGACACCGTCCCCATGAAGCGCAGTCGGTCGGGCCCGGAAACCGTGCCGTGCCACTCGAGGCCCTGGCCGCGGTCGGCAAACTGCCAGGCGATCAGCGTCTTGGCGATAGCCGCATCGGCACGCGCCAGCGTCAGGTGCACCTGGAACAGCGCCGAGAGCTTGGCATCCTCTACCACGCGATCATCCAGGACGATCCTGCCGGTATCCATTTCGACCACGCGATTGACCAGCGGCGCCACCTCGTCGAGGCGGTGACTGGAGATGATCATGGTCGTGTTCTCCAGCCGCTCGGCGAGCAGAGAAAAGAAGATGTGTCGCGCCTCAGGGTCGAGGTTGGCCGCCGGTTCGTCCATCACCAGCACCTGCGCGTCACGACCGAGAGCGATGGCAATCAACAACTTCTGCTTCATGCCCCCCGACAGGCGGTTAAACGGCCGCGCCATGATCGGTGCGACCTCAAGTCCCAGCCGCCTGGCAACCGCGTAAATGCGCTGGCTGTCCGAGCCGCAAACGGCGGCTGCAAAAGTGACCAGCTGGCCGACCGGCATTTTCAGTGGCGGCGGCAACTGCGGCACGAAACCGACCTTGCCGAGCACCTGCGTGCGCTCGGCGCGCGGCTGCTGCCCGTCGATGGTCACCTTGCCTTGGTGCGTATACTCGCCAAGCAGACAACGGATCAAGGTCGTCTTGCCGGCGCCGTTCGAACCGATCAGGGCGATGCGCTCGCCAAGTCCGATTTCCAGCTCGACGCCGTCGAGTACGCGAATCTTCCTGAAGTCCTTGCCGACGTTTTCAAAACGAATCATTGACACCCTTCAGAGCAGCTTGCTCAAGCCCTTGACGTCAAAGACCAGCGCGCCACTCGGGCAAACATCGACACACAGACCACAGCGCGTGCAGTCGGGTCCGATCGGGGTGGTCATGTCAGCGGCCCGGCCCTTGATCACCACGTCCAGAACGTGTGGCACCAGGCAGACCTTTCGGCAATCGCCTTCGTGAAAGCACTTGTCCAGCCGGTACTCGACACGCACCGGCGAAACGGCGCCCACGATACCATAGGTCAGCCCGATCGGGCAGACGTAGCGGCACCAGGCGCGGCGCGAATAGACGACCTCGAAGACCAGCAGCAACAAGACCCAGCCGAGCGCCAGCGAAGGACCGTAGATCAGCGCCCGCGACAGGATTCCGGTCGGCGAAATGGTCTCGAAAACGGTATAGCCGCTGACCACCGCCAACAAGGCAAAGATCACCCAGAACACGGTACGCGTGCCGCGATGGAATTCGTGCTCGCTGACCAGCTTCTTGCTCACCAGCTTCAGGTGCAGCCACTCGAACCACTCGGCGAGCAAATGGTAGGGACAAATCCAGGAGCAGAACGAACGCCCGCCGAGCAAGGCCCAGAGAACAAAGACGGTCGCCGTGCCGATGAACAGATTGACGATGATGTGCTTGTGCGCCAGCATCACCTGCAAGGCCGAATTGAGGTCGATCAGATGAAAGCCGACGAAGCGCGAGGCGGTCAGCGCACCCTCGAGAATCTGGATGTCGAGCCAGAACGAGAAGGTGAACAAAAGGTTGGCCAAAATGAGGACCGTCCAACGCCGGTTACGCCATTTATGGGTCACCAGTTCGTGGTCGCGGGCGTGCTGCTTGATGGCCTCGAAGTCGGCCTTGGTCATGCGCTTCAGGCTGTGCACCTGCTTCGCTTCCGGCGTCACCAGCGTGGGCTTCCGCGGCGCCGCACCGAACATCACGCGAATACGTTCAAACTGGCTCATCACGCGCTCCAGGGCTGGCGTTGATCGACGACGATGGCCGCCGGGTCGACCGGGCAGATCATCTCGCATACCCCACAGCCGACACATTGCTCGAGCACCTCGGGCCGGTACTGCTTGCTGCCGTCGGCGGCGATCGACTCCTGCATGCGGATGGCGTCCCTGATCGGGCATTCGGTGACGCAGAGGTCGCAGAGATCGCGCTCGTAGGGGTGGTCGCGCACGGGTATCGGTTGCCAGCGATCGACCGCCACGTAGCGCAGGTGGCCACGGAAATCCGCACCACGGGCCTGCCCGCTGAAGCCCTTGCCCTGCACTGCCAGGCACGACTCCGGGTGCGCCAGGCGGGCGACGCCGATGCGTTCGCTGAGGTTCAGTGTCGGCTCGGGGTCCTTTTCCTTGGCCTTGAGCACCGGCGCCCGCGCCAGCGGCATGCCGGCGCGCGTATCGAGGGAGGCCGGCTTGGTATAGGTCAGCGAGCCGGTCGGGCAGGCCAGAATGCACTGCACGGCGTCGCAGGAAAAATCGCAGGCCTGCTCGCGGGCGTCGATATAGGGCACGCCCACACCGAAGCCCTGGTCGATGTCGTCGAGTTTGATTGCCGCCACCGGGCAGACCTGCACGCACTGGCCGCACTTGATGCATGAGGACAGGAAATCCCTTTCCTCGAGCGCGCCGGGCGGGCGCAGGCGCGAATTCCGTGCCCTGGCCACCGGGAGATAGCCAAGCATCGCCAGGCCGAGCACCCCCCCGATCATGACCGTCGAGCGAATGAACTTGCGCCGGTTGGCCTGCTTGCGCACTGGAGCCTTGGCGCGCGTGTTGATGACTACCGGCTTGGCTTCACCAAGGGGCGGCACCGCTGTGGCGTCAACTGCCGCTTCCGTTTCCTTCTTGTCGTTCATTTGACAGACCTCTTGCTGGTCTCCTGGGGTTTGTTGAAAACCGGCGCTTCGTCACGCAGTAACATCACCGGCGTCGAAAAAGGCGCCAGGCGCTCAAGGAAATCGAGCGTCTCCATCATCGGCGCGTTGCGGAAGAAGCGCGCGTAAGGCACCTCCATCCACAGCTGGTCGGTATAGGCGTAGAGCTCGTGCGGACGGTCGCCGACATCGTCCTGGTTGCGGTCGAAACCCTGATAGTCGTCCCAGTAGTTGCCGCGCCAGAGGTTGCGACTGGCGCTGCCGGTATCGCCCATGGCCACCTGGGTCAGGTTTCCCTCGAAGAAGTTGTTCTCGATGATGGTGCCTTTCTTGTCGGACAGGAAGCTGATCCCGATGCCGTTATAGGCGATGCGGTTGCCACGAATGATGATCGTCGTGTCCGGCTCGAACGGCGACATATCGAGGCCGACGCCGACCGCGCAATAGACAATCTCGTTACCCTCGACAAGAACGCTTGAAGCCTCCTTGAATCCGACCGCCATGCCGGTCGGGCCATTGGCATGTGAAAAGAGGTTGTTGCGAATGGCCCCGCCCCCGGAATACATGACGTTGACGCCGACGGCGTTATCGTAGAAGCGGTTGCCTTCGACAAGGTTATCGGCAGCAAACATGAAGTGAATCGAATAGCGACTGCGCCGTGCGACGTTGTTCAGGTAGTGGTTTTCGTTCGAGTACCAGGCGACCATGTCGCGAGAATCTTCGATCAGGTTATCGGTGATCAGGTTGCGGTGGCTATACCACAGGCGCAGGCTGTCGCCACGCATGCCGAGCTCGAAGGGCTTCGAACGAATGCGGTTGCCACGCAGGACATTATCATTCGACATTTTCAGATCGATGCCGAACAGGCAGTCGTCGATGTGCAGGTTCTCGACGACATTGCGGTCGCCGCGGACATTGAGACAAGCATCGTCCGAATCGTGCGAGACGCCGGAGTTGGTCAGCTGCAGATTGCGCAGGACGGCATCGTTGGCTTGCAGCACGAACACCGTTCCCTTGCCACCGCCATCGATGCTCGCTTCGCCGCCGCCGTCGATGGTCAAGGGCTTGTCGACGACCACCGGTCCGGAGTACCTGCCCGGCTTGAGCTTGAGTAGCGAGCCCGCAGGCGCTGCGTTGACCAGCTCCTGCAGGAACGGCAGGCTGCTGACCCGCGGCTCGGTCGGAATCGGCGTTTGCTCGTTGAGTCCGCCCCAGCCAGCGACGGCCGGCTCGGCCATCCCGCCCAGGCGGCTGTCGAGCGGCTCATCGGCAAGCACACGCCCGCTCCCTATGGTGCCAGTGCGGCGCAGCGCGGTCAGCGCGTCCTCGGCGTCACCCGGCGAGGGAAGAACGACCAGAGCAAGCCCGCAGAGCACTCCGGCGGCAAGCAAGCGGCGAGGCATCGGCTACTCCGCTGAACCCTCGCGCATCTGTTTGCGCCGGATCAGCAGGGCAAGCAGGAGGCAGACCATGACACCCAGCAGCAGCCCGTAGCCCCAGTAGGGATAGGAGTAGGTCGAGAACTGCGCCACCTTGCCCTCGCCAAAGACGGTAGGCATGAAAGGCTTGACCGTGAAGGCGCCCCAGGGGTGCATGTTGTGACCGAAAAACCAGAGCCAGCCAGCGTAGGTGATCACGAAGAAGACCGGCAGCAGGGCCGGCACCAACGCCAGCAACAGCGAGAAGCCGCGCATGCAGGCGACGCCAGCCAACACCACCAGCATCGCCAGCAGCGTCCCGGCGATCACCACATGCGTGATCACGGTGACATTTTCACCCCAGCCCTGAATCTTCTCGGGCTCGTTGAAGAAGGTCGCCGTTTCGCTGACATAGTGGGCGACATGCGCTTGCAGGCCGCCCATTACATACTGGTCGACAATGATCCAGCCAGCGACCGCAGCAAAACCGACCGCCAGCACCAACAGCCGCGGCTTGCGGCGCGGCACCATGAAACCCAGAAGCATGACCGTGAAGAAGCCGAAGAAGAACTTGGCCAACGGCTTCTCGACGGGCGCACCGGTGGCAATCGGGAACATCCCCACGTAGTGGTTGATGGTGTTCATTTCGTGCACGCAGTCGAGACCTTCGGCACCCTTGTTGACGTCCTTGTTCTTGTCGGTAATCGGGTTGTAGCGCTCGTCGTCGTGCGAGAGCTCCTTCTGAATGATCTCGCTATCCATGCGCGTGCCCTTGCCGGCCGCCGTGCAGCCGTTATAGACACCGTCGAAATGAAAGTGGATGCGAATGCCATCGGGGAAGGCATCGGCGGGATAGTTCGGCGCGGTCAAGGAGACCCACCAGATCGGCGCGAAGAAAGCGGCGATCATCAGGCCTGTGGCGACCGCGGTAAGCGCGGCGACGATGAAATTCTGCTTGCTGGGTGCTGCGGCTGACATGCTTCAATCCTCGTCCAGAACGCTTGCGGTGTTCACGACCGGCCACGCAGGTGTCGATCCGTGCTGTGCAGTAGCGGTCTGCAGAATATTATTCATTACTTATGATTGCCGGGAACTAAAGCCCGCCGAGAAGAGAACCTGCGGACGGGCTTTGGCAGCGACAGAACGCGCTCCTTGTTACTTGCGAAGCCTACTTACTTCTTGGCTGTTGCCTTCGGCTTGCACATATTGCCCGGCATGACTAGGCTCGACTGATAGGCCGAGATGGCGACCAGCTGCTTGTCGTCGTACTTCTTGATGATCTTGACCATGTCCGGGTTCGCGTTGCGACGGTGGCCGTCGCGAATCTCGGTCATCTGGCGCAAAAGGTACTTGTAATGCTGGCCAGCGATCACCGGGTAGAACTTGTCCTTGACGCCCTCGCCATTCGCGCCGTGACACTCCTTGCATTCCTTCTCGTAGAGCGTCTTGCCGGTCGCCAGCTGTACGGCGGCATCCGGACCCTCGTACTTGCCGTGTTCGATGGGGATACACAGCCCTTCGATATAGACGGCCACATCAGCCAGTTCCTGTGGGTCGATCAGTGTCGCGGCAAAGGGGTACATCGTCGGATTGTCACGCAGACCGGCACGGATATCAGCCATCTGTTTGATCAGTACGGTGGTGTGCTGGCCCGCCAGCTGCGGAAAAGTGCCATCGGGACGGCCTGCTCCGGACGGCAGATGACAGGCGCCGCAGACCTCGTAACCCTCCTCGCCACGCACCTTGTCGCCCTTGAGCTTCAAGGCCTCCATTTTTTCGCCTTCCTCGGCGTTCCATTTGTACGACTTGTCCTCGATGCCGTGCGCCTTGGGTGGTGGCGGACCGGCTTGCGCGGCACCTGCCGCGATCATCGCCAGCGAAACGGCCAGAATCAGTTTCTTCATTTCCTAACTCCCTCGTGTTTGAGAATCCACAGCTGTCAATCTAACAAGCAGCCCGACGTTTGGCGTTGATACTCATCAAGTCAGGCGCGCGACGCAGCGCCCGGCGGCCGCGCCCTGCGCTCACCTGGCAGCGACGATTTTCCGACCCCAGCTCAAGGCTTGAGCTTGGAGATGTAATCGGCCAGCACCTTGATTTGCTCATCGCTGACCAGTGGCATCACGCCTTTCATTGCTGCCGAGTTGCCGTTGGCACGCGCCCCGGTCTTGATGTCCAGCATCTGCTTTTCGAGATACTTGGCATTCTGTCCGGCGATCTTCGGATAATCGGGCATCAGGGTCTTGGTGCCGTTCGCACCGTGGCACGCGCCGCAGGTCTTCTCGGCGTACAACTTGGCGCCGTCGTCAGCCGCCAATACCGGCGCGGCGGCCAGGCTCGCCAGCACCACCACAGCCATCAATTTCTTCATGGTCATTCCTTTTCGCATAAGAAAACGGGGAACAGAGTAACTCCGCCCCCCGTTGAGTCGCTTTGAGTCAGATCAACACGGCTTGCTGGTCTTTACTTGACCGGCTTGGCACCATTCTGCTCAAGATAGGTCTTGGCACGCAGGCCGAGATCCGCCGCCTTGACCTGGTACTGCCAGATCTGCTCGGTCCACAGCGTGGCGTTGTTCCAGTCCTTCTTGCCAGCAGCTTCGTCAGCCTTGGCCTTGGCGTCCTTGATCTTGCCCAGCTGGTCGACGGCGTCGTCCATCATCGCCACCACATCCGGGAAGTCCTTGTAGTTGACACCGGTGATGTAGCCAACCACCGAGTCGATCACCGCCTGTGTATCGACCACCTTCTTCAGCTGCGACTTGTAGTCCGCTTCGCTGTAGTCGGTGCCAGCGGTCATCGCCGTCTTGGTCGGCTTCCAGCCTTTCGGCTTGACCAGCAGGTAACCCTGCATCTCGAGGTGCAGCGCCGAGCAGAACTCCGTGCAGTAGTACGGATAGACGCCTTCCTTGTCAGCCTTGAACTTGACCTGGACAGTCTTGCCCGGCTCGATCGACGCATGCACGTTGTAGGTCGAGACGGCAAAGCCGTGCGTTTCGTCCTGCGCCCGCTCGAGGTTGGTCAGGTTGATGGTGATCTCGTCACCCACTTCGGCTTCAATTGTTTCCGGAGTGATGTGCGAACGAATCAGCGTACCGAAGACTTCCACCTTGTTGCCGGTGCGAACGACTTTCTCCTCACCCGCACGAACAGCACCGGCATGTTTCTTGTCGGTGCGACTGTCGGTACCGACCTTGTAGCGAACACCAGGCTTCAGCTTGCTCGCCTCGATGGCGACCACGTAGTGCGGCTCACCCAGCGGCAGCGGCATGTCGTAAAGAAGCTGCATCTTGTCCTCGCTGATGTCGATCAACTGGTGGTTCTGCGGATGCAGCGGACCAACCGGAGCAAAGCGGTCGATCGACAGCTTGTTCAAGGCCACCAGGTAGCGCCCCTTGGGATCCATGGAATCGCCTTCCATGGTCATCAGGTGACCGATGTTGTAGTGCACGCTGATCTTGTCGAGAACCTTGCCTTCGCAGTAGTTCCACTTGGCGACCTGCGAGTCCACATACAGAGAGGTGTAGGCCACGCATGGCTTCGAGTCATACTGCGTATGCAGCGGGCCGAGGCCGAGCTGAACCTGCGTATGCAGCGCGTCCTTCATGTTGATCACTGGCAGGCCGTAGGGGTCCTTCGACTCGAACTTTCCGGCCTTGATCGCGGCCATGATCTTCTCGAAGGAGTACACCGAAACGTGTGTGTCAAGCTTGCCGGAAACGGTGATCAGCTTGCCGTCCGGAGTGACGTCGACGCCGTGCGGCGATTTCGGTTCCGGAACCAGGAAGACGATGCCTTCCTTGATCGAAACATCCAGCGGCAGCACGTTGTGGCCATTGATTTTCTTGGCCTTGCCGGCAGCGACCAACTCGGCGGCTTTCTTCCAGTTAATCACGTGCATGTAGTCGGTATCCTTGGCCGAGCAACCCGCTTCATACGGGGGGCGACCTTTTTCGATACCACCGACGTAACGCTCGGTACAGAAGGAGTTGGTAAACGACCAGCCGTCAGACGGTCCCTTGCCGGCGTCCGACAGGTCCTGGCTGTACGGCGGCAGCTCGATCGAGAAGGAGAGCGCCGGATCGATGCGGCCTTCCTTGCGATCGAACTTCCAGTAGGTGACGCCGCCACGGTATTTCTCGTTGAACTCTTCGAGCGGCTCGAACTTCTTGTTCGCCAGCGGCGTCGCGTATTGCGCGGCCTCTATGACATATTCGGTGTTGGGAGTAACGAAGGCACCGCCGTGCTCGGACTTGTAGATCGGGTTGACGACGATCTGCTTGGTTTCGAAATCACGCAGGTCGATCACCGCCAGACGCGGGTTGGCCTTGTCGTTGATAAACAGGAACTGGCCGTCGTACTGGCCCTGTGTCTCCGAGATCGCCGGGTGGTGGGTATCGCCCCAGGTGATGTCCTTGCCATCGATCTTGCCTTGCGCGAGAACCGCCTTCGAGCTCTCGTCGAAGCCGTAGCCCTGCCAGGGTTCCGGTGTGAACACGCCGATGTACTTGAGGATCCGCATCGACGGCACGCCATAGACAATGACCTGTCCCGACTGCCCGCCGGACGAGAAAGCGATGAACTCGTCGCGCTTTCCGGTCGGCACATAGGTCTTGGCGGCGGCCAGCAGGTCCTGCTGCGAAAGGCTTCGACGCTTCATGACGTCCTGTAGTGACTCGGCAGCATAGCTACTGCCGGAAGCTGCGAAGCCGAGTCCTGCGACGAGCAGCAGCGACGCAACTTGCTTCATTCGAAATTCCATTCTCTCTCTCCCTTTGAACAATTGGGGTTTGGCTTTCCCATCCCTATCGCCAAGCGACATGGCGCCACTGCGGCAATATGCCGCACATTGTGCGCACAAGAGCCGCGCGATAATTTGAGGTGAATCAATTTTCGTCGAGCCGCGCCTTCGCACAATGTCGGGCTTGCCTTTCCGCTGCGGCACGCGTGCTCACCGACACCGCGCAGCCCTCGGTGCCCAAAAACACGCCGCGCCCACGGCTAGACCTGTAGCGGACGGCCACGGAGCCGATATTTCCCGATGACCAAGAACCTCCTGCTCGACGCCGCGATCCTGCTCGCCCTGGCCATTCTCGGCGTCATCGGCTACAAGCTGGCACCGCTGCTCAGCCCGAAGGCCGATATCGCACTACCGCTATCAAGCTGCAATCTGAACCAGCAGGCGTGCACGGCCGCCCTTCCGGACGGCGGTCAGCTCGAATTCTCGATTGAACCAAGACCGGTGCCGTCGCTAAAGCCCCTGCAATTGCAGGCGACGCTCACCGGCAGCGAAGTTCGCAGCGTAGAAGTTGATTTCGCCGGCACCGAAATGAAAATGGGCTATAACCGACCACAGCTGGCCAGCGAGCCGAACAACAGCCAGCGCTTCTCGGGAATGGCCAGCCTGCCGGTATGCATTACCGGGAGCATGGAATGGGATGCGACCGTACTGGTCGATACCGGCAAGGCCCTGGTGGCGGTGCCATTCCGCTTCCAGAGCGGCAACTGAGGCCGGCGCACACATGAAGACCCGCTTGCTGTTGATCGCCCTGATCGTCGTACTCAGCGCCACGCTGATCTATCTGGCAGCCTTCTGGGAACCGCTACCGCCAGCGACCATCACCGCCGCTCGGCCGCATGCCCGCCTGGCGGCGGCAGCCAAGCCAGCGGGAGGCGACTTCATACTCCAGGGGCCGCAAGGACCCGTCGCTCTCGCCGATTATCGCGGCCAAGTCGTCTTGCTCTACTTCGGCTACACCTACTGCCCCGATGTCTGCCCGACGTCGCTGGCGCTGATCGCCCAGGCACTGTCCGGGCTGGAAGCGAGCGAGCGGCAGCAGGTGCAGGCCTGGCTCATCTCGGTCGACCCGCAACGCGACAGCGCTGAGCGCCTGCAGGAGTACGCGCCCTTCTTTCACCGGACTCTGATCGGCCTGAGCGGCACGCCAGCGGAGATCGCCCGCGTCGCCGCACAGTATGGGGCCAGTTATCAGGCGCAGCCGCCGAACGCGCAGGGGCAATACAGCGTCGACCACTCCTCGGCGACCTACCTAATCGATACCCAGGGGAAGCTGGCACTCAGCCTGCCGCACGCCTCGACACCCGCACAAATCCTTGCCGCCATCCGCCAACATCTGGCGCCGGTCGCCGTCAGATGAAGCCAACAGCAGACCCCTCCGATCACTTACTGACAGGAAAATCCCGCCATGCGTTTGCATCCCACCCTTGCCGTCCTCGCCACGACACTCACGGCACTCACGCTGCCCTTACCCACCCTGGCCAGCGAGACCGATCTGAGCATCATCGGCGCCTACGTGCGCATGGTGCCGCCGGGAACACCCAACACCGCCGCCTTCATGACCATAGCCAACAGCGGCAGCAGCAACCGCAAGCTGCTCATGGCAGAAAGCCCGGCCGCCAAGCGAAGCGAGTTGCACACCCATATCAATGACCAGGGCATGATGCGCATGCGCCAGGTGGAGGCAATCGAAATCAAGGCCGCGGCGCACACCGAACTCAAACCCGGCGGCTACCACATCATGCTGCTCGATCTCCAGCAGTCACTGAAAGAAGGCGACAGCGTGCCCCTCACCCTACGCTTCGACGACGGCAGCACCAAGGAGATCGCCGCCGCAGTCAAGAAGCCCCAGACGGTCATGAAAGCCACAGACACCCCGGAGCACGGCGCGATGAAGCACTGAGCGAAGGAACATCTGCGGCTGCCGCTCAGGCGCCAAGAGCTGTGCCCTTGGCTATCGCCGGGCGCCGTAAATCCGGGATTTCCTGCGCCAGCAAGCAGGTTTCTGCAAAGCCGAAACGTCCACCCGCGGCGCCGTGAAGACTTCCTGCGCAATAGCCCAGCGATGCGTCTCGGCCTGATAGACACCAGCGATCTGCTCAAACAACTTCTGAATGCGATTCATGATGACTTGCTCCTCTATCGGGATCGATTGATCGAATTCGCTGCAGCTGGAGCAAGAATAACGAAATACTGTACGTATGTACAGCACTTTATGTGGCCACACTTCGGCGGCGGCTGGCACGCCTGTGACGCAAAGATGAGAACCTACAGAGCAAAACCGCCGCCTGAGGGTTTCAGGCCAGCCGGCCGGGTTCGCAGACAACAAAAAGCCCCGGCTTGTGACCGAGGCTAATTGTTTGTTTCTACTGGTGCCGCTGGGCGGAATCGAACTGCCGACCTTCGCATCACGAATGCGCAAAGAATGGCATTTCTCTATGTTGATTGGGATTCATGAAAACACCAAAACATACTGTTTTTCAATAGCCTAGCAGAACTAGACGTTTCTTTCTGTTGATGCGCATTGCTATAATTTGCCTACTATATGCCTACTGAATGTCCTTGGTAGGCAGCAGCGGAGGGTGGGCGATGAGCGAGAGAGTCAAATTCGTAGCTGGGCTAATCGCGGGCTTCAACTGTCCGGCAGGCTTGAGCGCCAACTTCATGTGGGACTCCCAGACGAAGGGGCTTGGGCTGAAGGCTTCAGCGGGTGGTTCGAGACGGTACGTGCTCGAAAGCCGCCTCAAATCTGGGGCAAGTATCCGGCTGACCATCGGCGACCCGAAGACGTGGACGATACAAGCCGCTCGTGACGAAGCCCGCCGGTTACAAACCCTGATTGACCAAGGGGTAGACCCACGCCAAGAGAAGGCCGAACGCGTCGCAGCCTCTGAGGCCAAGCGCGAAGAAGCGAAACGCGTACGTGCACTGGCAATGGACGTGGCAAGCCTACCTTGCCGCACGCGCCACGCGATGGAGTGCCCGTAGCCTGCTCGACCATCAGCGCCTTTCGGACCCTGGCGGAAGACCCAAGACCCGAGGACGCAAGCCCGGCGAAGGCGATACAACGCTACCTGGAATTCTCCTGCCGCTGCTGCGCCTGCCTCTGGCGAAGATCGACGCCGACGCCGTGCGCGCATGGTTGAAGGAAGAAGCCGCACACAGGCCGACGCAAGCCAACAACGCCTTCGTTCGCCTGCGTGCCTTCCTCAACTGGTGCGCGGATCGCCCGGAGTACCGCGACCAGGCACGCACTGACGCCTGTCTTACCCGCCTGGCCCGCGACAAACTGCCGAAGAAATCCGCCAAGGACGACTGCCTGCAGCGTGAGCAGTTGCCGGCGTGGTTCGCTGCCGTACGCCAGATACAGAATCCCGTCATCGCTGCCTATCTGCAAACAGCGTTGCTGACTGGCGCGCGCCGGGAAGAGGTGGCTGGCTTGGCCTGGAACGACATCGACTTCCAGTGGAAGGCGATGACCATCAAGGACAACGTGCAAGGCAAGCGGACCGTTCCCTTGACGCCCTTTGTCGCTTCGTTGCTGGCCACCCTGCCCCGCCGCAATGAGTGGGTATTCAGTAGCCCCACCGCCGCGTCTGGAAGGCTTCGGGAGTCGCGCATACAGCACAACAAGGCACTGACCGCCGCCGGCCTGCCGAACGTCACCATCCATGGCTTGCGCCGTTCCTTCGGCACCCTGGCTGAGTGGGTGGAATGCCCCGCCGGAGTCTCGGCGCAAATCATGGGACACAAGCCGAGTGCGACCGCCGAGAAGCACTACCGCATTCGACCGCTCGACCTGCTACGCATGTGGCACACGAAAATTGAGGCTTGGATTCTGGACGAAGCCGGCATCGAACAATCGACGGACGAGCAAGCCGGCCCGCGCTTGGTGAAGAGTGGCCGGAAGTGACCGCCGGCCGCAACTTGCCGCCGCGCAAGTACATTGCCCCCACTACAGAACTTCTGTAACCTTTACGTTACTAACCCATGTTCGACATTCTCGACTATCAGGCGGAAGACGGCCGCGACCCGTTCAAGGAGTGGCTGGCAGGTTTGGCAGACCGGCGGGCACGCGCACGGGTGGCCGTTCGGGTGCAACGCATGGCCGCCGGCAACTTCGGCGACCACAAGCCGCTGAGCGAGGGAGTATGGGAACTGAAGATAGACCACGGCGCCGGCTACCGGGTGTATTACGCGCAGTCCGGCCGCCGAGTGCTGTTGCTGCTGGTCGGTGGTGACAAGCGCCGGCAGCAAGCCGACATTGCAACCGCCGTCCGCTACTGGCAAGACTGGCAAAAGAGGAACACACAATGAAAGCCGCCCGCCCCCACGATGACGCAATGGTGGAAGTTCTCCGCGAAGACCCGGCCTTTGCCGACGAATACCTGGCCGCCGCGCTGGAAGAAGCCGACGAGCCCGGCGGGCGGCAAGCCCTGTTGCGCGCCCTGCGCCATGTCGCCCAAGCGCAAGGCATGGAGGAAGTAGCGGAACGCGCCGGCCTGCGCCGAGAAAGCCTTTACCGCGCGCTATCTCCCAAGGGGAACCCGACGCTTGAAACGCTGCTGGCGGTCCTCTCCGCCGCTGGTCTGCGCCTGGCAGTTGCCCGCCGGGAGGAACACCCAGCCTGATGTGGCGGTGTTCCGTGTTGTACCAGCGCACGAAGTCGCTACCCCAGAGGCGTGCCTGCTCGATGCTCTCGAACCCCCGTGCCGGGAATTCCGGTCGGTACTTCGCCGTGCGAAAGAGCGTCTCGGCATAAGCGTTGTCGTCAGACACGCGCGGTCGCGAGTAGGACGGTTTGATACCCAGCCAATGCAGAATCGCCAGGACCATGGTGGCCTTCAGGGTTGAGCCGTTGTCACCGTGTAGAACCGGTTTGGACGCCAGGGAGTGAATACCCTCGGCCAAGGCCGTGCGTTTGACCAAGTGAGCGGCGTGGTCAGAATCGTCCCTGGTCTCGACCGTGAAGCCGACGATCTTGCGGCTATACAAGTCCAGGATCAGGTAGAGGTAGAACCACTGGCCGATGACCTGGGTGGGCAAATAAGTCATGTCCCAGCACCAGACCTGACGCGGGCCGGTAGCAATCTGCGTCGTGGGCGGCTTGGGGTTGGCCGTTGGCGCCTGAGCGCGACCGCGGTGGTGCACTTGATACAGATAGAAAACAGGAGACGCGGGCCAACTCGCACCGGGAAGCTGCAATCACGAATGCTTGCCAAGAGGGAGCTTGCCAAAGAGCTTGACAACAAGGGCGTGCAAAGAGCGCGGCCGGGCGATAGTGCTCGGTGGCTCCAGGCCAGCCCAAATATCGAGCGCAACGCGCCACTCGAGATTCTGCAAGCCGTTCAATCTGGGGCAATCTCGCAGCGAGACTTCGACAGGCCGCAATCGAACGGATGCCTCTCAAAACAGCGGACCTTACCAGCGAGCTTGCCAGTCAAGCCGTGGCCATCAGCACTGAACGGGCTGGCTCGTCGGTACGCAGTTGCTGTAGGGGAATCGCTCGACAGAACTCTAAATCTGGAATGGGCGGCTGCCCGACGATGCCGCCGAAGTACGCGCTAACCGTGGTGGTCTGGCGAATCAACGCTCGCCTTTGCGCGTTGCTGACTGTCTGCCTGGGTAACGGCGCCGCGTCGAAGATAGCGAAGAAGCCGGCTTGGTTGCGGCAAACGTAACCCCGGCGTAACCCCAACAAAAAGCCCCGGCTTGTGACCGAGGCTAATTGTTTGTTTCTACTGGTGCCGCTGGGCGGAATCGAACTGCCGACCTTCGCATTACGAATGCGCTGCTCTACCGACTGAGCTACAGCGGCACGGTGAATCTTGAAGCATGTGCAGGGTCGGCATTCTAGCAGCGCCGACGGATATTTGGAACCTCTATTTGCCACCCTGAGCGCTCACTTGCCGATCTCCCCAATCGCCGCGAGCGCACGCGACAGAGCTAATCGAGCCTGGCCAGCGTCGACTTGGCCAGCGGCGGATTCATGGCCAGGTACTTCTTGATCCCCGAGAAGATGGCCGTGGCCAATTTGTCCTGGTAGGCGTCGTCGTTCAGGCGCTTCTCCTCCTCCGGATTGGAGATAAAAGCCGTTTCGATCAGGATCGAGGGAATGTCGGGTGCCTTGAGTACGGCAAAGCCGGCCTGCTCGACATGCGCCTTGTGCAGCCGGTTGATACCGCCTATCTCGCCGAGCACCGCCTTGCCGAGCTTGAGGCTGTCGCTGATGGTTGCCGTCTGCGACAGATCGAGCAGCGTACGCGCCAGGACCGGATCGCCGACGTCGATATTGACGCCGCCAATCAGGTCAGAGGCGTTCTCTTTCTGGGCGAGATAACGCGCTGCCGAACTCGAAGCCCCGCTCTCGGAAAGAACGAACACCGACGACCCATTGGCGTCCGGCCTGACGAAGGCGTCGGCATGGATCGAAACGAAGAGGTCGGACTGGATTCGACGCGCTTTATCTACGCGGGCCCGCAGGGGCACGAAGAAGTCCGACTCACGGGTCAGGACGGCGCGCATGTTCGGATCGGCTGCAATCTTAGCGCGCAAGCGCTTGGCCACCGCCAGCGTGACGTGCTTTTCGTAGCTGCCACCGCGCCCGATCGCGCCCGGATCCTCGCCGCCGTGTCCCGGATCGAGAGTGATCGTCACCAGGCGATCGATGACCGGCCGGCCCCGCTGCCTGCTCGCTGGCCGGTGCTCGGCGAGTTGCTCCGACTTCGCCTCCACCTTGGCATCGGCGCCTGTTTCGGGACGGCTATCGGCGACGATCGCGGGACGGCTCTCGACGGGAGCCGCTTGCCAGTCCTTGCTGTCGAGAAGCGAGAGCAGCGGATCGGGCGGCGTCGTCGGATACACGTCGAGAACCAGGCGATGCCCGTAGCCCGCCACGGGCGCAAGTTCGAAAACCTGCGGTGCGACCTCGGTCTTGAGCTCCATTACCAGGCGAACGACGCCCGGCTTGTAACGCCCGGCGCGCAGCAGCTTGATATTGGGATCGTCAGGGAGCACCTTGCTGGAAAGACTGTCGAGCACGCTGGTCAGTTCGATGCCTTCCAGGTCCACGACCAGACGCTCCGGATCCTTGACCATGAACTGGGTATATTTCAATGGTGCGCTGAGTTCGATCGTCACGCGCGTGTACTCTGCTGCAGGCCAGACGCGAACGGCGAGGACAGCTGGACTTCTCTTGGCAGACGCTCGCGATACCTGGCTCACTGTCAGCAACAGCGAAGCTCCGGCAAACTTGATCAGTCTCCGGCGTCCGGCCAACCGCTCTTCAGCGCGTTCAGACATTTTTGTCCCTCCTCGGTACTCGCAACGACGTCCAGCATCCGGCCGTTCCCGCAAATATGGAACACAAGGACGAGATCCGCCGCAGGCACCTGCCCAGCAGCCTTTTGGGGCCACTCGACCAAGCACACGGCATCGTCTCGGAAATATTCGCTAAGGCCTGCATCAACGAACTCTTCTGGAAAGTTGAACCGATAGAAATCAAAGTGATACCAGTATATCCTCGAAATCACATAAAT
Organism: Candidatus Accumulibacter appositus; assembly: GCA_000585055.1. Lineage (GTDB taxonomy): Bacteria > Pseudomonadota > Gammaproteobacteria > Burkholderiales > Rhodocyclaceae > Accumulibacter > Accumulibacter appositus. The sequence continues at coordinate 50,910 of JEMX01000011.1, forward strand.
TTCAACCAATGTGTAGGTGGGGCTTTTTACCGGACCGACATGGCCGAGCGCGCGCAACAGGGCGCGCACCAGGCAGGTCTTCCCGGCGCCGAGGTCGCCGTCGAGCCAGACCACCATCCCCGGAGCCAGCAGGGGCGCCAAATGGCGGCCAAGCTCGGCGGTCGCGGCATCGTCTGCGAGGTGCAGGCGGACAGCCGACTGGTTATCATCGCTGCTATGCAAGAAGGAAACTCCCAAACAGGCGCCACCGCCAGCCTGGCCGACGGCCAAGGCGCGTACGCCGCGGTAGCGCAAAAAATCAAGGACTGGGGTGAGGAACTCGGCTTTGCCGCGATCGGCATCGCCAGGGCCGATGTATCAGCCGCAGCGCCGTGGCTGCTGCGCTGGCTTGCGCTGGGTCGGCACGGCGAAATGGATTATATGGCCAAACATGCGGCGCTGCGCGCAGCACCGCCGCTGCTGCTGCCAGGGGCCCTGTCGGTCATCTCGGCACGGTTGACTTACTGGCCTGCGGCCGCCAATGCACAGCGGGTGCTCGACGATGCTGACCTGGCCTACGTCTCGCGCTATGCACTCGGGCGTGATTATCACAAGACCGTCCGCCAGCGGTTGAAGAAACTCGCCGATCGCCTTTCCCAGGAGGCGGCGACGCTGGATTTGGCAGAACCCTTTGCCTGCCGCGTGTTTTCCGATTCGGCACCGGTCATGGAAACCGACTTCGCCCGCCAGGCAGGCACCACCTGGCGCGGCAAACATACGCTGTCGCTGACACGCGAGGGTTCCTGGCACTTCCTCGGAGAGATCTACAGCACCCTGCCGCTCCCCGCCGATACGCCGATTGCCGACCATTGCGGCGACTGCCGGCGCTGCCTCGACGCCTGCCCGACCGCAGCCATTGTCGCCCCCTACGAGGTGGACGCGCGGCTGTGCATTTCATATTTGACCATCGAGCTGCACGGCAGCATTCCGCTCGCCCTGCGGCCGCTGATCGGCAACCGCATCTACGGCTGCGACGACTGTCAGCTGTGTTGTCCCTGGAACCGCTTCGCGCAGATCGGCGACCCCGACTTCGCGGTACGCAACGGCCTTGACGCAACGCCACTGACAACCCTTTTCGCCTGGAGCGAGGCGGACTTCAACAGCCGCCTGGCCGGCAGCCCGATCCGCCGCATCGGCCACCTGCGCTGGCTGCGCAATATCGCCGTCGCCCTGGGCAATGCACCACACTCGCCAGCCGTCATCGCGGCGCTATCCACGCGCCAGGATGACCCATCGCCAATGCTGCGCGAGCATGTCGCCTGGGCGCTGGCCCAACATCGCCCGGCCGCCGGCTGAGCGTCAGCAGGCAGCCGCCGTCATTGCGCGGAGTGCTCACATGTTGGGATAATTCGGCCCGCCGCCGCCCTCGGGCGCAACCCAGCGGATGTTCTGGGTCGGATCCTTGATATCGCAGGTCTTGCAGTGAACGCAGTTCGAGGCATTGATCTGCAGACGCGGGCCAGCCGCCTCTTCAACGATTTCATAGACCCCCGCCGGGCAATAGCGCTGCTCGGGCGAAGCATATTCCTTGAAGTTCACGGAAATCGCCTTGCTGCTGTCGAGCAATTGCAGATGGACCGGTTGCTCCTCCTCGTGCGCCGTATTGGAGATGAATACCGACGACAGGCGATCGAAGCTCAGGACGCCGTCTGGTCGCGCATACTCGATCGGCTGATGACTGGCGGCCGGCTGCAATTGCTCGTGGTCGCTGGTTTCGTCCTTGAGGGTGAAGAACATGCGACCACCGAAAAGATTCTGCTCGACCCAGTTGAAGGCGCCACCCGCAAAGGTGCCGAATTTGTGTAGGGCCGGCCCGAAATTGCGCGCCTGGTACAGTTCGGTGTACAACCACGAAGCCTTGAAGTTTTCCTCATAGGCAAGCAGATCGCTGCGCCCTTCGGCGCCCGCCTGCAGCGCTGCATGCACTGTTTCGGCAGCCAGCATCGCCGACTTCATGGCCGTATGGATTCCCTTGATCTTGGCGAAATTCAGCGTCCCGGCGTCACAGCCGATCAACAGTCCGCCAGGAAAACTCTGCTTGGGCAGGCTGTTGAGCCCGCCCTTGGTAATTGCTCGCGCCCCGTAGCACAAGCGTTTGCCGCCTTCCAGGTACTTCTTGATCTGGGCCTGCGACTTGAAGCGCTGAAATTCCTCGAACGGGGAGAGATAGGGGTTGGCGTAGTTGAGATCGGCGATCAGCCCCACGGCCACCTGGTTGTCGGCCATGTGATAAAGAAATGAACCGCCGGTGGCACCATGTTCACTGAGCGGCCAGCCAGCACCATGAACGACCAGACCGGCCTTGTGTTTCGCCGGCTCGATCTCCCATAGTTCCTTGATCCCTATGCCGTAGTGCTGGGCGGTCGCGCCAGCCGCCAAATCGAATCTGGCGATCAGTTCCTTGCCCAACTGCCCGCGCGCCCCTTCCGCGAACAGCGTGTACTTGGCGTGCAGCTCAAGGCCCGGCTGGAAACCGTCCTTGGGCTCGCCGTGCTTGTCACGTCCCAGATCACCGGTCGCCACGCCCTTCACCGATGCGTCGTCGTGATAGAGCAACTCGGCAGCCGCAAACCCAGGGAAGATCTCGACGCCCAGTGCTTCCGCCTGTTCGCCCAGCCAACGGCACAGGCTGCCCAGGCTGATGATGTAGTTACCGGCGTTGTGCATCGGTGCCGGCACGGCAAAAGCGGGCAACTTGACGGCCGCGGTTTCACTACGATACAGATAGACCTGATCTTCGCTGACCGGGGTCTGCAGCGGCGCACCCAGGGCTTGCCAGTCGGGTAGTAATTCGTCAAGCGCGCGGCTCTCGAACAAGGCGCCTGATAGGATGTGCGCGCCGACCTCCGATCCCTTCTCCAACACCATGACCGATAGATCGGAATTAAGCTGCTTGAGACGAATCGCCGCACTCAAGCCTGCCGGCCCCGCACCGACAATAACTACGTCATACTCCATCGCTTCACGTTCCATGGCCGCTCCCCCAAGGTTTCTCAGTTTTCACAAGTAGCCGACCGCCGGCACACCGACATAGGGCGACTGTCCTTGTTGACCACCCATCGGCCGACCCTCCTTCAGGGATATACCGCAGCCGGAAAGCGCGGTCAAGGTCGGACCGTGTCGCCCCCAGAATCGTCGTCGCCAACAGAGGGTTGCCACGGCCCCACGTCGACCTGCTTGCAGGCGAAGTCAGGACCACGGATCCTGCTGCAGACCATAAGTCCCAGCGGATTTCCTGGTCATCAAATTCATGCCGGAGCTCATTGACCCCGGTGATGGCAGCTTGTAGAATGCGCGCTTTCTCGGGGCGTAGCGCAGCCTGGTAGCGCATCTGCTTTGGGAGCAGAGGGTCGTGAGTTCGAATCCCACCGCCCCGACCAGTGGTACAAGTTGCAACAAGGCAGTACCCGCGGGAAGTCCTGCAAAGGAACCCTCGTACAGGCGCCCGTAGCTCAACCGGATAGAGCACCGGCCTTCTAAGCCGGGGGTCGTGAGTTCGAGTCTCGCCGGGCGCGCCAGATCAGTGGCGGTGTTAGCTCAGTTGGTAGAGCACTGGATTGTGATTCCAGTGGTCACGGGTTCGAGCCCCGTACATCGCCCCAAAAACTCGAAAAGCCGAAACCAGCAGGGAATCGTCATTTGTCGTCAGCTCTCGCCTCCTTTCGCGGCACCGCATCGGCACAGCGACAAATAGAGAGTACGACACTCGCCGGCGGGCAAGCCGGAATTCCGACTGTAGATGGAGAGCGGCGGTGATGACTTCCATGAACTGGGGCATCTCGACTGTGATGACCGCTTGCTTGGCGATCAAGACCCCATTCCAGACCTACCCAGCCGCGATGCGCCACCTTCATCCTTTGCGCCCGGCGTTCGACCTGGCGTGTGAAGATCGCACGCAGTGACCGTCCAAACCCCGATTCTCGAAGCCGCCAGAATGGGCACTTCGGGCCTCGCTGACAGCAACGGAGAATAGACCACCAATGACCGGGCGCGTGGCCATCACCGGCTATTCCTTCCGAATGCCGGGAACAAGCACCAGCCAGTACTGGCAAGACCTGCTGGACTGTCGAGATCTGGTGACTCAGGTCGATCCCGGACGCTGGGCGCAGGATAGCTTCCTGCATCCGCGTCGCAACCACCCGGGAACCAGCTACACCTTCGCGGCCGGCTCACTGGGCGATATCGCCAACTTCGACGCGGCCTTCTTTGGTATTTCGCCGCGCGAAGCCGCGCTGATGGACCCGCAGCAGCGCTTGCTGCTCGAAATGAGCTGGGAAGCGATCGAGAACTCGGGAATCAAGCCCTCCTCCCTGCGTGGAAGCCGCTGCGGCGTCTACGTCGGTATCGCCAGCGCCGATTACTCCTATCGCCTGGCCGATGATCTCGCCGTAATCGACTCGATGACGGCCACCGGCAACACCGCCAGCATTGCCGCCAACCGCATCTCATACGTTTTCGACCTGTGCGGGCCAAGCATGGCCATCGACACTGCCTGCTCGTCGTCGATGGTCGCATTTCACCAGGCCTGTCGCTCGATTCTTTCCGGGGAAAACGCGCAAGCGCTTGCCGGCGGCATCAGCCTGCACCTCCATCCCTACGGCTTCCTGGTTTTTGCCAAGGCCACGATGCTCTCCCCGCGCGGCCGCTGCAGCGTCTTCGATGCCTCTGGCGACGGTTACGTGCGCTCGGAAGGTGGCGGGCTCTTCTTTCTCAAGGATTATGATCAGGCGCTGGCCGATGGCGACCCGATCCTGGCGGTCGTTGCCGGCTCGGCAGTCAATACCGATGGTCGCAAATCGGGCCTGACCGTTCCGAGCCCGCAGGTGCAGGCAGCGTTGCTTGAACAAACCTATGCGCAGGCCGGAATTGATCCGCGGGCCATCGACTACCTCGAGGCACATGGCACCGGCACGGCGGTCGGCGATCCGATCGAAACCCTGGCCATTGGCGAAGCCCTGGGCAAACGCCGCGACGCTGACAAGCCACTCCCGATCGGATCCGTGAAAAGCAATCTGGGGCATCTCGAAACCGCCTCCGGTGTGGCTGGCCTGGTCAAGGCGCTGCACTGCATCAAGCATCGAGTGGTGCCGGCAACCATCGGCGTCGAAACCCCCAATCCGAACATCAAGCTTGACGACTGGAACATCGAAGTGGTCACCAGGCCACTGGCTCTGAAGGAAACCGGCAAGCTCATCGTCGGCATCAATTCCTTCGGTTTTGGTGGATCGAACGCCCACGTCATTCTCGAAAGCCACCAGCAAGCCGAAGGCGAGGCCCCGGCAACGTCGGGCGCAGGCCTGCTACCGCTGATCGTTTCGGCGCGCGACAGCGCTGCGCTGCAGGCAGCGGCACGCGACTTTGCCGATTTTCTGACCGACCAGCCGGCCAGCGCGCTGTACGACATAGCCTACACCGCCGCCTTCCGCCGTGAGCGGCACCCGCAACAGGCCATTGTCTTCGGCCGGGACGCAAAGGCGATCGCAAGTGCTTTTCGCGACTTCGCCGAGGAAACGAACGCAGCGGAGAAGGTGAGCGCGGGAACAGCGGCAGCGACGGTGGACTCCGGCAGCGGATTGGCAACGCCAGCAGGGCTTGCCTTCGTCTACACAGGCAACGGCTCGCAGTGGGCGGGCATGGGAAAGCGCCTGCTGAGTGAAGAACCCGTGTTCCGCGACGCGATCCGCGAGGTCGACGCACTCTTTCGTCGGCATGCCACCTATTCTCTGGAAGACGAGCTCGCCGGCGTCAACGGCGAAGAAAACCGCTACGAACTGACCGAAATCGCCCAGCCAGCCCTGTTTGCGATGCAGGTCGGGATCACCCGCATGCTCGCACAACGCGGCCTCACGCCGTCCGTCGTCACCGGCCACAGCGTCGGGGAAGTCGCGGCCGCCTGGGCCTCGGGCGCGCTGAGCCTCGCCGAAGCCGTACACGTCATCTATCAGCGCAGCCGCCTGCAGGGAACGACCAAAGGCCTGGGGCAGATGTGCGCCGTGGCGCTGGGACAAGAGGCCGCTCTGGCTTTGCTGGATGAATTGGGCCTCGCATCCCTGCTCACCCTTGCCGGTGTCAACAGCGCGCGCGGCGTAACCATTGCTGGCAAAGCGGAGCAGCTCGCGGTTCTCGAAGCGACCCTGGAAGAGCGAAACATCTTCCACAAGCGACTGGACCTCGATTACGCCTTTCACAGCGCCGCCATGGACGGTATCGAAGTCGAGCTCAGGGAGGTGCTGGCAGACCTCGCACCGCGGGAAAGTGAATTGCCCTTCTGCTCCACGGTCAGCGGCAAGCAGCTTGCTGGCCGCCAACTCGACGCCGAATACTGGTGGCAGAACATCCGCCAGCCGGTTCTCTTCGCGTCGGCGATCAACACCATTCTGGATGACGGTGCGAACATCTTCATCGAAATCGGCCCCAGCCCGATCCTGCGCAGCTATCTCAACGACTGCCTGAAAGAACGGGCAATCGAGGGCCGCGTGATTGCCACGGGCCGGCCTGCCGACGACTCGCCACAGGGCGTCTGGGGTGCCGCCAGCCAAGCGATCATCGCCGGCGCAAACCCTGATTGGCAGCCATTCTTCCCGCGACCGGGTCGCTTTGTGCAGCTGCCCAGCTATCCCTGGCAGCGCGAGCGCCACTGGCATCCGGTCACCGCGGCCTCGGCCGGGCTCATTTATCGGCGCAAGCTGCACCCCCTGCTGGGCTACCCGCTGCCGCAGCACGCACTGATCTGGGAGAACGAGCTCGATACGCAGCTGTGTCCGGTGCTTGCCGACCATGTCGTCGGCGAAGCCACGGTTTTCCCGGGTTCCGCTTTCGCCGAGATGGCCCTCGCAGCTGCTGCGGCGTGGCAGCCAGACGCAGTCGCTGCAATCGAAAACCTCGAAATCCGCACACCGCTGTTGATCAGCGACGAGCGCTCGACAAACGTCCGCACGACGATCCATGCGCACGACGGCAGCTTGAGCATTGAAAGTCGCGAGCAACTCGCCAGCGAACCCTGGATGCTACACGCGACGGCGCGCCTGCTGCACGACACCGAAGACGCACTGCTGCGCGAGAAGGGTCCGGCCCTGCCTGGCCGGCAGCCGGATTTCGACGCCAGCAGTCACGCCGCCCTGACGCGCGCCGTTGGCATCGCCTATGGCCCGGCATTCCAGTGCATCGATCACGGCTGGGTACAAGGGAACTCGGTCCTGGCGGTGTATCGGATCGCGGCCAGCGTCGACAGCCAGCTGGCGTCGCACCACCTCCATCCGGCGCTGCTGGATTGCGCTTTTCAGCTCATTTTCCAACTGCTGAAGAACGCCGTCGAGACCCATGATGGCCTGGCCTTCGTGCCGGTGCGCATGGGCCGGATCGCCCTGCGCAGCGGTATGGCCAGGCCCAGCTTTGCGCGGGCAACCCTGCTCAGGCGGAGTTCACGCTCGCTGCAAGCGGAGTTCGCAATTTTCGCGGCCGACGGAAGCACCATCGCCGTCGTCAGCGACGTCCGCTTTCGCAGCGTTCGCCTGAGCCGAAATGCGGCCGACCAACTGCGCTGCCTCGCTTACCACGCCATCCCCAGGCCGCACCCGCTGAGCCCCGCCGCTCGCCCGAGCATCGCCCACGATAAGGTCAGAGCGGCACTGCTTGATCTGGTCAGGCGTGCGGCCCTGAAAGGGACGCATCGCCGCTACTCGGAAGAGGTCGATCCGCTCCTCGACAGCCTCTGCAGCCGCTTCACCCGGCGCGCCCTGCAAAGCCTTTCCCCCGATGGGCAAAGCCTGCCAGCACACGCCGTGCACGCCTGCCAAACAGCCACCCCGGAGATCGCACCCTATCTGACCCAACTGCTCTCCCTGGCGGAGAACGATTGCTCGCTGGCGAGTGCAGACAGCGGCTGGGAGATCGTGCCCGATGTGCGCGACCAGTCGTCGGCACAGGACATCTGGAACAGCCTGGTCACCGACGATCCGGACTATTTCCAGATTGTGCATTCGGTCGGGCTGGTCGGGATGCATCTCGGCGAGCTGTTGGCCGGCCAGCGCTCGCTGAGTGGTGTCTGTCCGCAGGAGTCGTCACTGGCAACGCTGTTGCGACAGGTGCTCGGTACCCGCGGCAAGCAAAAGATCGGCGGCGCGCTGCGCGACTTGATTGACGGCGGATTGCGGGATCTGCCCGCCGGGCAACGCCTGGGAATCGTCGAGATCAGCGAGGGCAGCCCTTCCTTCATCATGGACGCGTGCATGGCGCTCGATTGCAATCGCGCCGACTATTGCTTTGCCAGTACCTCGGCGGCCACCCTGAGCGAGGTCGCCGCCCAGTTGAAAGAGTGTTCGCCGGGCAGCGAAACGCAGCTCATCGCAGACTACCCGGAAGCCGCTGGCGGCAAATCAGCCAGCGCGGCGAGCTGCGCACTGGCCATCCTGGTGCTTGACTTCGGCAGCGTCGAACTGGCCATCCAGGCCATCGATTACGCGCGTAGCCGCCTCCTTGCGGGCGGTTCACTGATCGTCATCGGCCAGCACCCGGCGCGCTGGATCGATTTCGTGTTCGGCGCACAGGCGACCGGCTGGTCGCAAACGGAAAGCGGTCGCTGGCTTTCCAGTCAGCGGCCAAGCTACTTCTGGCAGCAACAACTGCAGGTAGCAGGTTTTACCTCGAGCGAGCCTTTCGAGTTCTCGCCAGACACCTTGTCCGGCCCCTACCTGCTGCTCGGCCAGCTCAGCGAGAGTGACGCCTCGCCAAGCGACACGCCACGGTCGACGCTGCGTAGCTGGATCCTGTTTGCCGATCAGGACGGTTTTTCGGCCCGGCTTTCCGATCAGTTGACCAGGAAGCTGCAAGCACGCGGCGATCTGGTCATCGAAGCCCGCGTCGGCGAAAGCGCGCAGATCGAAGCCCTGCTCCGCGAGACCACGGCCAACTACGGCGAGCTCGACGGCATCGTCCACCTCGCCGGCATCCTCCCGGAAGCAGACGGGGCGCCTGCCGAAGCCGCTGCAGGCAGCGATAGCGCTGACACCATTTTCGATCGTCAATTAGCCCGCTGCACGACGGCCGCGGGCATTTTCCAGGCCTGTGCAAACACCCAAACGAAGACCACCTGCTGGCTGATAACGGCCAATGCGGCCAACAGCCTGTTGCCCCAGCGCCCAGGCACGGCCCCCACGGCGAGGGTCGCCGCGGACAGCGCACTGTGGGGTTTCGGCCGCACGATGCTCAACGAGGCCGACCACTGTGCCATCCGCCTGATTGACCTGCAAACGCCGCTGGCCGTCGAAACGGCAGCCGCGGCACTGGACAGGGAGTTCGAGCAGCCAGACGGCGAACAGGAGGTGATCCTGACGTCCAACGGTGAGCGATACGCCTTGCGCCTGGGTATCGAGGAGCGCCCCGACGGACAGGTCCATGAGGCCCTGGAGCAGCCCAGCCTGTCGCTTGGCTTCCAGCTTCCCGGACAACTGCGCAATCTGCGCTGGGAGGCGCACCCACGCCGCGAACTCGCGCCTGGCGAGATCGAGGTCGAGGTGCACGCCACCGGTCTGAACTTCCGCGACGTCATGTATGCGCTCGGCCTGCTTTCCGACGAAGCCATCGAAAACGGCTTTGCCGGCCCGACCCTCGGTTTTGAATTTTCCGGCATCGTCAGCCGCACCGGCAGCACGGACAGCGTTTTCAACGCCGGTGATGACGTGGTGGGCTTCGGCCCATCCAGCTTCGGAAACCGGGTGGTCACCCAGGCCACGGCCATCGCCCACTTGCCACCCGACATTTCTTTCGAAGCCGCGGCGACGATCCCCAGCACCTTCCTGACGGTCTATTACGCGCTACACCATCTGGCGCAGCTGCAGCCTGACGAAAAGGTGCTGATCCACGGTGCGGCTGGCGGCGTCGGAATTGCTGCGGTCCAGGTCGCCAAGTGGCTCGGCGCCGAAATCTACGCCACCGCCGGCTCCGACGAGAAACGTGATTTCCTGCGCCTGCTCGGCGTCGATCACATCTTCGACTCGCGTGCGCTGACTTTCGCCGACCAGATCATGGCGCAAACCGGAGGACAAGGCGTTGATGTCGTCCTCAACTCCCTGGCCGGCGAAGCGATCAACCGAAACTTCCAGGTCCTCAAACCTTTCGGTCGTTTTCTTGAACTCGGCAAACGCGACTTCTACGAAAATACCAAGGTCGGCCTGCGCCCCTTCCGTAACAACATCAGCTACTTCGGCATCGATGCCGACCAGTTGATGCTGGTACGCCCCGATCTGACACGCCGCCTTTTCGCCGAGATCATGGCCCTCTTCGCCGACGGCGTTTTCCACCCCCTGCCGTATCGCGCCTTCGAAGCAGAGGATGTGGTCGACGCCTTCCGCTACATGCAACAGGCACGCCAGATCGGCAAGATCGTCATCACCTATGGTCACGGCATCAAGCATGTACACCTGCCAAAGGCAAGCACGCGCCAGCACCTCGAACTGACGGCTGAGGGCTCATATCTGGTCTCCGGCGGCCTGCAGGGTTTCGGTCTGCGCACCGCCGAGTGGCTGGTCAGCAAAGGCGCCCGACAGCTGATCCTGATCAGCCGTAGCGGCCCGCAATCGGCCGAGGCCCGAGCCGCCATCTTGCGACTGGAAAAGCAGGGAGTGCGCGTGCATGCCGCTGCCTGCGACGTCAGCGACCGCGTCCAACTGGCCGCACTGCTGGCCGAAACGACGCGCACAATGCCGCCGCTGAAAGGCGTTGTACACGCGGCGGCGGTGATCGATGACGGCCTGGTACGCAATCTCGACGGCGAGCAGATCCGCCGCGTGCTCGCCCCCAAGATCCTCGGTGCCCGCCACCTCGACGAACTGACGCGCGCCTGCACGCTGGACCTGTTCATTCTCTTTTCTTCGGCCACCACCGTCTTCGGCAATCCCGGACAAGCGAGCTACGTGGCAGCGAACGCATTCCTCGAAGCGCTTGCCGAGCATCGCCGCGCGAGCGGTCTCTGCGCCACCTGCGTCGGCTGGGGTCCGATCGAAGACGTCGGCTTCCTGGCCCGTAATGAAAAGATCAAGGAAGCCCTGCAAGGCCGCATGGGTGGCAACGCCCTCAACTCTGCAACCGCTCTTGATGCCCTGGAAGGCATGCTGCTTGCCGATCGCTCCGGGCTGGCGGTGCTCGAAGTCGACTGGAATGCGCTCAGCCGCCTGCTGCCAAGCGCCAGCAGTCCCAAGTTCCAGGAACTGGCCTGGCACGCCGAAGACCGTGACGGGCAGGAGGATCAGTCGGAAGACATTCAACGGCTGCTGGCTGAACTGTCGGACGACGAACTGCTGGTCACTTTTACCGACATCCTGAGCAGTGAAATCGGCGAAATCCTGCGCATTTCCGCGGACAAGATCGATCCCGAGCGTTCGCTCTACGACATGGGCCTGGACTCGCTGATGGGTGTCGAACTGATGATCGCGCTCGAATCCCGTTTTGGTATTCGCCTGCCGGTGATGGCCTTGAGCCAGAGTCCGACGATCAGCAAGCTGGCGGCGCGAGTGATCCAGCAGTTGCGCGCAAGCGAGGAGGCTGACGAGCCGGATCAGCAAGTCTTGCTGCTGGCGCAGGCGGAGCAAGTCGCCAGGCAGCAGGGCGCCGACGTGTCGCAGGAAGTCATCAGCGGCGTGGCCAAGGACATGCAGAGCGCCGCTGCCGCTGCCGCTGCTACTACCACTGTCAGGGCGATCGACTAAATGGTACGCAAGGGATTGCCAGGGCTCACCGCCCAGATCAAGGACAAGCTGATCCAGCAGGCGCTCGAACGCCGGCTCCGCCAGGCCGACCAGGGAAAGAACTTCGACGCCCCGGCGCGAAGCTCCAGCGGTGCCGCCGCCACCCCCGAGCAGCACTACCGCTTTCACCTGCATCCCGGCTACCAGCAGATTCGCATCATCAGTGAAGGCGCCACCCGGCTTGGCATCGACAGCCCCTTCTTCAAGCTCCACGACGGCATCGCCGGGGCCGGCACGCGCATCGACGGCCGCGATTACATCAACTTCGCGAGCTACAACTATCTCGCGCTCTCGGGTCATGCCGAGATTTCCGACGCCGCCAAGCTGGCCATCGACCGTTACGGCACTTCGGTCTCCGCCAGCCGCCTGGTTTCCGGCGAGCGGCCGGTACACCGTGAGCTGGAACAGGCCATCGCCCGTGCCTACGGGACCGACGACGCGATCACCTTCGTCAGCGGCCACGCCGCCAATGTCACCACCATTGGCCATCTCTTCGCCGCCCCGGATCTGGTGGTTCACGACGAACTGATCCACAACAGCGTCGTGCAGGGCATCGGCCTCTCGGGCGCCCGCCGCCTGTCGTTTCCGCACAATGACCCGGAAGCCCTGGATACCCTCCTCAACCAGCAGCGCCAGCACTTCCAGAGGGTGCTGATCGTTCTGGAAGGGATTTACAGCATGGATGGCGACTATCCCGACCTGCCCCGCTTCGTGGCCATAAAGAACAAGCATCGCGCCTTCCTGATGGTCGACGAAGCCCACTCCTTCGGCGTCATGGGCGCCACAGGACTGGGCATCAGGGAGCACTTCGGCCTGCAGAGCGCCGACGTCGACATCTGGATGGGAACGCTGAGCAAGGCCCTGGCCGGATGCGGCGGCTATATCGCCGGCGAAGCGGCGCTGGTCGAACACCTCAAATTCCTGGCACCCGGCTTTCTCTATAGCGTCGGCATGCCACCACCAATCGCCGCCGCGTCGCTGGCGGCGCTGCAGGTGATGCAAGCCGAGCCCGAGCGCGTCGCCACGCTGCAGGCTCGCGGGCGATTTTTTTTGGCGCAAGCGAGAGCAGCCGGCATTGACACCGGTACCAGCGCAGGCTTCGCGGTGATTCCCGCAATTACCGGCAGCTCGATCAAGGCCGCACGCCTGGCCGCCGCACTGTTCGCGCGCGGCATCAATGTGCAGCCGATCCTTTACCCGGCAGTACCGGAAAAATCGGCCCGCTTACGCTTCTTCATCTCCTGCGAACACAGCGAGCTGCAGATTCAGCAGACCGTTGCGGCCTTGGCCGACGAACTCGGCAAGCTTTGAGGGGCAAGCAAGCCCATTTCCTCGAGAAACAGGCTAGCGAGGTTCTCGACCTTCATAGCGTGGCGTAGGCTCTGCCCTGCCTGCTGCCTCTCCGGGCCCCCTGGCTCGTTCTTCCGCCAGATGAAGTAATCGGTCTGCCCGGCGGGCGCGCCTAGCGTGCGGTAGACGTCCGGCATGATCGGCACGTGATCGCCGAACCAGCACAGGCCACCACTGCCCGGCAAGCCCTCGAGCTCCGCGCGCAGCATGCCCGCCATGCGGTCCGCATTGCGCAAATGACGCAGGTAGATCGTCAGATCATCGCAGCCGGTAGGCGGCGGCCTTGAATAGAAGCGCTCCTCCTCCTCGGGCTCCACTCTTTCGAGATGCAGCGGGCCATGGTTCTCCATGCTGATGACGAAGACGAAGAGCGGTTGGCCACCAGCCTTTTGCAGTAAGGAGCAAACCTTCTCGGCAAGTGCCAGATCGCCGACGTAGGGCCCGCTCTTTGCTGCGCCGGCAAAGCTGCGGATATCGATGAACTCATCGAAGCCAAGGCATGGAAATACCTTGTGGCGGTCGTAAAAACTCGCCGCGTAGGGATGGACGCAGATCGTCCGGTAGCCGCGCCGCTGCAGAAAACTGGCCAGCGTCGCCACCCCCTGCCGTGCCAGCCGGCGATAGGGATTGAAGCGATGCACCCCCAGCGACTCGCCGGCGAGTCCCGACAGGAACGCAAACTCGGTGCGCACGGTATTGGCGCCCCAGGCGGCGACCTCGAGCGGCCCACAGCAAAGCGCCTCAGCCTGCAGCGCGTCAAACTCGCGCAGGACCTCGCCGCGGATCCCCGCGTAGAGCCGGCGCGGATCGAAGAATGATTCGCTCTGCACGACGACCAGGTGTGCGGGTTCGTCGCTGGTGGCGTTGGTGGCGTTCGTGGGCTTTGCTGACCCCGGGCTGGCGCCGTCGAAAGGCCAATGCCGCCGGCAAGGCCGCAACTCCTCCTCGCCGTAGCGCCACATGGCACAGAGCAGACCCAGTCGGCACAGGTCGCCTGCCGCTTCGAAAGTCACCGCCAGCTTGCTCCGCGCGGCCCACCATAGAAGGACAACGGCAGCAAGCGCCAGGATCACCGACCCGGCCAGGAAATCATCGGCCGGCAGGACCGACAACAGGGATTCCTCCAAGGCGAGGCCCGCATAGACCGCACCGCCAAAGGCCAGCACGGCAAGCGCCGCCTTCCCCGCGCCCAGGAAGGGCAGGTACAGGCGCGGGTGCCTGAAGACATCGCTGAAGTACTCGAAATCCTGAAAAATGAAGGGTTCGCGCAGCGCGTGGTATTTGGCGTTGCTGACCAGCACCAGAAACAGCATCCCGGCAAGCAGCGCGCTGGCGGCAAAGAACGGCCGCTGGAGAACCAGCAAGAGGCAGGTGAACAAGCCCAGCCAAACGCCAAGGTGGATCGCCAGCGCTGCCGGCGCTCGCTTCCAGAATGGCCGCACGGGCGGCCTCAGCAAGCGTTCAAGCAGCAGGCAAAGGCCGGCGCCAGCGAGCGCAGACGGAGCCACCGCCCACCAGAACGCGTCAAGCACCGTAATCGAGCAGACGCAGAATGCGTTGCGAGACTGCCGACGGCAGGACCGACAGCCACCAGGTACCGAAGTTGAGCGGGAACGGAAAGCTGATACGCGCCTGATTGCGCGCCAGACCGCGCCGGATGGTGCGCGCCGCTCGTGCCGGTGTCCACAGGAAAGGCTTCGGCCCCGGCATCTCGCGGCACATCTTCGATTCGACATAACCCGGCATGACCACGCTCACCCGCACCCCTTCCCTGGCGAGCCAGCCGCGGATCGCCTCCCCATAGGTTTTGATCGCCGCCTTGCTGGCGCAGTAGCTGGGCGTCACCGGCAGCCCGTAATACGCGGCCAGCGAACTGATCAGGGCAATCTGCCCTTGCCCGCGGGCGCGCATCGCCGGCAACACCGCATCGACCGTCGCCATGGCGGCGAGGACGTTTACCGCGATGACTTCCTCGATATCCGGCCAGCGCTCACCCCCGCCCGTTGGCCCGATATTGGTGTTTACACCAGCGTTGACGATCACCAGATCGAGCGCTTCTTGGCTGGAAAGCTCGCTCAGCCAGCTCGTCAGTGCCTGCCGATCACGCAGATCGAGCAGCTGTGTCCGCACGCGAGCGCCGCGCGACTGACAAGCCGCCGCCAGCTCTGCCAGCCGCGCAGCATTGCGCCCCTGCAGGATCAGCGTAGTGCCCGGCTCGGCATAGACCATCGCCAGTGCGCCGCCGATGCCGCCGGTGGCACCCGTGATCAGCACCGTTTGCGGTCGTGCTGCGGCGCTCACAACAGCTCGTCCAAGGGCGAGCGCTCTGGTTCGAGAAAGCGTCGGCAGTTCGCGACGGCCATGCGGATTGCCTGGGCGGAATAGAAGCCGCCATTGACCTGCGTGGCATGAATCACCGTGTTGCGAAAACGACGGAAAAGCTCGCGCTCGGGCTTGAAGGCATAGCTCCAGAAGTCGTCGAGTGGCCCCTGAAAAGTGAGTCCGGGCAGATTGTAGATCGGGTCACTCAGGGTCACGGTGGGACAGCCCTCGCCCAGAGCAAGCAGACCGACCGTGCTATTCACGGTGACCACGCCTTGCGCATGCTGCAGCAAAGGACCGAGATCGCCGCTCTCCAGGTAGTCGATGCGTCCGGCCAGTCCGAAGTGCTGCTCCAGACCGGCGATTACGCGACGGAAGTTCACCAGACCGGCGTCGAGCGGATGGTTCTTGATCACCAGGCGTGCGTCGCCAGCCGCATGCGCGGCGAACGACGCCATCACGAATTCCATCACCCCGTTCATGTCGCTGAAGCGGCAGTGGTCGCGAATCTGCGCGTCGCTGTTCAGCTGCAGTGGCAAAAGGTAGTACGGCACCCCGCTGCCGGCGAGCTTGTCGATCAAGGCCTTGTCTTTCGGCTTGCGAAAGTGAAGCATCGAAAAGCGCCCGACGTAGCCGGCGTATTCGACAGCGGCGTTGAGTGGCGCATGGCTCTTATAGTGTGGAAAGGCAAGAGGATTGGCGGATCCCGCGAGATGGTAGACCACATCGTGTGCCGCCCGCACCCGGAACGGCGAGTGAAACGGCTCGCCGTCACCGTAATCCGGTAAGGTCGCGCCCACGCGGCGAAACCAGTCGGGGTCACGCGGGAGCAGTGAGTGGCCGTTGACCCCCTCGCGCTCGAGAGTCACCCAGTAAGGCCGGAAGTAGCCTTCTTCGAAGACGTGCGTGCGAATGCCCAGTGCCGAGCCATGATCGACGGCGGGTCGATGCACCGGGCGCCGGTCGCCAAACAGAAGCTGGTCGGTAATCCCGAAGCGGCGGTACTTGTCGTCGAGAAAATCGCGCAGGCCGGAGAGCTGGCCGCGGTAATTCCAGGCCGGTCGAAAGCCCCAATAGGCGACATCGCCCGCATTGAAATTGATCTTGAAGACGCGCTGGCCGTCGGCGACCAGTTGATCAGCGAGCTTGGCGAAAAATGGCGAACAGACGCCCTGTAGAAATAGAAAAGAACGTCTCAAGCTACTGAAATCCCTATGCTCTTCGCAAGAAGATCCGCCCTTCCCACGATGTTCGTGTGCTGCACCACCGCACCCTCGCTATCCCCGGCTGTCCAGCCACCCGCAGGCCAATTCCTGCCAACGATCGCCTTGCATGCCGTTCTTCCCAGACCAATCTCTACAGGCGCTGCCCCCGTTCCGCTCTTTCGGAAGCCCGCGTAGCCAGTAGCGGGAAGGCGTCCGGAGTAAGCGTCGAATCTAGCATATACCGTCGTGCGGTAGCTGGTCGATTGCAGAATCGCAGATGCGCTCACCACAAATCCAGACGGCTGCGCTCGCGCCCAACGCAGTCACTGCGAAAAGCGCAGCAACCCTCGGCAAGCCAACTTGCCATTCTCGTGATGGCGGTTTCCCGCAAGCCGTTAACCGCGGATGCGCCCCTTCACTCCTCGCCCGCAATGCCTATAGCATTCCAAACCCGCTGCACCAGCTCAAACTTCGGCAAGGTGAGTGACATCCACACCGCAGCAAGCTTATAATCGCCCGCTCGCTTGACCAGCCTTGGCTCGTATGAAGTCGATTTTCAAATTTGCTTGCACCGCTCCACCCTCCCGGCCCTGCCCAACCACCGGCGACCCGGGTCTCGAACCCGCCGAGCGATCAACGACTTGGCGCCGCGCCGCTGACAACAAGAATTCGATCTCCAGCTCAACCTCACTGTCACTGGAAAAGCCGTGAATAGCACCGCCGCCAGCGCGTCCGAAACGAACGGCCCGCGTTCTGACAAAACGCTCATCGCTCGCATCAAACGGATCAACAAGATCTTTCTGCTGACAGTTTTCGTGCCCACGCTCCTGTCGGTGATCTATTTCGGCGTGATCGCCTCCGACGTCTATATTTCTGAATCGCGCTTCGTAGTCCGCAGCCCGGAACGGCAAACGGCGTCGCCTTTGGGGATGCTGTTCAAGGGCACCGGTTTTTCGCGCGCGCAGGACGATACTTACAGTGTGCAGGATTTCATGCTGTCCCGCGATGCGCTACGTTCGCTGGATCACAAGCTCGGCATTGGCAACGCCTTTGCCAGTGCCGATGTCGACATATTCAGCCGTTTCGCGGGCCTGGACTGGGATGACAGTTTTGAAGCCTTGCACCTCTATTACAAGAAGAAGGTAGAGATCGTCCTTGACCCAGCATCGTCGATTACCACTTTACTGGTTAGAAGCTTCACGGCTGAAGACGCTTTTCAGATCAACCAGCAACTGCTAAGCATGGCGGAGATGCTGGTAAACCAGCTCAACGAGCGCGGCCGGCAGGACATGATCCGCTATGCTGCCGGCGAAGTGGCAATCGCTGAAGAAAAGGCCAAGGCGGCCGCCCTGACCTTGTCGGCCTACCGCAATAAGAAAAGCGTCATCGACCCTGAGCTTCAATCGACGATCCAGCTACAACAAATCGCCAAGCTCCAGGACGAATTGATCGCCACGCAGGCGCAGCTCTCGCAGCTGCAAACCTTCGCCAAGAACAACCCGCAGATACCCTCTCTGCAGCAACTGGTCAAGAACTTGCGGCAAGACATCGCTGCGGAAACCGCTCGCGTCGCGGGCGGAGATCGCTCGCTGGCCAACAAGGCCGCCGAATACCAGCGCCTGGCCCTGGATCGTGAATTCGCCGACAAGCAGCTGGGTAGTGCCTTTGCCTCACTCGAGCAAGCGCGTAGCGAAGCGCAGCGCCAGCAGCTCTACCTGGAGCGGATCGTTCAGCCGAGCAAGCCCGATATGGCGATGGAACCACGCCGCATTCGTGGCGTACTCGCCACCCTGACGCTTGGCCTGATCGCCTGGGGAATCCTCTCAATGCTGATTGCTGGTGTCAAGGAGCACCAGGATTGACAATGACAGCAGGTCCGACGCCCTTGCACCGTTCTTTGGCAATCCAGGCACGCGTCATCCTCGCGTTGCTCATGCGCGAGGTATTGACGCGCTTTGGCCGCCACAACATCGGCTTCTTGTGGCTCTTCGTCGAGCCCATGCTGTTTACTCTGGCAATCACAGCCTTCTGGACGGTCGCCAGAGGTAGCGTCCTGTCCGGCCTGCCAATAGTGGCCTTTGCCGTCACTGGCTATTCGTCAGTCCTGCTCTGGCGAAATATGCCCAGCCGCTGCTGCAATGCCATCGAGCCGAACCTTTCGCTGATGTATCACCGCCACGTCAAAGTCATTGACATTTTTTCGGCAAGGATCCTGCTTGAAGCGATTGGCGCCACGACATCATTCGTGACATTGATGCTGGCCTTTGGTGCCATAGGCTGGATGCGAGCGCCCGAAGACATCCTGAAGGTGATTCTGGGCTGGACAATGCTGGCCTGGTTTGGCGCGGCGCTGGCGCTGTTCATTGGTGCCCTTTCCGCTCGCAGTGATCTCGTCGAAAAGATCTGGGGCCCCATATCCTATCTGCTGTTTCCCTTGTCGGGGGCGGTATTCATGGTTGAGTGGCTCCCCCCAAAAGCGCAAGAGCTAATACTTCTCTTGCCAATGGTGCACGGCGTGGAACTGCTCCGTGAAGGCTACTTCGGTTCGATGGTACATGCCCGTTACGACCTTTCCTACATGACATTTTCTTGCCTGTCCCTGACATTGATTGGCTTTGCCCTGGAGCGAATCGCCTCCCGCGAGGTGATTCCCGAATGATCGAACTCGACGGGGTAGTCAAACGTTACTCGACCCGGCACGGTAGCAATACGGTACTTGATGGCGTCAGTTTTCGGGTAAATCCGGGCGAAAAGATGGGAATCCTCGGCCGCAATGGAGCGGGCAAGTCGACTCTAATCCGCCTCATCAGCGGCGTCGAGCGCCCAAGCAGCGGTAGCATCACCCGTGGTATGAGCGTCTCCTGGCCGCTAGCTTTTGGTGGCGCGTTCCAGGGCAGCCTCACTGGCCTGGACAATCTACGGTTCATTTGTCGAATCTATGGTGTCGGAATCCAGGACAAGATCCCATATGTGCAGGAGTTCTCCGAACTCGGGAGATATCTGCGCGAGCCGGTTAAGACATACTCTTCTGGCATGCGAGCGCGTCTTGCGTTTGCGCTCTCAATGGTGATCGAATTCGATTGCTTTTTGATTGACGAAATCATCGCCGTTGGCGACAAACGCTTCCATGACAAGTGCCGCTACGAACTCTTCGAGAAACGCCACGATCGGGCGATGATCCTTGTATCACATCAGGCTCACAACATTCGGGAGCACTGTAGCAAGGCCTGCGTTCTTCATAACGGAGCATTCCATGAGTTTCCCGACGTGGAGTCGGCCTACCTTTTCTACAATGAGAATTGCTAACCGATCTGTATTAATTAACAACGACTGTTTACCGTAAAGACCGAAGGCTCACCTTGAAGTGCGGCCCGCGAAGGGAAGATCTGGTGGCATCCCGGGTAACAGTACACGGAAAATCCACTACCAGTCACCACCTGCAGCGCACCGGATCTGTGGATCGCTCGTTCAGATTTTCCGAAGCGCCGATAATGCGCTGGCGGCTCACGATAAATAATCAAAAAACTTGAAAGGGAAATATGAAAAAGGCATTGATCACCGGAATTACGGGCCAAGACGGCGCGTATCTGGCCGAGCTGCTGCTTAACAAAAAATACGAGGTTCACGGTATTAAACGACGCACGTCCTTATTCAACACCGATCGGATCGATCATCTCTACCAAGATCCGCACGAAGCGAACCAACGGTTTATTCTTCACCATGGCGACCTGACTGACTCATCGAGCCTAGTACGGATCATTCAGCAAGTGCAACCTGACGAGATCTACAACTTGGCAGCACAGAGCCATGTGGCGGTGTCGTTCGAGGAACCCGAGTACACAGCCAACTCCGACGGTCTAGGGGCGCTGCGCGTCCTTGAGGCCATCCGCATTTTGGGACTGGAGAAGAAAACCCGTTTCTACCAAGCCAGCACATCCGAGCTTTACGGCTTGGTCCAGGAGATTCCGCAAAAGGAGAGCACGCCTTTCTACCCGCGCAGCCCGTACGCGGTTGCCAAGCTCTATGCCTATTGGATCACCGTCAACTACCGCGAGGCATATGGCATCTACGCGTGCAACGGAATACTGTTCAACCATGAATCCCCGATTCGTGGCGAGACCTTCGTCACGCGCAAGATCACCCGCGCGCTAGCGCGCATTAAACTTCGCCTGCAGGACTGTCTGTATCTTGGCAACATGGACTCCTTACGCGACTGGGGCCACGCCCGCGATTACGTGGAAATGCAGTGGCTGATGCTGCAGCAGGACACGCCGGAGGACTTCGTGATTGCCACCGGAGTGCAGTACTCCGTTCGCGACTTCGTCAATGCGGCCGCGGCTGAGCTGGGCATCAGGATTCGCTGGGAAGGCCAAGGAGTCGAGGAAAAAGGCTACGGCGACGATGGCAAATGCATAGTGGCTGTCGATCCGCGCTATTTCCGTCCGACCGAAGTCGAAACACTGCTCGGGGACGCGACCAAGGCCAGGGAAAAGCTCGATTGGGTTCCGCGAACGACGTTTGCAGAACTGGTTGCCGAAATGGTCAGGGAAGATCTGCGCTCTGCGGAGCGTGACGAACTGGTGAAGCGGCACGGCTATTCGGCGTTCAATCGCCATGAGTGACGCCGAGCAGACGCTCCCGCAGCCACGCATCTACGTCGCTGGCCATCGTGGCATGGTCGGGTCGGCGATCGTTCGGCAGTTGCACGCGCGCGGTGGCTGCGATGTCGTGACGCGCAGCCATGCGGAACTCGACCTCCTCGACCAGTCCGATGTCCGTGCGTTCTTCGACAGCAGCCACATCGATCAGGTATATCTGGCGGCGGCCAAGGTCGGCGGTATTCTTGCCAACAACAGCTATCCCGCCGATTTCATCTACGAGAACCTGATGATCGAGTGCAACTTGATCCACGCGGCGCATCGAGCGGGCGTAGCGAAGCTCCTTTTCCTCGGGTCTTCGTGCATTTATCCGCGCGCCGTGCCGCAACCGATGCGCGAAGATGCGCTATTGACCGGCCTGCTGGAACCGACCAATGAGCCCTACGCAGTCGCCAAGATCGCCGGTATCAAGCTTTGTGAGAGCTACAATCGCCAGTATGGGCGTGACTACCGCTCGGTGATGCCAACCAACCTGTACGGCCCAAACGATAATTTTCACCCCGAGAACAGTCATGTCATTCCGGCGATGATGCGGCGCTTCCACGAGGCTGTGCGGTCGGGCGCCGAGGAAGTGGTAATCTGGGGCAGTGGTACGCCGAAGCGCGAATTCTTGCACGTGGAAGACATGGCCGCCGCAAGCATTCACGTGATGAATCTGGACGAAGACCGCTATCGCGCAAATACGCAACCGATGCTGTCACACATCAACGTCGGTACCGGGGTCGAATGTACCATCCGCGAACTCGCTGAAACGCTGGCCACAGTTACCGGTTTCACTGGCCACCTAGTGTTCGATACCGGCAAACCGGACGGAACGCCTCGCAAAGTGATGGATGTCTCGCGGCTCGCAGGACTTGGATGGCAGGCGACAATCGCGCTCGAAGATGGGCTGCGCGATAGTTATCGCTGGTTCCTTGAGCATCAGCAGCAGTTTCGGGGCCAAGACGAGCAGACAGATGGCTAGCTATCCGCAGCGCCCATTGCCTCCCGATCTCTCTCAGACAGAGAGCTGAGGGACGAAGAGAGAAGTCAAGTCCGCAAGGAGATGTCGTAATGCGAGGTTTTCGTTCTCACCGCCACGCTGTGTGGGCGTTGTGCATAGGTGCAGCAAGTTTGCTGTCCGGTTGTGCCGGCGTCCCCGACTGGATCGCCTCTGCCGGCCCCAGCCGTGACACTATGCTGGAACACCGCGAAGAGCGGCGCGCCGACGGAATTCAGGTCGTGGACGTTAATCAAGCGGTGGCCCGAAAACTACTCGCTACGCGAAAACTGAGCCTCTTTTCGGAATCATTCCCAAACAGTACTCAGCAAGCATACGTGGCGGGCCCTGGGGATATTCTCGGCGTATCGGTTTGGGAGGCGCCGCCAGCGATGCTTTTTGGTGGTGAGGTAACGGATCCTCGTGCGGGCCCGGCGACAGCACGAGTGGTGACTTTCCCAGAACAAATGGTGAGCGGCGAAGGAACGATCAACATGCCCTTCGCAGGGCAAATCCCGGTCGCCAATCGTACGCCGCAACAAATCGAGGCAGAAATCGCCCAGCGTCTTAAGGGCAAGGCCAACCAGCCGCAAGTCCTGGTACGCATGATCCGCAACAATACCGCCAACGTCACCGTCGTCGGCGAGGTAGCTTCGAGCGCGCGCGTGCCCTTGACTGCGCGCGGCGAACGCTTGCTGGATGCACTGGCAGCAGCAGGTGGCGTGCGCCAGCCGGTGAACAAGGTCACCTTGCAGCTCACGCGTGGCAGTCAGGTGCAGGCCCTGCCACTCGATACGATCATCCGAGACCCAAGGCAAAACATTGCGCTGCAGCCAGGTGACGTTATCACCGCCCTCTTCCAGCCATTCAGTTTCACGGTGCTGGGTGCGACGGGCAAAAACGAAGAGGTGAATTTCGAGGCACAGGGCATCTCTCTGGCACAGGCGCTGGCGCGTGCGGGCGGCTTGACTGATTCGCGTGCCGACGCGCGCGGGGTGTTCATCTTCCGCTTCGAGGAAGCCAATGCGGTCGATTGGCCGACGCCACCGACGAGCACGCCGGAAGGCAAGGTACCGGTGATCTACGAAGTCGATCTGAAAGACCCGTCGACCTTCCTGGTCGCGCAGAGCTTTCCGATGCAGGACAAGGATGTCGTCTTCGTCGCCAATGCGCCGGGAACTCAATTCCAGAAGTTCCTGACCCTGATCGTTTCGTCGATCTATCCGGTGCTGTCAATCGTCAACGCCACCAACAATTAGTGAGCGAGCTCGCCGAGTCGTGGTCATTGCTGGCACCGCTTCCAGCCGAAGTCGCTTGAACGAAGCGCCACGACTGCCTGCCTGCGACGAAAGCCCCGGGCCGAATGCCATGCCGCCGGCTGTGCCGACTGCTGGCGCGATAGTCGTCGACCGAGCGCCCGCTTGATGCGTGAGGTGCTGATCGACGTCACGCGCATGCTCGATCGGACGATGCAGCGGCGCCTGCCAACCGGCGTGGACCGCGTCAGCTTGGAGTATGCTAGACACTTCGCGGAGCGCGCCACGGCCTTAGTGCGTTTCGCGGGCCAATGGATCGAGTTGTCCCCGAACGATTCTGAGCGCACCTTCGACGCTTTGTTGGCGCCGTCGGCTAGCTTCAACCCAATGATCCGCCGGCTGGTCGCCAGAGCTGCTACGCAGAGCCTTGGCCGGCGTTTTTTGGCGCCGCATTTCCTTTTCAACACCGGACACAGTGGCCTCGAGCAGGCCCAATACGCCAAGCGCCTGCAGCGCTCCCGCCTGCGGCCGATCTTCTTTGTCCACGACCTGATCCCGATAACGCACCCCGAGTATTGCCGGCCAGGGGAATGCGCCAAGCATCGGCTCCGCATGAATACCGTGCTGCAGCACGGCCACGGCGTGATCACCAATTCTGCTCAGACTTTGGACGAGTTGGTCGCTTATGCCGAGGCCATCGGTAGGCCAATGCCTCCGGCTGCCGTCGCTCCGCTTGCCCCTGCCAGACTACCCGTGCCCGCGACCAAAGCGCCCGTCGACCAGCCCTACTTCGTGATCCTCGGCACCATCGAGCCGCGCAAGAACCACTGGCTGCTACTACACCTGTGGCGACAACTGGTCGAGCGCTGGGGGGCGGCGGCACCTCGACTGGTAATCATCGGCCAGCGTGGTTGGGAGTGCGAAAACGTTGTCGACCTGCTGGAGCGTTGCGCCGCTCTGAAAGGATTTGTCATCGAGCGAACAGCGTGCTCGGACGCAGAACTGTCGTCGTGGCTGCATCATGCGCAGGCCCTGCTGTTTCCATCGTTCACCGAGGGTTTCGGCATGCCACTGGTAGAGGCGCTGTCTCTCGGACTCCCCGTCATCGCCAGTGATCTGCCTGCGTTCCGCGAGATCGCCGGTGACATTCCCCAGTACCTCGACCCGCTCGACGGCAAGCGCTGGCGACAGCTGATCGAGGACTATGCCGGTTCCGACAGTGCGCTCAGGGCAGCGCAGGGCCGGCGGCTGAAGGACTTCATTGCACCCACTTGGGACGAGCATTTCGAGCTGGTGGACGCACTGATGGAACGTCTGCGTGTTGCCGCAAGCTAACGCAGGGAAGCCCGCCGCGGTTCACGCGCTGAATTTCTCGACGTGGAAGAGAGCTGCGGTGCGCCGCTGTTTCCCGGGCACGCGGACAGTCTTCGTCGACAAGGTGGGCCAAGTTCCTCCCGGCGGAGTGCTGGTCGTGTGGGGCATGGCGCCCCTGCCAGACGACCCGCCGGCCAGGTTAAGCGTCCTGCGTATCGAGGATGGCTTTCTGCGTTCGGTGGGCCTGGGTGCCGATCTAATTCGTCCGATGTCGTGGGTGGTCGACAGCCGAGGGATCTACTACGATGCGACGCAAGCTTCGGATCTCGAACACCTGCTCGCTCACGCCAGCTTTGACGCCGCGCTGCTCGAACGGGCCGCGTTCCTGCGCAAGCGCATCGTTAACGCGCGACTGACCAAATACAACGTCGGCGCCACAGCCTGGCAACGCCCCGCCACCGCGAAACACGTGATTCTCGTACCTGGTCAGGTTGAGAGCGACGCCTCGTTGGCTTATGGCGCGCCCGGCATCCGAACCAACATCGGGCTGTTGCGGGCCGTTCGAGCGGCCAATCCGCAGGCGCATGTGCTGTACAAGCCACACCCGGATGTGCTCGCGCGCTTGCGAGCGAAGGGCGCCGGTGAGGACCAGGCGCAATCGATCTGCGACGAAGTAGTGACCGACGCCGCGATGGGTGACCTCCTGCTGCTGGTCGACGAGGTACACGTGCTCACCTCGTTAGCCGGCTTCGAAGCCTTGTTGCGGGACAAGCCCGTCACTTGCCACGGCCAGCCCTTCTATGCCGGCTGGGGATTGACGAGAGACCTGGTTCCTGTTGCCCGCCGCCAACGGCGCCTGTCGCTCGACGAACTGATAGCCGGAGCACTTATCACTTATCCGCTATATTTTAGTCGCCGCGGCGATGGCTTGATTACGCCAGAGCAAGCGTTGGACGAGCTTGTCGGCTGGCGAGCTAGCGCGGGTCTGGCGGTGCCCTGGTGGCGGAAATGTTGCCGCGTCATCTTGCGCCGTGTCGTCGGAGTGCGATAGAGCTAGCGCTGACGCGCCGATATATGGATCTTAGACTTTAGATCGGCGACCCATTCAGGCGCGGATCTCCGTCAATTATGCGACGCACGGTCTCCAGTTCGAGGGGTCTAAGATAATCGGAAACCTCGAGCATAGCCTCCTTCATGTGTGCCCGCAGATCGACAACTCCTCTCTCGTTCGGTGGCAAGCGCAGCAACTCCTCCATGTAGGTCAGCAACCAGTGGCCCGGCGCCCACCCAAAGTGCCTAGCCAACACTTTCATTCCTTCAACGGCAACCGTACGACGCATGCGCAGTGTAATACAAGCATCATGCAAGCGCGAACAAGCCTGCATCTCGCCAACAAGACCAATGCGATTTGGAAAACTTTTGAAAGCACGTACCCAGTAGTCAAAGTCAAACGCAGTTCTCAGACCCAGATCGAGTCCGCCAAGCATTGTCCACATTGAACGCCGAAAAAAAACCGTAGGCTGACAAATAAAGCATCCAGCGGCGAATTTTTCCAGCGAAACGCTTGGTGGCGACGTCGGATAACGACCGAGCACCTGTCCGGCCTCATCCACATGCGACCCCTGCCCATAAACCATGAGCCAATCAGGACTTGAAGCAAATGCCTGCACCGAACGCTCAATTGCACCGGGCGTGAAATAGTCATCAGAGTTCAACCAACCAAAAATCGTCCCACGCGCCCGCAAGAAGCCCTTGTTCAATGCATCGGCTGGCCCATGATCCTCGGCAGAATACCACCTCAGCCGCGAATCTTGGGCCGCCAGCTCAGCGAGCACCGACAATGTGCAATCGCTTGACCCACCATCGACAACGATCAACTCAACCCGCCGAAACCGCTGTCCCAATACACTATCGATCGCCTCGCGAATGAATTCTCCCTGATTCAACGAAGGCATGATAACGGACACCAGACTCTGATACCGGAGTCCACTAGAAATCACAAAACCCTCCTCATCAAAGGTGACTTATTGTGATTCACACAACGCCTGGATTGAAGCACATTCCACAACCCAAAGACCTCCACCTTCCCCAAGTACCGACACCCCAACTCAACCCAGAGAATGGCGATACGTGCAAGCTCAAGAGAACACCGCCCCGAAGCGGGTACCGAACTACTATTCGGGCTCGAACGGATCTCGCTTTGACAAAACAAACGGCCAATGTCCCCTCGCCACTCAAGAGCAACGATCTAACGGTGATGACAGTCGAGACGCCCAAGATGATGAAAGCCATGACCGACCCGTCTCTTCCCCAACGCCTCTCTCGCGGACAAGAGAAGAAAGTTAGGTGAATCGCGTACGCGGCTTTCACATTAACTGATTCAAACCAAAACCTTGCCGGTCACCTGGCTGATTTCCTCGCGGACAGCTTTTTAACACTATTTGCATTCAATCGTGGCCAAACAAATCGCGTGTATAAACTTTCTCCGTTACGTCGGCCAATTCGTCCGCCAACCGGTTTGCCACGATCACGTCCGCCGTCCGTTTGAACTCATCCAAATCGCTGATTACCCGTGAATGAAAAAAGCTGCTCTCCTGCAAGACCGGCTCATACACAACCACCTCCACACCTTTGGCTTTGATCCGCTTCATTATGCCTTGGATCGAAGAAGTACGGAAGTTGTCCGAACCTGCCTTCATTATCAACCGATAAACCCCAACCACCCCCGGATTCCGCTTCAGAATGGCCTCTGCGATAAAATCCTTTCGGGTACGATTAGACTCCACGATCGCACGTACCAAGCTATTTGGTACCGCATCGTAGTTGGCGAGCAACTGCTTAGTGTCTTTCGGTAGACAGTAGCCACCATAGCCAAACGACGGGTTGTGATAATGATTACCTATACGCGGATCCAATCCCACACCGCCAATAATTTGCCGCGTATCCAGGCCATGAACCTCAGCGTATGTGTCAAGCTCGTTGAAATACGCAACGCGCATTGCCAAATACGTATTGGCAAAAAGCTTGATCGCCTCCGCCTCGGTCGACCCGGTATACAGCACCGGTGCATCCTTCTTTACAGCCCCCTGAAGCAACAGCTCGGCAAAAGTCCTCGCTCGTTCAGAATTCTCCCCGATGATAATGCGAGAAGGGTGCAGGTTGTCATGCAAGGCGCTGCCTTCGCGAAGAAACTCCGGCGAAAAAATAATACTACTGCTACCGAACTCCCGTCGAATTCGCTCCGTAAATCCCACAGGAACCGTAGACTTGATAACCATTACCGCGGTTGAGGACACAGCCAGCACGTCGCGGATAACCGCCTCCACCGAGTTCGTGTTGAAGTAGTTGGTCTCCGGATCATAATCGGTAGGTGTAGCAATGACGACGAACCCCGCCCCCGCATACGCATCTGATTTATCCATTGTGGCGCGAAAACTAATCTCGTTGAACTCTAGAAACCTCTCGATATCGACATCAACGATCGGAGACTTCCTGCGGTTCAACATCGCGACTCTCTCCGCCACAATATCTAGCGCAACCACCTCATTGTGCTGCGCCAACAGCATGGCATTGGAGAGTCCAACATATCCGGTTCCAGCAATCGCAATTTTCACTCCATGATCCTCGTTGTTTAAATAATCATCTGTGCAATAAGTCCACGGCAGCCACGAACACGCTTACTTGCGCTTATAAAAAATCGCCCCTCCAAATTAGTCGTCACAACCCCAAAAAACCTGCCGATTACTTAATCCGATGAAGCCGTAGAATCGGAAACGTCCATTTCCCGACTATTTCCATTGACATTTCTCGAGAGATGCTCCCTCCGAGCGTCACCGATATACCTAAAAAGCTGCGGCACCCCACTCCCTCGCTTGTAAACCGATGTCCGCGCAGAACGTGAGAAGGTCCGTCGCGTCGATACGATTCTCCGCTAGGGAAGCAGTGCTTTAATCGGTAATCGAGCTTGCCGCACTCTTGGAGGGAATGGCTCGCTTGTCGTAGAAAACCGATTAGACCAGCGCTCCCCCAGACATCCCGCCAAAAGTCACCTTGCAACACTTCCGTGCCCCTGACCAACGCACCAGCTCTGATCGCACGACATCTCCCAAAAGACCTGCCTAGATGATCCAAAAATCTTCGGAAGCGTCCTCTTATACAGTGTGGCTCCGATTTCAGCACGCTGGCCCGTCAAGCGTTCCCGCAATCACGCCTGACGGCCAGTCCCAGCGCGACCAATGAGTTTGCAGCAAATCTTGGCAAGCACTTTCCTCCGCTCCTCCCAGAACTCCACCGGGCTCGAAAAAAGGGTACGCAGCCTAACTTGGGCCTCGCGATACGCGTCGACAAACTGTCGATCTGGCCTAAAATTTCTCACCTTTCTTATTGCCTCATCTGCCGTCAGCCCATACAAATTAATATATGACTCCTCGGGAACTAACCGATGTACAGCGTGCTGTGGGCTCGCATAGTAAATCGGGACACCCAATACGGCATATGCGTCGAAAATCTTCTCTGTAATGTAATATCTCTGGTGAGTATTCTCAATCCCACAGACAATATATGCTTTCCTATCTAGTGCGGACAGCTTATCCAAATGCCAATCGGGTAACATCTGGCGCCGGACTGTATTACCCCAGCCCTGCCCAACGCGCAGCACGCCTTCTTCACCAGCCCCCTCGGTAATTACCGATCTGAACCCACACAAACCCACTACGTCCAGCGCAGAATCCAACATGTCATACTTCTCGCCAGCGCGTTTTTCGGCAAAATACGCCTGTCTGATCGGCGCACCCTTCCAAACTTCCAGAATGTCATCTGCGCCAAAACAAGAGTTTCTATGGAAGAGAGTGGCATACCGCACAAAATAGTCATCATTTGTCGTAACAAAGTATGGAAATTTTTCGAAGCGATAAATATCGGTAGTGAAGTGATTCAAAAACTCATACTCGCAGACTGTTCCATCAAGTCTACTGAACCCTTTGGGCTGCGAATAGTCGCCACTCCACAACGTATCCCAAAGAGGCTCTTCGGACAGCACCACAACCCTGATCGCCGGGTTTCTTTTTTTAACATCAAATATCTTCTCATGACAATCTCTTATGTCTTTGACAAAACCGACGAGAACGCAATCCGCGCGTTCAATGTCATCGACAAAATGAATTTCAGAAACTGCTAGCTTTCTGTAAGCTGGATACGAAAGAGGAATGCGTTTGGAGTGTGCGCCGAAGAGGAAGACTTTCATACACCAACCTTTTCACCAAGCGTGACTTTCTTCAATCGCAGCACATCCGACATCAGTTTCCTATGTTTTTCATCCCCTCGTTCAATCGCCACGGCTAACGCCTTCCGGAACGCCAAATTGCTGCTGTAGAGATCCTTGAAGCCACCGGGATCGGTCATGACACGCGTACCACATCCCAAAATAAAGGTTCCAAATTCGTACGGGTAAACCTCAGCGCAGTCGTTGATACGCTGTGCTTCCTCAACAAGCCGCGCAAAAGAGATCACCGGCGCGGAATTGCGATCCAACGCAGAGTGCTCCGCCAATTCCAAAAAAAGTTTTTGAATATCGTAAATAAAACAATCGGGGCCATAAAGCAGCCAAAGTTGTTTTAGCGCGCGCTGTTTGCGAGCCAACGCCTCCTTGTCCTCCGCCAGTTCTTCGAGTTTCTGTGGTAAAGCTTTAATGGCATTTTCGGTTTCCAGGCAAAAAACGGCCGCTTCCTCCCAGAGCGCAGAATCACCTGGAGGAAGATAGGTATCCGCAAGGATTACCGGAATGGTGCCGCACCCGATCGACTCCCATAGACGAATCGAGTTCGGACCGGACCCGGAAGGACAAAGAGAAAAGATACTGTCTCTCAATAACGTCTTGAACTCGTTACTCGCAACACTATCTACGAGCTCGCCTTCGCCCGTAGCCTTCTTGTGGATCTGATGATCATAGACTACTCTATTATAATGCCACGTATCACGACCAATCACCAACCCTCGCTTGTCTCCACTCAAAAGGTCCAAGATATAGTTCCGCGATGAAGTAAGATACCACTTATTAGCCTTTGCGCCAACGAATGAGTACAAAATAGATCGCGTCCGATTAAAATCGACGTCCTCGCCAACGGCTTGAACCGGGTACAGAGGAAAAGGAAATATTCTTATCTTTGGATACTCTGGAAACACACTCTGATTTTTTACAGCATGAGTCCAGAAAACCTCGTGAATACCGAGCTCCGCAAAGATATTCTGGTAGCGCAGCATATGGATATGCTGGCATACTGTCACGACACGCTCCCCGGGTCTCAACAAAACGCCCGCCTCCCTGAGAACGTCCTGCAAGCGCTTCGAATCCTCCTTTTTGCTATTCAACAAGTCGATCAGAGTCGCCCATGGAAATGCAAAGTAGACCACTCCGCCAACAGCGGGAAGTAAACGCTTTGCGCTACAAAAAGCGTGTTGCTCGGTAATGGCTGGAAACTGCCACTCACTATCATAGCTAACAATACTTCTATATCTTGACGGCTTCGGGGCGTCCATACGCGTTTTATCGGTACCTTCCAAAGGGGGCTTAAGAACGGGCTCGCTTTTAACATTTTGAATTGCAGAATTTTGTTCCGCGCCGACAAGCTGTGAAATCCGTTGAAGCCGGTAAGCCAAATGGCCCTTGATAGGCTTCTCGGCCAGCGAAAGGACATCGTTTTTGCACTGCAAATAAAAAGCCCTGAGATCCCTACCTTCTAGCTCGCGCAAGCTATTGGGTCGCCCGGCCTTTGCAGCGACCGAGGACATTTCCTGATCGTAGATGTCTTTTCCAGATTGGCTTAGTTGTCCTGGTCGAGACGAAAACATTCCCGTAGGGTAATCGAACTGATAGAGCGAGTAATGCTTAGCGAGTAGGCGCCACAAGTTCCAATCACCCGCAAACCGCATTCTCGCGAACGCATTGCCTTCTCCGACGAGATTCCATGCCCCTGCTCTGAAGAAAGTGCCTTCTTGCTGGACGTAACTCCAATGCGTTCCGTCTGCCAAACCCTTCGCGACAACTTCAGAACACAGAACGCGGTCCACGTAGGTATTTTGACAACCGTCTCGACACGTAGCGGCTGCACCCGTTACCCAATGGACTTTTCCTGAAAGTACTGGATCCGCGTCGATCTTGTACAGCAAAGGAAGCGCGGTGGGTAGCAAGACATCATCTGCATTTATCCAAGTCAGCCAGTCGTCAGCACCACAGCTAAACGCCTTAATAGCTTTAGCAATAGCGTCATACATTCCCCCGTCCGGGCAGGACTCCCAGGAAAACTCGACCGAATGACAGGACAGCGGAAGCAGACCCTGTTTGATCAGATACGCCCATCGCTTCAATGTTTCAATCGTACCGTCACTGGAGCCACCATCCTGCACGTGGTATCGAAGCGAGAAATCTCCCGATTGCGATATGACACTATGAATTGTTCGATCGATAGTTGAAACCGCGTTAAACGATGGGGTGACAATAAAAACCATCATTGCTTTATATCACCTAAATAAAAATCTGAAATCCGATTCGGCAAAACGTCTGACGCTATGCGATTAGTTCGTGTTGTATTGTGAAAAGGCACACCCACGGAGGCTAATTTCCCTTCGCCGGCCGATTACGTTGCTCGCTACCGAACGCAAACAAGGTCCGGAGCGACCCCCGAAAAGCAGCAACCGGCCCGAGCTATTGAGCGTACTCGCGTGTCTGACACTGTGATAAGCGTTGCCGGGCCCCGCCCGCTCTCGACCGCGTGCTGAACTGAGGCACCCCTGCCGGCAAATGCTGGGGATATCGGCCACGATCGTGGCAGGTCTTCGGGTTCATACGGAACGACCTAGAACCTACACCTCTATCCAACTCAACGGGCTGGTAGATAGTATTCCTCCTCTCCGAACCAAAGTCCGACCCCGACCAACACACAAGCTGCAGTGACGAGTCCCGTATCCCAATTAGCGACCCACCGGAACCACATGCAAATGGCGACTAGGATGATTTTTTCTAACCCCCAATTATGGGCCAAATGTTTTTAGTTG
Source organism: Candidatus Accumulibacter appositus (assembly GCA_000585055.1). Lineage (GTDB taxonomy): Bacteria > Pseudomonadota > Gammaproteobacteria > Burkholderiales > Rhodocyclaceae > Accumulibacter > Accumulibacter appositus. Next base: position 83,823 of record JEMX01000011.1, read on the forward strand.
GTCGGCTGATAGCAGACAGACCACCAATAAAGCTTGCCAAAATCCAAGCTCCCGACACGGTCCAAATCAACTTCATCTAGGCGCGCCTTTGGATCAAACATTTTGGTGTACTAAAAAAAGCATTTGCAACTAACCATCGGCCGATTGAAAGATCGGCTATCGTAGAAAACGCTCTTGTCTTCGTCAAGCCTGACTAGAAAAAAGATAATCATGATTGCTTAGCTTATCCACTCTCGTGTAGCCTACCGTACTCATATATGCCGCAAGACTTTTTTCATCCCGGCATTCGATCAATACATATTTGAATCGGTAACGCTTGTGGTCTATTCCTTTTAAAACTTCAAGCTCTGCGCCTTCCACATCAAGCGACAGCAGATCAATAACGAGGGGAGCGTTCGCGTCGGAGAGAAGGGTCGTCAGTGTTTTCGCGGGCGCAATAATCTCTACCGGCAATTCATCTCTCTGAAGATATATTTTACCGGAATACGCGTGTGATCGTGGGTCGGAGATATCCGTCTCGACACCCGTTGGGGTGGTCATTAGGTTGGAGTAGATCAGGTTTACGTGGCTCTGATCGTAGGAAAACGATACGCAGGCAACGCAAGCGAATGCGTTTTCGCGAGACCGGTTGGCTCTACATTTGAGGAAGTTGTGTAGGACGGGTTCGATCAACAACCCTCGCCAGCCGCGCTCTTTTTCGAAGTAGCAGGTATTTGACTGACTGACCCCATCGTTGGCGCCTAGCTCGACAAAATAGCCGCCATCATAATCAAGGTAGGCCTCTAGTTTTCTGTCAAGACCGTTTAGACCGTAGTAGGTCTTAATAGCAGGATCGACGTTCCCAGAACGCATTTTCGGGAGGGGGAGTTGCGATTTCGTGTCGTTGCCAAACACAAGCACTGAATCGATATTTTTAGCTTGGTCGAGCTGTTTCTTCAAGGAATAGAGGCGCTCGCGCAGCAGGTCGACTTCCATATCCAGGACCTTGATATGCGCGTCACATTGATTGCGCGTACTAGTGGCTCCAGTTACTTTCCGGCGAAGCTGGTCGATATTGAGGCCCGCTTGAGGAAGCAGGCCGAGCGCTATCATTTCTTTTACCATGCGGGCATGTGCGCTGAGGGCGATATCGGCAGCTGGAGTCACCAGACGAATAGCGCATTCAAAATGGCGTATAGCTTTTCGCTCATCGCTGGCGACTAGCGCTGCTCGGCCAAGGCTGTTGTGCACCCCGGACGCAAGCACTTGGCTAACGAGTTTTTTTCCGCAACCCGCTACCGGTGCTAGGCTCATGAACTGGAAACGCGTACATGCTTTGCTGACCTGAAAATGGGCAGCCGCGACAAGCAGAGCCAGCTTTTCGCGTTCAGGATGCCTCGCCAGTAGGCTCGGGTCAAGCCCTATCAAGCCGTCCCAGTCACCGAACTGCCATTGAAGTTTCGCTCTTTCGAGAAGGTCATCACCTTGCAGGGCGGCCCAGAAAACACTTTCTTTTTCTTCACCGGCGTTTTGCACAGCGGAAGTTCCGACTTCCCCCAGTGTTCGCTCCTTCGACACCCGATGTTGCTGTGCCGAGGCACTTGGTTTTCTGCGGCGTGGCGTACTCGACGGATTCATATGCCCTGCTCGCGTAACAATAGATCCGTGATCAGATCGATCTGGGCCTCTGCCTTGGTCAGTTCGTCATTCATCAGGCGCTGACGCTCCTGAAGTTCCTTATTCTCTTGTTGCGCCTGGTGCAGGCGAGAAAGCTGTTCGGTACACAGTTCTCCCTGTTGGTTTCTAGCTTTGTGTGCAAGCTCGAGCTGTTTGGCGCTCTCGACTGCTAGGCTCTCGGCAGCCTTTATCTCATCGCTGAGTCGCGCAACCTGCTGCTGACACTCCTCCAATGTTTTGCTTTGTCGATCGCGGTCAACAGCGAGCTCATCGACTTGAGCTTGCCGCGCCCCCGCGAGTTGGCTTTGTTCCGCCTTGGCCTTGTTCGCTTGCTCTACCTGCTGAGCACGCTCTGCCGCGAGCTTCTCTGCCACCGCCTTCGCCTGACTGAGTTGCTCGATTTGTTGCTGCCGTTCCGCAGCGGTCTTCACTTGTTGGTCACGATCCGCCGACAGCTTCTCAAGTTGCGCTTGCCGTTCACTGGCGAGTTGGCTTTGTTCCGCCTTGGCCTTGTTCGCTTGCTCAATCTGCTGAGCACGCTCTGCCGCGAGCTTCTCTGCCGCCACCTTCGCCTGACTGATTCTCTGCCGCCACCTTCGCCTGACTGAGTTGCTCGATTTGTTGCTGCCGTTCCGCAGCGGTTTTCACTTGTTGGTCACGATCCGCCGACAGTTTCTCAAGTTGCGCTTGCCGTTCACTGGCGAG
>JEMX01000011.1:86234-86482 GCA_000585055.1 Candidatus Accumulibacter appositus
TTCGCCTGACTGAGTTGCTCGATTTGTTGCTGCCGTTCCGCAGCGGTCTTCACTTGTTGATCACGATCCGCCGACAGTTTCTCAAGTTGCGCTTGCCGTTCACTGGCGAGTTGGCTTTGTTCCGCCTTGGCCTTGTTCGCTTGCTCTACCTGCTGAGCACGCTCTGCCGCGAGCTTCTCTGCCGCCGCCTTCGCCTGACTGAGTTGCTCGATTTGTTGCTGCCGTTCCGCAGCGGTCTTCACTTGTTG